>NZ_BBCE01000061.1 GCF_001311885.1 Syntrophomonas palmitatica JCM 14374 | reverse complement strand
GGCAGGCTTTTCCCTGGCCATCGTTTTGTCAGGTATTCATCAAGATAGGAGAAACCTTCTTCAATAGTCCAGACACTTCCTTCTTCTATGTCCAGAAACTCACGTTCATCATTCTCCATAGAAAACCTCTTGAATTCTTTTATTGCTGTTTGCTGGTCATTTGCCATCATGGATAGGATGAATTCTGTATCCACCATCTTTGCTTCTGGCTCATGCGGAAAAAGGTAACTGGTGTAACTGCTCCACCGGTACTGCTCTGGTTTTTCCACTAACCCTGCTTTAACCGGATTGTTATGGATGTAACGAATAACAGCCAGCAAATATGTGTTGTCATCAACAGGCTCACTTTTGAAACGATCTTGGAAGAGATGTCCCACCCGGTGGTATTTTTGATTGAAGTAGTAGGCATAGCTGGCATTGATCCGTTTCATCATCGTTGCCAGCCCTTCCGTACTCTCTCTGGCCAATAGGTGGACATGATTATCCATAAGGCAATAAGCAAAAACAAGAAAACCTGTCTCCTCC
>NZ_BBCE01000060.1 GCF_001311885.1 Syntrophomonas palmitatica JCM 14374 | reverse complement strand
TGGTATCTGGCACATTACGGAAGGAACTTCCTATCCGGTACTGCAATGGCAGACTACTGCTGCACCCAGAATCGCCAGCGCGAACAGCTATAAAGTAGGCAGCGTGATAGGAGGTACGTTCCTGGTAACGGCCATCGGTGTACCACCGGTGTATTCCTATTCCATTACCGATGCCCCTGCAGGCGTAAGTATCGATAGTTCAACCGGAGAGATGACCATTAACGGTAACTTGCCTGTAGGAACATATACTTTTAAGGTTACTGCCGTCAATGGAATAGAGCCTGACGCTACCCAGCTCTTTACGCTGATAGTAGAGGATAAGCCGGTGCTCAAGGCGGGAGTTCCTTCCCAAGTAACGGCAGAAGTAATTATGGGCTCTCCCTATACCCTGAATCTGAACAACATATTTAAGGATCCAAATGGGGGTACATTGACTTATCTGGTATCCGTGAACAATGGCGCCTTTACGGCAGCCAGTGCCAGCTATACTTACACTCCGCAAACACCGGAAACAACAAATCTGACATTCAAAGCCAGGAATGCGGATGGA
>NZ_BBCE01000059.1 GCF_001311885.1 Syntrophomonas palmitatica JCM 14374 | reverse complement strand
TTCCGGTATCAGCCCTTTGACTTCCGAAACTATGGTCGATAACGCACATTTTAAATCTGCTGTTCTTGTTTTTGTAAATTTAGCCACAAGATTTAACACAGATGAAGAATCCGTGTTGCAATTTAATCGTGGGCCTATAGCTCAGTAGGTTAGAGCGCACGCCTGATAAGCGTGAGGTCGATGGTTCAAGTCCATCTAGGCCCACCATTATTATGATGTGAGAAGTGACAAGTTCGAGGTAAGAATAAATCGGCGCAGCCGATTTTATTATTTAAGCCTGCGCAACGTCACACGTTCCACTTCGCGGGGGTGTAGCTCAGCTGGGAGAGCACCTGCCTTGCAAGCAGGGGGTCAGGAGTTCGAGTCTCCTCATCTCCACCATTTTAAATTTAGCCCCAGATACACACAGATATTTAAAAGATAATAAATATAAAATGTGTGGATCTAAGTTAGATTTTATAATAGAAACAGACCGTAGAGAATATGGCAGGTTAAATAATCTGCGTAAATCATATTAAGTCTGCGTTAATCTGTGTCTATTAAAAGCCCGGCACATACGTGCCGGATCCGAAATATCGGGCATGTACTTT
>NZ_BBCE01000058.1 GCF_001311885.1 Syntrophomonas palmitatica JCM 14374 | reverse complement strand
CGTTGGTTGTTGTTATAGTTTCATTTTTGCTGGAACCGTCACTGTAAGTGCCTTTACTTCCATGCCTGTAATGTCCAGGGGTTCGCCCACGGTATACACCAGTTTGTCTGCCTGTTTTGGTGATGGCGATGCTCTGCAGGGTCACTTGCGCCCGCTTAAGTACCGTCAGGGTGAAGGCCTTGGGTTCACTGACTCCATTGCTGGATATGGTAGCTGTTAATGTTACTGCTGCGTCTCCGCTTGCGTACAACGGTCGGGTTACCTCGCCGTTATTGCTTATTACATCTATATTGTTAGATATCCATGTGATGGTGGAGCCATATACCGCTCCTGTTACTGTGAGATTCAGGTTCTGGGTTACTGAGCTTGCGCTGTCGCCAGGAGCGAAGCCAATCTCAAGTACTGTCTTGTCCGCCGCTACTTTTTCTGCATCGGTAGGCGGAATCAATGTCCACTGGGCATACACTGTAATGTCGGAGGTGACTTTTGTAGCCGCGGTAAATATATCTCCGCTGCCATTCGCCTCCGTGTTCCACCCGGCAAAGGTGCAGCTTGTTCTTGTCGGAGGCGTCGGCAGTGTGCCTACGTTTCCGCCGGACTCCACTGTTTTGCTTGCGGGATCCGCTTCTGTATCTCCGCCGTTTTTGTCAAAGGTTACGGTATAGGTAACCGCAGGCGCAGCTTTTATGGTTACGGTG
>NZ_BBCE01000057.1 GCF_001311885.1 Syntrophomonas palmitatica JCM 14374 | reverse complement strand
TACAGTAACCATCAATGCGGCGTCAAACAATACAGGCGGCGGCGGCGGAACCGGAGGCGGAGGTGGCGGCGGCAGCGGCGGAACCGGAGGAGGCGGCATCAGCAGTAGCAGCAGCAGTACTCCTGCTGCCCCGACGTATGAAGTTGCTGTTGCGGGAACCAGCACATCACAAACCAGCTTGCCCACTAATGTCGATACGAAAACGGGCAATGCGACAATAGATTCGGGGAACCATTGCGAAAGACATTTTTACCGGCACACAAACAACGGTCCTTACGGTACCTTCCATTCCCGGCGTGAATTCTTATACCCTGGGAATACCTGCCGATTCTCTGTCCAGCCCACAAGGGGAAGGAGCGCTTACCTTCTCGACCCCGCAGCAGCGTAACTATCCCGTCCGGCATGCTGGCCGGGATGTCCGAAGCAAACGGAACGAGCGCGGGCATTACGATCGGTTAGGGAGACAGGTCCGGCTTACCTGCTGAAGTGCAAACAGCCATCGGCGACCGGCCAGTCATTCAGCTAACCCTGACGCTAAACGGCAAACAAACCGAATGGAACAACCCGTCTGCGCCTGTGGCGGTATCCATCCCCTACACGCCGACGGCGGAAGAACTTGAAAATCCCGAAGCCATTGTGATTTGGTATATCGACGGCAGCGGCAGCACGGTTTGTGTGCCCAACGGGCGATACGATGCGGCCACCGGTACAGTGACCTTCTCTACCACCCACTTCAGCCATTACGCCGT
>NZ_BBCE01000056.1 GCF_001311885.1 Syntrophomonas palmitatica JCM 14374 | reverse complement strand
TATTTTATAATTTGTCAAGATACCGTTTCCAGACTGCACTAAGCCTCCTTGCGGGGCAGTAAACCAGCCCATAAATTGCTTACCGCTGAGCGAAGGGTCACCAGGCCTGGCCACTGTGCTATCGTGCCTGACAGTTACGCTTTCCGGCTTCGGGCTGCCGCCGTTCGGGTCAAAGGTTACCGTGAATGTTCCCGGCTTCACCACTACAGATGCGGTCTTGACGATATCGTATGCTGACTTCTTTTGGATCGTTGTTTCAATGTTCACTCCGTTCCCCTTCCCGCCTGCGGAGGCTGCGGGTGCTGTGCCGCCAGCATAGGTTACAATGGCTGTTCCGGCTTTTTTACCGGTCACAACGCCGTTCTGGTCTATGGATGCGATGGTGCTGTCGTCAACCGACCAGCTTCCAAACCTTGGCCTTTGTAGCCGGTGTCATAAGTCACAGCCAGGCTGCCTGTTTCGTCAGTGTACACTGTCAACGGGTCCGGAGTGATTTTAAAAGCAGGAATGACTGTAACACTGCAATCCCGGCTCATGCCGGTAGCGGTATTGGTGAATGTAACCGTGGTGGTGCCGGGCTTTTTGCCGGTCACCTTCGCCCCGATAGTGCCGGGTATGGTATGTTTCGGGTTAATAGTTATGGGCGCGGTGTTGTTTTCTTCCACCGAGACGATGGTACTGTCGGCAACCGACCATGTTCCGGACCTTTCCCCCGTATAACTGTCGTCGTATTGCACCACAAGTCCTGCCGTATCGCCGTTGTTGATCGTCAATGT
>NZ_BBCE01000055.1 GCF_001311885.1 Syntrophomonas palmitatica JCM 14374 | reverse complement strand
GAAATTCCGAAATACCGGAAGAGAGAGGACAAAGTTACCAAGTGTACCCTGTGCGCCGACCGGGTAGAAGCTGGTCTGACACCTGCTTGCGCCCGCACCTGCCCCAGCGGCGCCTTAACATTTGGCGACAGGGATGAACTCCTGCAAAAAGCAGAAGCGAGAGTAAAATTCCTGCGGGCTCATGGTTTCCCGCGCGCCACCATTTACGGCAAGCTGGAACTGGGCGGATTGAACAACCTGTATGTTTTAACCGACACCCCGGATAAATTCGGTCTGCCGGTAAATCCCAAGGTGTCCGGCACCGTGGGCTTCTGGCAGAACTGGGTACAGCCGTACTTTGGCTGGCTGATTCCGGTAGCCCTGGCAGGTTCCGCAGTCAGCTTCGTAACCACCAGGCTTTTAGCCAACAAACATGGCGAACACGTGGAAGGGGGGCATGAATAATGGCTTTAATTCCTGAATATCGTGAAGATCTACCCCGGGTAGAACGTTTTAACTTCGTGTCCCGCATGACCCACTGGGGCCATACGGTTACGTTTTTGCTGTGCCTGTTTACCGGTTTGTTGATTTTCATGGACGGCATGGACTTTTTAGCTCCGGTATTCGGCGGATTCAACGGCGCCAACCTGGTGCACCGGATTGCGGCTGTTGGTATGACCATTTTTATAGTAATTTTCGTGCTGTTTGACTTCAAAGGCATTGTCAGCTGGGTAAAAGACATCTTCCGTTTTGGAGTCAATGATATTATCTTTGTTATGAAGTTCCCCTTGGAGTTCCTGGGCTTTCCGGTCAAGGTTCCGCCGCAGACCAGGTTCAATGGCGGTGAAAAGGGCAACTCCATTGTTACCCCGACCTGTGTGATA
>NZ_BBCE01000054.1 GCF_001311885.1 Syntrophomonas palmitatica JCM 14374 | reverse complement strand
CCGTTGATAAAATTCCATCCGGCAAAGGTTGCCTGCTGCTTCAGCTCCGTTGTGGTTTTTCCTGTGCCTATCCCATTATCGGCACCGGCTCCGCAGGTTTCGGTGTTGTAATATGATCTGCTGATGGAACCGCTGCTGCTATTTTTACCCACCAGGCCGCCCATATAATTGGCACCGCCGGATACGGCTCCGATTGCATAGCAATTGGTGATGGAAGCGGTCCCGGAATTTTCTCCCACCAAACCGCCGATAGAAGACTTAGCCGCGTTCTGATTTGTAACGCTGCCGGTGGCATAGCAGTCGGCTATGGTCCCAATGCCAGAGTTTGCGCCTGCCAAGCCCCCTAAGGAATTGTCTTTGCTGCTCACATTCCCTGCGGCATAACTCGCAGTTATTTTTCCGTTTTCGTTTAATCCGGCCAGACCGCCAACTCGCACCCATTGGCTGTACACATCTCCTGTGGCATAACAGCCGGTAATCGTTCCTCCTTTGTTATACCCTACAAGACCGCCGACATTATTTGATCCTTCGCCGGTCACGCTGCCGGTGGCATGGCTGTTTTCGATGGTACCTTCATTATAGCCCGCCAGGCCGCCGACCTGGTGATAGCTGCCGGCAACACTGCCCTCGGCGCTGCAGCCGGTGATGCGTCCGAAATTTTTACCCGCCAGGCCGCCCACATACTCGCGGCCGGTAACGACATAATTCTTTAGGGTCAGGTTCTTTACTTCCGCACCTGCTTCGATAACGCTGAAAAAACCGACATTGTTTGAACTACTTTTATTGATATTAAAGTTATATATGGTGTGTCCGTTTGCATCGAAGCTTCCTGAAAAACTGCCGTAAGGCTCCCAATTTGCGCCTCCTAAGTCGATGTCGTTCAGCAATATATAGTGACCCGGAAGATTGTTGCGCACCGCATCAAGCTCTTCTTTTGTACTGATCGGGATTCTTGCCGTCAACATCACCGTATAGGTATCGGAAGATTCTA
>NZ_BBCE01000053.1 GCF_001311885.1 Syntrophomonas palmitatica JCM 14374 | reverse complement strand
TGTAAACGCTAAAATAAAGTGTACCAAAAACGCTAATGAAAAGTGTGCCACTAATAAAAGTCAATAATGGGAATAGCACAACCAACATGCTATTATCTTGAGTGGTTTCATTACCAAAAGAAATAGCATGGGAGGTTAAAAATGACTAAGAGGTGGCAAATGTACAGCAAAATTCAGACAATGAGAAGCGAAGGCTTTTCGCAGCGACAAGTAGCTAGAACTCTGGAAATCCATCGAACTACAGTAAAAAAATACTGGGACATGACCCCGGATGAGTATCATGAAAAGATACTTCAACCGGCCAAGAAATCCAGTCTTGAGCAGCACAAAGATCTGATTTTATCCTGGCTAAGGACTTATCCGGAAATTACCGCAGCTCAAATACATGACTGGCTTAAAGAAAAATACAATCTGCAACTCGCAGAAAATAGTGTTAGAAGGTATATTCGCATCTTACGTATTGATTATGATATAAAGCCTGCTGCGAGTGAGCGGGAGTATGAAGCAATACCGGATCCACCCATGGGGCTGCAGATGCAAGTAGATATTGGCAGCATATCAGTAGAAAATATTCGGACAAGACGATACCAGAAGCTTTACTGTATAGGTTTTGTACTCTCCCATTCCCGATATAAATACGGGGTATGGTTTTCATACCCGCCTGATGCCCGGGACATGGTAAATGCCATCCGTTCCTGTTTTGAATGGATGGGAGGTAAGCCCAGAGAACTGGTATTTGACCAGGACCGACTAATTGCCGTTAATGAGAATTATGGAGATATTATCTACACTAAAGAATTTGAAGCCTTTCGGCAAAGTGAGAAATTAGATATTTACCTGTGCAGAAAGGGGGATCCCCCAGTAAAGGCCGAATTGAGGCAGTAGTAAAATACTTTAAATATAACTTCGCCAAATACCGGCAGTATACCGAACAATGGGTGTGGAATGAAGAATTCGAACAATGGCTTCACCGTACCGGGAATGCCAAGAAGCACTCCATAA
>NZ_BBCE01000052.1 GCF_001311885.1 Syntrophomonas palmitatica JCM 14374 | reverse complement strand
CGGTATCTGGCACATTACGGAAGGAACTTCCTATCCGGTGTTGCAATGGCAATGGACATTGAATTCTCCGACCGATGAGGAAAAAGTGACGGCGGACAAGGCGGCGCTTGAGATTGGCTTTGCGGCAGGCGACAGCGCAAGCTCAGTAACACAGAACCTGACCCTTGCAACAACAGGATCAGTTTACAATTCCGCCATCACATGGGTGTCCAGTAATACAGCTGTGATAAGCAACAGCGGCGAGGTAACCAGGCCATCATTCTCATGCGGAGACGCAGTAGTAACATTAACAGCTACCATATCCAGCAATGGAGTCAGTGAACCCAAGGCCTTCACCCTGACAGTACTTAAGCAGCCGCAGCAACCCTGCAGAGCATCGCCATCACAAAACAGGCAGATAAACTGGTGTATACCGTGGGCGAACCCCTGGACATTACAGGCATGGAAGTAAAGGGCACCTACAGCGACGGCACAACCAAAGAGGAACCCATAACCGCAGATAACGTAACCGGCTTTGACAGCAGCGCCCCGGCGGAAGGACAGGTACTGACAGTAACAGTGGGAGATAAGAGCACCACCTACACCGTAACCATAATACAGGCACCCGCAGCACCGGCCATTACCACAGGTAGTCTGCCGGGCGGCACGGAAGGTACTTTATACAGCCAGACTCTGGCGGCCACAGGCGATACGCCGATAACCTGGAGCAAAGAGAGCGGCGATCTGCCTGAGGGGCTTTCGCTCACAGATGGTGGCGTTATCTCGGGAACCCCGATGACTGCCGGAACCTATACTTTTACCGTTAAAGCTAGCAACGCAGCAGGCAGCGACACCAAGGAATTAAGTATCAAAATCAATGCCGCACCCGCAGCAACCCTGCAGAGCATCGCCATCACCAAACAGGCAGATAAACTGGTGTATACCGTGGGCGAACCCCTGGACATTACAGGCATGGAAGTAAAGGGCACCTACAGCGACGGCACAACCAAAGAGGAACCCATAACCGCAGATAACG
>NZ_BBCE01000051.1 GCF_001311885.1 Syntrophomonas palmitatica JCM 14374 | reverse complement strand
ACGCCTGCGCCGACGGTTCTGCCGCCTTCGCGGATAGCGAAACGCAAGCCTTCTTCTATGGCGATCGGGGTTATAAGGTCTATCGCCATCTGGATGTTGTCTCCGGGCATTACCATTTCTACCCCTTCAGGAAGCTTGATTACTCCGGTCACGTCTGTGGTGCGGAAATAAAACTGCGGCCTGTATCCGCCAAAGAACGGGGTGTGCCTGCCGCCTTCTTCTTTGGTCAATACGTAGACT
Source organism: Syntrophomonas palmitatica JCM 14374 (assembly GCF_001311885.1). Taxonomy (GTDB): domain Bacteria; phylum Bacillota; class Syntrophomonadia; order Syntrophomonadales; family Syntrophomonadaceae; genus Syntrophomonas_A; species Syntrophomonas_A palmitatica. Next base: position 1,013 of record NZ_BBCE01000051.1, on the reverse strand, counting down.
TCCGCCATGAATTTGGTGTGCGGTTTGATCGAACCGGGCTTGGCTAATACCATGCCTCGCTCTACTTCTTTCCGGTCTACGCCTCTTAACAGGGTACCGATGTTGTCCCCGGCTTCTGCATAGTCTAATAGTTTTCTAAACATTTCTACCCCGGTGCATACCGTCTTGCGCGTGGCTTCTCTCATGCCTACTATTTCTACTTCGTCCCCGACTTTGACCTGCCCTCTTTCTACTCTGCCTGTGGTTACGGTACCGCGCCCTGTTATGGTGAATACGTCTTCTATCGGCATTAAAAACGGTTTGTCGGTCGCTCTCTGCGGCTGGGGCACATATTCGTCTACCGCGTCCATCAGTTCCCAAATGTGTCCGCACCATTCGCATTCTCTGCTGCCGCATCCGCATTCCAGCGCTTTGAGGGCTGAGCCTTTTACTACTGGTATATCGTCTCCGGGAAATTCATAGAAGTTTAACAGGTCTCTTACTTCCATGTCTACCAGTTCTAATAGTTCTTCATCATCTACCATGTCGATTTTGTTCATGAATACTACGATGTAGGGTACTCCTACCTGTCTCGACAGGAGAATGTGTTCCCTGGTCTGCGGCATCGGACCATCGGCGGCTGATACCACCAGTATGGCTCCGTCCATCTGTGCTGCCCCGGTAATCATGTTCTTTATGTAGTCTGCATGACCCGGGCAGTCTACATGGGCATAATGCCGGTTGTTTGTTTCATACTCTACATGGGCGGTGTTGATGGTTATGCCTCTTTCTCTTTCTTCCGGCGCCTTGTCAATTTCATCATAGGACGTGGCCTTGGCCTGACCGGTTTTGGATAAAGTCAGTGTGATTGCCGCTGTCAATGATGTCTTGCCGTGGTCTATATGACCTATGGTCCCAATGTTAAGATGCGGCTTCGTCCTCTCAAATTTCGCCTTTGCCATCTGTCGCTCTCACCTTTCCTCTTTTTTTATTTTATTTTTTAGCCACAGATTCACACAGATTTGCACAGATTG
>NZ_BBCE01000050.1 GCF_001311885.1 Syntrophomonas palmitatica JCM 14374 | reverse complement strand
TATAGTGCCCCCCATTGTCAAGACACATTTCTAAAAAGAATAAGCTAAATGTGTCCCTCCTCTTCTTAAGATGCTAATTGGGCAAGGTTCTGATGGTAGAAATCAATGGGGCATCTATATTCAAGCGACCCATGGAGCCGCTGTTCATTGTAAAACCTAATATATTGGTTTAGCCCTTTGCGCAGGGATTTCGGGGTTTCGTACTCATTGAGATAAATGTTTTCGTACTTGAGCGTTCGGAAGAAGCGCTCAACAAAGATGTTGTCCAGGGCACGCCCCTTCCCGTCCATGGAGATCTTGATCCCTTCGTTCTGAAGAAGTTCGATATAGTCCTGGTTGGTAAACTGGCTACCTTGATCACTGTTGATGATTTCCGGCTTGCGGTGCTGGAATGCTCTTTTAAGGCATTCCAGCACCCAATAACGATCCATACTGGTGCTTAATTCGTAGTCCACTATATAGCGGCTGTAAAGATCTATAATAACGAATAGATACATGAATCCCTGGCGCATACGTATGTAAGTGATATCCACGGCCCATACCTGATCTGGATGGTCAACCTTTAGATTTCTCAGCAGATAGGGGTATACATATTTAGCATGTAATCGCTTACTAAGGTTGGGACCGGGACAGATTCCCTGAATCCCCATTATACCCATAAGTCTGCGGACTCGCTTGCGATTTATCTGGCGCCCCTTGGCTTGCATTTCCGCAGTAATTCTGCGGTATCCGTAAAAGGAGCATTTGGTATAGATTTCATCGATTAGCCGCATATCATCGAGGGCTGTCTGTGACCATTGGTTTGTAGGTGGCTGCCGATAAAGGCTACTCCGATTAACGGTCAATAGATAGGCCTGCCTTGTAAGGCTGATGCGATGGTTTCCAGGGTCCGCCATGGTTTTCCGAATATCTGTTGTACTACTTGAGGCCAGATTTTTTTTTGAGCCAGTCAATCTCATAAGATTGCTGACCGATGATCTGTTGATAACGGGATTCTTTTTCCTCCATCTCTTTTTTGAGTTTCCCGGCCTCGTCCTTGTTACGTTCGAAGACAACAGAGGCATTCTTAACAAAGTCGCTCTTCCACTGGCTGAGCATTTGCGGATTCAACTGGTATTTGGCGGCCACCTGGTTCAGGGTCGATTCTTCTCGTAGTAGTTCTAATACAACCTTGGCCTTGAATTCAGCTGTGTAACGATTTCTCTTTTCCATGTTCTTAGTTTAGCTTATTTTTTACCTCTGTGTGTCTCACTACCTGGGAGCAGTATA
>NZ_BBCE01000049.1 GCF_001311885.1 Syntrophomonas palmitatica JCM 14374 | reverse complement strand
AATCCAAAGCTTCGGTACTATGCTTAGCCCCGTTACATTTTCGGCGCAGAGCCACTTGACCAGTGAGCTATTACGCACTCTTTAAATGGTGGCTGCTTCTAAGCCAACATCCTGGCTGTCTGTGCAACTCTACTTCCTTTCCCACTTAGCATAGATTTTGGGACCTTAGCTGTTGGTCTGGGCTGTTTCCCTCTCGACTATGGACCTTGTCACCCATAGTCTGACTGCTATATTAACCTTATGGTATTCGCAGTTTGGGATGGTTCGGTAACCGGTGAAGGCCCCTAGCCTAACCAGTGCTCTACCCCCATAAGGCATCATATAACGCTAGCCCTAAAGCTATTTCGGGGAGAACCAGCTATCTCCGGGTTCGATTGGCATTTCACCCCTATCCACAACTCATCCACGTACTTTTCAACGCACTCTGGTTCGGGCCTCCATTTTGTGTTACCAAAACTTCACCCTGGCCATGGATAGATCACCCGGTTTCGGGTCTACAACATCATACTATATAGCCCTATTAAGACTCGCTTTCGCTACGGCTCCATCCTCTATAGATTTAACCTCGCATGATATCGTAACTCGCTGGCCCATTCTACAAAAGGTACGCAGTCACACTTTATCCCCTAAAGGATAAATAGTGCTCCTACTGTTTGTAAGCATATGGTTTCAGGTTCTCTTTCACTCCCCTCCCGGGGTGCTTTTCACCTTTCCCTCACGGTACTGTCCGCTATCGGTTGCCAGGTAGTGTTTAGCCTTGGAAGGTGGTCCTCCCTGCTTCCCACCGGGTTCCACGTGTCCGGCGGTACTCGGGGTCACGGCTAAGAGTCCATTGCTTTTCGGCTACGAGGCTTTCACTCTCTGTGGCCTGACTTTCCAGAAACGTTCGCCTAAACAATGGGTTTTGTAACTCTTCGATGTATCTGCAACTACACCCTGCCAGCCCCTCAACCCCACATATGCAACGCTTGCAGGCTTACACATATATGGTTTGGGCTCCTCCCCGTTCGCTCGCCGCTACTTGGGGTATCTCGCTTGATTTCTTTTCCTCCGGTTACTAAGATGTTTCAATTCACCGGGTTGGCTTCTCCCACCCTATATATTCAGGTGGGGATAATAGAGGTTCGCCTCTATTGGGTTCCCCCATTCGGATATCCACGGATCCATGCTCGCTTGCAGCTCCCCGTGGCATTTCGCTGCTTGCCGCGTCCTTCGTCGCCTCCTGGCACCTAGCATCCACCATACGCCCTTCTTATCTTGACCTTGCGCGAGAGTTTTCCATTCTTCTTGTCTCGAATGAAATCTTTCTCCTGCTTTT
>NZ_BBCE01000048.1 GCF_001311885.1 Syntrophomonas palmitatica JCM 14374 | reverse complement strand
TATTTAGCCCCCTAACCGACTTGGACAAAGTATCTTAATCTGGTACCTTTTAAAACAGGAGGGGGCAATATGCAACGTAAAAGGTACTCACAAGAATTTAAAGATCAGATTGTTAAAGAATCTCTGGAAGTTGGCAATGCCGCTATTGTGGCCCGGAAAAACGATTTATCTGCCAACATGGTCAGTCGTTGGGTTAGAGAACATAAGAATCACAATAGTATTGGAATGGGACCAATCCCTGTTAGAATCGGACCATATAATCAAAGCGCTAAAGCATTAGAATCTGAAAACGAGAAACTCAAAAAGTTGCTGGGCGAAAAAGACCTTGAAATAGCCATTCTTAAGGATCTTGTAAAAAAAACGAACCCACAATACAAGATAAAGTAGATATATCCAACAAATGGATATCAAGAGGATATCGTAAAACCCTTGTATTGCGATTGGTCGGACTTAGCCGCTCAACATACTATTACCATTTGAAACATCCAATTTCTGCACCTAATCACAGAGGCGGCCACCCGACAACAGCAAGTACCTGCACTAACGATGGCAGATTTGTAAGCAATGAACAGGTTAAAGAATGGCTTTGTGAACTCATCTTTGCTGAAGGAGAATACTATGGTTACCACAAATTAACCTGGGCGCTCAGACGGAAATACCAGCTTATCATCAATAAAAAGAAAGTATATCGTTTGTGTAAAGAACTGGATATGCTGAAACCTCAGCGTAAACTTAAAGCAAAGCACCCCAGACGACTGGCACGAAACCATGAAATTACTGCTTCAAATCGTCTGTGGGAAATCGATCTCAAATACGGCTATATTACTGGAGAAAACCGTTTCTTTTATGTTCTGCCTATCATAGACGTGTTTGATCGGGTTATTGTGGATTACCACATTGGCCTAAACTGTAATGCTCAGGATGCTGCACGTACTGTACAGGCAGCCATGTTTAAACGTCAGGTATATGGAACCGATGATTTAGTCATCCGAAGCGACAATGGGCCACAGTTTATCAGTCATCATTTTGATGAAAGCTGTATTAAATTCGGCATTGAACATGAGCGTATTCCTTGTCGTACCCCTAATAAAAATGCTCACATTGAATCTTTCAATGCCATCCTCGAAGGAGAATGTCTGAGCAAGCATGAATTTCAAAGTTATGCCGAAGCTTATGATATGGTAAGCCAATTCATAAAAGATTACAACGCAGTGCGGATTCATTCCAGTTTGAAATATCATACTCCAAATGAAGCGTACCGTCTGTTACAGCAGAAATCTCTGAAACTCCAGTCTGTAAGGGTATAATGATGATTCTGGCAAAGCCAGTTTATATAAATTTTTAAATTCTAAGTATCAGCCAGATATTAAGAGCTTTTGTCCAATATTAGGGGGTCAGTCC
>NZ_BBCE01000047.1 GCF_001311885.1 Syntrophomonas palmitatica JCM 14374 | reverse complement strand
CAAAGAAAATACCGGCCGAGGTATTTGCCATCGAACAGGGCTACCTCACTCCGGTATCATACGGAATAAAAAAATCCGATGATAATATAGTAATCCGAAAAGTTAGAAAAGACAACACCGTCATGTATGAAGGAAACAGATATACAGTACCTACTGGAAGTTTTGGAGTACATGATGATGTCCAGCTTGAAATAGATGGTGATGAACTGCTCATCTATGCCGGCTTTTGTGATATCCTGCTGGCCAAACATAAAATATGCCTGGAAAAAGGAAAACTGATACAGAACAACGATCATCTCAGGAATAAAGAGATAAAGATAGCTGAGATGAAAGATTCCCTTAAAGCCAAGTTTGCAGATTCAGAGGCGGCCGGATTATTTCTTAATGAGATACATACAAGAAAGAAAAGATATGTCCGGGATCAATTCCTGTTAATAGAAAAATTACTGGGTGAGTATAACCCGGAAGCAGTTGCATCAGCATTAGATTACTGCTTGATTAACGAGCTGTACAGTGCAGTGGATTTCAAGGATGCACTTAACCATTTTAGCCAGGGCCTAAAGAAAGTACCTCTTTCAACTGATCCTGTAACGATACAAAGCAAACCTACAATGACGGCTATACCCGATGTTGAAGTAGCCAAGAGAGATTTGCAGGAAATGATTCGAAGTTTGAAAGGTGGTAATGATCCATGGCTGAACTAACAATGGTTGCATCAATGTTAAGACATCTGAGTCTTTCTGAAGCTGCTGCTGGTCTTGAGTCTATTATTGCGGAAGCAGCATTGGCAGAAAATACACCCCTGGAAGTATTGAATAAGTTATTGCAGACGGAGATCAACGGCAGAAATGCCAAAGGAAGAGCAAAAAGGCTGAAAGCAGCTTGTTTCCCCTACATAGAGGATTTAGAAAGCTTTGATTTTCAGCGGAAAGGCTTTAGGGGCATCAACAAAACGCATATCCGTCAGTTAGCAGAATTGGTCTGGTTGGAGAAAGCGTATAACATTATGTTCTTAGGACCTACAGGCTTGGGTAAAACCAGGTTGTCTGTTGGATTGGGATTAAAAGCGGTGGAAGCCGGATACAATGTATCTTTTGTTACTTTGGATGAACTGATGCGGCTTCTTAAAACAGCAGAAATTAGCACCCGAGCTGCCAGAAGAGTAAAAACCATTAAGAACAGTGATCTGGTTATCCTTGATGAGGTGGGCTTTTTGTCCATCTCCAAGCAAGACGCTAATAAATTATATGAATTTGTTAATGCGATGTATCTCAAGACATCAATCATATTAACCAGTAATAAGGATTTCGAGGAATGGAGCGAATTTCTGGGGGATAGTATTATTACAGCTGCCATCCTTGACCGCTTGGCTCATCAGTGTGAGATATTTTCATTGGATGGTCCAAGTTACAGATTAGAAAACAGGAAAACCATTTTTGTTAGTTAATCCCTGGGAGC
>NZ_BBCE01000046.1 GCF_001311885.1 Syntrophomonas palmitatica JCM 14374 | reverse complement strand
TTATGAAAAAGTCAAGAAAAGCGTACACCCAAAACATCAATATAATGTGGCCAATCAAAACATTCCTGGCTAACCCAGGAGCGAAAGAAACCGCGCTTTCAACTAGCTTAGCGGACTTTACAGACGGAGTCCCCGTATGTGATACAATGGTTTATCGACGGGGCAGAACCATTGTATTTCATTCCCAGCCTCCCCGTCGCAATTGTTGGCATTCACATACGGGGTGGATGTCAAGTCCGCTGAGGCTTTTTGCGACTCAAAAAGGAATGGGCCATCCTGGTTTTAGTAATATATTATGCCGCCGCCTTAATCCGCTGCTGGAAAAGCCGACGCTTAACAAGTGGCGGAAGATTTTGTTCATTGGCCGTATGCCTTCTTTTTCGGTTGTAATAGCCTTCGATCCAATCAAAAATCCTTTGGCAAACATCGGATCTGCTCATCTTATACAGCGGCAATCTGTAAATAAGCTCTTTTTTCAGAGTGGCAAAAAAACTCTCTATCCGGGCGTTGTCAAAACAGTTTCCTGTCCTTCCCATGCTCTGTTTCAAACCTTTATTAACCAGGGTTTCCCTGAATAAGTGTGAGGTAAACTGGCTTCCCCGGTCTGAATGGATAATCAGTTCTTCGCTCTTGCCATAACGCTTTATTGCTTGATTCAATGCTGCTGTACATAGCGGTGCTTTCATGTTGCTGTCCATAGAAAATCCAACAATAGAAGCATCAAAACAGTCTAGTACAGCGCATAAATAGAGTTTGCCGTCTCTGCACTTCATTTCGGTGATATCGGTCAACCATTTGTTGTTGGGACTCTCAGCGGTAAAATCACGCTTTATTAAATCTTCAGCCATCTGTGTTGCCGGATTGGTTCTGGTTATTCCTTTTGGTATACGCCGCTTTTGCAACAAGCCGTATTCCCGGCAGATATTATAGCCTTTCCCATAGCTCGGTTTTAATAAGTCGGGTAAGGCTTCAATCATACTTCTTACTCCATAGGTGGGATGGTCTTTTCGCACTTGCTTCAGGGCCGATACCAACGCCTTGTCCCGTTCCCTGCGGTCAGGGCGCTTTTGCCAAGCATAATAGCCTTCACGGCGTATGCCCAATGCTGCACAACATAAGGCAATACTTAATGTACCGTGGTTTTTATCTATCCAGGCATAGAGCTCTCGCGGTTTTTTCCCGGTTATCGACCCGCCAAAAACCCATGGCTTTTTTTAGAATTTGATTGGCCTCACGTAATTCATCATTCTCGCGTTCTAACCGTTTAAAGCCTTCTTCAGCTGTCTCGCCGGGTTTTAGTCCTTTTAGTGGCCTGCCCTGTCCCAATCGCTCCTTGCGTTGCCACAGGTACAAGGTTTTAACAGGTATTCCTAGCTTTTCGCCGGCTGCTCGTACTCCTTGTTGAGCGCATAATCTCAGTGCTTCTCGTTTAAATTCCTCTGTGTACTTGCTTCCCATTTTTGCATCATCTCCTTGACTTTATTTTTGTCAAGGGTGTGCGCTTTTAGTATATCAGTCCA
>NZ_BBCE01000044.1 GCF_001311885.1 Syntrophomonas palmitatica JCM 14374 | reverse complement strand
GGGATGATAGACATATTTGAACATATGAAAAATGTTCCCAAAGTCATCTGGTTTGATAACCTTTCAGCAGCAGTAGCCGGTATTAATGGTCAAGACAGGACACTAACGGACAGATTCCAGCGTTTCAGTATTCATTATGGATTTGAAGCCAGGTTCTGCAACCCGGACAGCGGTCATGAGAAGGGTAATGTTGAAAACAAGGTAGGATACAGCCGCCGGAACTTTTTCGTACCCGAGCCCGAGTTTGATGACCTGGAAGAATACAACCGAAGACTTTTTGCCGTGGCAGAAAAGGACCACGAGCGGGTTCACTACAAGAAGAATCTGCTCATAGCACGGTTGTTGGAAGAAGATAAAGCCGGTATGCTGCCTTTACCGGAAAACCCTTTTGAAGTGGCAAAATGGCAGAAAGCCAAAGCCAATAAAATTGGAAAGGTTAAATTTGAAACCAATACCTACTCTGCCTCTCCAGCAGTGGCAGGAAAGGAAGTCTGGATTAAAACAGGTGCTCATATGGTAGAAATCCTTAACGAAGACTACCAGAGCATCGTCAAACATAGAAGGCTGTATGGCAAAAACCTAGAAGCCATGAACTGGTACCCCTATCTAACTACCCTGGCCAAGCGTCCCAACGCTTTAAAATATACCGGGTTTTACCGGGAGTTGCCTGATCCCTGGCAGGACTACCTGGCAAGCTGTGATCATGATGGCAAAAAGAGCAGCCTGAAGGTATTGCTGAAGATCCTTGAAGAAAGGGATATGGTTACTGCCACCCGCTCTCTTGAACAATGCCTGGCTAATGGTACAGCCACATCAGACAGTATTCTCTTAAGTTATTATCGCTTAACCCAGGAAACCATTGAGGATAATCTTAAATTACCCTCAAACCTGGTTAAAATGTCTGATTATTCCCCTGATCTATCCTCCTACGATCATCTATTAAGGGGGGTGATCTAGGTGAAAGAATTAATTGCCGATTATTGCCGGCAACTAAAATGGGGCAACAGCATCGTTGAAAACTACCAGGGACTCGAAGCTGATACCCATGAGGAATTCCTGTTAAAGCTTCTTAAGATGGAACTCTCAAACCGGGAAATGACCAGAAAGAACCGTTACCTGAAACAGGCCGGTTTTGATATGATGAAGACCTTTCAGGGATATGAATTTGACCAGGTTCAAATCCCAGCCAGTATTACCCTGGATGAACTCAAGAATGCTGATTTTATCGAAAAGAAGGAAAACTTGATCCTCTATGGAGCGGTTGGCACCGGCAAGACCCATATGGCTACTGCCGTTGGGGTAGCCGCCTGTAACCGGGGAAAGAAGGTGAAATTTTATCGGACAGCAGCCCTGGTCAATGATCTCATAGATGCAAAAGCCAAGGGAAACCTCTCCAGGTTCTTAAAACAGCTAGAAAAGGCAGACCTTTTGATCTGTGATGAGTGGGGCTACATCCCGCTGGATCGCCAGGGTGCCCAGCTCCTGTTCCAGGTCGTGAGCAGCTGTTACGAAAAGAAAAGCTTAATCATAACTACTAACCTGGAATTCAGTAAATGGAATGGCATCTTCTTTGATGAAAAGCTGACCAGTGCTATTATTGACCGTCTGGTCCATTACAGTCACTTATTAGTATTCAGCGGCAAAAGTTACCGACTGGAGCATTCC
>NZ_BBCE01000043.1 GCF_001311885.1 Syntrophomonas palmitatica JCM 14374 | reverse complement strand
CAGCCTGCAACCACCTGAAAAAGTAACTGTGCACCCTGGCGATCCAGGGGAATGTAGCCCCATTCATCGCAGATCAGCAGATCTAGCTTGGACAGTTGTTTGAGCATTTTGCCTAGATTTCCTGCTGATTGAGCATCATTCAGTTCGTTTACCAGGGCGGCTGTGCGGTAGAATTTCACCCTCTTTCCTTGCTTACATGCTTCCACCCCAATGGCGGTAGCCATATGGGTTTTACCGGTACCCACCGGACCGTAAAGGATCAGATTTTCCTTGCGTTCCAGCAATGCAGCTGTTTTCAAATCATCTACCGGAATAGAGGCCGGTATTTCTATATGATCAAGGCTATAGCCGTTAAAGGTTTTAACCACATCGAAACTGGCTTGTCTTAAACAACGATTCTGGCGATGGACTTCTCGGTTTTTTAACTCCATTTCCAGCAGTTTGACCAGGAACTCTTCATGGGTATCCGCTGAAATATTGGGATAGCTTTTTACCAGACCATTTCCCCAGCGCAGCTGCTTACAGTAGTCTTTAATCAGTTCTTTCATCTGTGCTCACCTGCTTTCAGGAAAACATCATAGCAGGTCAGATCAGGTGTATATATTGCCGGTGAATTTATGCCGGCAGAAATTATCGGCAAAAAATCATTAAAGCTGGGTTCAGTTAATCTGCGATAGCTTAACAGTATGCTGTCTGCATCTGCTTTACCTGAATCCAAGGTTTCCAGCAAACAGATGGTGGCGGTATCCATGTCGCTTTCCGTAATCATCCGGAGCAGCAGGTGAAGACTTTTCCTTTTCTCGTCATAGTCCAGACCTGCAAGGTATTCCTGCCAAGGATCGGGCAGTTCATGATAAAAGCCGGTATATTTCAAAGCATTGGGCCGTTTGGCCAACGTACTAAGATAGGGCAGCCAGTCCATTATTTCCTGTCCCTGACCATACAATCGCTTGTGGGTTACGATTGACTGGTACTGTTCATTAAGAATCTCAACCCGATGTGCGCCAAGCTTTATGTATATTTCTTTCCCTGCCACCTGGGGGGAAGCTGAATAAATGTTGCCGGCATAACGAACTTTACCGTATTTATTGGCTACAAGCTTTTCTGTACGGCCAATCTCAAAGGGTTTGGCCGGAAGGGGCAGCATAGCGGCTTTATCTTCCAACAGCAGCTCGGCTATTTCTGTTTCTTTGGAGTAATGCTTTCGTCGATGGTCTTTTTCTGCTGCGGCAAAAAGTCTATGGTTAAATACTTCAATATCATCAAAGGCCGGTTCAGGTACAAAGAAGTTTCTGCGGCTGTAGCCAACCTTGTTTTCAACATGACCTTTTTCGTGCCCTTTGCCAGGATTGCAAAATTGGGCTTTAAAGCCATAGTGTAGGGTAAATCGGTAAAACTGATCCACAAGTTTCTTTTTCCTTGCTCCCCAATGCCTGCTACAGCTGCTGACAGGTTATCAAACCAAATTACTCGGGGAACATGCTCCAGATGTTCGAAGATCTCCTTTAATCCGGTGAGAAGGCATTCCTGATTCTGGCCCCGAAACACCTGGGGATATCCGGCATTGCTGTAGGGCAACGAAAGCACTAGTTCATAACCCTTGATCCGCTTGCCTTGCTCAATCATTACGATCTCGCCAAAATCCACCTGGGCTTCACCGGGTGGATG
>NZ_BBCE01000042.1 GCF_001311885.1 Syntrophomonas palmitatica JCM 14374 | reverse complement strand
GTGGTAGGGGAGCGTTCTTATCGGGCAGAAGCCGTACCGTAAGGAGCGGTGGACTGGTAAGAAGTGAGAATGCTGGCATAAGTAAGCGAGAAGGCAGGTGAGAATCCTGCCCGCCGTAAACCTGAGGTTTCCTGGGGAAGGCTCGTCCGCCCAGGGTAAGCCGGGACCTAACCCGAGGCCTAACGGCGTAGGGGATGGACAACTGGTTGAGAATCCAGTGCCACCTTTTAACGATTGCAGCGAAGGGGTGACGCAGGAGGATAAGTGAAGCGCGCGGATGGAAGAGCGCGTCCAAGCACGTAGGAGGCAGAGCAGGCAAATCCGCTCTGCAAAACTCTGAGGTGTGACGGGGAGGGAAGCGTAGTACCGAAGTCACTGATTCCAGACTGCCAAGAAAAGCCTCTAGTGAGGAGAAAGGTGCCCGTACCGAAAACCGACACAGGTAGGTGAGGAGAGAATCCTAAGGCGCGCGAGAGAACCCTCGTTAAGGAACTCGGCAAAATAACCCCGTAACTTAGGGAGAAGGGGTGCTCCGTTATCGTGATTATTGTTTACTGATATGAGCGAGAGGGAGCCGCAGTGACCAGGCCCAGGCGACTGTTTACCAAAAACACAGGTCTCTGCCAAATCGAAAGATGACGTATAGAGGCTGACGCCTGCCCGGTGCCGGAAGGTTAAGAGGAGTGCTTAGTGGAAACGCGAAGGCATGAGCCGAAGCCCCGGTGAACGGCGGCCGTAACTATAACGGTCCTAAGGTAGCGAAATTCCTTGTCTGGTAAGTTCAGACCCGCACGAAAGGCGTAACGATCTGGGCGCTGTCTCGACGAGGGGCTCGGTGAAATTGTAATACCGGTGAAGATGCCGGTTACCTGCGGTAGGACAGAAAGACCCCGTGGAGCTTTACTGCAGCTTGATATTGGATTTTGGTGGTACATGTACAGGATAGGTGGGAGACAGGGAAGCAAGGTCGCAAGGTCTTGTGGAGTCACTGGTGGGATACCACTCTTGGATTACTGGAGTTCTAACCTGGCACCGTAACCCGGTGCAGGGACAGTGTCTGGCGGGCAGTTTGACTGGGGCGGTCGCCTCCAAAAGAGTAACGGAGGCGCCCAAAGGTTTCCTCAGCGCGGATGGAAATCGCGCGAAGAGTGTAAAGGCATAAGGGAGCTTGACTGTGAGACAGACATGTCGAGCAGGGACGAAAGTCGGGCTTAGTGATCCGGCGGTGCCGAGTGGAAGGGCCGTCGCTCATCGGATAAAAGCTACCCCGGGGATAACAGGCTTATCTCCCCCAAGAGTTCACATCGACGGGAGGTTTGGCACCTCGATGTCGGCTCATCACATCCTGGGGCTGGAGAAGGTCCCAAGGGTTGGGCTGTTCGCCCATTAAAGTGGTACGTGAGCTGGGTTCAGAACGTCGTGAGACAGTTCGGTCCCTATCCACCGCAGGCGCAGGAGAATTGAGAGGATCTGTCCCTAGTACGAGAGGACCGGGATGGACAGACCGCTGGTGTACCAGTTGTCTCGCCAGAGGCACAGCTGGGTAGCTATGTCTGGAACGGATAAGCGCTGAAAGCATCTAAGCGCGAAGCCGGCCTCAAGATGAGTTCTCCCACTCTGTTAAGGAGGTAAGGTCCCACATAGACTATGTGGTAGATAGGCCGGAGGTGTAAGTGCAGTGATGCATTAAGCTGACCGGTACTAATAGACCGAGGGCTTGACCTAAAAAGAGAGTTATATCTTCTGTTTCTTTCCTGTGCAGTTTTGAGAGAATACGA
>NZ_BBCE01000041.1 GCF_001311885.1 Syntrophomonas palmitatica JCM 14374 | reverse complement strand
GGTGACATACTCTCGGCATTGAAATACCGAGCTTCTTGCGAAGTTTTAAGCACTCGTTTGTACCAGACACTTGTTATAGCGTCCGAATACAAACTTAATACTCATTCGGCTCCTGATCGGAGCCGGCCCTGTCAATGGGGCAGCATACCACCTGTAGAGATTGATCGCGGCGTTTTCATCTCGGTTTAGTTTTAACCCGCATTTTTCGCATCTGAATGTGCGGATTGTTATTGGGAGCTTCTTGCCTACATGACCGCAGCAACTACAAGTATTGGTACTTCTTGCCTCGTTGACTTTTTCTACCTGTTTGCTCTTCAAATTGGCTTTGTATCGCAGGTAGTCAACGAGTATGCCTACTGGTAGTTCGTTTTGTACTACTCGGTTAATTTTCTTATCAAAAACCGGAATTCCGGTGTCTGCCAGGGTTTCTTTCTTTGACCAGTCACCTACATAATATGCGTCATAACCCATGTTTATTAGCTCTTTGGATATACAGTGGTTGATCTGTTTCATGCGCCTGGCCCGCTTTTTAAGAGTTCTTCTCTTGGCTTGCATCAACCTGCGATGCCGCTTGGAACCGGGCTTGGAAAGATCAATTTTGCTGCGTATTTTATCCATGGCTTTGTCATAATATTTAGCGGTTTTCTTCAAGGCTTTGGATTCTACTTCAACTATTTGTTCACCATCGTAACCGGTGAGCAATGTTATTGAGCCTGGATCAAAAGCTATTTCTTTGCCGGTGGTTTTTTGTCTTTCAGGGATGACTTCACAGGATATGCAAGCATAATATTCGCCTTCGTATTGGCAGATTTCAGCTTGCTTGATCTTCTTGACTCTTTCAATATTTCTATATCCTTCGGCAAACTCGATTCTTAGCCAGTCTTTGGGGTTATGTAGGATGATTGCATTATCTTCTAAGTGGAAACTTGCTTGCGGATAGGTCAGGGTATAGAAATATTTATATCCTCTGAATCTTGGCGGCCTGGCGCTTTTATCAGTTTTATAGTGCTTAAAGTAGGATTTATAGGCTTCGTCCAGGTCTCTTATAATCTCTTGAGCTGTTTGAGAATGCAGCTCCGGGAAATACTCTTCACGAAGGTAAGTTAATTCTCGCTTTTGCTCAAACATAGATACATTATGTTTTCGATGTGAATAAACTGATTTTCGTTGTTCTAACGCCAGATTATACAGCCTTCGCGCTGAATCGGAGATAATCCATAATGCTTCGGTCTGTTCTATGTTTGGATGCAGTTTAATCTTTGCGGTTAGATAATGTTTTTCGCGAGGCACATAATCACCCCTTTGTATTTTGGTTTTCGATATATTTCTTAATTGCTTCTTCTGAAATTGAACCGACTGTCTCGAGATAAAAACTGGAGTTCCATAGACGTCCTTTCCATAATTTTTCTTTTATCTCGGGATACTTAATGAATAATAGCCTACCTGAGATGCCTTTTAGCATTTTGACGATATAAGAAGGACTGATTTTAGGATGAGCCGAGGCGAATATATGGATATGATCCATTTCGCCTATCTCGGCCATCACTACTTCAAATCCTTTATCCGCTGCAATTTCTTGAAAGAGTTCTTTAAGATACTCAGCGATATCTTTAGTCAGCACTTTTCTCCGGTATTTTGTTGACCAGACAATGTGATAATTTACGTTGTAGACACAGGTTCTTGCGTGCTTTAAATTGTTCTTATTCATACATATAGTATAATATAAATCACTATACTATACCACTATATATAGCATATTGTATAATCACATAGTAGTGACGCCGCCTTTCATCTCCCATTGAAATAGGGAGGATTCCCGGCGGATGTCCTAAAA
>NZ_BBCE01000040.1 GCF_001311885.1 Syntrophomonas palmitatica JCM 14374 | reverse complement strand
GACATGGCCTACTGATAGAACTTTTTCAGAAGAGGATTTTCACAACCAAGACACTGCCAATGATATTATTATCCAAATTTATTTTGATGAAATCACTGAAGTATGGAGAAATAAATGTAGGTGCAATGTTGCCGGACTTGAATTGCGCTGTAAAACATATAAAAGGAAAACCGGTACTAAACCGGCTGGAACCTTAACAACAGATTTCGTATGTATTGATAATAAAGGAAATACATGCCAGTATCCTGCTTCTCCATATGAAGAAGGCAAAAAATACACGGGACCCATATTATCCATTAAGTGTTACCAAAGATATCCGTGAGAAAATTCCATTCATTTATGTTGATGTTCTTCGTGATGAAGATGAGTATCGTTTTCCCCGAAGGTTTGTTGAATCGCATTCCTTCCTTTTAAATGCTGTTCTTGACATAATTGGATTCAACGAAAGAGGAAGATTTGGGAGAGATATAATTACCCTCACAGAACTTCCTTATTATGAAGAATTTGAAATTGAGGGTGTCGAGGGGACGGTTCTCTTGACACCTTTTTTGGTCTATACAGTATAATCGGTAAAGTATTTTGGAGAAACTTTGGTCATTAATTTTCCATAGGACTACTGTCTTAGTATAGAGTCTCGATGTTTAAGACGGTAACTATCGCCGGTCAGGTTGAATATCTAACTGTGATGAGCGATTCGATCCAGGATTGCTGTGGTAATAACCGGGTCTCCCATTAATTCTGCCCAGTCTTCAAATCCCTTGTTTGAGGTTATTATGAGGGCGGTCTGTTCATAAAGTGCCGATTTTAGCTGGTTTGGAACATTACGGTAAATATTCTCCGTTTTTAGTGGCCATTTTTTCTCCCTTTTATTTTATCGCTTACAAATAGTAGAGGTTAACCACAACATATAGTGGTTTTGACTGAATTCGGGGCCAAAAAACGGCAAATAAATGACGCTTTTTTGACCCCGAAAAAAAGGGTTAAAATATAGATGACATATTGATTCAAATATAAAATGAGTCATGTTCTATAATTAATTAAAACTGCCATATGGGGTTAAGTATGTGAAATGGATAATAAAAAATAAGGGTATATACAGAGCAATACTGTTTATCATTATTCTTACAACAGCGCTACTTATAGGGGTAATAAGGCTGTTGGACAATGAAAACGAAAGTCCGTCAATCCAGCATGGTGTTCTTGATCTGTCAAACTGGAATGAAAAACAGAACGGTTTGATCAGCCTTTGCGGCGAGTGGGAGTTTTACTGGCAAAAGCTGCTCAGTCATGATGATCTTACTTATGCAAATATCAAGCCTGACCTGCTGTCTAAAGTGCCCGAGGTTTGGAATAATTACAGGATCGATGGTAAAAGCTTACCCGGACAGGGCTACGCGACATATAGACTCCATGTCATTACCGGATTGCCGGCCGGGACGGGCCTGGGCTTAAAAGCCTATTCGTTTTCTAGTGCTTACAGTTTATACATAGACGGTGAACTTGTCGCTGCAAACGGCAAGGTGTCTACCGACCGGAGCGGTGAAACAGGTGAGTACAGGCCTCAAGCGGTCTATTTCAAAACGACTGCAAAGGAATTTGATATAATCGTTCAGGTATCCAATTTTAACTATGCCAGAGGAGGTTTTTGGAATAATCTATATTTAGGAAGTCCCAAAGCGATTGCTCTGTTTAACGACCATTCGACTGCGGAGGAAACCTTTATAATCGGCGTGCTCGTAATCACAGCAGCCTTGTTTCTAACTGTTTTCATTTTAGTAAGATCGCAGAAATATTCACTTTATTTTGCGTTGCTCTGCTTAATCATTGCGATAGTGCTCGATATGGCGGGACAATTTGCATTATTCAGTTACTTTCCGGGAATCAGTCTGAAGCTTGTCATATTTATCTGGTACAGCTCTTTTCTGTGGGTTGCATATTTTGCCTTGCTATATTTTCATGAACTTTACAGGTCCCGATTTTCTCTGATTTCCGTTAGGATATACCCTGTTGTGGCTGCTTTGTTTCAAATTATATTCATATTTACAGATACTGCTTTTTACACACAATATGTCTATTTGCTCGATTATTTTGTCATAACCGGGGCGATATGCTCCCTGATCATTGTCTTAATCGGAGCCAAAAAGAATAATAGGGCCGGCTGGATAAATATCACAAGCATGGGTATCCTGCTTATCTCATATGTACACGATGACCTGTATTGGACTAATATTATTCAAAGCTCTTTCGGCGAAACAATTTATATTGGGCTATTTCTATTTATCTTCCTGCAGATCGTAATTCAGGCAAGGAGGATTCGCGAGTATTACGACCAGAAAGCCGCCGCAGAGCTTGCTTTCCTTCAGGCTCAGATTAAACCGCATTTTTTATATAATGCCATCAATACCTTCGTTTCCATTTCGTGTTATGATGTGGAGCAGGCAAAGAGGCTTTTAATCGATTTCAGCAATTATTTAAGACACAGCTTTGACTTCAAGGATTTGAGCCAGCTTACGCCTTTGAAAAACGAATTAGAGTTTGTCAAGGCCTATCTTGAAATTGAAAAGGCGCGCTTTGAGGAAAGGATAGAAGTCGTTTATTACCTTCCAGACGACGTTGAAACCAGGGTTCCGATTCTGGTGCTTCAGCCTATTGTTGAAAATGCGGTGGTGCACGGGATATTGCCGAAGGATGAAGGAGGGCGTATCGAAATACGCATCGAGCGTGGCGAGACGGCTCTGCATTTTATGGTCAAGGACAACGGCGTCGGCATGGAGCCGGAAACGAAGGACAACATCTTCAGGCGTAAATTCGGAAGCGGCGTCGGCTTGTTGAATATAGATAGCAGATTGAAGAAGCTTTACGGAAAAGGCCTTCAAATAAACAGTACGCAAGGTTATGGGACCGAGATCACATGGTGCATCCCGCTAAAATGACGGAGAGTGAGTAAAAATGATCAACGCAGTGCTGGTGGATGACGAAAGACCCGCGCTACGGATGCTTGAGCATTTGCTGAAAGAATATCCAGAGATTTCAATATCAGGAATGTATACTAGTCCATTGAAAGCCATTAATGAAATTGGACAGATAAGACCTCAGGTTGTATTCCTGGACATCAACATGCCTCAACTGCGCGGGATCGACGCGGCTTCAAGGATACTGGACCTGAGCCCCGACACGGATATTGTTTTTGTAACGGCTTATGACCAATATGCCATAGAAGCTTTTGAACTGAACGCTTTGGATTACCTATTAAAACCATTGAGTACTGAACGTCTGAAAAAAACGGTTGATCGTTTGATAAAAAAGAAGCCTGCCGTTCAGGAAAACGGTAAACGAAAGCTTCAGATAAAATGTCTGGGACGTTTTCAGGTGTCATGGGAAGGCCAGGAACCCATTAAGTGGCGCGCGGAAAAAACAAGAGAGCTCTTTGCTTTTTTGCTTCACAACCATGGCCGGG
>NZ_BBCE01000039.1 GCF_001311885.1 Syntrophomonas palmitatica JCM 14374 | reverse complement strand
CTTCGCGTGCATTTATAGCCTTAAATACCAATGTGGTTGTTCCGGACTTCTGCGGAGTATAGGTGTAATTTGCATTAGCTTCGCTGTAGGCGGCTCCATTTACGGATACCAGATAAGTCAATGTACTTTCATGTGGATCCTCAAATATGCTGTCCAGGTCCAGGGTATAGGGAGATCCTATAATTACTTCTGCCGTTACTTGGGTAGGAACTCCCGCCTTAAGCGCTGGCGGATCAGCTTCCAGTATTGAGCCTGTCTTAAAGCTGTGCGAGCTGTCGGCCGACATCGTGTTGCCCATCACGTCCTGAAAGCCTGAAATGGTGACCGTGTAGGTTGTATTGGCGGAAAGTCCGGAGTAGGGAACTGTGTATTTCATATTGCCATCCGACCAGACGCCGCCGGAAAGAGCGGTCGTACCGCCGTCAAGCGACACCGTCCCCTCGGAAGCGCTCATGGGCTCGGAAAAGGTTACGGCGATCCTGTAGTTTCCGGGAGCGTCCGTGCCGTTTGGTATGACGCCTGTTACGGTCGGCGGTGTATGGTCAGCTTCAAGGGTGCCGAGCGAGTTAGCAGAATCGGTGGTCGTCACGACCGAACCCAAATAGCCCTGCGCCGGCGTTCGCGCGCCCCAGGTAAGGGCGCCTTCCGGCAGATAGAGATAGAGCTTGCCGTCTGTGTCGGTCCATATGTCCTTTATGCCGTATGTATAGTCAAGGTTTGTAAACAGAGCAGAGACCGCCGTTTTGGCTGACACGCCGGAAAGCGTCACTGTGGTGAGGTAAACGTTCTTCCCGCTGTCGTTTGTTAGAGTACCGCTTGCGAATCTCCCCCAGCCACCCCCGATACTTTGACCATCTGTGCTTTGCGCTTTTACGCTGCCGCCGGTGATGGTGACCGTGCCGCCGGAGCCTGCATAGCCGCCGCCGATGCCTGCACCTTGATGGCTGGACGCCGCGACCGTGCCGCCATTGATAGTGACCCTGCCGCCATCGCGTTCCTCTCCGGCGCCGATGCCCGCACCGTCTACGCTGGACGCCGTGACCGTGCCGCCGTTGATGGTGACCGTGGCGCCCATGGCATATTGGCCGCCACCGATGCCCGCGCCACTTTGGCTGGATGCCATAACCGTGCCGCCGGTGATGGTGACCCTACCGCGCGCGCTATGATTAAGGTTCATCTGCTCACTGTTATCACCGTCGCCGATGCCCGCACCGTAAACGCTGGACGCCGTGACCGTGCCGCCGTTGATGGTGACCGTGCCGCTAACGCCTTCATAACCGCCGCCGATGCCCGCACCTTCACCGCTGGATGCCGAAACCGTGCCGCCATTGATAGTGATCGTTCCGCCATCGCTGTTATAACCGTAGTAGACGTGATTACAGCCGCCGATGCCCGCGCCCCATCCGTTGCTATACGATCCAAGCGAGCCCTGGCCGTCGATGGTAAGCGACGCACCGATTGGAACCTCCAATCCGGCACGGTCCTTTCCGCTTTTCAGGGTGTTTGAGGTCCCCTCCGCCAGCGTCAGCCTGACTGTCGCGGCCCTCATGTTGAAGGCGCACGCGCTATCAGATACGCCCGACACGTTGATGTTCACGCCGGAAAGCCTAATGTTCGCTGTCACGCTGGAGCTTACGTTGACGGTATTAACCGTCGTCTCGCCGGTAATGGTGATCTCCTGGGAGGCCGGGATGTTGTCCAACGTTTGAGAAGCTCCGTAGCTCACCTTCAGCGTGCCGCTCTCTGTACCCGCGCTGACAGTTATGCTGCCCTCCGACACGTCGAAGATGTACTCTGCGGCATTGCTCGCCGCCAGCGCCGTCACCGGCAGAAGGGTGAATATCAGTGTCATGCAGAAAATTGAGCTTAAAAATCGTTTCATTCTCATTTTCCATCCTCCGTTTTCAGTTTTTTCCTATTTACCGCTGATGACAACGTCAATCAGCTCATAAAGCGGTATTTTCAATACGCCGTCTCCCCAGACGATTGTTTCACTGCCATTTTTGTCGGCCCTGACGTCGTTAAACAGCTCTATATCGGAAAGCTCGGCAAAACGGACGGTCTTCAGCTTGGCCGACAAGTCCACCGTTATGCTGCTGCCGTTGTTGAACGCCACCAGCAGCCGAAAGCTCTCCAGCGGAGTGACGGATTGAATGTTGTTCACCAAAGTACCTCCTTTGAAAAAGGAATAAGCACCTTAAGCGCTTTGCACCCTCTTAATCTTGCTATGAAAAAATAAAAAACCTGCTCTATGCTAAATCATAAAGCAGGTTTTTTTAATTCGCCCCGTTCGAAAGGATAGTTTTTCTATTCTAAAATCCCCGCCAGCTTGCTCCGGCGATCAATGTCCAGCTTGGATTGGGGGGAGACGGTTCTCTGATCGCCTTCGCATACTCCTATCAAATATCCATCAAATAATAAATAAAAAGCCCTATGATTCGTTAGGCAGCAATCCCCTTAAATGCTCCTTAATCTCAGCCAAATTGCGAGCAACAACATTCCATACGATTTGCAGGTCAACCCCCATATAATCGTGGATGAGTACATCCCGCATACCAGCCATTTCCTTCCAAGGAATTTCCGGATGTTGCCTGCGCAATCCAGGGGACACCTGTTTAGTGGCCTCACCTATGATTTCTATGTTTCGAATAACCGCATCCTGAATTAACCGAGAGTTCATAAATTCTTCACGGCCATTAATCGTGTACTCCTCAATTTGCTTAATGCATTCCAGAACATGGATCAGATACACGCTATCATCCTTCATAGCGGAACCGCCTCCTTCTTTACCTTGGCGGAAATCAAACGATGTATAGCATTTTCAGTAACCAGATCAACTTTGTGGCCCAGAAATTCTTCAAGTTCCAGCTTAAGCCCCACCAGATCAAATAGACTTCGATCCTCTTCAAAATCAACAAGAAAATCGATATCACTGTCCGGCCCTTCTTCTCCGCGAGAAAGGGATCCGAATACTCGTATATTTCCGGCACCATGTTTCTGTGCAATTTTCTTTATATTCTCGCTCTCTTTTCTTAGATCATTTAAGGTAATTCCCATGTTTTAGCACCTCACTCTTCATGGCCGATTACATCGGGTCTCTTCTTATCTTGATTTAGTATAAAATCACTCATTTATTCAATTACCAATAGATTATCTGAAATTCCACATTCAATCAAGCAAACGGCAACTTGTTCGCAGAGAGCGATTGAGGGGACGGTTCTCTTGATCGCCTATGTTGATAGGCATGTTTGGTTCAGAGGGAGCATTTAAACAATATGGCAGGACAGAGTTAAATCCCTGCCTGCGCTGTTACAAAAGGTTTTTGTTTTTTTCTATAATCAATCAAAGATTTGTTGATGAGAATTTTGCTATTATGCAAAATCCTCAATTATAATGATTGATACCTGTTTTGCCAAGTTGGCCTGGGCTTCGCAACATAATAAAGTCTCTCCTTTTGTAACAATAGAACCGTCCCCCTGTTACGATAAGAAAGCAGATAGCCTTGTTTTGTTTTTAACCTGGGCAGCTATCTGCTTTCTATATAATATTTATTTTTCGCTTATCTGTATGTTTGTTAAATACCCGAGAGGCATTTTTACCTTGCTAACAAATTATACAGTAATTGTGCTATTTCGGCTCTGGTCGTTGTATTCGTGGCCAAGAGCTTGCCGCCATTGCCTCCGATAATTCCGGTTTCAACAAACAGCGTAACGGCATCTCTTGCCCAGGAGGCCACTTGCTTTGCATCGCTAAAACCAGACAATTGTTTTCCTGAATTGCCCCGTGGTAGCTTGCCGATTGCTTTCAGCGCATTGTACAGCAGGGTGAACATTTCCTGGCGGGTGATTTCCTTCTCAGGAGCAAACATATTGCTGCCCACGCCCGCGGATATGCCGACCCTCTTTGCGGCTGCAAGGTAGCCGGTGTAATAAGTGCTGCCCGCGTCCACAAAGTTGTCTTTCGAGTTGGCGTCCGGGGCTATACTGTATGCCTTCATAAGCATTACCACGAACTGCCCCCTGGTCAGCTTCGCCTCGGGGCTGAAATTGCTGCCTCCCGTACCGGAGGTGATATCCCTTGCGGCGGTAAAGGAAACCGCTTTTGCATACCACGCATCTTTCGCCACGTCCTGGAAGCTCGCCTGCCTGAAACAG
>NZ_BBCE01000038.1 GCF_001311885.1 Syntrophomonas palmitatica JCM 14374 | reverse complement strand
TGGGATGATAGACATATTTGAACATATGAAAAAGGTTCCCAAAGTCATCTGGTTTGATAACCTTTCAGCAGCAGTAGCCGGTATTGATGGTCAAGACAGGACACTAACGGACAGATTCCAGCGTTTCAGTATTCATTATGGATTTGAAGCCAGGTTCTGCAACCCGGACAGCGGTCATGAGAAGGGTAATGTTGAAAACAAGGTAGGATACAGCCGCCGGAACTTTTTCGTACCCGAGCCTGGAAGAATACAACCGAAGACTTTTTGCCGTGGCAGAAAAGGACCACGAGCGGGTTCACTACAAGAAGAATCTGCTCATAGCCCGGTTGTTGGAAGAAGATAAAGCCGGTATGCTTCCTTTGCCGGAAAACCCTTTTGAAGTGGCAAAATGGCAGAAAGCCAAAGCCAATAAAATTGGAAAGGTTAAATTTGAAACCAATACCTACTCTGCCTCTCCAGCAGTGGCAGGAAAGGAAGTCTGGATTAAAGCAGGTGCTCATATGGTAGAAATCCTTAACGAAGACTACCAGAGCATCGTCAAACATAGAAGGCTGTATGGCAAAAACCTAGAAGCCATGAACTGGTACCCCTATCTAACTACCCTGGCCAAGCGTCCCAACGCTTTAAAATATACCGGGTTTTACCGGGAGCTGCCTGATCCCTGGCAGGACTACCTGGCAAGCTGTGATCATGATGGCAAAAAGAGCAGCCTGAAGGTATTGCTGGATTATTCCCCTGATCTAATTGTGAACGGTCAATAAAAATACATCATTTTCGGCCATTTAAAATGCAGCACTTGGCCACCATTATTTCTGGAAATTATCGTGTTAATTTTTGAGTATTGTTTCCCGGTGAGAAAGCCGGTAACTGTCTCCGTCCATATTGAATATCTCACATTTATGCATGAGCCTGTCTAGCATAGCAGCGGTTATTACCGGGTCCCCCATAAATTCTCCCCACTCAACCAAACCCTTGTTGGAAGTTAGTATGATAGAGGTCTGTTGGTAAAGCTGATTAATCACTCCAAACAACAGGTTGGCTTCGTTGCGGTTCACAGGCTGAAATCCAACTTCATCAATGATGACCAGATCAGCTTGATATAACCTTTTCAGTCTGTGTTTACTCTTCGGTGATATTTCCTGAGTTTTTAGCGCATGAATCAGCTGATCCATATGGATAAATAACACTGAGTAGCCAGTGTTAACGGCAGCAATACCCAGTGATACAGCCAAATGTGTTTTCCCTACACTGGGAGGCCCTAAGAACATAATATTAAAGGCACTTTCCAGCCAGGTAAGCTCTAAAAGCTGGTCCATCTGTTTCTTGGATACGCTGGTCTGGAACCCGAAGTCAAACTCTTCTATCGTTGCCAGATACGGGAAGCTAGCCTGTTTTAGTCTTCTTTCTCTGGCCTTGTCGGTTCGGGCGTTTCTCTCTTCCCCCAGCAGTATATTTAAAGTCTTGAGTATTGTCCATTCTTGTGCCTGCGCTTTTTCAAGAACTGTTTCTAAGCTGCGGGCAGCATTGGTGAGCAGTAATGCTGTAAGTTGATCCTGGACTTCTTTTAGGAGGGTCATTAAAAATCACCCCCCTTCACAACCAGCTCATACTCGGAAAGCTGCCTTTTGGTTGTGGTTATGCTTGGTACTAATATGGCAACTTCGGATGATGACTCGCATCTTCCAGTTCTTTTTCAAGACAACCTTCAAAATATTCGGCTGCATTTCTGAATTCTACAGCACTGAACAAACTGTGGTATATACAGTAACTTAGGGCTTTATCAACAACTACATCGGCATGTATCTTCAATACCTTTTCAATGAGGCTGAATTGATCCCGGGCATAGCGAACTTTTAACCGCCGAATCTGAGTAAGGAAGGTATGAGCATCTTCACTTTCTCCCATAGCCTTAAGCAGGCTGCTCTGAATACTGTCCAGCTTCTCCGAGGTGTCACGTTTATGGTTGTTGTTTTGTACCAATTCCCCCTTGTTCTTTGAGATTTTATGTTCAGCTATGATATATCCGCCGAAATCGTCCGTTATTTTAAGAATATCTCCCTCAATATCCAGGCTTACTTTCCGGCCCGGGCAGTAAGTCCCCAGAGGTAGGGAATACCGATTACCCTTGTAAAATATGGTGTTGTTCTTATGAACCTCTCTTGTTAAAATGTTTTCAATAGATTTCCTGTTTGAGGGTACCGGTTTTAGAAATAGTCTTTCTTGCTCAAAGACTTCGGCCGGTACTTTCTTTGTTATCCCGTGTACTTTAGCATTGCCGGTGAATCCTTCTGCGGGCAGCGACGCAACCGCTGTTAACCAGGCTGCTCCGGTTGTTGCCGCGGACATCACCAATACCAGCCCGGCAGGTAAAAATGACAAAAGAATTGAAATCGTGCTTGAAAGTAATGTTCTTGAATATGTACCCGAGCTAAATTGCATCGAGTCGGATGCCGGAGTAAAATTGTTTTTCCCCGACGGGTCGTTGGATGTTCTTGACCCGGCTACCGTCAGTTGGCACTCCGATAATACGCAGGTAGCCGAAGTAATGGCGAACGGTGCAATCATTCCGAAATCCGAAGGAACGGTGAACATTACCGCGGATTATCAAGGATTGAAGAATAGTGTTGCCATCTCCGTGTGCAAGGGCTCAATCGTCAAACTTAATTTGGTTTCGGGCGGTAATGAACTGAAACATATGATGCAGCATCAAAAAGCGCGGAATCGATTCTCCTTGATGGCGATTGCCACAACGTCATCCGGCAGGCAGTATGATGTTACCGAGGATAAGGACATGGTTTGGTCATCAAATAACCCGGACAACGCAAGCGTTTTTGGCGGCCGCATCTCAACGATGAATCCCGGCCGGGCAACTATTACGGCCAGCTTTAAGGGCGTCAAAGCCACCTCGGACGTTATCGTGGACAATGCCAAGGTTATGAAAGTCAGTCTTTCGAAAAAGCAGGTTCTCATTAATGATACGGCCGGTATGGATACGGTTGCATTGAGTGCCCGGATGAGCGATGGCAGCACCCAGGACATTTCCGATATGGCAGAATGGTCTTCTGATAATCCGGCTGTTGCGATGGCCTGCGAAGGAAGAATCGATGCGTTTAGCGAAGGCACGGCAACGATAACTGTACAGTATGAGAATTTTACCGACACGATTGCAGTTCAAGTGAAGCAATCGAATGAACCCAAATACGATCCCGTTTTCCCATAGAATAGATATCGATATGGAAGAACATCGATGTTGATGCTCTTCCATATCGATTAGGTAGGAGGGCATTGCATGAATTGCAGACGCATAGCAATCAACGGTTGTTTGTTTCTTGCCATACTGTTGGCTGGATGTAGCCTGCCCCCCGGGAGCGAGCCAGTCAATAGCCGCGCTTTGGATTCCCGACAGGAGAAGATTGTCCTGGATAAAACTTACCAGGATAATCGCTATCATTTTCAAGTTTCTTATCCTGGCAAATGGCCATCCAAGGTGGACGATAACAGCCTTTCCGATCCGCTACACGGTATATATATCTATATAGACGGCAATAAGGACGACTTCATTTATGTATACGGTTCCGTCTCCGAACTGGGAATACCCGACAACGGTATGATCAAATCCGAACTTGTCACCGACGATGGCGTGAAGGGCGTGCTGTATTCGAGAACGCTTGACGGTCGATCCGACCAGCATTTTGTGATCAATGAAAGATACTGTGCACATATTCAAACCACAAAAGTAGTTAATAAAAAGTATCACGAGGTTATTGTTGAGATTCTTAAAAGCCTGAAATTCTCCACAACCGATAAAAAATGAAGGTGAGGCAAGAATAGCAGCTTTCGGGAATCCTTTATGGCCCTTGACTGGTTGGCAAGACTTGTTACCCATATTCCCAATAAGGGAGAACAGTTAGTCAGATATTATGGATACTATTCCAATAAATCGCGGGGGATGCGCCAAAAAATTGAGACTGATGTAGAGATGCCGGCACTGGTTGAATCTGATATTTCAAAAAAGGCCTTTCGTAGAAACTGGGCCCGTCTGATTCAAAAGTAAATTCTGGCGAACTCCGCAAAGAACTTAATCGCCAAGCTGATGAATGGTTACAAGCACAGGGAAGAATGGAAAAAAGGAACTGAACCTGATATTATTTTATTTAATAATAATAGAGTTGTGGCCCCATGATCTGGTACTCCTCCAAAAGACGCATCAGAATTTGACTTGGGTACACATTTTAACGATTCCCAAACCTTATAACGAAAGGTATCCCAAGACTGAGGAATCGTTAAATTGTATCAATCTTTGGGTCATTAGACATTTAATAACATAATCTTTGATACAATTGTCTATGGCAAAATAAAAATACAGCGGTAAACTGGAAAAAAGGGTGTCAGGGGGGTGTCAAAGGGGACGGTTCTCTTGACACCTTTTTTGGTCTTTACAGTCATCTGCTATCATTCGTTTTCTGTACGATCCCTCGATTAATCCCCAGCAAATTAGCTATGGCCCTAACGGATAGCCTGGTATTAA
>NZ_BBCE01000037.1 GCF_001311885.1 Syntrophomonas palmitatica JCM 14374 | reverse complement strand
CTGGCTCCCGGTTCCCCGGTCCCCTTGCGCTTGGCTTTTCCCCGCCGCGCGCAAAAACTATATTATCATGGGGTCATACAAATGTCAACCAGATTCAACAAATGTTTTGCGTTTTCACGTTTATAAATTTGGTGCTTATTAAATTATTCCTTAGCGATAACCACGTTTACGGCTTTAAACAAGGCTGTAACTTGGTCACCGACTTTCAAACCGGTTTCTTCTAATGAATCACGGGTCATCACAGAAGATACCAAAGCGTCACCGGCTTGTACCGTTACCTGGGCCATAACGGTTCCCATCTTGATATCAACCACTTTTCCGCTTAATTGGTTACGCACTGCTGCTTTCATGGTTATTCCTCCAACTCCAATTTTAATAATATTTTACCACAATTATAATTATTTATTATTTAGTCAAGCGGAACTGAGATGGCTTTCTGCAAATCACTGTTAGTATTTACATAAGTACGCGGTACTTCACCCACGATTATACTTTCAGCCAGGGGTATTGTAGTGCACACCTCCACGTTTTCATTTACATATGGGACGGCCAGTTTCATACGGGTTTTTATTTTAAAATATATCAAATGCCTCGTTTGGTTTACTCCCGCCTGGTTAAATTTATTTATAATATTTACGCTAATCTGTCCGGCGGGAATAACCTTTACTTTAATATTGGGACCGTAGCCCGCTAAGATAACCGATCCGGTTAACTGTCCTAATGGCACAGTTACAGTGTTTTCTCTGAGTTCTGTTAATGATCTTGCTATATCGGCTACGGTACTGGACATGATTTTATTCATAGCTATGGTATTAGGCTGAAGTAACACGATACGTCCTTCATTGTCTTTGTGAATCTGCACAATATCTTCATAGCTGATTTGTGACACCACTTCATTATTTACAATGCGGTTAATCCTCTCAGTTTCACCAACCTGCACCCTTGATTTAGCAATCTCAAGAACACTGGCCTTGATTCTCAAATCCACCATTATTATCAATATTATGAAAACCAAAAATAAAATGCCCAGACCGATTACTTTAACTCTTGCCTGACGCATCTGCCCACCCCCATACGATACAAATATATGAAACAAATTGCTGGGAGGTGTACACTTCTATCTTTTTCTGTCTGCTTTTTTGAAAAAAGAGCCGCAATGATATAGACTTTTTTAATAGAAGTATCGCTAAGACGCATGAAACGGAGTGAATATCTTT
This sequence comes from Syntrophomonas palmitatica JCM 14374, assembly GCF_001311885.1. Classification (GTDB taxonomy): domain Bacteria; phylum Bacillota; class Syntrophomonadia; order Syntrophomonadales; family Syntrophomonadaceae; genus Syntrophomonas_A; species Syntrophomonas_A palmitatica. The sequence goes on along the minus strand of NZ_BBCE01000037.1, from coordinate 3,502 downwards.
GGAAGAAATCCGGGTTCGTTTTGCGCCCAGTCCTACCGGAACCCTGCATATAGGCGGGGCGCGTACGGCGCTCTTTAACTGGCTTTTTGCCCGCAGCCAGGGAGGAAAATTTATATTACGCCTTGAAGATACCGATGTCACCCGCTCTACTGACGAATCAGCATCGGGCATTATCGAAGGGCTTTCCTGGCTGGGCTTGGATTGGGATGAAGGACCTGAGCGGGGAGGATTATATGGTCCATATCGGCAAAGCGAAAGGCTGCATATCTATAAGGATTACGCGCAAAAATTATTGGAAGAGGATAAGGCTTATTACTGTTTTTGTTCACCCGAAGAATTAAAACTACAAAGAGAAAAAGCTCAACAAGATAAAACTGAATATAAATATGACGCAGATGCCGATGTCTGAGCCATGAAACAATAAAATCATTTCTAGCTGAGGGCAAACGTCCAGTCTTAAGAATTAAGGTGCCGGAAAGTGGTTCAACGGTGGTTAAGGATTTAATTCGTGGGCGGGTGGAATTTTCAAACCGTCTTTTGGACGATTTTATTATTGTTAAATCAGATGGTTGGCCAACTTACAATTTTGCGGTGGTTATTGATGACGCCACTATGAAAATCAGCCATGTTATAAGGGCGGAAGAACACCTTTCAAACACCCCTAAACAGCTCTTATTATATGAAGCCCTGGGTTTTAATATTCCTGAGTTTGCGCATGTGTCCATGATTTTGGCTCCTGATCGCAGCAAACTTTCCAAACGCCATGGTGCAACATCGGTTCAAGAATTCAGGGATGAGGGTTATCTTCCTGAAGCCTTAATTAATTATCTGGCCCTTTTGGGCTGGTCCAGCGGTGAAGATACAGACTTCTGGAGTCTGCAGGCTCTGGCACAGAGCTTTAACCTTAATAATGTATCACGTTCTGCCGCTATCTATGACCTGGAGAAACTAAAATGGATGAATGGTCATTATTTGAGTAAGGCAGATCCAGAACGACTGCTGGCATGGATTACACACAATGGACGAGAGCAAGATTATCTCAACAAGTTCAGCCGGACATATATTTTAGAGGTAGTAAAATTGCTGCAAAACCGATTGAAAACCCTGGATGAGTTTTTCAATGAGGCCAGCTATTTCTTTTTTGCTCCGGAAGTATATGATGAAAAGGGGGTCAGTAAGTATTTTGCTGCTGACAATTCGAATGAGATTCTTATCCGCGTATTGGCTTTAATAGAAGAAATCAATCCTTTTAATGCTGCCAACCTGGAGAACGCTTTAAGAAGTGAGGCAGATAAAATGAATCTTAAAGCTGCCCAGCTTATTCATCCCACTCGCTTGGCCCTGTCAGGAAAAACCAATACCCCAGGTCTTTTTGAGGTTATGGAACTGCTGGGACGTGAAGCATGCACAGACCGAGTTAAACGAGCAATTTCGTATTTATACCATAACAGATAAGGCTGGTAAACCAGCCTTATCTGTTATTATTAATATTTTCCGAAGTCTTCTCTGCCCAGATCAATTCTTATCTGTGCATCTCCTCTATAATCAGCCCCTGTTTTTAAAGTTTGTTTAATCATCTCTGTTCTATTTTTAGAGGCATAACTATTGTGGTTTAGGGCGAATTTCCCAACCCTTTCCTTTAGAAGTTCAGCATGACTGGCCAGTTCCTCACTGGCTGCTGCACTTTCTTCGGCGTTAGCGTTATTCATTTGAGTCACATCGGATATTCCGGCAACACCCTGGTTAATCTGAGCTATAGCAGTAGCCTGGTCGGTTGAGGCTGATGCTATCTCTTTGACGAGATCAGCTACTGTAGTCACCCCTGTGGTAATCCTGCCTAAGGCTTCTGCAGTTTCATTAGCTATACGGGTTCCCATTTCCACTTTACTAATAGAGCCTTCAATCATTACCGTTGTTTCTTTGGCAGCATTGGCGCTCCTGGCCGCCAGATTTCTGACTTCTTCGGCCACGACTGCAAAGCCCTTGCCGTGTTGACCCGCCCGAGCCGCTTCTACAGCAGCATTCAGAGCCAAAATATTTGTTTGAAAAGCAATTTCATCGATTACCTTAATTATCTTGGATATCTTATTGGAGGCCTCATTGATTTCCGACATGGCTTTCAGCATTTCCTGCATTTCCTGGTTGCCGTAAGCAGCGTTTTCTTGAACTGTAGAGGCAGCTTCGTTAGCCCGAGCGGCATTTACCGCATTCTGCCGGGTCTGGGCAGCTATTTCATTCATTGCAGATGTGATTTCTTGAACTGAACTGGCCTGTTCGGTGGAAGCCTGGGAAAGCGATTGACTGGCATCGGCTACCTGGGCTGCTCCTGCCGCTACCTGTTCTGAGATATGGTCAATTTCACACAGAAGCATGTTTAAAGATTCGAGAGTGTCGTTTACAGCCTCTTTAACCTGGAGATAATCTCCCTGATATTCTCCGGTCATTTTTATATTAAGATTTCCGCGTGCTGCTTCCTTCATTACCTGCAGGGTTTCATTTACCGGAGCTGCCATAGCATCCATAACACCGTTTAGCCCCCGAATTATTTTGGCGTATTCACCGCTGTAATTTTCTGTATCTGCTCTCTCTTTCAATCTTCCTACAGTAGCCGCATCAGCCAAACTAAATATCTCTGCAATGACCCTATGCAAATTATCTTTGATTTCTTGTAATTTGTGTCCCAGTAAATCATTTTCTGAGCGAACACTTATATCAAATGAAAGGTTTCCGGCAGCTATTCTTTCAGCCACCCCTGCCTGGGTATGAATGTTTTCAATGACTGATGCGAATGATCTGGCCAGGATGCCAATTTCATCTTCATTTTTATTGGTTATTTTAACATTCACATCACCAACGGCAAGTAAATCAGCGGCTGTTACCATTTCCTGCAGCGGTTTACTTATCATTCGAGAAATAAACCAGCCCAAACCCAAGGCCATAGCAACCGCAATAATGATAAGTAATATCATATTGTAGACTGCACGTTGAGTAATACGCATGTTGTTTTCTGCTGTTCTTTTGGCCTGAAGGGCAATTTTTTCGTTGAGGTTTTTAAATTGTGAGTCAATGCTTTTAGCTACCTCTGCACCTTTCCCGGTGGTCGTTATTGCCCGGCTTTCTTCAATTTTATTAGCCATAACCAGTTGAATATACTGTTTCTGAATTATGTCGTAGTCTTCAAAGGTACGGTTCAGTTCTTGATAAGATTTGCGCAATTCATTATTTTTTAGGTTTTTACCAATGGCTTGAAGATTTTCCTCCAAACGTGAATCAAGTTCGGATATAATCTCCAGATTCTGCTGTCTCTGCGCGGAGTTATCTTTGAGAATCATATCCTTTAACTGCACCCTTCGGGCCTGAAAAGCAACTTCAACCGCGTTCAGGTGTTTTTGGGTATCTGTAGTTTCTTGATACAAGCGGGTACTCGAGTCATTTATTATCCGAATTTTATTTATACCCACATAACCAACTACACAGGCTATAAACGCTACCAACAAGAAAC
>NZ_BBCE01000036.1 GCF_001311885.1 Syntrophomonas palmitatica JCM 14374 | reverse complement strand
GATAAGAACTAAAGGAATGATGTCCGGTGAATTTAAGTATTGTTTATGAAAATAATAACACTGCCGAAAAAATTGCCGAACTGGCAGCGGAAAATTGGGATAATGTCAGCAGCAGGAAAATAACTATCACTGATATTGAACATCTTATCATTGATATTCCCGCCCCCCAAGGGTATTCACGGCGGCTGGTAAACACCCCTAAAGCCATAAAAAATTGTTTAGTTGATGAAGATTTTTATACCATGATGACAGTAAATTCCATTCCCAATGGTCCGCGGGGTGAGGAGGGCATTATACGAAGTTATCAAGTTCTGGTCTGCGACCTCGAAGTATTGTCTATTAAACTGCAAAGTCATAACAAGGCCGCCGCCAAGCCCAAATATATAAAAGAAATAGAAAACACCAAGGTAGCGGAAATGGCTCGTCGTGTAATATCATTAACCGGTTTGGACTTGGGTATGGTTAATATAGATTTTACAGCCCGCCGCAGACTGAAGGTGGTAAATGTCGAACCTTCGCCTGAAGTACGCGATAAGGACCTCATAGAAATAATAAACCGGCTGAATTATATGTATGATCTGGATGAAACTATAAAAAACAGAGAGGTTAAGCTGGGAGCGGACCCGGAGTTCATGCTCAGCAATGTTAAAACCGGCAAGATGGTATCGGCCTCGCAGTTCTTCCCCCGAGACGGTATGATAGGCTGTGATAATATTCGGGTACCTAATCGCCAGCAGAGACCAGTGCTGAAGTAAGGCCATCTCCTTCTAATAATCCTTTGGTTTTAACCGAAAATATAAAGCTGGCTTTAGATAGGGCTTACCGCCTGGCGCCCTACCGCAACCTGAAATGGCTGGCAGGAAGTCAGCCATTTGCCGGTTACTCAATAGGAGGCCATATTCATTTCAGCAATATAAAACTGGACGCGGCACTCATGCGGGCTCTGGATAATTATGTGGCTGTTCCGGTATTCCTGCTGGAAGACCCTCGCACTGCAGTGAGGCGTCGGAAAAGGTACGGTTTATTAAGTGAATATCGTATAAAAAGTTATGGGGGTTTTGAATATCGAACTCCGGGAAGCTGGCTGGTAAGCCGCGAAATTACCGCAGCCGTACTATGTTTAGCCAAGATAGTAGTTACGAATTATCCATACCTCGATAAGAACTTTATTAATGATGCTATCGCGCAGCAGGCATTTTACCAGGGCAACCACGAATACTTTAAACCATTGTTTCCGGAAATATGGTCGGATGTACAAAAAACATCCATGTACGATGAATACAGCGAAGTGCTGAATGCTATTCCCCGTATGATTGCATCCGGGGAATATTGGGATGAAAAACATGACATACGAAAAGTCTGGAAAATTTCCAGCGGCGGTAAAAAAGATTATGTTGCTAATTTCCGCCCAGATAATGATGAAAGCCAGGATGCCAATTATGATAATCCTGGCTTTGAACACGTATCTGCTGAACCTTTGAACAATCGCAGCGATGCTCAGATTAGACGCCGCCCGGCCGCAAACAATAATATGGGCGATTATGATTACATTCCCCGAACCTCTGTGAATCGTTCGGTGCATGTTAACGCCGGCAGCAACAATAACGGCGGCAGTTCATTATCTATCGGCAATGTTTCAGTTTCTAGTCCTGCCAGGCGTACGCGTATTAACATGTAGCTATATCATTCCTAAATTGGACAACAAGGTATTAACCGCTTTAAGTTGGCGATCCACCCTTAAAGATAACGCAGGTTTGGAACAGGTTTCAAATATCATGCTTCTAACGCCCAGGTATTGACCTGTACTGCGAGCAAGGCTTCCTTTTATAGGCAGTCGTAACAGTTGGAATTTTTGATATGTAGAAGCAATGCCCTGATTCAGATTTTTGACTATTTTACTCGCCATGATGCTGGACTCCGAATATGGATAGTAGATAAGCGATTGTCCTACCGAATCTGTAGAACGATTAGTAGAATAATCGTAACCCTCATGAAGATCGATAAGCCAATCGACATCATAATCCTTGACTGTTATGTAAATAGACCTGGCAAGAACGTTTATGCCATTACTGGAACTTATAGCTGGAAAAGCGCGGTTCAGATCATATTCTCCGCTTATGTACCTGACATGACGTTCAATTGCTCTATTGTTAGCTCTAGGTATTACCAATAAGGTTCCAGACTTTATATTCGTATCTTTTATTTTATCAGCGGCAGTATACCCTGCGGTTTCATTGCCATGGACGCCTCCAACAACCATTACTACCGGTCCTGGGTTACCGCTTTTAATAATGTACATTGTAGTAGCATATGGGGTTCCTGCGGCCAATGTTTTAGTTGATACCTGGTTTGCTGCTTGTGCTGGGGTTATTAGCATATCGGCAATAAATACAGCCATCATGACAATAATGATCAGCAACGCAATGATACGGGCAATAGGTGTTTGTCTTTTTTCTTGCAGAATTAATCATCCTTTCCTAATAAATTTGCGGCTAACAATAAATACAACGAATCCTTTTTTCGACAAAATTTCTCACAATACCTGCCCGATGACGATGTTAGATTATGGTTGAGATGGGATTTACAATGACTGGTATTCGTAGGTGAAATTAATCAATTCCATATCGGAAGAGTAGTATTGAAAGGCGTTGCGAATGGCATCCAAAATATGGTCGAGTTCTGCTGGTTGGTTGCTTACAACAGAAAAACCAATATTTGCACGCTGCCAGAGATCATGAAAACCTGTTTCGGCAAGAGATATATTAAAACGCTTTTTCATTCTATTTATAATTCCCTGCGTAAGCTGGCGCTTATCTTTTAAAGAATTCGCGTATGGAAAGTGTAGCTCAGCATAACCATAGACTACATACATGAAAATATTCCTTTTCAAATAATTGTTTAGTTCTAATTATTAAATTCCCTAAAATTCGAGGTAAATCCTTTAATCCTTTACGGATTTTTGCAAGCTATAACACAGCCATTAATAATAAAATGATGCAATGTAATTTAATAACGCAATATTTTACAGAAAATAATAATTGCCGGTAGTTAACCGGCAGTTGAAGTAACAATGATATAAAATCATTTCTTTTTTGAGAGCTTTGAATCATTGCGCTCCCGGTCGGTAATATAATCAGTAGTTGCAGGATACGGTTTCAAGGGTAATTCAGGCATATCCTTAACATAATTTTTGTCCTTCATCAAGTTATCACCTCCATATTATACCATTATAAGGAAAATAAAATAGGCCCGCAAAGGAGCCTATTTTTTAGACCTGGTTTCTTTGTCACTATTATTAACAGGGTACTCAATAGTTTTAGGATAATCGATAATCTGGATATTAGGGTCTTGATTATTTTTCTTGCGATCATTTTTCATATATATAATACCTCTCCACTATACTGGAATTAGTATTTGAATATTTATCGTGGCATATACTGACCAGAATTTATCATTTCCCCGCCGAATTTTAATTCTTCCTATAATGAACATTATGTTAACTAAAGTGTTTTTTTTGTTTCCTGGCCGAAAAACTTATATTTTTTCTGGTATGGAACATTACGGTAAATATTCTCCGTTTTTAGTGGCCATTTTTTCTCCCTTTTATTTTGCCGCTTACAAATAGTATTAATCCCAAACGCTTTCTGTTCTATTAAATACTGACACAAGTGAATGCTTTAAAATCTCTGCCAAAACAAAATAAAAAGCCCCAGCCGGGGCATCAATATATAGCTATTTATTCAAACATAATTAAGATGTGCTGTAATACAATGAACTACTGACTTCAATTCTTGTTATAAAAAATTTTAGTTAAGAAATGAATGTGTCCTTACCTTCCAGTATGGCTTGCGAAGGTCTTTTTTTAGCATTTTTCCAACTACATTACGAGGAATGATGTCTATATAATCTACGCTCTTAGGTACCTTAAATCCGGCCAGGTATTGTCGGCAATGATTTATAATCTCTTCATCACTGACTTTATAACCTGGCTTTAGTACAACAATAGCCTTAACCTGTTCTCCCCATTTTTCATCCGGGACGCCAATTACACCTACATCAGCTATACCCTCCATTTGCAGGATAACATTTTCCACCTCAGCTGGATAGACATTAGTGCCGCCACTAACGATCATATCATTGGCACGGTCGACCAGATAGATATATCCGTCTTCATCCATACGAGCCATATCGCCTACAGTTCCCCACTGTTCATCCAGAAAAGATTCTTTTGTGCCCTGCTCATTATGCCAATAGCCGTTAAAGGTCTGTGGACTGCGGGCATAGAGAAGGCCAATCTCACCTCTCGGCAATTCATTGCCCATTTGATCCATAATCTTTAGGTCCATATCGAAGGTGCCTTTGCCGATACTGCCCTCTTTATGCAAGCCAAACCATTCCTCTACCGAAATGATGGTTACAAATCCTAACTCTGAACAGCCCAACATATTAAAGCAACGGGCGTTTTTGAAGCCGTCTTGCATCTTTTTAAATATATGCGAATGCATAGGCGCACCACAGGCAGTTGCGATTCGCACCGAAGAAAGATCATATTTACTCTGTATTTCTGGCGGCAGCGAAAATACCCAATCATACATTATCGGCACCATAAAAACAAAGGTGGTTTTAAATAAATCTATTAGCCGCAGGCTTTCCTCAGGTAGAAATGATGGTGCTATACACAGGGTCCCTCCGGCCATTAAAGTGGCATATAAATATCCGGCAGTTGCGGCTGCATACATGGGAGCAGTGACAAACAGCGAATCATTTCTGTTAATACCCAGTTCGGCAATAGTAGAAACACCCATGTTATAATTACAATAATTAGTCCGCACTGCTCCTTTTGGTTTCCCAGTCGTGCCGGAGGTGTAAAACAACAAATGGATATCTTCTGGATCAGGCTCTACTAGTAGTTCGTTGGTCCGTCCCTGCGTTATCATCTGTTCGTAAGTCAAAACCTTCTCGTCCTGGCTCTTCCCTACCAATATTATTTCTTTAACGGTTGGCAGTTGGTCCATCAGTGGATAAATTAAATTATATTGCTCCTCCAGAACAAAGATGATTTTGGCTTCACAGTTATTTATCTGG
>NZ_BBCE01000035.1 GCF_001311885.1 Syntrophomonas palmitatica JCM 14374 | reverse complement strand
GTGTACAGGCCTTAATACGATTATGAAAACTTAAAGAGGCGGGATAAATCCCGCCTCAGGATATAACCAAAATTACTGGGCCAGGCGATATGTGTCTCTGGCAATGACCAGTTCTTCATTGGTGGGAATGATGAAGATGCGCACTTTGGAATCGGCAGTAGCAACATCGACTTCCTTGCCGCGAACTTTGTTCTTTTCAACGTCCATCTTGATTCCCAGGTAATCCAGGTCTGCGCAAACGTTTTCACGGATGTCAATGCCGTTCTCGCCAACACCGGCGGTAAATACGATGCAATCACAGCCATTTAGTTTGGCCATGTAATTGCCGATGTAACCCTTGACCCTGTTGTAGTAAACATCGAGGGCGATTTTAGCTCTTTCGTTGCCGGATTCAGCAGCTTCCAGAATGTCTCTCAAGTCGTTGGAAACACCGGAAAGTCCTAACATGCCGGCTTTCTTATTGAAATAGTTGTTGGCTTCAGTGGTGTTCAGGGCCAGTTTATCCATCAGGAAGAAGACTATAGCGGGGTCGATATCCCCGGAACGGGTGCCCATGACCAAGCCTTCCAGAGGAGTGAAGCCCATGGTGGTATCCATCACTTTTCCATCTTTGATAGCGGCCATGCTGGCGCCATTGCCGAGATGCAGGGTAATAATTTTGCACTGGTCAAAGGGTTTGCCGAGCATTTCTGCAGCGCGATGGGATACGTAGAAGTGTGAGGTTCCATGGAAACCATACCTTCTTACCCGATATTTTTCATATACTTCGTAGGGAAGCGCATACAGGAAATTGGAGGGTTCCATGGTCTGATGGAAAGCAGTATCGAAAACCGCAACGTGCTTAACATTGGGCATCAGTTCCTGACAGGCGTCAATTCCCATAAGGTTGGGAGGATTGTGCAGGGGAGCGATGTCAAAGCAGTCTTTGATAACCTTCTTAACCTTGTCATCAATAACTACCGATTCGGCAAAATCTTCGCCGCCATGAACCACGCGGTGTCCTACGGCGCCGATTTCGCTCATATCTTTAATTACGCCATATTCGGGGTTAACCAGCACTTCGAGTACGAGTTTCATACCGGCAGTATGGTCGGGCAGGTCCTTCTTAATTAACACCTTGTCCTTGCCTTCGGGTTTGTGTTCCAAAGTGGTGCCGGGAATACCCACGCGGTCAACCAGACCCTGAGCCAGGACTGATTCATTAGTCATATCGACCACCTGGTACTTGATTGATGAACTACCAGCATTTACGACCAGAACCTTCATTACAAAACATACCTCCTCAAAATATTTACAAGTTTATTTAAAGGTTGAGATATATACCCCCGCCTTATGCTCTTACGGCAACTATGGCCACTACGTTTTCTACGTCAGTTACACTGCAGCCGCGGGACAGATCGTTGACCGGTTTGGCAAGTCCCTGCAGCAGCGGTCCGATAGCTTCAGCTTTTGCAGTCCGTTGAACCAGCTTGTAACCTATGTTACCCGCGTTTATATCTGGGAAGATGAGAACATTGGCTTTGCCGGCTATATCGCTGCCAGGGGCCTTGGATGCGCCTACGCTGGGAACAATAGCCGCATCAAACTGCAGTTCGCCATCTACTTTGAGTTCCGGATATTTTTCCTTGGCGATTCTGGTGGCTTCAACAACCTTATCTACCATAGCGTGGCTGGCGCTGCCCTTGGTGGAGAAAGAAAGCATGCCGACCTTGGGATCTTTCATTCCGCAAAGCTCTGTCGCGGTGATAACAGAAGCCTTGGCGAAAGCGGCAAGTTCTTCAGGCTTGGGATCGATGGTTACGGCGCAGTCAGCAAAAACGAAGGTGCCTGCATCACCATACTCACAGTTGGGAACGATCATTATGAAGGAGCCAGATACGGCGGGAATGCCGGGAGCAGTCTTAATGATCTGCAGAGCGGGACGCAGCACATTGCCGGTGGTGTTCTCAGCGCCGGCTACTTCACCATCCGCCTGACCCATCTTGACCATCATGGAAGCGAAGAATAAAGGATCTAACATGCTCTTTTTGGCCTTGTCCAGGTCAACGCCCTTGTCCTTGCGCATCTCATAAAATGCCTGTACATAGTCGTCAAAATATGGAGCCTTGGCCGGGTCAACGATTTCAGCACCGGTTAAATCAGCTCCGACCTTTGCTGCCATATCCTTTACTGCTCCAACATCACCCAGCAGAATAGGACGGGCTAACTTATTGGTTACGATGCCCTTGATAGCTTTAAGGGTTCTTTCTTCCGTTCCTTCGGGCAGTACGACCGCGGGGCATTTAGCTGCGGCTTTGGCTCTGATTTCTTCCAACAAACTCATTCTTATACCTCCTAATCAGATGTTTTAAAATATCGTAATTGCTAGGCCTTCTTCCGTCCATTAAATACTGGTGGTTGAAGGACCAATACCAGATGGCCAAAAATTTGCTCTAGCTGCAAAACCAGTAAGTACCCGTCACCCCCTCGCAGCAGACTGGTCTGTGCACCCGTTAATCACTTCGTTAATTTTAGCACAAACTAGTGTTATAGTGGTAAGATTTATAATACCAACCAGAACAGAAGGAGTCCCCGTTATGTCGGTCCTGGCGATAATAGCCGAATATAATCCTTTTCATAATGGTCACCTGTATTTAATTGAACAGGCAAAAAAGTATTATGATTTTGAAGCTGTAATCGTTGTTATGAGCGGCAGCTTTGTACAGCGCGGAGAACCAGCATTTGCAGCAAATGGGCCCGGACTGAGATGGCCCTTCAAAATGGCGTCGATATTGTTATCGAACTGCCCTTTTGTTTTGCTGTACGCAGCGCTTACTATTTTGCCAGGGGCGCTCTGGAATTACTAAACCGTACCGGCGTAGTCAGCCACCTGGCTTTTGGCTGTGAAAACAACACTCTCCCGCTCTTGAAAACATTAGCCAACGTTCTTAATAATGAACCCGAGGATTATAAGATTTTGCTCAAAAGACATCTGAGCAGAGGCCTGAGTTATCCGCTGGCTCGTTCCCGGTCACTGCAAACTTATCTCAATATCCGCGAAACTGAACTCAATCAATTGCTGCTGGGCTCCAATAATATCCTGGCCATCGAATACCTGCGTGTTATTATGCAGGAAAAAATGCTATCCTGCCGCTGCCAATCCTACGCCAGGGCTCTTCTTATCACGATCTGAGTATTGCTCCTTATGCAAGTGCCACCGCTATCCGTTATGCCCTCCGGCATAACGGAATGTTTAATCAATTAATCACAACCATGCCTGAGAGCAGTTGGTCTGTTTTAAAGCGCGAAGTGGATGAAGGACGCGCCCCGGTCGAATCCCGGACACTTGAACAAATTGTGATAACAAAGCTCCGTATGTTTTCACGGCTGGAACTTAAAGAAATATATGAAATTACCGAAGGTCTGGAAAACCGCTTTATAGAAGCATCCATGACCACAGGAAAACTTGACGAACTTCAATCTATGGTAAAATCAAAGCGCTACAACCTGACCCGTATCCAGCGCAGCCTTTTATATATACTTTTCTCCATAACGACCCAACAAATACTTAACTTTGACAATTGCGGACCTCAATACATACATCTTTTAGGTTTTTCTGCAAAAGGGCAAAAAATCCTTCAAGAGATGAAAAATAAATCCTGTATAAAAATGCTAAACCGGGGCAGCGATTTCAAGGCATATTGTGAAAACCAGGCCGAACCGCAATCTGCTGCTATGGCCGTCCTTGATCGTATGACAACGGATGTTTATACCATGCTCTATCCTGATTCCAGCCAGCGCCGAGGTTTGCTCGACTATACCACTTCACCTCTGCGGCTTTAGATTTGACGCGCAGTAAATTTAAACGCAGATTGAGGCAGATGGATTATAACTGCAAAGATTTGAAATAAGACGTTTTAAATTACCACACTCCCTCACCCCTTATCATTTTCATCCCTGGTTGTGGCCTCCGGTCGTTTAGCCTTCCCCGCCAAGGCTTCATATATTCCTTCTTTCCCGGACATGAACCATTAAAGTTTTTTCCGACTTTCTGCCTGCGAAAAGATAGATATTTTAATAACTGCGGTCGAATGTGTTTGCATATTGGCAATAAACGCCCGGGGACGCAAACCTTCTTCAGCTTTCCAGCCTCTATAATGCAAGTAGTTTCGGCATTTGCGTTGGCTAAGGGCGATAATATTTATTTGCGGGTTTTGTGACAATTTGTCAAGTAATTATTAGAGGAATTTACAAATGTTTGTAGAAAGGAGTTGCAATAATCAATATTTGGAAGGTGATTGGGCTGTGGCGCACATATATCCTCAACCTGGTTTGTGTCCTTGCTGGTAAGCTTGCCGCAGTCTTATCTGATCATTATTCTGGGCTTTGCCTTGTGCGGTTTATCCATCAGCGTTTCCAAAGCATTGCTGGTTGCGGTTGTGGATGCATTATTTTCGCACTTTATACACCAATATCCGCTCTGGTTTGGTTTTCATACCCTGTTTTTCGTTACTGTATCGGTTGCTGCCTGTTATATTTTAACCCGTCATGGCTTATTGAAGATAATGGCCGCGATACTGGCAGGCACAATTGTTGCGGCAGCATTGCAAAGCGTTTACGTGCCTTTGTCATTTACAGCAAGCCATACCACAGTCATGGACTTGCCGTCCAGGCCGTGGTTGGTGGTTCTGATATATATACCTGAACCAATAATTATGGTGATTCTGTACCATCTGGTTAAGAAATACGGTTTTCAGATTATGAATAATAAAGCAGAAACATATTGATTTTAACGCAGACAATTTTGCGAAAGGTTATGCGGCACAGAGTTTTTGATTCAGCAGCTCAAGAAAGGCGGTGCTGCCTTTGCAGGCTCTACCTTGGTACGTAAGCCTATTTTTCAGTTTACCCCAAGCCTATCTTATTATTATTTTAGGTTTTGCATTATTCGGTTTAACAATTAATTCTAAGCAAACATTTGAAGTTGCTGTAATAGCGGCGTTCATATCTCATTTGGTACATAAGCTACCAATCTGGTATGGAGTTCATACCGTAATTCTAATCTTAACTATGAGTATCATGTGTTTTATTATGACTCGTCATAATTACTGGAAGATTAC
>NZ_BBCE01000034.1 GCF_001311885.1 Syntrophomonas palmitatica JCM 14374 | reverse complement strand
GCCTCCTTTGACCAAACAATAGCTTTGTTCATCTTAAGCTTTTAAGATAAAAAGTGTCAAGAGAACCGTCCCCTTGACACCCTCCCCTTGACACCGAAATATCCTCATGTATTTGTGCTGATGACACTAAACTATTTTTCATTATAGACGATGGATTTATATAACCAATATGCCGGAAAGGAGTTGCACGCAATAAAAAAACTCAAAAATCTCAAGCGCGAGCGGGTCAACCGCATTTTGGAAAGCATCTTCGAATATCCGCTGACAATTGTGGAGGCCCCCATTGGTTACGGTAAAACCACGGCAGTGCGTGAATTCCTTGCTTTAAAAGGCGTGCCTGTTATATGGACTTCCTTTTTGTCCGAAGATGACACTTCGTCGTGGTTCTGGGAAAGGCTGACGGCCGAAATCGGTAAATTTGACGAGGTAGCGGAAATCAGCCTTAAAAAGCTCGGTGTTCCTTCCGACACACCGCAGACAGCCATGGCTATTTCCATCCTCAATGAGATGGATTACAAACCCGATACCACTCTTGTTATCGACGATTTCCACCTTACCAGAAGTATGCGCGTGACCGCGCTTTTCAGGCGCTTTGTAATGGAAATGCCGGACGATTTTCACATTGTCATATTGACTCGCGATACGACGAATCTTGACATCACCGAGCTTTCTGTAAAAGGGCTGTGCAATGTCGTGTCTCAGAATACGCTGCGGTTTACTGACAGTGAAATTCGGGATTATTGCGCCCTGATGGGCTTCATGGCCGGCGAGAGCGAGATAAGTAAAATCGCCGATTACACGGGCGGTTGGATATCATTGATTTACCTTATCATGCTCGGTATGGAACGGGGCATCCCTGTAGACCGAAACGGCGCTATCAACGAGCTGGTGGAGAAGGTGCTCTATAAGGCATATGACGAGCGCATCCAAAGGTTTTTGCTGCGTCTTTCCATAATGGACAGCTTCACAGTGGAGCAGGCCATGTTTGTAACGCAGGAAGGAAAATCGGAGGAGACCCTTAAAAAGCTGCGCCGCGAAAACGCATTTGTTACCTTCGACGAGGCAGCGGGGGTCTATAAAATCCATAACGTGCTGCTGGATTTCCTGCGGGGCAAGCAGAAGGACGAAGAAGAATGTGCCATGCTCTATCGGCGGCTTGGCGAATGGCACCTGGCGCGCAGGGAATATAGAACCGCATACGGCTATCTCTGCCGCGCGGGTGAGACGGAGCGCATCCTCGCGCTGCTGGACAATGAGGATACAGTCACCAGCGATGCCGCCACTTTTGACGGCGTTTTAGACCTGTTCGCCGCATTGCCCCGCGAGATGCTTCTTAAATATCCGCTGGCTTATTTGCAATACATCGCCATCATTTTGACCAACGGCGATCCCGGCGCTTTTCAGGATGGCGTGAGGCGTTTAAATGAGCTGCAGGAGGCTTGCGAGCAGGCGGAAGGCTCCATCCCGCACGGCAGAGACCGCGTCCTCGCGGAACTTTATCTTACTCGGATTTTTGCCGTGTTCAATGACGCCAAGGAAATAGCCGCTTGCATAAAGGAGGCACAGCGCCTGCTTAACGGCGATATTTCCTGTCTGCAAAAGCGGGAGGCTGAGTTCACCCTGGGTTCTCCCTATTTTCTGTATACCTGTTACAGGGAGCCGGGCAGCCTAAAAGAAATCACGGAGCTCATGGCATCGGATTTTCCGATTTTTGCCGAGCTGGCTGACGGCTGCGGTATCGGCTGCGACTATGTGGCTCTGGCCGAATACGCCCTGGAAACCGGCGACTGGCAGGCGGCGGAGCTTAATGCCCTCAAAGCCATTTACAAAGCGCAGACCAGGGAACAGGTCGGTCTTATGATCTGCGCTTATTTTGCTTTAATCAGGCTGTATCTGTATCAGGGGAAGGTTGACGAAGCATTGGAGCTTCTGCAGCAGCTAAGGCAGGATGTGACGCAAGCGAACAATATCTATTACAACACTGGGCTCGACATCGTGGAAGGATACGTTTACGGCTGCCTCACCCGGCTCGACGGCATCCCCCCCTGGCTGCAAACCGGAGATATGTCCCCCGCGCACTTTTTTTACCAGGGCCTGGGTTTCAACTATATCGTCTACGGCAAGGCGCTTTTGCTCGCCAGGAATTATATCAAGCTCGAAATACTCACTGATGAATTTGCTCGCTATTTCTCCATCTTCCACAACCAGCTCGGTTTTCTGCACAATCAGATTTTCAGGGCGGCGGCAAAATATGAGCTTTACGGCATGGAGCAAGGCTGCGCCGCTCTTCGGAAAGCCTTCGACATGGCGCGGGAGGATCACATCATCCTGCTCTTCGCTGAATATGCGCCCGCCGTCATAGACATGGTCAGGCACATGGCCCATACTGATTTACGGGACGCATACATCAAGGAGGTACTTTCCGCCTGCGGGCAGTATTTGGAGAGTTTGAAACACGCCGCCCAGAGCACGGCTTTCCTGTCGGCAAGGGAGCTTGAAATTCTTACCCTGGCCGCGGAAGGCTTCAAGAGGAATGAGATTGCCGAAAAACTTTGTGTTGCCGCGGGCACCGTGCAGACCCATCTGCATAATATCTACCTGAAGCTGGAGGTCGGCGGCAGGACGGCGGCCATAAAAAAGGCGCAAAAGCTGAAGCTGTTATAACGACCTGATTCAAAAAAAGTCTTTCGGTTGAAAAAATTTCCTTTCCTTAATCGAAGTTTCAACGATGCGGCAGATATTATTTATTGCCTCGTTATAATTTTCGTGCAAAAATATACCGTTCGGTAGATACCGGAATCAAAAATTATCCCCCATACTTATTAGTATGGGGGATTTTTTAATGTGCAGAAAAGTATGCTTTCCGTTAGGCTGTGGATAAGTGCGCACGAGGGGCGGGCAGGCTGCTCCAGGGGGTATCGCCAGCGGCAGCGCCGCCGCCCTGTCATTGCTAAAAAACCGGGGAAAGATTGCTTCGCTGTGCTCGCAATGACACAATAAAGGATTACCTTCAGGAACAACCTTACTGTCGTTGCGAGGAGCACAGCGAAGCGGCAATCTAAAACGATAACCCTGATCGCCCGGAAGGCAAATTTGTTCTGCCCGAAATGTCCTCCAAATCCGGAAGGGGGTTTCACTCGGTGAGTAAAATACTCAAGGTCACGCCCAATGATGACTATACCCTGCTGGTGGAATTCGAGCACGGCAACAAGATCATCTTCGACATGAAAGAGATGATCAGGACCCTGCCTTTTTCCAGTCTGGAGGATTTAAGCCGCTTCAAGGACATCACGGTGGAGGAAAAGGCCATATGCTGGCCCGAGCCGGTCCCGGGCGAAAAAAGCATCATGCCCCTGCGCCTGACGGTGGACAACATGCTGTTTACCATAAGGGGTTAAGAAGGAGGAAACGATTTGCAAGCCAAACGATTATTAAGCGTGATACTCTGTATATTATTAACACTGACGCTGCTGCCTATGACCACCCAGCTGCCAGCCTGAGAGACACCCTGTATAAAGACCTGGAAAGCAAGCCAGGAGGATTGACCATCACCTGGTACAGTGCCATGCGGTTTAACGATTCTACAACCTCGGGCGATACAAATCCTTACAGCAGGCTTTCTTTTTTGTATAATACTTTTGCGTGGACTTATCTCAAGAAAGTTGCCGAGCAGATTTTTTATGAGCAGTCGAACAAGGCTTACCATGATCGCGACCGCTCTGTTTGCCTGGGATCTGAACCTTTTTCGGTCGATTCATATAAGGCGGATAAATGGCTGCTGGCAGATAATTTAACTTCGATGTCTGAGGCTCATAACTGTTATGTATGGGGGGAGGTCAGCGGTTATTTTAAAGTGCCATATGAGAGTGATTTATTTTTCGATCTCCAAACAAAGGGTTTGGATATTCTTTTTGATTCTTACATTAATTACCAAAAAAGAGCTATGGGCTTTGGAAAATGGGGTGCTGCCCATGGTTTTTATGATAATAGGCTTTATGGGGAGGACCCTGGTTTAAAATACATAAAAGGGAGCCAAAAAGGCGAAATGGTTCCTTTCACCCTTTATATCGGGAAAATGCGCATGGAACCCAATGAAAAAATTGGGGCGATTTCAATTGATATCAGTTCCTATTATGGAGGAGTTAGAATTAATAAACGCATTCCAGCAGAGAATTTTTATTCCCAACTGTCCCTGAAGGATATGCAGAGTTTTTTTGTGTTTAATCCCGACGACTATACGCTTACCCTGGATCCGATACATAAAACCTTCCCCGTCAAGGACTACGAATACGGAATTGTTTCCGGCGAGGTTAACGATTACAGTGTGGAAACCGCCACCGGTTTTCAGCCCCTGCAGCTGGGGGTAAACCATGTAACGCCGGACAGCGGGACATTAGTAATCCGTCATAAACAGTTGAAAACCTGGTATATTTCTGTAGGAACTGCCTACTTAGACAAACCACGAGATATGAAGATCACCCGGCGGACCCCAACCACTTGCACGCTGTCCTGGAAAGCCCCGCTGCAAATAGTTCCAGATGGCTATAAGATTAGATATGATATATATCGCAGAGAGACCGGCCATAACCCCAAACTCGTCTTTTCCTCAGGAATGGCAATATCAAATGAATCCGCCCTAGCAGGTTCTACAACCGATCTGACATTTACCGATAAGGAGCTGAAGTATGGCTCTATTTACGAATACTTCGTAAAGGCTGCGTATCCCACCGGCTTTTCCGCTCCATCCGATATTGTTAATACGGATTCAGTGGCTATGGAAGAAATACCATCAACGCCAACGGACTTAAAAGCCGTTCTGGGGAATCAAACAAACTCCGAAGTTGATTTAAAACTTAGCTGGTCGGCGCCAGAACCCAGGGTAATAAGAACAAATAAGGATGGTAGGATTAAAATAATAGAACCAATTAAGGAATATATTATCTACCGTTACGATATCAAGCATAAATCGCCAATATATTCTCTTGATCCGCAGGAACGAGCCCGGACTAAATATACGAGTTATATCGAACGCGGCTGTGACCTTAACGACATATATGAGTATTATGTACAGAGCGTTGAAGGCACTGGTAATCGATCTTATTTCAGTTCCCCCCTTAAGGTATCGATCAAAGATTTAATAGCCAGCACACCGAAAATCGCACCGGAC
>NZ_BBCE01000033.1 GCF_001311885.1 Syntrophomonas palmitatica JCM 14374 | reverse complement strand
CTTCGGTGTGATTTTCATATTGGCCCGGTTGACTTTAATCGAGTACTGTTTTTGTACGGGAGTCGCTCCGGGAGCCCACTCCTCAGCCGGAAGGGATACCGTCACCAGGATGTTGTTTTCGCCGAACTGCAGGGGGACTTCGGCTGCTTCTCCCGCTTTCACCGCGGTACCATTAACCTGAACGGTTGTAACAGCATCGCCGGCCACTTTTTCTGGGGTTACTTTCACGCTTTTGACGCTGTTTTCTACATACAGGGCGTAGTTTGTCTGCAGCGGGTCGAAGGCCGGAGTGAGCTGCAGGGGTATGTCAGCGGAACTATCGCCGCTTACTCCTTGCAGGGTTATATTCTTCAGGGGGAAATCCAGTTCAATGGTCGCCCTTATACTATTTTCCTGGGAAGTGATTTCCGTGGATCCACCCGGAAAACCTGGAGGGGCGAGGGCTATTGCCGAAATCTTGATAGGACCGTATCCGCGACTTAGCAAAAACGGCCGGGGTACGAAGCAGCCGATTACACCATCCATATTGCTGAAATAGGGTACTCCTGCGACGGTTACTTTTTTGCCCGCCAGGGGTTTACCGCTGTTCTTATCTTTGACTTCCAGTCTGAGATAACTGCACCAAGCGAGAGAAGAACGTTCTTGAATAAGCTCGGCCCAAACGTCCTTGGCTGTGTCACCGCCCCGGGTTGCAATTACCGTGGGTCTGCCATCGACGTAAATTTTCCCGCCGCCCCCCAGGCCTGCCGCGTCTTTGCCGCCTGTGGCAAAAACGGAGCCGCCGCTGATGGTGATTGGTCCGGGAGTAAGGTCTATGTTTCCGCCGCCAAACATGCTGTAAATTGCTTTCAATGATCCCATACCGGTCCTGCCGATACCGGCTGAATCAGGTCCGCCCTGGGCGACTACGATCCCGTCCTTGATGGTCAGGCTGTCGCCTGGAAAGACTACAATGCCGGAGCCGCCCCCTTCTTCTTTGGCGGAGGAAGAAAATAGGCTATCAAGGATACCAAGGCCAGAGGATAAGACTTGACCTAAGGCTTCTGCAGCCTCCTCCGGAGCTCCTCCTTCGGCCAAGGCTTTAGTCATCTCATCTATCTGATCACCCAGAATCTTAGAAGGGGACAAGTCTGGATATAAATCAACAGGCGCGTTGCCCACGGCGAACACCAAGCCGCCGTTGATCACGGCGGAAACTCCGCTTAAGCCGGCGCCCCGGTCGTTTATGGCGCTGACGGTTCCACCGTTGATCTCGATTCGGCTGCCTGGATAGCCGCGTTATCTATATAATCTGCAGAGCTTCCGCGGGCTGTAACCTTACCGCCGTTGATGGTCAGTCTGCCTAAGAAATTCTGTCGATAATCAGTTAATTTGGAAGAAAAACTATAATACTTCATTCCGCTCATAGCGGATATACCGGGGTAGTTGTCGGCAGATGCTGTAACGGAGCCACCGTTGATAACAATGGTTTCTCCCGGTAAAATCAAAGATCTGTTTCCCGCAAGTTGTTGCACTGAGGAAGGTCCATTCAGCCACATGCCTCCCAAATTACCTCTATTGCCGATTCCCGGGCAGTGTTTTGCATGGCTTATGGCCGTAACCTCGCCGCCATTTATGGTAACGGCGCCGGTCAGATCGCCGAGGCCTACCCCGTTGGAGCCGCCGGTAGCGGTAATAGTGCCGCCGTTAATGCTCACAGAACCGCTGAAAAATCCTGAGTTTCCGCCGATACCGGGACCCTTTTCACCACCCAGGGCCGACAGGCAGGCGTTGGCGTCGCTTAGGCTGGCTGCCTTATCAATAATCAAATGTACCCCGTCACCCACACGTACGCCGGCTCCCCCGCTGCCGCCGGTCAGACTGCAAACGCCGCTGACGAGCAGCTTGTCCGTACGGGAGTAAGGCGCGGGCTGGTCAGCGTTGCTTTTGTTAAAGGGCCAAATGTCATAGTTGATGCCCGGCACATTGCCAAAATCGATGGCGGATTTGCCCTCCGGCGCGCTGAGTTTCAGGTTCTCAACGGTAAGTTCAAATGGCCTGGACCTGGGGGCGATGACAATGCTGACCTCCGCCAGCGTCTTGCCGTCTGGAGAGCCAATCACCTTTACTTTAGAAGCGATGGGGACAATCGTGATTATGCCTTTATAACCGTTACTCAGCTGGTAGTTCCATCTGCTATCAAAGTGTCACCGGATCGGATCAGCGTTGCCCCGGTCAGTGAGTTGACGGCGAGGGCTTTTCCCGGCGCAATAGGGCTGAACAGCAGCAACGCTGCCAATAGCAGGGTCAGAATTTTCTTTTTCAGGTTGGTTCCGGGCGTCAGGATCATTTTACTCACTCCTCTTCTCTCTTTATGCAGTCAAATTTCATCGGATAGTTATATCAGGGCTATCATCCCGGCAGCAGAGGTATGATGCTTGTTTCGCCCGGGACCGGCCCGGGCCAGCATATGGCCTTTTCCTCCAGCGTGAAATCCTTGAAGCGGCTTAAATCTTCCAGACTGGAGAAAGGCAGGGTCCTGATCAGCTCTTTCATATTGAAGATGATCTTGTTGCCGCGCTCGAATTCCACCAGCAGGGTATAGTCATCATTGGGCGTAACCTTGAGTATATTACTCATCCAGTGAAACCCCCTTCCGGATTTGGAGGACGTTTCGGGCAGAACGAATCCGCCTTCCGGGCGATCATGGTTATCGTTTTAGATTGACGCGTCGCTGTGCTCCTCGCAACGACAGTAAGGTTGTTCCCGAAGGTAATCCTTTATTGTGTCATTGCGAGCACAGCGAAGCAATCTTTCGCCGGTTTTGCAGCAATGACAGGGCGGCGGCGCTGCCGCTGGCGATACCCCCTGGAGCGGCCTGCCGCGCCTCGTTAACACTTATCCACAAACCTAACGGAAAGTATACTTTCCTGCACATTAAAAAATCCCCCATACTAATAAGTATGGAGGATGATTTTTGATTCCGGTATCTACCGAACGGTATATTTTTTAATCTCCTGTTGTTCCGCTGCCCGCTTCTGCATCATATGTTTTGGAGGTATCAATACTGATTGTACCTGTTTTTTCATCCCAGGCCACACTGAAATCAAGAGCTTTGGCAATATCCCGCAGCTTGAAATAGTTATACCCGCCTATGTTGTATGCAGCAAGCTGAATCTCCCGGCCGTCCAGATATATTCTTGAGCCGGTTATTACCGCTGCCTTTTGGATTGGCGTTTCTGATACTGATAGTTCTCCGCCGGCGGGCGTGTACGCCTTATTGGCCGTGAGGCTGAAAGTGTTGTTGGTCCCGTCCCAGCTTACTTCAAATTGTTTTTCGGTACCGTTTAAGGCCATGGCGATATCTCTGAGTTTGAAGTAGTTGTTGTCATTGATGGTATAAGCTTCAAGGGTCATTGCTCTCCCGTTCATTAAGACCTTGCCTGCGGCGGGCTTTACTGCCAAGGAGGGCGCTTCGGCCTTATTCATAGCTTCTGTTGTTTTAGATGAAGCAGGCAGCAGGTTTAACTGTGAGGGCGTTTTGACCTTGTTCATGGCTTCCCTCGGGAAGGGGGATGAATAGATGCTGCCCAGGTTTATTTCGTCACCCCATGCCCATAAACTGCCGTCGGCTTTGACTGCGTAGTTGGTGTGCTGCTTTGAGGAAACATAAACGACATTATCCAGTATTTTTTCAGGCGTACAATTATATCCTTTTTTTTCTGCGAAACCTTTTACCCCCTGTCCCCATGACCAAAGGCTGCCGTCCTTTTTTATAGCCAGGCTGTGACAGGTGCCTGCGGCGACCGAAACTACATCCTCCATGATCTTTACAGGCACTGTGCTGTCTTTATTCGTACCGTCACCCAATCCTCCGCCATAGTTGCTCCCCCATGCCCAGAGCGAACCGTCTTTTTTTACCGCCAGCGTATGAAAAGTACCCTCTGCTGCTGTTACTACCTCGTCCATAACTTTTACGGGCTTAGTATGCGCCATTGTTGTCCCGTCGCCAATTTCACCGGAAGCGTTGTCTCCCCACATGAAAAGGCTTCGTCCGCTTTTAACGCCAGTATGTTTGACCCTCCGGCTGAAACGAGTACAACATTGTCCATTACTTTGACGGGTTTGGGTTGTGACACTGTACCGTCGCCGATCAGATACTCCCCGCTTTTCTTATCGCCCCCGAAGGCCCAAAGCGTCCCGTCATTCTTGATGACATAGGAATAAACACCGTTTGCCGCGACCGAAGCCGCGCCGTCCATGATTTTATTAGGCGTTTCGCTGTAATATTCCTTGACGGAGCCGTTCATATCAGACGTTTGCCCCTCCCGGCTTAAACCGAGCTGCCCATAGGTGTTACTGCCCCATCCCAAAAGGCTTCCGTCGGATTTTACCGCCAGGCTGTGCATTGACCCGGCTGCCACGGATACTGCGTCATCCATGATTTTAACAGGTGTGGCAAGGTTGTCGCCGGTACTGTTGCCAAGCTGATACTGATAATTATATCCCCAGCCCCAAAGCGTTCCGTCATTCATTATCGCAAGGCTATGGCCGGACCCCCCGGTTGAAACGGGAATACCTGTTACGGGAACTGCCGCTTGTGCTGTAGAAAACAATGAAAAGAACAGAGCCGTGCATATCAGAGCGGATATAAGTTTCTTCCCTTGCATGTAAATACCTCCTGCTTGATTAGAATTGGACTAAATATATTGGTCAATACCTGAAATTCTAATCGATAACTTTAACTGCCAGTACGTTTGTCGTTATATAATTTCCGAGACGATCTGTTACCCTCACAGTCACAGGCGCATAAACTCCCGTGGCTGCCGTACCGGTAATTGTACCGTCACTGTTGAGAATAAGCTCGCCCGGCATGGCGCCCGAAGCGAGAGTGAATGTATATGGGCCTCCCGCACCGCCGGACGCAACAATTTTATTATCATCACTCGACAGGCGAAACTCTATATCTGTGACGAAGTTGATTGTTATCATGGGATAAACATTCACGGTGATGGTTTTGGGCATTGTGCCGGCCGAATTGGTTGCAGTGAGCGTAACTGTATACGTTCCTTCATTGAGGCCGGACGGAATGGTCAGCGTAGTCCCGGCAAAGGTCGCGTTGGCGGTATTGGGTTTATCCGTGCTGATGCCGTAGGTCGGCGCCGGGGAGCCGCCGAAGGTATACGCCTGGTCTTTGCTGCCATAGCCTTCCAGAAGATTGATAGTATCCGGCCCATCGATGGTCGGCGAAGTCGCGGCCGGGCTCACGTTCACGGTAATGGTTTTGGTTTTCGTGCCTTCCGAATTGGTGGCATAAAGTGTTACTTCATACGAGCCGGCACTGAGGCCTGCCGGAATGGTCAGCGTAGTCCCGGCAAAGGTCGCGTTGGCTGTATTGGGTTTATCCGTGCTGATGCCGCAGGTCGGCATCGGGCAGCCGCCGAAGGTATACGCCTGGTCTTTGCTGTCGCCTTCCGTAAGGTCGATGGTATCCGGCCCATCGATGGTCGGCGAAGTCGGAGTCGTGGCCGGGCTCACGTTCACGGTAATGGTTTTGGTTTTCGTGCCTTCCGAATTGGTGGCAAAAAGCGTCACTTCATACGAGCCGGCACTGAGGCCTGCCGGAATGGTCAGCGTAGTCCCGGCAAAGGTCGCGTTGGCTGTATTGGGTTTATCCGTGCTGATGCCGCAGGTCGGCATCGGGTAGCCGCCGAAGGTATACGCCTGGTCTTTGCTGTCGCCTTCCGTAAGGTCGATAGTATCCGGCCCGGTAATATACGGCCAGCTAGGCCGCTGTATGTGTATGGACGAATCACTGGATAACTCTAGACGTACACCCCACCATGCGTAGAGTGTCATGTCCTCCGTCACTATATCGTTGGCAAAATCCCATTTCTTCCC
>NZ_BBCE01000032.1 GCF_001311885.1 Syntrophomonas palmitatica JCM 14374 | reverse complement strand
GACCTATAACCCGGTGAGCTTCGGCGATGTGCCAGCGGCCGAATGGCATCATGATGCGGTTAACTTCATCGCGGCGAGAAGAATTGTCACTGGCACCGGAAACGGCAAGTTCAGCCCGGATATCGGCGCGACAAGGGCGATGCTCGTCACCGTTTTGCATCGGCTGAGCGGAGATAGTGGGAGCCATAAGAACAGCTTCTCAGATGTCTTGTCCGGCGCATGGTACGAGAGCGCCGCAGGCTGGGCGGCGGCAAACAGCATCGTAAGCGGCGTTGGCGGCGGGCTATTCGCCCCCGATAAGGGAATAACGCGCGAACAGCTTGCGGTGATGCTGTATAACTACGCCAAATTCAAGGACTACAACGTTTCCGCCGGCGAGGATACGAATATTCTGTCATACAGCGACGCGCTTTCCATATCGGATTACGCTTACACCGCGATGCAGTGGGCCTGCGGCGCTGGCATTGTCAAGGGCGACACGAAAGGCAGACTGAATCCGCAGGGCGCCGCTACCCGCGCCGAGATCGCGGCCATGCTCGAACGGTTTATCCGGAATGTGGCAAAGTAATTCCATAAAAAACCAATGGGGCTAAATGCGATGTTCACAGGCAGAATCCTTCCCACACGGGAGACGTCGCCCCACATAGCGAAAAATGCACACCCTTTACTCGTGACTACACGGCGGGGGTGTGCATTGTATCAAATAAATGGACGCGACATAATGAAACAGTTACTGATTCAACATGATCATTGACCGTTTTTTCGCACTTTTCAGGGTGATTTCAGGGGACAATCGCTCGGGAGGGCGGGCGCTAGGGAGAATGCGAAAGGACATTTACTTCATATATCGCTTCATTATCTTCGCAGAAGTATTCGCGGGTACCCGCAAGTATCACGACGATGGGTGCACCTTCTTCTTCAACAATGGTATGAGCCGACTCGTAGTTAGTTTGATGCTGTTTACATAGATAGAGTGCTCTAAGGCCGGCGAGACTTTATGAGAATCCTCTTTGGGGATGTTGCAGGGAAAGAAGGAAACTAATGAACAAACCAGAATTTTAATATTAATTAAGAGCATCGCATAGTTTTAAATAACCGGGTGATGATGAACTGGAGAAAATCAGCGCAGCAGCGGCACTTCTGGAAACGTTTTGCACCCGGACGCTTGTATGATGTACCAGTACAAATGGGCTGGCTCCCGAAAGCCAAACAGGAGAGCGAAATGAATCCTGTCGGGATGTTTCTGTAAACCGATGAACTGTTCTATTTTGCCATACACAATTTATCAGTGCGAAATCAAATGGAAGTGGTAATAAATCTTTGCATTCAGGAAATATGTACTGTTGAATATAGTTATTGTCAAGGGTGTGCGCTTTTAGTTTATCAGTCCATTGACCACGAGTATTATGGTATACAGGGGGAAGGGTTAAAAAATAAACTCAGCACAAATCCAATTGTAAATAATGAAATAAAATAAGCCTGGCGGGGGGAGACATACCATGCTGGAAATCAAGGTTTCGAGACTGGATGGAATATCTACGTTTGCTATGCACGGACGCTTTGACGGGCTGGGCGCCCAGTTATTCGAGCAGGAAGCATCCGGGGAGCTGGACTGGGGAAACCACTGGATATTGGATTTTAACGGAGTTAATTATCTATCCAGTGTTGGTATTCGTTCGCTTATTAAATACGGGAAAAAGCTCAAAAGCGCCAACAAAATGATTATTCTGTCAGCTTTAAGCAAAGAGGTCAGAACGGTGTTAGATACGACCGGTGTTTTGGGTTTGTTCAAAGAAGCTGCCAGCTCGGAGGAAGCACAGGTCAGTCTTAGTACTGAAAAGGATATAGCTTCTACAGTCAAAGAATTTAGTGCTTATGGAAGGGACTGCACATTACAGATCTATCCCCATCAAAATTGTGTTGTGGAAGTATGGAATCCCGGCTCTGCCCTTGACGCCCATAATAATCATTCAGGCGATCTTATCATGGTCGCAAATGAAGATATACAACTGGCCTTTGGCTGGGCGGACTGGCGCACGACGAGGAAAGTGCCCGTGAAGCATGGGGATTTTTGCAGCTATTGATCAATTGATTGGTGTTTTACCGGCAGATGGCTTCAATCACGCTGATTTTATGATTAATAATAGCGGGGAGGCGGTTATGTATCTTGCCTCGGCTATTGGTTTCAGCGGTATGCCGACTGCAAGACTGGATATTACGGGCGGGTTACCCGTGCAGCTTAAAGATATACAGCCTCTTGCAGCCCGCCAGTTGCAGGAAAATGGAGTTGAAACGACACCGGTATGGGGAATGCTCATTGCAGCTGATTTGGAACCCGGCAAAGGAAGCTATTTTCATAATCAACAGGATATTGCAAAAGGCCGTACGCTTTATAGAGATTTTACCGGACAGCCAGGTATGGTATGTATTGCTCTGGCGGGCCAGACATCCTGGAACGGTGATGCAAATCTGGCGCCATTTATGGCTCAATGGGGAGTCAGAGCAGGCAGCGATTTTTTTAAAGGCCATGCATTTATTCTGTCCCAACCTTTAGATTGGGTGAGGATCGAGCAGACCAAGGAAATTTGGAAACAGTGTTCTGATTTAGACTCCCTTGAGGATGTCTTGATGGTTGATGGGGATGTCGCTATTACCAGTGCCAGGATATGGATCTGGATGCCGGAATTGATTCGTACCGGTCAGGAAAAACAATTGGCGATAGAATTGACCGAAGAAGTACCCTTTCCAAAAGAGTGGGAGGTCATTACCCGCAGGTTGTTTTCCGATGCCCGCCGTGTTATTCTGGATCCGCTGGTGGGGGGATTCAGCGAAGGTAAACCATTCCGGGTCACTGCCTATGATAAAGACAACCGGCGGATGCTGCCGACCGTGCTTAAACTTGGGCCCAGCAGTCTGATATCTCGTGAAATTGACAATCACAAAAAATATGTGCAAAACTATATACTTAATAATTCCACCACTATTATGGCCCAGTCCAGTTTTGGCCAGGCCAGCGGGATGCTTTACAATTTCCTGGGCATTAATGGACCGGATAGTAAACTTGGCTGGCTGACCAACCGTTATCGTGAAGAAAATATAGAGGTGCTGAAAGCTCTTTTCAGCCGTATTTTCACTTCAATTCTCAAACCCTGGTATGGCCAGCCGGTTTGGGAAAGTATGAGACTTTACCAGCAACACAATCCTCTCCGGCTTTTTCCCGGTCTGCTGGCAGCGGCCGAGCAGGAAACCGGGGTGTCATGCGATATACGCACAATTGAGTGTCCGGAGTTGGGGACAACATTGCCCAACCCCTACTATTTCTTAAAGCATGAATACCCTAAGCGGCAGAATCAGGCCCAACTGTGGTATAGTTCCATAAACCATGGCGATTTGAATATGCAAAATATACTCCTGGATGAAAGGGATAATGTTTATATTATTGATTTTGCCGAAACAAGATCCAGGAACATAGTGTCTGACTTCGCTCGTCTTGAGCCTATATTTAAATTTGAGATGACCCGTCTGGCGGATGAAGAGGATCTTATCCGCTTTATTGAGTTTGAGCAGGCCCTTGCCAGGACTGACTCCCTGGAGCAGGTCCCTGAATGGGCATATAAAGGCACTGATCCAACCGTCAGGAAAGCTTACGAAATGATCTGTCTGATTAGAAAATATGCTAAAACCGTAGTCATTTTTGAAAACGATATTATACCTTACCTGCTGGCTATGCTGGAATGGACCTATCCTATAGTTATATACCGGCAGATCACTCCCCAGGGTAAAAAGGCGGCTGTATACAGTGCCGCACTGATCGTTGAGCAAATCATGAGGCTGGAAAAATAATTATGGGGAAGGAGCGGTGACAATGAAAAAAAGAGTTCTAACAGGGATAATTGTACTGTTTTTTGTCTTGCCGCTTATTCTTATTGGCACAGCGTGTTATGATAAATTAATACATAATTAGATTGCAGGCATTGGCCAGGACGGCGTTGATCAGGAGATTTGCGGGAGACAGGGGGAAGGGTTAAAATCGATAAATGGATTAATCTGGTTATTATACTCATAAAGAATATGTCGGTAATCATAGTTCTGGCTTATGTACTGACGCGCACCGAAGCGTTTAATGAAATACTGCAAAAGAGGATCAATTACCGGCACAAACTGGCTCTGATAGGGATTTTCGGTCTTTTTTCAATTTATGGAACCCTGAGCGGAGAATACGTTCTGGGAGTTACCATAAATATCAGGGATATGGGACCGGCAATAGCCGGGTTGATTGGCGGTCCGCTGGTGGGACTGGGGGCCGGACTTATCGGCGGGCTGCACCGTTATACTATGGGGGGAATAACCTGTCTGGGATGTTCCATATCCACCGTTGTCGCCGGATTGGCAGGCGGTTTAATTTATTATTTCCGCCAGGGCAGACTCATCAGCGTTACCGGTGCGGTGGTCTTTGGGGTGCTTATGGAGACTTTCCATATGGGATTTTCTTTAATGGTCAGCCGGCCTTACGATCTAGCCCTGGCTGCCATAAAGGTTGCCAGTCTGCCTATGATAATAAGTAATGCTCTGGGCCTGGGTATTTTTACTTTTATTGTAGCCAACCTGATTAAGGAACGTCATACCGAGGCGGTAAAGGAATTGATCGAAGGTGAGCTCAAAGTAGCCCGCGAAATTCAAATGAGTATAATTCCTAAAATATTTCCCCCTTTTCCCGACCGCGCAGAGTTTGATATTTATGGGGTACTGGAACCGGCCAAAGAAGTTGGCGGAGATCTATATGACTTTTTCCTTTTGGATGATGATCATCTCTGCTTTACTGTAGGAGATGTTTCCGGCAAAGGGGTCCCGGCCTCATTATTTATGGCGGTTACCAAAACCCTGATTAAGGCTACAGCCACCAGAGATATGGCGCCGGATGAGATTTTAAGCCGGGTTAACGATAATCTTTGCCAGGATAATGATTCAGGTATGTTTGTCACCGAATTTCTGGGGATTCTACATATACCGAGCGGTCAGGTGGTATATGCAAACGGGGGGCATAATCTTCCCTATATAGTACGTAAGGACGGCAGTTTTGGCATGCTTCAGAAGACCTCTGGCATGGCGCTGGGGGTAATGGAAGGATTACACTATGGACAAAATAGCATTAAGCTAAACAACGGGGATACTCTGCTCCTCTATACTGACGGAGTAACCGAGGCTATGGATACCCAGGGAGAACTTTTTACCGAATCGCGGCTTGAGGATGTTTTTGCTAAATTCCCTGAAAGTACCGCTCGCGAACAGGCCCTAAAGGTTCTGGAAGCGGTCAAACTACATGCCAGCGGGGCTCAACAGTCCGATGATATTACTATACTGGCACTAAAATATAAGGTGGGATAAGATGCGCTGGTCAATCAAGAATGATCTGGCCGAAATCGCCAGGCTGGCCGGGGAAATTGAGAGTTTTGGAGAAGTGCAAGGTATTCCTGAACCAGTAATTTTCAGCATCAACCTTTCCCTGGATGAGTTAATAACCAACATCATTAATTATGGATATGCTGATAACGATGAGCACAACATTATAATCAACTTGCAGGCGGGCGATGCCGAGGCTGTCGTAGAACTTCGGGATGATGGATTGCCTTTCAATCCTCTGGAGCTTCCTGACCCGGATACCGGGCAAAGTTTAGATGAAAGACCAATTGGAGGATTAGGGATATACCTGGTTCGCCGGATGATGGACCAGGTAGAATACCGCCGACAGGATAATCAAAATATAATGACTATGAAGAAACTATATTTTGATAAATAATGAAAATAAATACTTTAAGGGAGGAGAAGTAATGAATATCCAGGAAAGCAAGAAAGGAGAAATAAGTATTTTTGAACTGGAAGGACGGCTGGATTCGGTTACTTCCAGTCAATTGGAGAAATCGCTTTTGTCCCGGCTGCAAGCCGGAGATAAGAATTTGATAATTGATTTTGCCAGGGTAGATTATATCAGCAGTGCCGGACTTAGAGTATTGCTTATGGCTGCTAAAAAGACCAGGGCAGCCGGAGGCGGACTGGCCTTGTCAGCCTTGGCCAATAATGTCCAGGAAGTATTCGATATTGCCGGCTTTACCAGTATTTTTCCTATATATAAGAGTTATAGCGAGGCCCTGTCATCATTTTAGGAGGGGGATTCAAGGGATATAAACCTTTCTTTTCTCCCTGCGGCCAATCACTGTTTTTAATGAGCCGGCCTTTTTCAGGGCATAAAGGATAGCAGATAATTTCCAGCTTGTCATCAG
The DNA here is from genome assembly GCF_001311885.1 of Syntrophomonas palmitatica JCM 14374. Taxonomy (GTDB): domain Bacteria; phylum Bacillota; class Syntrophomonadia; order Syntrophomonadales; family Syntrophomonadaceae; genus Syntrophomonas_A; species Syntrophomonas_A palmitatica. The sequence goes on along the minus strand of NZ_BBCE01000032.1, from coordinate 3,171 downwards.
GATTTATAATGATTAATAGCCTATCATCTTCGTGAACAGCAATATAATTGACAGAAATCCTAATGCGTCAAATTGTTTCCAAAGATTTAGTCACTCGCCAGAAGACTAACGGCCCAGCCATTATATTAATAATGGTCTGGGTCTTCTATACTTATGCTAAAATGGAAGAATAACATATGTATATATGTAACAATAGATATTGAAAATGGGTAGCAGCATGATTATTAAAACCAAATTTAATGTTCCTGCCGTTAACAACAAAATCGTCCAGCGCAAAAATTTAACCCAAAAACTGCAGCCGATAACTGATTATAAACTGGTCCTGGTAACGGCACCCGCAGGTTATGGCAAGACTACTGCTGCTGCGGTCAGCTTGTGGAACACTGGTGTTCGGCATGCCTGGCTGTCCCTGGATGAAAATGACAATGATCCGGTGGTGTTTTGGAGATATCTGGTTGCCGCTCTGGGAAGTGCCCTTAATAACGCTGATGCAGCTATGGATATTATTGTAAATAAGGGGCTTATTTCTTCTGGTCTGCTGGCAGAATTACTGGTTAATCAGCTGTATGGTATTCCCGGCCACATGTTAATAATACTTGATGATTACCATTTGATTCATGACGAACTGATTCAAAAAAGCATGGCCACTTTTTTAAAATATCTGCCGAATAATATAACCGTGATTATTCTTAGCCGTACCGAGCCGGACTACCACCTGACTGGCAAACATGCCCGAGGCAAAGTGTTAAAGGTGGGACCAGCAGACTTATCCTTTACCAGTGAAGAAACAGCGGAATTTTTTATTAAGAGGGGACTGGCTTTGCAGCCGGATGATATCTCTATCCTGCAGGAATATACGGAAGGCTGGCCGGCCGGTCTGGTGGTAGCGGCACTTTCCATAGAGTCCAGTCAGGATTTGGACTCAGCTATAACACAATTTTCGGGGCGTAACCGTTATATCGATTCGTTTATCAGGGATGAGATTTTTAATAACTGGGCGGATGAAATCAAATCCTTTTTAATAGAAACCTCATTCCTGGATAAACTGTGTGCTGATCTTTGCTATGCAGTTACTGGAAATGAGGAAGCGGGCCAGGTTTTACAGAGCCTGGCAGAAGGGAACAGCCTGGTCTTTCACCTGGATTCAGAGAATCAATGGTTCAGGTATCACCATCTTTTCAAGGAGTTTTTGGCTGATAAACTAAATGAAAAAGGCAGTGATTTTCTTAAGGACCTGTATCAAAAAGCGGGCCTATGGTTTAAGGAGAATGAATACTGGCGGGAAGCCATTGAGGCCTTTTTAAAAGCCGGAAACTATCTTGAGGCCTTTATTTTACTGGTTGATCCGAATATATATATGGAAATGGCTCAAAACAGAGAGCTTGAAGAGTGGTGCAGGTTAGCTGCCAGTATCCCGGAAGGACTGCCGGAAGGATTCCTAAAAGAAAAAGTGCAAACCTATTGTGCCATAGCCTGGCACTTATCCATGGAAAACAGTCTGGATGATGCCAGGGGCTGGATCGACAAAGCCCAGGCCCTGGTAGAAACGATTGAAGACCAGAATGAAAAGGAAAAAGGGTACCTGCAAGCCCATGTGGATATGACCAGGGTATCCGTAAGCGTTGTCCAATTGGATATTAATCAGGTTCGTTATTATTCTAAACAACTGCTTGATACCGAGCTATATCAGCCCCTCCTGCTAGGAGAGATAAATACCGGTGTTCCCGCCATGCTGGATACCGTTTACGGTTTTAAGGGCCGGCTCAACCAGATTGATCAGTCCTGGAGTTATTTAATGGCTGACCTGCCAAGGATTGTCGGGGATTTTTCAGCCTATGCCACCATCATTATGGCCGAATGCCTTTATGAACGCAACGACCTGGAAGCCGTCTATCAAACCATGCTGCCCGGAATGGAATCCATCATCGAGCTCAATAATCCGGGCGCGATTGTACCCTGCTTTATTGCCTTGGCCCGGCTTAAAAGAGCCCAGGGGGATATGCCGGGAGCCTTCGATACCATTGCTGCCGGCAGAGGGAAATTGAGAGGCAAAAACCAGGCCTTTTGGAATTATCATTTCAATATCATGACCGCCAGTTTCTTTATCGACCTGCAGGAGGCCGCTTCTGCTGAGGAATGGCTGGATATCGGCCGTATCAGCATTTATGACAGTCTTTCTTCCTACCGTGAATTAGAATATATTACCCTGGCCAGATATCTTAGCCTGCAGCGGCAGTACGACGATGCCTTGCTCCTGCTCAATCGCCTGGAGTCTTTTGCGGCCAGGGAAAACCACCTGGCCGGTCAGATAAGAGCCTTGTCGCTTTTGGCTGTCAGCCATTACTCGCGCGGGGATTTGCCGAATGCGATGCTGGCTATGGAGAAAGCACTGGAGCTGGGTATGGAACATGGGTATACCAGGACTTTTATAGACCAACTGGAGCCCATGGCAGAACTGCTGACGGAATACTGCCGCTGGAAAGAAAGAACGGCAGAGGATGAAAAGCATAGATATGCCATAACCCTGTCCCGCCTGGTTCGTGAATATATTGAGAAGTTCCGAGCATGTAATCCTAATTTGCTGGTCAAGGACATGATGGCGGAGGCTCTGAGCCCCCGGGAATATAAGGTTCTGCAGCTTCTCGCGGCTGAGCGTTCCAACAAGGAAATAGCGGCGGAACTGGGCATAACCGTAAGGACCGTAAAATATCATAATTCCCGAATATTTGAGAAACTGACCGTAAACAACCGGTTTGAAGCCATCATAAAAGCCAGGGAAACGGGTATGCTGAACTAGATCTAATCATGCGGATGCAGAAGAAAGATTGTTGGTTTTGCTGCCAACCTGTATATGACTTTGGTTAAGTATAAATCAACCAGTTTGGGGTCTGATTGAGCATAAAAACTTTATAATTTCAGATAACTATCAGCCTCTTCCATCATGGCAGGGGCTGATTTTTGCTCGACCTGTACCTGGTACAGTTACCAAAAAAGACCTTCGGTTTAAAATAAAAATAAGTCCTAAAAAAATTTATTCATAGGACCGTAAACGCTATACAACCGGGCTAAATACAGAAGAGGCAGGAGTGAGTTTTGTGTTTGGCAAGTAGAAAATACAACAAACGGCAAAAAATAAATGCAGCACCCGGGATGGTATTACTGTTTAATTAT
>NZ_BBCE01000031.1 GCF_001311885.1 Syntrophomonas palmitatica JCM 14374 | reverse complement strand
CCCTCCTCATTTGCTTTTGCTTATTTATACGACTATTGCAAATAAAAAAAGGGGGTAAAAAGTAAATTTCTTATATATTTCTATCCATTTCTGAGAACTAAATATTTTGTTGGTATTGTTGATACATAGAATAGGGAACATTTTTATAAAATATGAAGGATTAGCAGGAATTCAAAAACATTTAGCGAAACACTGTTGCAGTATGGTTTTAAACATCCGGAACAAAAAGGAAGGAGGGAAGAGTAGATGCATCATTACAAGGAGATCATCGCCAGTTACGCGGACAAACCCGGGGGATTAATTGAGGCCTATCATGCTATCCAGAAGGAAATGAGCTATATTCCAGAAGAGGCTATAGCCGAAGCAGCACAGGTATTCAAGCTTCCGGTCAGCCAGGCTTACGGAGTAGCGACCTTCTATTCCATGTTCTCCGTTAAATCCAGAGGCAAGAACGTAATCCGGATTTGTGAGAGCGCACCTTGTCATGTAGCTGGGGCTGCAGAAGTTATTGCGGCTCTCGAAAGGGAACTTGGAATCAAGATGGGCGAAAGCACCGCAGATGGAAAGTTTGCGCTTGAGTTGACTGAATGCGTTGGACAGTGCCAGGCTACCCCGGTTATCACCATAAACGGCAAGCCTTACCTGGATGTAAGCCCGGCCAAGATCCCCGATATCCTTGGGGAATACAAATAATATAATCAACTTAAGGATTACCTTTGGAAAACCCCTGTTTTCCAATATTAATTAATTATCCGGAAAGGAGGATATACATGGCCGAAGAAATGAGAATCGTACTGCGTAATTATGGCAAAATCGATCCGCTTAAGATCGATGATTATATTGGCCAGGGTGGATATAAGTCCCTGGAAAAAGCTCGCAGTATGGATAAAGCTGCTTTAATCGACGAAGTGAAAAAGTCGAATTTAAGAGGTCGCGGCGGCGCAGGTTTTAACTGCGGCATGAAGTGGTCTTTTGCAGCCCGCGCCCAGGCGGACCAGAAGTACGTTATCTGCAACGCTGATGAAGGCGAACCCGGAACTTACAAAGACCGTTTGATCATGGAAAACGACCCGCATACCCTTATTGAAGGTATGGCTGTATGTGCTTACGCAATTGGCGCTACTAAGGGATACATTTACCTCAGAGGGGAATATCCCTTTATAGTCGATACTCTGAACACTGCCATCTCCCAGGCCAAGGAGAAAGGTTTCCTAAAAGACTTTGATCTGGAGGTAAGGAGCGGGGCCGGCGCATATGTGTGCGGTGAAGAAACAGCTCTGATCGAATCTATCGAGGGCAAGCGCGGCGAGCCCAGATTCAAACCCCCCTATCCCCCGAATGAAGGACTGTGGAGCAAACCAACCATTGTCAACAACGTAGAAACTTATGCCAACATCCCCGTTATTCTTGAAAAGGGTGCTGATTGGTATGCCTCTATTGGAGTTCCCTCCTATCCCGGCACCAAAGTCTTTACCCTGACCGGTGATGTAAACAATAAGACGTTCTTCGAAGTTCCTACCAATACCACCATCAGAGAAATAATCTTCCAGTTCGGCGGCGGCATCGCCGGCGGCAAGAAATTCAAGGCTGTCCAGATCGGCGGAACTTCGGGTGCCTTTATCCCTGAATCACTGCTTGACACCCCGGTAGCTTTCGATAACATGAGCGCTATCGGAGCCACTCTGGGTTCAGGCGCTACCTTCGTACTAGATGAAACCAGGGATATAGTTGATGTGGTTACCCGCATCATGAAATTCTTTGAACATGAATCTTGCGGCAAATGCGCTCCCTGCCGTGAAGGCACCGCCAGGATGCATGAGCTTATGGAAAAAATCAACGAAGGTCACGGCAGTGATGTAGACACCGCCCTTTTGAACAAACTCGGCACTGTCATGTCCTATTCCTGCCTGTGTGGTTTGGGTCAGGCTGCTCCCGCACCGGCATTGACAACTATTCAGCACTTTGGCGCCGATTATAAGGCCAAATTTAAGTAGGAAAGAGCAAAGGAGGGAAAATGCAAATGGTTAATATCACAATAGATGGAATCAAAACATCCGTTCCCGATGGCTCTACCATCCTGCAGGCCGCTAATGCAGTCGGCGTGAATGTACCGACTCTTTGCTATCATCCCGACCAGTCAATTAAGGCCAACTGCCGGGTATGCGTATGCGAAGTCGAGGGCAACCGTCTTTTACAGGCTGCCTGCTCTCAGCCGGTTATGGAAGGAATGGTCATCAAGACCAGGAGTCCCAAGGTTATCGAAGCCAGGAAAACCATACTGGAACTGATCCTGGCCAATCATCCCCAGGACTGCCTGAATTGTATCAGGAACGGCAACTGTGAACTGCAGGATCTGGCTTCTGAATATTGTATTCGGGAAAATCCCTTTGAACTTAAAGTACGTGGATTAGCAAAAGACTTTTCCACCCCGTCCCTGTTCCGGGATCCTGACAAGTGCGTATTGTGCCGCCGCTGTGTAGAAACCTGTTCAGTAGTACAGAGTGTAAATGCTCTGGGCCTGGAAAATCGCGGCTGCCACGCTATGGTAGTACCTACTTTAGGTAAAGACCTGATTGACAGCCCCTGCATCATGTGCGGTCAGTGCATTCATGCCTGCCCAGTCGGCGCCATTGGTGAAGTTGAAAACATTAACGACTTCCTGAAAGCGGTTGCTGACCCGGACAAGGTAGTTATTACCCAGATCGCTCCGGCGGTACGCGTAGCTATCGCTGAGGAAATCGGTCTTAATACCGGCGAACTGCCCATGGAAGTATTTGTACAGGGATTGCGCCAGATTGGTTTTGACTATGTTCTGCACACTAACTTTACCGCTGACCTTACCATTCTGGAAGAAGGCAACGAACTTTTAAAGAGACTCAAAGAAGGCGGAACTCTGCCGATGTTTACCTCCTGCAGCCCAGGCTGGATAAACTTCTGTGAAACCTTCTATCCTGACCTTCTGGACAATCTGTCCACCTGCAAATCGCCCCAGCAGATGTTTGGCGCTCTGGCTAAAACCTACTGGGCGGACAAGATGGGCATTGATCCGGCCAAGATCGTATCCGTTTCCATTATGCCCTGTGTAGCCAAAAAGTTTGAAGCCAGCAGACCGGAAATGAGAGACTCCGGATTCCAGGATGTGGACTTTGTTCTCACCACCCGTGAAATCGGGCGTTTATTCCGTATGTCCGGTCTTGATTTCTCCAAGCTGCCCGCTTCGAAATTCGATTCCTGGATGGGTGAATACACCGGCGCGCCGTAATCTTCGGAGCATCAGGCGGTGTTATGGAAGCGGCCCTGCGTACGGTTTACGAGGTTGTTACCGGTGAAACCCTAGAAGATGTAAACTTCACCGTTACCCGCGGAATTACCGGCATCAAGGAAGCTGAAGTAGACCTGGCCGGCACAAAGGTTAAAGTAGCTATCGCCAACGGTCTGGCTAATGCCCGCAAGTTGATGGATCAGGTCAGAGCCGGTCAATCTCCCTATCACTTCATAGAAATCATGCTTGTCCCGGCGGTTGTATCGGCGGCGGCGGTCAGCCCATAACCAAACGTAACGCCAAGAGGGTTGAACGCATTGAAGCTATATATGTGGAAGATGAAGGTCTGCCGGTGAGAAAATCCCATGAGAATAAAGAAGTCAAGGTTCTGTATGATGAATTCCTGCATGAACCGCTGGGACACAAATCCCATGAACTTCTGCATACTCACTACCACGCTAAAGGCAAGAAGTATCTATAAGACTAGCTTAAAAACCGGGCTTACGCCCGGTTTTTTATTTACAGTGATTTATAATAAGGGCCTCGGGAGGTCAGCAGGGTAATCTCAAATGGTGCCTTTTCGAGCGCAGCGAAGAAATCTTGTTCTTGGCAATTTTAATACCCCCAGGTATGACATTAAAAGCTGCATCAGATAGACCTGGAGTCTCTCCGTCTATTTCCAGGCAGGCGGCATATTCAGAATGTATCTTGACTTCCCTTCCCCTGGCTATACTAATTTTTGGATGCTTCAGGTGGGTTCCTTTATAAACCAGGGGTAAGTTGTACAGAAGTTCAGCTTTCTTAAAGTCTTTTAATATAACAACATCGAGCAGGCCATCATTGTATTCAGCATGTGGCGCAATCATCATTCCACCGCCAAAATAGCGTCCATTGCCTACCACACTCAAAACGGATGCTCCGCAATATATGGATATGCCATCAACACTTATAGATAAATTCCGGTTTTGAAAACCTGCTATTGCACCAACAACAGACAGGAGAAAGGATAAAAACCCCCCCAAAGCCTTGCTGTTGCGATTTACACGTACGCATACATCAGCCCCGAAGCCTATGTCGGCTACATTGAGAAAATACCTTTCGCAAGGCTCTCCTTGCCAATTATGAAATTGGGCATGTGCCAGATCGCAGGTAATGATTTCAGGGTTGTCAAGCAGGTTGCAAATTCCGTCTAAATGCCTCGGGAAATGCAAAACTCTGGTGAGATCTCCGCCTGTACCCATGGGTACGGCTGATAAACAGGCATTAGGATTTATTAATTCTCCTTGCAAATAAAAGCCATTAACTACTTCATTTATAGTTCCGTCACCGCCTACGGCTATCACCAATTCACAACCTTCTCGCAGTGCCATACGGGTTATGTCTACGGCATCCAAAGGCGCCGATGTAAATATGTATTGAAAATCATATCCCCTGCTCTGCAGAGCAGCCGCGATTTTTTGCCATTTCTTCCGGGTACGGCCGTTGTTGGAAACAGGGTTAACCACGAATACTGTCTTTAATTTATTCATTTTTCCGCCCTAATTGGTATAAAATTTGCTGCTATTATAACACAGGTTTCTCTCTTTTTACGCCCGTTATTATTCGTAACGCAGAGCATCTATAGGGTCGAGGCGGGCTGCCCGGTTGGCTGGATAAAGGCCAAAAAATATACCTACGGCAGTGGAAAAAGCAAAGGCCAAAGCCACTGTTCCCATAGAAAGCTGGAAGGGAATCTTGGCGGCCAGACAGACGGCTGCTGATCCAATAAGCCCCAATATTATACCTATAATGCCTCCCAACAGGCTTAAAACCACAGCTTCCACTAGAAACTGGGCCATTATGTCTTTTCGACGTGCGCCTACTGCTATGCGTATACCGATCTCTCTGGTACGTTCTGTAACAGACACCAGCATTATATTCATTACCCCTATGCCCCCGACCAGAAGTGATATACCCGCAATTGCTGCAATAATCATAGTAATTATACTGGTTATTTTATTGGCCGCTTGCAATTCCTGTTCCATATTAAAAGTCTGGTAAACCTTTTTCCCTTTGGCATCATGCCTTATTTCCAAGGCCTTTACCACCTGTTTGGATACCTTATTTACCTGGTCTTTGCTTATGGTTGCTCCGTCCAGTTCGTAGATCATACTGGTAGGGAAAAGGTCAAAATAAAGCTGTATAGGTATATAGGCGGTTCCCTGACCTCCGCCTCCCAGGAAACCAGAACTGTTCCTGCAAACCCCGCATACCATTACCGGGGTTTGACCCAGGGTAAGGGTCTCACCTACTGGATTGGCTCCCACCCCAAAAAAACGGTCGGACATTCTCTGATCGATCACAACGATCTTTCGAGCGGTAGAATCGTCAACATTACGAAAGAACCGTCCCTTTAGCATAGCAATATTGCGTATTTGCGCATAACCGCTTTCAGTACCGATAACTGTTGCGGTTTCCTTTTTGCGTTTACTCTGAAAAGCGGGAGAAGCGTAGGATACCGGTACCAGGGCGCGGATGCCTTCAATTGATTGCCGCAAGACCCTGCACTCCTCAACAGTAATCTTATATCGTTCATAGTCACCATCATCAGGCTGATTTATAAAAACCATGAACATATTGGACCCGATGCTTTCCATCTCGGTCATGATCTTTTTTTGTCCCCCTTGTCCCAGGGTAACGACAATAATCACCGCCGTAACGCCAATAATAATACCCAATACGGTTAAGGTGGACCTCATTTTATTGACCCAGATACCCTCAAGGGCTACTTTGACCATTTCCAGCCAGTTCATTATGAAACCTCCTCATTATCCAGCATGGTCAGTCTTTGCTGGGCCTTAAGCGGTTCATATACGGTTTCAGATTTAATTAAGACTCCATCGCGAAAATAAATGATGCGTTCGGCATGCTGCCCGATTTCCGCATCATGGGTAACGAGAAGAATAGTGCTTCCCCTGGCGTGCAGTTCCTGCAGAAGTGCCATAACTTCCAAACCGGAACGGCTGTCTAGATTGCCAGTGGGTTCGTCAGCCAAAATCAAAGGGGGATTGTTAACCAGAGCGCGGGCAATCGCGACACGCTGTCTCTGCCCCCCGGATAGTTCATTAGGACGATGCATAGCATGATCAAGTATGCCGACCCTTTCCAGGGCCATTGAAGCGCGGCGTTTCCGCTCGGAAGGCGGTATTCCCGCATAGAGAAGGGGAAGTTCGACATTGCGCAGGGCATTAAGACGGGGTAATAGATTAAAGGTCTGGTAAACAAAACCTATCTTTTGATTGCGAATAGCGGCTAAATCATTTTCACTCAGACCGTCAATATTGATTCCATCAAATTCATAACTGCCCGAACTGGGCCTGTCCAAACAACCGATTATATTCATCAAGGTGGTTTTGCCCGAACCCGATGGTCCCATTACCGCTAGAAATTCACCAGAGGTGAGGTATAGCTCTACGTTTTTCAAGGCTTCAACTCTGATACTGCCATTTTCGTAAACCTTGGAAATAGATTTTAGAGCTATCATTTTACTTTAACCTCGCTCCCGTTTTTTAATCCGGGAGGCGGATTCAAAACCACCTTATCTCCCTTTTTCAAACCGGATATAACTTCAATGCGGCTGTAATCGCTCATTCCGGTTTCAATTTTCTGCTGATAGGCTTTGCCATTTCTGATTACATACGCCCACGATTTACCCTGTTTTTCGACCAGGGCTTCAAACGGAATCACCACCGCATGGGAATTAACCCTGGTGGTAATCGTGAGTTCTACATTATACCCAGGACGCAGTTCGGTATTCCTGGGAAGTGTGACTATTACAGGAATGCTGCTGCTTTCTCCCTGCGCTTTTTGCCTTATGAGAGCTTCCAGGCCTAATTCGGTAATTCTACCATGATATTTCTGACCGGGAACAGCGCTGGCATTGACGATCACTTTTTGTCCTGGTTTGACTTTATTGGCATCAGCCTCAGCGATATCGGCTTTTATGTTCAGTTTGCTGGTATCTCCTACTGTGACCAGGGCATCATAGGGATTTACCTTGTCCCCCCTCTGGACAACCAGAGCCATTATTTTCCCGTTCAACGGACTTTTTAATTGTTTTTGTTCTGCTTGTACTTGTGCCACCCGCAAAGCTTCACGATTCGATTCCACCGCGGCTTGCAGAGCAGCAATCTTATTCTGACTGCTGCTGCGGGCAGCTTCTAAAAGTGCTCTGGTTCTTTGATACTCGATTTCTTTCAGATGAAACTCAGCCTGGCTGGTTTCCCACTGCTCCTTGGATATCGCGCCTGCTTCGAAAAGAGCCTTATTACGCTGGTATTTTTCCCGGTTCAAATTATAATCATCTTCGGCTTTCAAAAATACTGACTCAGCCTCGATTAAATCCAAACTTTTTCCGCCGGCCATGGCTTTGGCATAAGCAGCTTCCGACTCATTGAAGCTGGCCTGGGCTTGCATAAGTTTGTGTTCAGCTTCGGGAATTTCCAGCTCCAATAAAACCTGGCCTGTCTTTACAGTCTGCCCCAGCTTCACTCGAGAAGCCTTCACCCAACCGCTCACCTGGCTGTATATGACCTCCCTTTCGGGAGCATATACTTTGCCAGAGGCCAAAACCGTTTCTACCATCTTTTTTTGACTGACTGCAGCAGTCTTAACCTGAATACCTGCCTTTTGATTACTTCTAAATACATTTAGACCGATTATAGCTCCAATTAAAACTATTACCCCGGCAATAAGCAATAGCTTTTTACGGTTTGTTTTTGTTTCAATCACTGCTTCATTATTCAAAGATGGTCTCTCCCTTGCAATAAATATCCTTATGTATTAAGACCATTCAAATCCTGATTCTATGACAGCATTTTTTATAACCCGGCTGCGGGAGCAAATTTTGTTGCCACAACCACCTTAACAGCGGTATATAGAACCCATAGGCCAAAAATATACAAGCCTACTTTTTTGCTGTCTTTGTTCATAACAACCGCCCCGCCCAGGCTAAGCAGGATCAGACCCCACACAACAAACAAATCGACTGAATTTAGAGCATTGAATAAATATCCTGAATTCGTATCCGAGGGCAAAACCAGCGCCAGGCTGGTTTTAATTGAGGTTATAGCTTTCATGCCCATAAACTTAACCATGACGGATTTGACAATGGCGCCGATAATTACTGGCAGCCAGGCAAAAATGGACACTGCGTACAGTTGTTTAAAATTAGCCTGGCCAATACTGAACTGGTTAAATATTACCAGGACAACAGCCTGAACCAGCCAGATAAGGGGAGGAACCAGTAAAGCGCCAATAACAGCCGTAATAACGACAGATTTTAGGCCAGCCTCCAGCATTTCCGGGGTAAAATTAGGATTCTTCATTAACATTTCACGGGTGAATTCTTTGGTTTCAGGCAAAATCAACACTATGGTCAGGGTATATAATACGATCATAATTAAGGCTGGAAATAAAATCTGCGGGTTTTCACCAATCGACTTGAAGGTTTTAACGGGAGAAACGATTATACTCCAAAATCTTTGCCCCATACTCATAGAAATTTCTTCAGACATATATAACCCCGCTTTCTTATTTTCTTAATAATCTTTATTCGCTTTTGCAAGATAATATCCTTCACATCCCAGCCGCGATAGCATTAATAAACTTGAGAATTTAATCCCTGTACCTAATGCATTCTTTTCTATATCTATATAGGTTGAAAACTGCGACATAAACCATTTAAGCAAAAAATAATTATAAATATATTCCAAATCGTTGTTTGTTTTGGTACTATAGTAATATATATTATGACAATTAGTTAGTAACCATGGATAATTAAGAAACGGGGGGAAGCTATGAATCTTCTGTTGAGAAATCATTCACCAAGCTTGACTTATGATGAAATCAGGAATGACGACCTCTGTATTCCTGAAGAATTGAAAAACAGCGCCTCCCGTATTATTTCTTATGCTAATATAAGCGCTGAGCAGGGTCGGACTTTTCTGAACAACCTTGAATCTTTCCGCATACTCAAGGATAAATCTATATATGACCCTCATTCCAGAAAGCTGCTCGAATCCATATCTAAAACATTTTTTGAGATTTATGTATTAGTTTTAAAAAGAGTATTATCAGAAAAAAATGACAGCCGACTTTTACAAATGTTTCTGCGGTATTGTTATATGGATGAAAAACTGCTTAAACCTGAGCAAGTAATTTCCCTGTATGAATTGGTTGACCAGGAACATGGCAGTGAGGAAAATTCAACTTATGTAATCACCAGCTGGCTAGAACTGATCTTAAACCGGAAAAAAGATCCTTCCATTAATCAATTCGGCCAGGATTATTATGAAGTATTCCGCGAAATGAAAAAAAGAGGGCAAATGGATGACCGGGATAAGGCCGCTTATGATGCCGATACAAACCGCCGCTTGCAGCACGAAATCGACAATCTCCTCCAACTTGGGCAACGGCTTTGTTGTGGGCATGGCGGGTATTTTCCCATCTTACATAGCGAGCAAATTAATCAGGATATTACTCAAACCCTGGTAGACAATAAAAAAATTTCAGCCAGTCTCAACCGGATATTGGAGATCGATTTTTCCGCCTTTCACCGGGAAATTGTTTACAGCGTGCCTGAAAAAGGTATTAAAAGAGAATTAATAATGATCCCGGTCATGCCGGAAATTATTCTTATTCCAACTTTCGGGTCACGCGGTGTTATGTGGCAGGAACTGACTGGACGGGTGAGAACAACCGCCGGTCGTTTCATTTTTCCCATATTTAGCGGTGTAAATCTTGATAAGCTTATGGTTGAAGTAGTAGCAAGGTTCCGTTGGGAGCTTTCCCGCACCATGTTTAATTATGCCAGGAATGACAGCTACCAGAATTCGTTAACCGGCGACTATTCAAGCTACATCCAATTTTACAAAAAGAACCGCGATTTATCCGCAGAAGCAAAAGAAAAACTCAAAACCCAGATAGATAAACATCGTAATAATATTATTGAAATATTTACATCTGACTATGATACCTGGATTAACTTCGAGGCTCAGGGATTAATTAGGCTAAATAAAGTATGCCGCGAGATAATGTTTAAGCATTGTCCTTTTTCTCGTCCCGTTCGCGACCAGTTGGAAAAACAGCCCCTATATACGCAAATGATTACAAAATACAATAACATCCGCAACAAAGAAAACCGTCTGATGCAAGCACATTTCGCAAAGCTGACGCCGCACGGCTCCCCCATGGATCCTAACCTTACACATCATCTGAATTATTCCCAATCATAATGCCAATTGGATCAGTCCCGATTTAATGGTATATAAACTGATACTAAATCATCCAATATTGGTGCGGCAAAAGAATTCACTGATGGTATTATATATTTAAGACCCAATTATCACTTCATTTTTATGTTGATCTAATCAATAACGCTTGATCAGTGGAGGAATTGGATGGACCAGGGGAAACGCTTTGACGATCTCTATGTTTTGCGTATAATCGCCACCATTGCGGTTATCGCGATTCATACTACCTCACAGAACATGACGCAATCTGCACTGGGTTATTACGGTAATCAGTTAGCCCGGTTTTCTGTACCGATGTTTCTCATTCTGTCAGGATTTCTACTGTTTCAAAGTGATCTCAATTCAAAATTTCTGCCTCTGACACAGTTTTACCGCAAACGTTTTAAGCGAATTCTGCTGCCCTATTTTATCTGGACGATATTTTACAGCCTGGTAGTGCATTATTATTTTAATGGCCTGCAAAACGCAAATAAAATCTTACCTGATCTTATCAAACATTTATTCTTAGGCAATGGCTTTACTCACCTTTATTTTGTGGTTATCATTATTCAGCTCTACTTGTTATATCCCTTTATACGCCGGGTTTTTCAAGCATATCCGCGTCTGCTGCTTATGGCCTCCCTGCTGTTATCTGCAGCTTGCCAGTACTTTTTGTTCCTGGGCGCAATACGGACTATTCATTTATCTGCCTTTTGGGAACCGATTTATCTGATCGCTTTTCCGGTTTGGATATTCTACTTTTTCCTGGGCATGTATCTGGCTATGTTTGACCAAAATCTTGAGAAATCAGGGGGATTATCCTGGGCAAGCTGGCTGGCGATATGGGCGGGCAGCTTTGGCCTGCTCCTATGGGATAGTTATAAAAATGCAAGCTATGCCCTTTCAATTAGACCTGCGGTTATGCTTTATGCTGTTATGAGTTTTTTCTTTATGCGTGCTTTCATCAATCATTTTCCAGTTAAAATCGGACCATTTATGCAATGGTTTTCTGATCAATCGTTTCTGATTTATCTGATGCATCCCTTATTAGCAAATTTTCTCGTTTTTATTTCACTCCGGGTAATTGGGCAGCCTTATCTGTGGTCAAGTAATTCAGGAACTCTAGTAAAATTTGTGCTTACCCTGGTATTAACATTAATAATCACCTATGGTATCAGCCGCACTCCTATAGCCAGGCCCCTGGGCGGAGTAAGAATAAAATAATCTATGCATAAAAATATAAATTATAAAAATCAGAGAAGCTGATATATATGATTCTCACCAGAGTATCACGGTATGTTAGTCAATCACCTCGCCATTAATTTGACCGTCCCAGCCCCGGACCGCAGGTCCGGGGTCTGTCAGAAAAATATTAATTCCTGGCAACATCCTACTCCGACGGCGTTAGCCTAGTGCCGCCAAATAGAAGTACGAAGTACTGACTGGCGGCGCCCACACATTACATTTCAAAACCGTCAGCCCTGGACCGCAGGTCCGGGGTCTGTCAGAAAAATAATAATTCCTGGCAACGTCCTACTCTCCCACAGAGATCTGCAGTACCATCGGCGCTGGAGAGCTTAACTGCCGTGTTCGGTATGGGAACGGGTGTGGCCTCTCCGCTATTGTCACCAGGAAAATTAATTTCGTATTCAGTTTTTGGCATCGCTCGTATTCTCTCATACTGGACGCCTTCGGCCCAGCATCAGGTATATCGGCCTTCGTCTCTTCGCTCCGCTTCAGGACGAACCCTCGATATTCCTTGGCCCATGCCTTTCAGGCAGGATGTGATAATCCGGCATTTCATTCCTCACTTTGTTCGGATGAAACGC
>NZ_BBCE01000030.1 GCF_001311885.1 Syntrophomonas palmitatica JCM 14374 | reverse complement strand
GTATCGGTTTTAAGTGATTGGGAGGAATATGTTTTGATAAATAAAAAATAAAACTATTGCCGCAAGTCATAACTTACTCATAAACTCTCAAAATAAATAGAGGTTAAAAGGAGTGTGATAAATTGTCATTTTATGAATTCGCCAAACAAAAAGGGATTGCTGCTTATTTTCAAACTTATGTTATTAACGAATGGGATCTTCCGGAAATCGGACGAATGGAAATAATCAGTCCGCATGGTTTCCGCGATTCCATTTATTTGATAGATAAAAGCGAATTAGTAATAAGTCTTGAAAATAAATCTGGCCCTAAAACTACTAATAGGTTTTTGGGACAAATTAGCAATAATGAGGATTTGTATTGGTTCCTGTTTCTCTGTATTTTCAATGACATTATGGGCGAGCAATATTATCCCTCTAAATATAAAAGAACATTTAACCGTTTTCTGATAGAACAAAAAGATAAGGATTACCTGATTGAATTGCTAAATGCAATAATAGAATACTTTGATTGTAAAGGTTTGTGGCATCATGCAGTAAAACAATATACCCCAACGGGATTTTCTCAAAATATCTTTTTTGATAAAGAAACAGCAATTAATAGCTTAGTGCCGCAGTACTGTTATGGCCTGCGGAATTTAACAGTAATACTTACAACATTATGGGCAGCTCGTTACGATATTGGTACATAGTTAAAGAACCGGGAGTAATATGGACAGATTATAATGATGCATGGTATGAAACCATTAAAAACTCAATCAAAATGAGATGTACTCATAAGGACTTAAAGCTTTATCCCCTGGGGTTGCGATTAGCAACATAAGAGCGGCAAAAACGTGGTGCAAAATTGACTGATTTTTATCTTGCAGCAAAGGAGGGGTTGCATGGCCAATACCAGACAGATCGCAAAATATCAAACAAATAAATATCTGTTAGAAATATTAGATAATCTTCAAATAGCCGAACCAGAAAATGCTTCTAATATTCATGGCAAGTTTTCAAAAATTAAATTACTGGCTTTGGATTATTCGCAAGGGACAGGAGATAAGACAGTAACCGCAGATATAAATTTAAACCCTGCTACTGCCAAATATTTAGCTGAGATCATTTTAAATGGGACGTTACAACAAACAGCTCTTATTAAATCCGAAGTGAAGTTCAATGCTTTATCTGAACAAAAAATACTATCTCATAAGTTAGATGATCAAGACATGGCCCGAGTGACTATTTTTTCGGTTGATTTTGATGGAACCCGCAGGTATTGCTGGCAAGTAACTGTTGAAAACGGTATTGGCAAACCTCAAAAACAATCTACAGGCGGGATTTCCCTGCAAAAAGGTTCTTATATTAAACAGAAACAAGTTAATGTTTTTATGTCTGATATGGATTTTAAAAAACTATTAATCACTACAAGAGATTATATTCAGGCATGGGAGATTGTGCATCTGCGAGGGTTATTAGAAAAGAGGGGTGTGTATGAAGAAGCAACAACCACTGCTGCTAGTTAATAATCCAACCAGTATAATTTCCACAGATTGCATTGAACTGTACTTTGGCTATACCCATCCTTCTGCTAACCAGTATATGCGATGGCATTGGGCAAAACGCAAAGAAGCAGTAGATGAATGGCATTGGTTAGTGAAGGTCGCATTAAAAGGCCAAAAAATAATTTTTAAAAAACCCGTGATAAGCAGCGATTATTATTTTACAGATAACCGGGAAAGAGACAGAGGAAATTTTGTTCCTAAATTCACTATAGATGCTTTAGTTAAAGAAGGGGTTATTCCTGGCGATTCCTGCAAATCAATAGTAGAGGAAATGCCCAATATACATTTAAAACAACAATACAAAGGCTTAAAAATCACGATCAAAGAAGCCGTATAGCAAAGAGAGGGATACTTATTAATAGATATATAATTAATACAGACGGAGCCTGTGTAGGCAACCCTGGCCCAATAGGAATTGGCGGGATTATTAAATTTAATGATCAGTATATAACCATTTGTGAAAATATGGGCTATGGCACCAATAATGAAGCTGAGTATTTGGCCATAATTAAGGCAATCGAAACGGTTTTAGATCTTCCCCCCGGTTCGGTTTTAATACAATCTGATTCGCAGTTAGTAGTCAATCAGGTTAATGGGATATATAGGATAAAACAGCAATATCTAGCAGAACTGTGCAATAGGGTGCATACATTAATAGAAAAGTACCCAGGAACCATAGAACTTAAATGGGTATCACGAAATCAAAACAGTGAAGCCGATGCCCTTGCTAGTAAGGCAGCAGGAACACCGCAGGCAGTTATAAAAAACAACAAGGTAGTAACATGGGAAAGTAATTATATTCCTGACTCAGAAGCATTGAGAATGTTGCCTGGTTTGTTAGGTTCATGTGCTGACGGTATCCGGAAATTAGTTAGCATGAAAGAAAACGCAAAGTTTAAAAACTTCAAAGACCTCCGTATTGGTGGTATAGACCAATACAGTCACGCAAAAGTTGAGTTTTTAATACAGTGCGCTGCAGTTCGGTTTGGGGATCATGCAGTTGATTGGTTGAAAGAAGCCGTAGAAAGCTTTGATACCGAGTATGGCAAAAAGGCTTTGAGGTGGGTTGCTCGCGGTCTTCCACCCGATATGGCTTTAAAAAAAGTTGCAGTGGATATGGAGGTCAAAGCCAACTCTACAAAAAAACAAGCTAGTTAAGGGCATACTATAATTATTAAGGAAGGAATTGTTTACTGTGAAAGACTATATTGCATATTTAAGAAATGACAATAAAAGCCCTAAAACCATACAAGCCTATATACAGGTAATCAAGGAATTTCAAAACTGGTATACAACAACTACGGGAATGGAGTTTGTTTCTGATAACATCACCCCATTAGATGTGAATGATTATTTGAGTTGGGTAAAGACCAATCAGAAACAATCTCACCAAACAGTAAACAAGAAAATATTTGCCTTGAAAAGCTATTTTAATTATTTGGTGTGTGAAAACATTATAGTTATTAACCCAACGGCAAAGGCAAGGGCCAGAAAAATATCTAAATTGCAATTGTCTCCCCGTTGGCTCACCAGACGAGAGCAGGCTAGATTAATTCATTGTATTGGGAAGAACGGCAATGACACTAAAAAACTAAGAGATATTGCCATAGCACAATGTATGCTGCAGGCCGGCTTTAGAGTTTTTGAAGTTGCAGCCTGGATGTACGGGATGTAGATTTTAAACGCGATATTATTACAATACAAGAAGGCAAAGGCAGAAAAATGGCTATTTTGCCGATGAATAAAGACCTTAGAAAAGCACTGGCAGCATATTTGGAAGTACGTAATAGTAATAACGAAGAAGCCTTCTTTTTATCTAAAAGGGGAACTCGTCTTACAGACCGAGGGATACAATTTCAATTTAGAAACTATTTTGATCAGATTAGCCTTCCAGATAAAACTATTCATTCTTTGCGCCATTCGTTCACAAAAAACCTTTTGGACGCAGGGACGGAATTAACGGTTGTAGCAGAATTATCAAGGCATGAAAGCCTTGAAACTACGCGAACATATCTTACGCCAGGCGAAAAAGATCTACGCTATGCAGTAGATAGGATAAGCACTGAAACAGAGTTTATATAACGATTGACGATTTCCCGAGCCTAAAACCAGGGGCTTTACGGCGCTATTTGGTATAAAGTTGAACTGTACACAGAACTCCCTGACATAATCAGGGAGTTTTTTATGTTTAAAATCAAGGAGGCATAGTTTTGAATAATTTTATAAAGAACGCAATAAAAAAGAAGATATTCAAGCTGCTATTACCTTTTTTGCCTATAATACTGGTTATATTACTGGTATGTCTTATTATTCTTACTATATATGGAGCAACTTTTTCTGGAAGTCCCGTAGCTGGTGGGGATACTGACATGAATAACACTATTGATACTTCCGATAAACAGGTTATCGAAAAGTATAAGAATTTTGCCAATAACTGGAATATATGGGATACCTGGTTGGTTATGGGTGATAGCAACCCAGATATAAATCCCTTTCTCGATAAATACAGAATTAACACTGAACATATTAAGAAAAATATTTGGCTAGACATTGAACAAATCCAAAAACACAATGAAGAAACTCAAGAATTAGAAGATATTTATAATGTTCACAGTCTTATAGATCGTGATGGGAAGGATAAGGAATTAGTAAATAATTGGGGTAGCATTCAATCATATATTTCATGGTGGATGTATCAACACAGCGAAACCATTTACGAAATACCCGATGAACTTTTTGAAGAGTTTATTAAAGAGATGCACCCTAAGTTCAAATATCGAACATCTGTACGCACAGTTTGTTCTATGACGAAAGACGGATGTAAATGTTCGAGTATAACTGAATATTTGCTTACTGAAGCAGATACTATGCGCGGCCATTTTAAATATGAATATGAATGGTATACCGAACCGGCTACCGAAAGCGATCCTTGTCCAGATACTTATGAGGTGTTAAAAAATACGATAGATATATCCCCTAATAATAATCGGTGGGAAAAACTTGAGCAGTGGTTAGTAGAACATTATGAAATTCCTCAAGAAGATGCACAAGATATTCGCCTATCATATATAAACGCCGAAACAGCTTTTAAAGAGCAAACAGAAGTAATTGAATGGATGTTACAAAGCGATCCCTTTATTATGCCTGATTCAATTCCTCTTGGTTCAATACCTTTCAACATACAGGAGTTATGTAAACAGGCCAGCGAAAAGTTTGGTATTCCTGCTGAACTTCTTATGGCTATAGCGCAAAAAGAGACCGGCGGAACATTTAACCCAACGGCATATAATACGAATTCTGGTGCTACAGGATTAATGCAGTTTATGCCTAGTACCTGGGAGGTCAATAAAGTAGATGGTGATGGTGATGGCGTTTGTAATATATACAGTCCGGCCGATGCCATTTTTTCAGCTGCTAACTATTTAAAAAATTTATCTGGGCGCAATTTAGATTTAAAAGAAGACAAAGACTGGATAATTAAAATATTATCTCAATATGGCGGCAATCCATTAACAGAAGCCGCGAAAAACTATGCAACAGCCGTTTATGCCACAGCAACCAATTTTTTACAATCGGACATCATAGGAATTAGCGGATATGTATTTCCCCTTCAAGGATTAAGTGTTAATAATATAAACAGCAAATATGAAATGAGATTCCACCCCACATTAAAAATATGGAGATTTCACACTGGAGTAGATATTCCTGCAAAATCAGGAACTTTGATTTATGCTGTTTGTGGTGGCCGGGTATATAGTGCAGGGTGGTTAGGTGGAGGCGCAATACCATACAAATTATAGGTCAAGACCAACTAATGCATATGTATTGCCATCTTTCCAGTATAAAAGTTAAGGCAAATCAGGATATAACAGCCGGGCAAGTTATAGGATTAGTTGGCAGTACCGGAGAATCTACAGGCCCGCATTTACATTATGAGATTCGCAGGTATCCGTATAGCGCAAGTGATTATATGAACCCTGAACCATTATTAGTATCAGCACAACAGCATTAAAAAATATTGATATATTAGTATTTTTTTATCCAAATAGTTGACTTATTATATAGGGAGTTTTATACTTATATAAGCAAAAAGATTATAAATTTCAGTATAAAAATAATAAAATATTTCCCCTGATGTTCTAATAAATGGCAAAAAACAAGGGGTGGTTTACAAAAAATTAGACTTTTTTTGTGTTGCTATCCCTATGCCCTTCGGTAAGTGGAGGGCTTTTATTATATGGATTATAAACAGGGAATGACTATCTGGTTTATAGCCCAGAGGTACGCGCGTACCTTTTATTTATTTTTTGGGGGTAATTGTTTTGCTAAAAATGATCCTTGCTACAGGTGAAGAAAAAATAGATGAATTTGTTAAAGCCAATGTATTTAATTATGAATTCCAAGCGGTTCCTTTTAAAAAACCTTTGATTATTAAGGCCCAGGAATATAAGCCCGACCTTATAGTTTTGTCTGCTATCTTGCCTGGCGAAGAAGATATTAGAGATATAATCTTTGAAGTTCAAAAAGCCTGTAATTGCAGGATAATTCTTTTAGGAGGAAATGCAACTCCTAAAAATGATCTTATTATCGATGCTTTTTTTCTAGGAGTCAGGGATTTTCTATTCGATCCGATAAATCCTGCACTGTTTTTGGATAAGATAAATCATCCGACTTCGTATAGTCAGGCTACGGCAGAATTTAACCGGGTTCCTCCGAAATCGCCCAAATTAATTGAAAAGATGTTATTCTTAAACAAAAGAAATCTTATACAACAACCTCAGTCAGAAATATCCAATGAAGCTAAACAGCTAATAGCCGGGATATTAAGTGTCCTGGGGCAAGCTCCGGGACGCACTCTTGAAGAATCATTAATGCGTATTGAAGAAAACATCAGTATATTGTTGCGAAAACAATAAAGGAGATGTTTTAAATCAAAAAGCTATTTATATTTATCATAAATCTGGCTTTATTGTGTTTAGGCTTACTTTTTATAGGATATGTGTTATTGCCTGGAGTGTGCAAAGTGTTTGAAATAATTCATTTAGGGCTAAGCACAGTGTTAGATTTTATCTATCAGAGATCATGGTTGTTATTTGTAATAATTGTTGCTGGGGTTTTGTGGTATTTTATGAAAGCTTCAGAACCTCCAAAACAGAATGAGCAACATTTGACAATGAAACAATCGGTTAAAGAACCCTCATGTGATATTGGAAATCAAATAGTAAATAATGATCCTCATGCTTTTGACCGTCTTATTGGGCTTGAGAAGGCCAAGCGAGAAGTACAGGATTTTTTCGACATAATGAAAACCTATGCTACTAATCCGAAATTGGCAAATAAATATGAATTGAAGCCGCCTAAAGGATTATTATTATACGGGCCACCGGGTAATGGTAAAACAAGTTTTGCCAGGGCATGTGCTCAATTTTATGGTTTTTCGTTTATTCCGGTAAAAGGGTCAGCATTATTAGCAGGTGATGGAGCTGTAGGAGTACCTCAACAAAGAATAAAAACTTTGTTTAAAGAGGCAAGGTTACGTCAGCCATGTATCGTGTTTTTTGATGAAATCGATGCTATTGCCCAGGTGCGTTCCGGTAGATCGATAAATTCCCCTTCAGATATAATTTTAGATTCATTGTTAAACGAAATAGACGGATTTAATCCCTTGGAAGGGGTTTTTATTATGGCTGCTACAAATCGTAAAGATATATTAGATCCAGCGATAATACGACCAGGCAGATTAGAAAAACATATAGAGATTGGCAATCCAGAATTTAATGATCGTGTTGCTATATTAAAAGCGCATATAGGTAAAAAACCAATCGAAAACGATATTGATTTTTACAAATTAGCGAGCTGGACGGAAGGCAAAAGCGGGGCATTTTTAGAGACTGTTGTTAATATTGCCAACACAAATGCTTTTCGTGAAAGACGCAGCATTACTCAAACTGATTTGGAAAATGCGGTTATAGAATTGGAAACAGTTCAAAATAAATTTTAATTCACCGAATTTCGCGATAAAGACTATGGCTAGGAAATTATCAAGTGGAGGAGAATATATGAATAAGTCAGAACTTATTGCTTGTATTGCCGAAAAAACATCCTACGATCAAATTCTGGTCAAAAACAATATTGATGTATTTTTGGATATTATTCAGCAGGAATTAAGCAAAGGCGGCAAAGTACAAATTACGGGCTTTGGTACTTTTGAATCACGGCAGCGTAAGCCCAAAAAAGGCCGAAACCCTCAAACTGGAGGAGAGCTTATTATCCCATTTCGGATAGTACCTTTTTTTAGACCGAGCAAAGAATTCAAAGAAAAAATAAATTAAATTTTAACCCCCCATATTATGGGGTTTTTTTATATAGTCTGCGTGTATAGCAACAATATTGAAAGAAGGTGGAAGTTATGACTTGTGTGGCTTTAGAAGTTACTGAAAAGAGATATGCTGTTACTAATCACGCTATTAAGCAGTACAAAGAAAAATTTAGGAAATATGATTTAACTGACAATGAAGCATTAAAAGCTTTGTTAATGATAGCCAAACGCGGAAGTGTAGTAACGACACGTCCTGGCGATTGCTGGGAAATTCGATATAATGGTATGTCTGTGGTAGCGACCTTGGATAATGACACCATACTGGTCATTACTTTTTTAGGTGATAAAAACTATCGTCATTGGGTTAGAAAAACAGAAATATATCCAAGATATATGCGCTATAAAGGGGGCAGGGGCGCATGAGACCTGAAACACATTTAACGGCAGGTCTACTGGTAGGTACGGCAACAGGATTAGCTGTTGGCCATCCCTATATAGGAATGGCTGCTGGAGCAATTGGGGGAATATTGCCTGACATCGATCATCCGGGCACCATTCTATATTATATAATTGGGCATCGCACTTTAACCCATAAGGTTGAATTTGTATTAGCTGCAAGTATTTTATTATTTATGGTCGGAACTATATTTAATATGCCTTTGGCTATTGGTTTATCATTTATGGGGGGCAGTTTGAGCCATTTACTATTAGATGCCCCAACAAGAAGCGGAGTTACGCCATTTTTATTATTTCCTTTACATTTAAGCGGTCCGATAAAATCCAGGAGCATAATAATTAATGCTTCTTTAACAGTATTTTTTGCATATTGTACTGGAAAAATCCTGGGGGTGCTGTGATGTTTATAATGTTGATTACTGAAAACGAAAGCATAAATAAGACATTATCTCAAATAGCCCAAGTAGTATTTATAAAAGACGTGCAACGTGCTTTGGTTATTCTTGAAACCGATGAATTCGATGAAGTGGTTGTGTCCGAACCCTTTAATACAGATTCTCAGCTATTACAAGTGCTTGAAGAAAGAAAAATTAGATATGTTGTTTTGAACAAACCAGAAGATCTAAAACAATATGCTTTTCATCTTAAAACCAAAGAAATAAATACGGACAAAAGCTCTGAATTAAAATCCCCAATAAAAGAACCAGAAAAAAGCTACTCCCAAGAACCAGTTTTATTAGTAACAACTAATCGCAATACTATTGATTTTCTGCAAGAATTCAATATTACTGTTGCGACCACCCCTTATTCAGCAGCACAACAAGTACAAAACAAATCATTTCGCGCAGTTATATGGGACTTACCTGTAGAACCAATTACGGTAAATACACTTATGTGTATATGGGAGCGGGATTTACGGACAAAAGATGAACTGGATTTTGTACTGACAAATGGAAAATTGCAAGTGACAGTACCTATATCCAACACAAATAAAACTTCGCTAATTACTGTTTCTAAACAGGAAATAGCTAAAGAACAAGCAATAATTTCAGAAATTAATACAACTCCCATTGAACAGGAGTTGAAAAACATTCAAAAAATCAAGGAGCATTTAGACGAATCCGCTAATTCGAAAAACACTAAAATTAATTGGAATTTGTTTAAGAAAATTTCTTTTCAAAAGAAATCTAAAAACAATTTTCCTGTTCCTGTTGTTCAAAAAATAAAACCTAAAAATTCACAGAAAGGGTTTATGATATTTGTCAAATCTGGGATTATCGTAAATAATCAGTTTGTCAAAATAAAATTCAATGATCCCAGAGAAATAATTGTTGACTATGATGCTTTGGTTATCCCGGCTAACAAAGGAATAGGTTTTGTGAAAAAGTTCCGCAGACAGAATCCCTTGAAACCAATAGTGGTTATCAAAGGCAACAAAGCCTTTTTGAAAGCAGGAGCGGATAAATGTGTTTCCAAAATAACACCTGACGTAATAGACGAAGTATATATTTTAATTTCTCGTATTCAGGAACTATGGTCTAAAGCCGAAACAGATCCCTTAACCGGGTTATATACTCGCGGTTTTTTAAGCGAATGGATGAAAGAAAGCGAGCAAAGAAATAGATACTATTCTGCTGTGATCCTGGATATAGACAAATTTAAAGGCGTAAACGACACTTACGGACATACAGCCGGGGATGCGGTTCTGGCAGCTTTGGGCAGTTTTTTAAAAGAAGAAACAAGAACTGCGGATTTAGCAGCCAGGTACGGCGGCGAAGAATTTGTAGTTTGTCTTCCTGACACTACAGCCAACGAAGCGCATTTTTTAATAGACCGCTTGCGTCAAAAATGGTCGCAGCGTTCTATTATTATTCCGGATGGGCGTAGTATAAAGACTACGTTCTCAGCAGGCGTAGCAGAATGGTATCCTGGCTGTGATATTATCGGCCTGGCGGATAAAATGCTTTATCAGGCCAAAGAAACCGGCAGGAACAGGGTATGTGTTGAAGCCAAACCTAATGTTTTGTTAATGGGTGTTGTGGGGTCTGATATAAGAGTAAATATAGTAAACGATCCCAAAGAAGCGACATTTGTTATCACCAATGCAAAAAATATTAAATTAGTACCCCAGAGCCTTCCTATATATTGCATAGGAACAGGTTCAGTAGCCGATTGGTCTGTTAAACAAACTTGTCCTAATGCCGTTATGTGTTCATCATTTGAAGATGCAGTAACCAAGATAGTTTCCCCGAAAACCGAAAGTTTTTTCCTGGGAGACAAAACAAAACTTACGGTTCTTCCTGGAGCCAGGGGAAGCAACAAAGGGATAACTTTGCCATATCATGGTGCATTATATGTAGTATGTCCGTCAAGGCCCGCGCAAGCAGGAGAAATATGCGCCAGGCTAATTGAACAGAGTATGGCGCTGGTCTGCGCTACTCCTGAGAGTATGGCTGCGCTGTCTCTTGGGGTATCTAAAGACACTTTAATAGAAAGCGATTGGCGGATTCCCGGTTCAAAGGCCCCTATAAAACATGACAATATTATGATATGGGCAGTAGATCCGTACAAGTATCTTAATATACCAGCCAATGTTCATTCTCTGGTAGATCAGATTAAAAGCAGGTTTTCCCTAGTGCTGGTGGATTGTGGGGGCAGTTTAGATGTATGTTCAAGAATTGCCAAAGACGAAGGAGTGTTGGTGTTGGCCCGAGAGGGAGATAAATCAGATGAAACCACTCAGTATTGGTTGCAGAATTATGGCGGGCAGAATGTTGCAGTATTCACTCCTACAGAAATACCAAATATATTGTCAGCTGAAAACGGATTTGTTTTAAGCAAAATGGCCATAGCAGCGCAGAAATAAAAGCCTTGTCTTAAAGGCCCCTGTTTTAAGCCAGGGGCTTTTTTGTGGTTATTGAGAGTGTTTATACTTTGTAGGGTCTTCTAGTTTATGAAATCTTGAGAGGAAGGAAAATTATGATAAATAATTTGAATTGTCCTTCGTGCGGACAAAAACTAAAAATACAACCTAATTCATGGGTATGTTCATGGATATGTTCAAATTGCGGGTTGCAAATAAATAAAAAAATATCCGGCAAAACAATAACCCCTGAAATTATATCTCAACTATGCAAGGACAAGCGCACTGCAATCATGTCTGGATTTATCAGTAAAAACCAAAAACCCTTTTCGGCTGCGCTGGTAGTTCAGGGCAACAGGATAGTATTTGAATTTCCCGACCATATAAATTCAAACAGCACCGAAAATAACAAACAAGTCGTCATAAGAGTTGAGTCACCATCATCCGGGGTTGCAGGGATATATATAACCGGGCCAGTTAACTTTCAATGTACGGCTAATTTTGGGCTTATTCCGACCAGATTAGCTGAATGTATGGGAGTTATATCTGCCGGCAGATATTTGCTATATAATCAATATAACAAGCGTCTGGTCATTAAGGCCAACAATAGAGATTTTGTAGAGTATGCGCTGCGTGAAGTGATTCCTGCCAGAAAAGAGGCCAGATATTTGATTGAGTATATGTGGCAAGTTCTAGGTAGGTTTGAAGCCTGGGAAATAAAATACGAACATCAAAAAAGAAGCTCATTAAGAGGCGGTGTAGTTCAGAGTACATTTCCAAGGGGATTATTTCCCTGGTTAAAGGTTGATATATTTCCAGAAGGAAAAAATATACGAGTCCAGTTGCCAGACGATCCCTCATTAATTGCAAATTTTCGTGCATCGATAAGGACAGCACAAGGAGAGGGATGTATATATACCGTACCATCTGGAGCAGAAAAGGTTGTCCGGGCATGGGCAGCAACAGTAAAAGGGCAACAGTGAATAGTTAAATAATATGACGGGAGTAGTGTATGCAAAATATTCTACAATATTGGACAAAAATAGAATATTGTATACCATATGATGTTCTTCGGAGACAAAGACAAACCTATAAACCAAGAGGATTACGACCTCTGCGAGAGATGCCGTAATCAGATATTTAAACTGCTGAGGGAGGGATAATGCGCTACAAACTATTCTTCAAACCGTTTAGCGCAGGAAGGAGGATAATAAGCCTCGACATTGAGGCAGAAACCCCGAAGAAAGCTGAAATTAAATTGAAGCGCCGCTATCCAAAATCTGAATTGGTAGCGGTGTTTTACGTTAAGGAGGGAAAAAATTAATGGAAATCAAAGTAAGCGGTGAAACCGAAATCACCATCATGCAGGGCGATAAAGTGGTTGCCACATTCAAAGGGCAGGTGGTGCCAAAGGTTGAAATACCCAAGAAGAAACCAAAGTACCAAATTGGTGATAAAGTTATCCCAGTGAGTAAAAGCGTTCCGGGCTGGGAAATCGAAAATTACTCTTGCAAACACAAGTATTTATTCGTTAATGGAATTGAAAAAGAGAAAAGCTGCGAGTGCGGCAAAACGGTTTATAAATGTTGGCATGATAAAGACGATATTGCAATGGGTGATTACTTCCTCGAATCCGACCTGCGCCCGTATGTTGAACCGCCCAAATTCAAGTTTTCCGTTGGCAATAAAGTCCGGGCAATCGCGGCATCCGAAGGCAATGGTTGGGGTAGAATAAAAAAAGGCGACATAGGTATAATCACCCACACGCCAGATATGTACCCCTATGAAAATCGTTCTTACCACGGCAAAGATAGATACCTTGCCGACTTCCCTTCACAAAATGGATGGGCGGGCAAAGAGGAATGTTTTGAACTCGTTGTTGACGAACCGACCCCCGAACCCAAGCCCGCGTTTAAGGTTGGGGATAGGGTGAGAGTGAAGGAGGAATATCCATTCTTAGGAACCATCAAGGGGAAAAGCGGAATCATCATGTATGCAAATGGCGAATGGTGGGGCGTGAACTTTAACGACAAAATCAAGGGTTGCCATAATTTAGACGGAAGATGTGAGGGTGGATTCGGTTATTACATTCTGCCGAAATACCTTGAACTTCTCCCCATCAACCACTGCCCGGAGAACAAGACGGAAGTAGATGGTCCCTTGACTTTTGTTTTTAACGGTCCTGCCACGGTTTGCTATATTGCTTTTGCCGGACAGAAATTCAAGGGTGTTGCTAAATGCGCGCCTGATGATACTTGGAGTGAGGAAATTGGCAGGAAGTTGGCAATCATCCGAGCAATGCGGAAAATCTGCGATGCTGGCGAAAAGGACTAGTTCATAACCCTTGATCCGCTTGCCTTGCTCAATCATTACGATCTCGCCAAAATCCACCTGGGCTTCACCGGATGGATA
>NZ_BBCE01000029.1 GCF_001311885.1 Syntrophomonas palmitatica JCM 14374 | reverse complement strand
AGTTTTTGCTGCTTTGACTGAAAAGTGGTACAAAAAATATTAGCGTTTTTGGTACATTTTATATTGACATTCACAACTCTTTATCATATAGCGATGTGGCTGAACAGTTGGAAATCAAATCCCTACCATTTTTCATTATATATGCAAACTATGTTTCAATAATGAAATAATTGATGGAGTCGAGCAGAAAAAACGGGCGATTCAATTTGAAATGTAAAGAAAAAACAAATTAAAAAGGAAAATTATGAGAAGCAGCGAAAGTTAGAAAAAAAAAAGCAGACGCAAATAGATTCTATAATCAACGACAGACCGAATTATGCAAAATAACTGGTTTCAACATAATCAGCTTTTGAGATATGCAGATGAATTAGAGAAATTTCTATTTACATGACAAGTGAAAGATACGATCTGTTGCGAAAATATATTGAGTTGGTTAGGGATAATGCAGATAAATGCAATCCGCTTAAAAGTATACTAGATCAAATGCGAGCAATAGAATTACCAGAAGAAAGTTAGTGCTTAGCCATAAGGTATCCCTCATACATCGATGGACGATTTGCCGCAACAATTGGTTCGATTACTGGATTTTAACGAGTAGGAAAACATTAATATCGATTACGATAAGGAGGTACAGTAGCAATAAGTCTCTAAATTGAAACATTGCTGCTGGATAATCGAATATGAAACGGAATCTATCAGCGGGTATAGCCGACCCGTACTGGTACGAATGGAGCGTGGGATTATACTACGCTCTTGATATGCTTGACCAAAATTCTAATGTTAAACACGTTCAACTTCAAGCTAACGATTCAAATAAGCTTGATGATGTTGTCGTAGCTAATCAGGATGGCAGTGCTAATCGTATTCAGGTCAAGCATACGCGCGTTAATGATGTATTCAATTTTTCCGACCTTGTTGGTTTAGACAAAAATGGCAACTCTCTGTTAAGCGGTATTTTCTCGGAATGGAAAATACTGAAGGCTAAACACAACCCGTGTAGAGCTACAATTTACTCAAATAGAAGTGGTGATGCTAAGATATCAGCAATTTTCGATACATTACGGGAACAGTTGCCTCGGATTGATGCATTATGTGATATATCTTTGACCCAATACGCTGCCGACTTTGAGAGTCTGTGTCAACAGTTGTCTCCGGACAATCCTGCTGAATCGCTTGAGTTTTTGAAAAACTTCTCTCTTAACCTTGGTCAAGATAACCTTGATAACCTTATTTGCGGCATACACAATAAGTTAGCGAGATATTTCAAAGTTGATGAAAGAACCATAGCGGGGTTGGATATTCAGCTTTGCGGAGCATTACGGATGTGGACAACTACTCTATCCCCGAATCGAACTATCACTAGAGATGATTTGTTTGAAGCACTTGCATTATCACAGGATAACTTTGTAGGAGAGCATAATCTACCAATTTGTGAGCCTTTTTTTACTTCGCGGGAGAGCTTTATCAATGATTTGGAACAAAAATTGACATCTCGAGAGAAACCTGTGTTTTTCCTCTCAGGGGAACCGGGGTCTGGGAAAACAAATATTATTAGTAGAATAGCAAATAAACCGAATTCAGTCATCTCTCTGAGGTTTCACGCTTTCAAACCTATGATGCCAGGCGACCAATTCATATCTGCGGATGAGGGCATAAATGAACCGAGGGACTTTTGGAGTGACCTACTCATCCAATTGCGCGATAAGTGCAAGGGAAGTATAGCCAAGTATAATATTCCTGTTTGCAACGGAATTTTACCCAACGTGGATAAACTCCGAGAGGAAGTATTGCGTATTGCGGAAGAATATGCACTTAATAGCGGAAAGACATTTGTGATTGCAGTTGATGGCATAGACCACGCAGTAAGAGCTGGTAAGAGTAAAACATTTTTATCGACTTTGCCCGATCCAAGTGCTGTTCCTGATAACGTCTGCTTTCTTATAGCCGGACAATCGCTGAAAAACTACACCGGCTACCCACAGTGGCTTTCCGGTGACGATGTTTTGCGTTTTGATGTCCCTGTTGTAGTTGAATCTGATTTGGTGCAGTTGCTTGCTGCAACCAACGTGAATTTTTCTGACTGTACAATAAATCAAATTGCACAGGTTATAATATCCTCAACTGCGGGGAATACGCTTTCATCTGTTTTCCTTGCACAAGAATGCACGGCTTTTACAAAACTTGAAGAACTGCAAGAACGTATAAATACTACATCAATTTCAAGCGGTTTGTCAGCATACTACAACTATATTTGGGAATCAAGCAAGAAGCAAATCCCAAGTAATTACTTCTATACAGATAATAATCTTGCTGTCGTATTGTCAATGCTATCCCAACCGATTTCCGCAAGCAAACTTGAAAAAATATTTAGGAGTTACAATATCCCTGTTCAATGTTGGGAGCGAATTCTTGATAATCTCTACCCCATTGTGATAAAAACGGGAAACTCTTATCAAGTGTTTCACAACGATGTACGGATATTTCTTGAAAACTATATGCGGACAAACACAGATGAGTATAAGATTACTTGTTCCACATTAGCTGATTTTGTATTTAGCGAACAAAACGAAGCTATCGAAAGGCACGTAACTGGATTTAAGCTTCTTAAATCCGCTGAACGGCTTATTGAGATGGTCGGATTATTTACCGCCGATTTTGTTATGGAGGCAATCGCACTTGAACGCCCGATGAATGAAATAATAGGTCAATTGGACGATTGTCTTAGCATCATCCGCGACAACAATGTTAACTTCCGTACTTTGGTCGCTTTTAGTTGCGCTTTGGAAACCATCAATCAATACCAGCAATCGCTCCAATGGGCAGATACTCCCCATTTAGAAAAACATGACCTGCCTGAAATATTGCCGTGCGAATATGGCGATACTTGTGATTTCGACTTATACAAAATTGATTCGGTATTATCTCAGATTGACTGGCTGATTGATGAAGGTAAATTTGATCGAGCCAACATTGCCCTTAATAATTGGCTTAGGGACTATTCCCCTTATACTTTGATTGAAAAGCTAAATAATGGAGAAGAGAAAGACATTAGAAAATATATACATGCTCATAAGGAAATACTTGAGAAGTGGGGCGGTATCAAATATAAATTGGGATCACCTGTTTATTTTGAAGATTGCAAAGATGACTCCCATGAGTTAGCGGTTGCCTATTTCAACAGTGGATTGGTATGTAAAGCCATGCATGAATCACCACAAAGAGGATTTGAGCTAATGCGAGGCGGCTTATTTTTTAAGAAAGATCACGAAGAAATGTTGCTTCAATTATTGAGAGCAAATTGCCAAGATTTAATTGAAAAGTATGCCGAGAACGATGGGTTGAATTCCTTTTCCATTGAATGCCAGCTTCGATTTTTATTCTGGTGCATTTTACATGACTGTGGTGAGTGGTGTACTGACATATTAATAAAGGTACTTGAACAGGGTTTTGATTTGATTTCCAAATCCGATGTGGATAATAAAGAGAACAGTTTTGAATGTTTTGCTATTACATTTTTTGTTATGTCACTTTATGACAACGACGAAAAGATAACGCCTCAGAGCTTTAAGGATTATGTAAAGACTGCTGTTATTAAATTGCTAGGATATGAAAAAAAACAAAACAGCTATGAATTTTGGTGGGCAAACAACCTGCTTTTGTGTTATCGCTTCTTAGCAGATATCATCAATTCCAGATTTAAGGGTATTTCGAGAACCACAATTAAAATTATACTGGATACTGTTTTTGAAGAGAAAGGTTTATGGGCGATAAGCACAATCAAGGCTGTTTCGGCTGTTAAAACCTTATTTGAAACATTTTTGACACTGTATATCAAATTAAACGACACGATAAAAGACTTCGTATTAGATTACTTAATTAGGAAGGTCGAAGAGACAAATAGCACATTGTTGATTGACATCTGGTGGACGCATCTTTATGAATGTGGGCGCACTGACATTCTTGAAAAGGTGTCGAGTAATTGGCTTAACCCTAATGACGGAAAAGTGTGGCAACTCGAACTTTACGAAACTATTGATGTAGCAAACAAGTTTATTGCACTTGCAAATACAAGCGGAGTTAATATTGATGTCAGTACCCTTAAAGAATTGCTTGCCTATAAGAAAGTCGGCTACGTTGGTAGAAAAGAATACTCGCTCTATAATCTATTGAGATGGTTTGAGTCTATACCCAAGCAAAACCTCACCTGGAATAATCCTGGCATAAAATTGTTGAACATTTCCGAATATGCATCAGAAACTGGCGACAACAGGGCTGACATTGCTGTTAGTGGAGCGGTAGCCGCAGTCGTTGGGACATTTGGTGCTTCGGCAGTGCTTAGTCTGATAAAAACCATCAAGCCGCAAAAACGCAATGATTTGCAACTTATTGCTGATGCAATCATATCGAGTTTTGAAGACGGTTCTTTCACTGAAGAAGAGGTCTTACTAATTTGGCAAACAGCACTTGGCATTTTTAAAATAGACCAGACTATGCCGAGATACAATGCGGCAAACAACATAAATTTAATCTATCTTTGTGATATCAGGACAGCAATAACCAACTTCCTTCAGCGTATTAATAAGTCAGACTTAATGAGTTGTATGAGGGAAATAGCTCAGTTTGAGTTTGATTATCAACTAAGCGAGCAAGAGCGTTCAACATACAAAATTCCAACAAGGTGGTTTGAATCTGATAACGAGTATCCAACTAAGAAGTATACAGATGAGGTAGACGGCAAAGCATTTGACGAGAGGGTTAGGTTCGTTTTAAAATCGGTTGAAAATGATAATAGCGGATATGTCGATATTATTCTCTCATTCTTCTATGCGGAAAGAGAAAATGAAAATTTTACTTATGACAATATTATTCAACTAATCAACGCAAAGCAGGGGAGACAAGACATCTACTCTTTTTCTTGGGATGGGACAAAACGCCTATATGATTGCCTCTACCCTATATTGGGCAGCAATGAAAGGGAATCAATTAAAAGAGAAATGTTTGAACACTATGATTATTGTAAAGAGCGGTTATCTTCCAACCATTCTTGGGTGTACCAAATTAATGAAGATTTCGGGAGTTGGTTATTATGGTTAGGAAAACTACAAGTTCCTGAACAGAGGTTGTATGCTTTTCAGCAACTACTTGATACGCACATGAAGTGGATTACAGCAAATGGGAGATTGGTATTCAAAGGCAAATACTGTGAGGACGTTGCTCTTGAAGCTGGGAATTGGACCGATGTTTGTAGCGAACTGAATCGATTACATTGAAGTAGTCTGATAGTTTAGGGAGGAGCAGCATCAGCCAAGTGGAATCTTCAATTCTATCCTTGAACGTTTGTAGGAGTTAAAATTTGGTGATTATAATCGGAGTAGCCATAGGATGTGAAGTGGAACGCAACTTATCAATTCATTGTTTGCCTTGTCAATTAATAGAATTTTGCCCCCCCTCAACTGAAATGCACACCCCCACCCTGGAATCGTTGAAAGATTGACAAGGGGTGTGCATTTGTATCATTTTATAGTAGGGTAGCCAGATTATCACTCAAATTTTGATACAAAGGAAAACCCAGCAATGCTGGGTTTTCTTGTGTTCTGGGGTAGTTAATCAGTTGGAATAGCGCCGATTTTAGAACTGTTTTTGAGGAAAAGTGCACCGGTTTGAAACGGGGTGTGCATCATCAGGTAAATGACATTGAGGGCTGACTT
Source organism: Syntrophomonas palmitatica JCM 14374 (assembly GCF_001311885.1). Lineage (GTDB taxonomy): Bacteria > Bacillota > Syntrophomonadia > Syntrophomonadales > Syntrophomonadaceae > Syntrophomonas_A > Syntrophomonas_A palmitatica. The sequence goes on along the minus strand of NZ_BBCE01000029.1, from coordinate 8,103 downwards.
TTTTTATGTACTAACCTTCCTCGACCTCTTTAAGCGTTTTACCATCTTTGTTCTTCCATGTTTTTGGACCACTGACGCTGTTGCCAAGTACAAAGTCGGCGGCAGCTGACGAACTAGAGAAAAGGATATCTTCTTGTAGCGCCCAATCAACGACTTTTCCATTGGAAATATATTTTTCTCTTGCCCGAATCACTCCAGGACTTACCGAGTTATGAGAAACATTTGGACTGATCGTCGATCCTTTTAACACAACAAAACCATCCGGTACGACTTGTCCTTTTGCCAATACGCCTTTTGAATTTTGAATCGAGAACAGATTCTCATGCTGCGTCAGCCCTTCCGCAACTTGTGCAATAGGTTCGAACACTTTGTGCCCTAACGTATTAATGACGATTCTTGCATTGTGGATGAATTCTTCCATCTCAGCAGTGTCAGCTTCAGATAAGCTGGATTTTGTAGGAATGTTGCTGTTTTTAACAGTATACCTTCCAGCTTGCGTTGCAATATCATGGAATCGATTTTCGAGATATTTTATGTGTGCCTTGTTGAGGTTATCATCTTTACTGATAAAAACGATAACTTCTGTCCAAAAATCTTTTCCGTCCAAATGGGCTTTCAGACGCTCAAATATTAATTCTGACTCGCCAACGTATACCAACGGCAGTCCCGTATCATCATCCGTACCAAATAAAAAATAAATGCCAGACGAGCAGAGTTCTTTTCGATCAACACACTCCTTTACGGCCGTTCGCGGGATTTTATATGCCTTGCCAGTCCAGTTGGACATCTCGCATATCCAGCGACCGTTCGGGGTGCCGTCCAGCAGGAACAGTTTTATACTTTTACCGAAAACGGTCATGTTGCTCCTCCAGTCTCATTATTCGTTAATGACTAGCCTTTTTTTGATGCTAGTATATACTTCTTTATTTTAGAACTCTTTAATGTATATTAACAATAATTTTCGGTCTTTGAAGCGATTGACTTTTAACACATAGTTTTTGCGAAGTGTTTGGTGGGTTTATATTCTATTGATGTATGTTTTTTAGAAAACTTGAACTTAAGGAACCTACTATTTTGCGGAAATAAATAAATGTATAAAAAGATGCAGGAATTATATAGAATGACATAGAAGAAAATGGAAATAATGTTTAGATCAAAGTATGTAGTGAAGTATTTTTGTGGTAGAATATTTCAATTAATGCGGATCAATTACTCTGTATTTGTTGGATTACAGCGTTAATAAATCTTAAGGAGCATTCCTGTAATCAGTAAAAACGGTCTTTGAAAAAAGAGATGCCCATCTCTACAACGAAATTGTGCTGAATCCCGCAAAGACGGCACAAATCAAAGTAGAGGAGGCATCCCTATATGAAAAGTACACAAAATGAGAAGATTTCGCAAATCAAAACTTGGACCCTGGTGGTAGGCATTGATGTGGCCAAGGAGATCCACTATGCAAGAGCCTTTGATTACAGGGGGATTGAACTAGGCAAGCTGCTTAAATTCAGCAACACAGCAGAAGGTTTTCAGAAACTGGAGCAGTGGATGCAGTTATATATGCCAGCAGCACAACAAGACGGATATTATCGTCGGTTTCGAACCCACTGGACACTATTGGTTTACGCTGGGAGATTACCTAAAAAGCCAGGGCCATAGACTTGCGATAGTCAATCCGTTTCATGTCAAACGGACCAAAGAACTGGACGATAATAGTCCAACCAAAAACGACAGTAAAGATCCCAAGACCATAGCCATGCTGGTGAAAGACGGACGTTACCGCGAAGTCTACATACCAGAAGACGTGTACCAGGAACTGCGTGAGGCGGTAGCCGAACGCGACCGGCTGGTACAGCGGATGACCGCCATCGACAACCAAGTGGCCAGGTGGATTGATATCCACTTTCCAGAATACCAAACCATCTTTAGCGATTGGCAGGGCAAAGCAGCATTATTGACATTGCGGCACTTTCCGACCCCGGAAAAGATCGTATCAGCCGGTCCTGAAAAGATAGAGGCAATCTGGAAAAAATCCATGAAACGCAGTGCCGGGCTTAAGAAAGCACAGGAACTGGTTAAAGCAGCCGAAGAAAGCATCGGCAGGAAAACCGGCCTGGTAGCGGCAGAAGCCAGTCTGCAAAATCTACTTGCTGAATATGAGCTGTACAGAAGGCAATATGAACAACTGGAGCAGGTCATGATGGATCTCTTGAAGCAGGTTCCCAATGCGGAAAAACTTCTGGACATCAAAGGAGTTGGTCTGATCACGGCAGCTACCTTTGTGGGAGAAGTAGGCGACATCAACCGTTTTCAGGATCCACGTCAGATCCAAAAGCTAGCGGGATTCAACCTGGTGGAGAACAGCTCCGGCAAGCATAATGGCAAGACCAGAATCAGCCGCCGGGGACGAAGACGATTGAGACATGGGTTATTCATGGCCATGATAACGATCCTGGCCACCAATCAGGAATTTCGTATGCTGCATCAAAAGAATTTGATCAGGGAAAAGAATCCGTTAACCAAGATGCAATCAATAATAGCGCTCTGCGGCAAGCTCATCCGCGTATTCTACGGGCTATTAGGAAACGGCACCGATTACAGTGCGGATAAGATGCTAAGTGATATTGAACTGGGAATGAGAGCAGCAGCCTAGCCAGATTACTCATTAAATGTTCAGAGTTACTACGCCGCAGCAACTCAAAGAACCCATAGACTTGAAAACATCGAACCAATGGAAACGAAGAGCCGGGAGAGTCAGGTTGAATTTATCCCTCAGGGCCTAGACCCAGCTAAGGAGCATGACTGACATTCCACCTCTTGGGGAAGCAGGACGAAGGAATTTAGGGCGAAGACCCAGGAAGACATGGGAGGTTTGCTGCCAGGAGTTGATGTGGAATCCCAACGGCCGAAAATATTAAGAACATGCGGCTTAATGGAACACGCCCATCAACACCCGGAATCGCGCAGAACTGCGATAACCTAGAGAACACCACTTCGTTAACAAAATGAAATACTATGATTTTAAGAGTTATCACGAGAAAAGGAAAGATTATTAAGGGAGGATTATAAAGCATGGCTGATGGCTTTTGGGGAAGGGAAAAGGAAATAAATGACCTTGTTGTAGATTTTCAAAGCGTTAAGAATGGGCAAACTAGATTTGTTACTATTATTGGGGATACAGGGATTGGTAAAACGAGAATGGTGCAGGAGTTTTATCTTAGTCTTTGTATGAAACATGATCCTAGTGAATACTGGCCGAAGAACATTGGCGATACCCGACATACAATGTCTATCGTACCTAGTTTCAGTAATTTAGATGAAAATCGTGTTCATCAAATGCCATGGATGTGGATAGGACTGCGTTGTCAAAATTCCAATGAACGTAATAGTAGTACACAATTAGATTCAGCACTGAATCGATCGCGTCAGCAAATTGCCATGCATTTATCAGGTATATTCGAATCTCGTGCCCGGAAAAAACAGAATGCCAAAATAGGTAAGGCACTTATTACAGTGCTTGATTTTGCATTCCCAGGAATTAATTTCACAACTGAAGTTATAAAGACGATACTCGATTTTGTATCCAATGGAATTTCTCTAATTGATTCAGTAAACGATATTAAGAATACATTACTGAAAAAGAAAGGTTCAAACGATCGTTGTGAGAGAGTGTTAGTCCAGGAAAAAAGAAGTCTTGTGAACCAAACCATGGATGTTTTTGCCGCCCTTTTTAGTTTAAAGGAAAAATCGCTTCCAACTATTCCGCTAATATTAGTATTGGATGATGCTCAGTGGTTGGATCCTATTACGGCAGAATTTTTAAATCGCGTATTAGAACGTGGAATTAAAGAAAGATGGCCGCTCATGGTAATCGCTACTTGTTGGGAAAATAGTTATAAGGAACAGGCTGCTAAAGAATTTTCGGAATTATCGTTGCCACATATCTGTTCTGGATTTGAAAGCAGAGGCATATGTCGTTGTGTTTATCTATCTAAGTTATTAGATAAGGATGTCTTAGCAATCATTCAAAATGAATTACCACATATAGGTGTAGAGGCTCATAATGTGCTAGTTGAGAAATGCAGTGGAGATTTAGAATTATTATGGGAATATATAGCAAAACTTAAATTAACACCAGGTTGGATATCGAGTGATGGAACATTGAGAGTTTCTCTATATAAGGTGCGAGGCCTATCATCAAAGAAAAAAGAATTAGCAGTCGAACGAATTCTAAATTTAGATAACGGTTCTGTGGGACAAATATTGACATGCGGAAGTGCTCAGGGTACACAGTTTGATAAACTATTCATCGAACGATGCAAGCAAAATATCCCTTCAGTAGAGTTTAATCCAGAAGATTTAAGTTTGGCCGATAATCCTTATAACTTAACTCGGAATGTGGACCGCCCGATAATAGGGGAAATAGCCGAATTTAGACGTTTCCTATATTATGAGATTGCACGGGAATTTTTTGAAGAGAGTCCAGAAAAAGACCAAATTCAGGAAGTGTTAATGGATTTTTATCAAGAAATGATTGAAACTCATATAATAGACAAAATAGAACGCAACGAACAGATAAGGCTTTATGAGGAATATCTTTTTTGGTAGATAGATTAAGCCAAATTAACGAGAAAACAAGAAATTCAGTTAATATTGCACGTATATATTTAATGCAGTGCTACTTACAGGATGGCTTATTTGAAAACTGTATTAGGTTAGGTGAGACTATCATTAAAGATGGAACCCAAAGCATGATGATTTGTATCATATTTTGTGTATGCTAATTGAAGCATCTTTTGGTATGGGAAATACAAAACAAGAAGAAGAATACCTTGAATTATTCTCCAAATTTATAAGTGAGTCTGAAAATAGCGAACCATTGACTCTCATATATCAATCGCAATATTTGCAACGCTCTGGAGATGCAACAAAGGCAGTTGAATTAGCAGAAAAGGCATGTCAACTTGTAAAGCAAAGCACGGAAGCTCTAGCTTTCCGATGTTTTAGTCACAGAATTGTAGCTCATTTTTATGCGGGCAATAATATAAAAGGAAAGCAGTATATCGCGGAAACAGAAGAACAGTTCTCTGGATTCCTCTCTTCTAATGCAGCAGCGAAGGCTTTAATAGATCATTCTGCAGGCTTAATATTGCATAATCTTGATCTTAACAAACAGGTTGTTACGAGGAACGTAAATAATATTAAATATTACCAAGAGACGGCTGATCATTATAATTATCTATTATCTAAAGTCAATTTATCTGATGCTCTGATGGGCAGTGGAAAACTAATAGAAGCAAAAATAGAGGCAGAGTCTGCATACACTGAGGCCTGTTTAGGCAATTGGAAACATGCCTGGAATATTGCTGCAATATGTTACGCTAATGTTTTAGCCTGTCAAAAACAAGCATCCAAAGCTTTAATATATTATGAAGAAGGGATAGGTATTTCAAAGGCTATAGGGCATCAATGGGATACTCTTTATGGTCAATTATGGTATTGTCTTGCATTAACAGATATGGGGGATCCATATTCTGCTCTGAAGAAATTGGAACAAATAAAATTAAAATGCTCAGAAAATAAATTTGATTATTTGGAATCGGTTAGCGCCACTTTTCTTCTTATTGCCGCAACAAAATTAGAGGTAGTACCTTGGCATCGAGAAGAAGCAGAAGAGTTGTTAAAATTAACAGAGAAAAACGAAACCCCTGGTTTAACAGCCCAAGCGGCTGCTGCTATGCTACTCCTGTTTCCAAATCTAGAACAAGTAAATCGAGAAGTAGCCGACATTATGATTAATTCATGTTTAAACTGTGAAGGAGTAAAGGGACGCCCTGAGATCATCTATATAGCTATTGAAAGGAATCCTTGGGTAAAGAAACATAAAAACTTCACAAACATGGATCGCTGGATAGACATTTATATTCAACCGATTCTTTCATATTATGATGATGACGAATCGAGTTTTCAAGAACATTTTCCTTCTAGTCCAAAACTAGCACCGTGCTCTTTTCCGCAATGCGAAGCATATTGTTGTTATGATGGAGTGTATTTAGAACCGGGAGAAGAAGAGATGCTGGTTGAGTTTGTTAACAAATACCCTGAACTGTTTCCAGATATTCCAAAAGAGTATATTGTTGATGGCAATTGGTTGAACTTGGTGACAGGAAGAAAAACTGCTACGCGTGTATATCACTATGAAAAAGAAAACTATCCATCCCATTTCCATCATACGCGTTGTGTAATGGCCGACGAACGAGGGTTTTGTTCCTTACAGAAGGCAGCGGTACAATTGGATCTTCATCCTTGGCATGCAAAACCTATCGCTTGCTGTGCCTTTCCGTTAAGGGTTATGGCGGGGCGACCTGTACCTCCGCCAGTTCAAGGAGAGCCTGATCCTGATTATGTTGACGAAAGTTACCCCGGATATGTAACGTTTTTGCCCTGTGGTAAAGATGTTGAAAATGGAGTTATGTGGCATAAAGTATTGCGGCAAGAATGTACCTATATTGAAATGCGGGAAGAAAAAGATCACAAATAGTATTGGTGATCTTTTAAGAGAAAACCCTATCCCTACTAGTGTTGTCTTCTTAAAAAATCACCGGAATACCGGACTGGAGAAGGCTGCAAATTTGCGATTCTTTGCACCCCCCTCTTGGAATCGTTGAAAGATGGGCCAGGGGTGTGCAGTGGTATCATTTTATAGTAGGGTAGCCAGATCTTAAAGGTTCTAACCAATGAAAAGATGAAGGGCGATACCAGGTGACAAAAAATCTACAACGCTGATTATCTAACCAAACGACGGGTCAAAAACAAGAGGGAACTGCCACAATATTATTATGAAGATACCCCGCAATTAATGACAAGATCTGGGAGCTGGTACAGCTGGAACTGGAAAGGCAGAAGCAATATTGCCGGGACCATCATATATCTACATATCATAAGAGTAGTGAAAAACACCCGCTGTCAGCCAGGATAATCTGCGCGACCTGCGGGTGTACTTATATGCTCATAGGCTCCAACAGGAAAGGTGAAGAAGGGAAGAAGTACTGGTGTTGCAGCAGCTTTATAGATAAGCGGGGGACCGAGATTGAAGGGCGGATGTTTGCGCCGGAGCCGCGCTATACCAAGCCGGTGACGGATAGATACTCACTTTATAAAGCCAAGCACCGCAAGCTACCGCAGGAACGGCAGATGCTGTGTACCGATATTTGGATTCCAGCCGGTGAACCCGAGCGGGCATTTATAAAAGCCTGGAACTGGCTGGTTGATAATAAAGAAACTTATTTGCAGGAGTGGGAGCGGGCTATTAACGGGGAGGATTTACTCAAGGTTTATCGGGCTAAGGAATTGTTAAGATTGGTTGAGTGGGTTGGGCATATTGATTCACTGCCGTATGAGCTGATTTTTAAAACTCTGGATGATGTAGAGATTGGAACGGACGCCAAACCTGAGGTTATTTTTTTGGGGGACCAGGGTTACGATTCTAGACAGAGATAATTGGATTAAAGTTACAAAAACGCTAAAATGTAACCACTAATACGAATTCCTTCAGACGCTTAAAGACATATAGATAAATCTAATTTGGTTATTGAGTAAGAACGACTATATGATATACATCAGAGGAAACTACATCAATTACTAACGAAATAATCATAAAATAATTTCAATTTTGAAATATTATTTTGGTTGGACAGACAGATTATATGCTCCTAGGTAGGAGAGACAATATAAAGTCTTTACTATAGAATTAATTTATTAAGGAAGTGGTTTTTGTATATGAGCAAAATATTTAAAACCACTGCATTTTTATTATTAATTTGCGCAGTGGTATTTAGTATAATATTTCAACTTTCTCTATCAGACCATGCGAATTGGATAAGCAGAGTATATACTGTCCTGATCGTCCTTGTACCACTAATTGCTATATCAGGTATATTATATGGCATATCCAATATTATTAATCTTCTTAATGAGATTTTATCTATCGTAAAAAAAATAAACAAGGCGAAAAGTGACGAATAAAATGGCAATTTTTTTAGCATAGAAATGAAAAAGTGTCAAGGGGACAAGTGTCAAGGGAAGTGTCAAGGGGATAAGTGTCAA
>NZ_BBCE01000028.1 GCF_001311885.1 Syntrophomonas palmitatica JCM 14374 | reverse complement strand
GTACACATTGACAATAATAGATGGAGAAGAATATAATATTGCTGGTGTTTTTTAAGAGAGGTTAATATGAAACTTAATCTTAAGACACTGAAACTTCATCCTCGGGAAAGCGTCTCTTTTCACCTGGAAGAACCAGGCGACAACTCGCTGATAAAAGATATAGGGGCTTGTTTTGCAGATATTATCGGGGTAGATATAGTAATTCGCGACAACGATACCGTATATGAAGCCCTGGGCAGACTTTATACCAGCTTAAAACTATCTTGTTCGCGGTGCCTGGAAGATTTCATTTATAATATTGAAGCGGAAATGGCTTTCGATATTGTAGAAGAGGAGCAGAATCAAGAGAGCAGGGTTATAGATGATATGCTGGTTCTGGTTAAGGATGAAGTCGATATCCAGCCTCTGGTCTACGAGATTATCTTCACGGAAATTCCGTTCATTCCGTTATGTCAAGAGGGATGCCGCGGATTATGTCCTGTCTGTGGCCAGAATCGCAATCAGGACCAATGCAGCTGCCAGGAGAAAATCATTGACCCGCGCTGGGAAAAACTGAAGAATTATACCTAGGAAGGAGGCTGGGCTGTGGGAGTTCCTAAGAGGAGACAATCACATGCGCGCAAGAACAAACGCCGGTCAGAATGGAGAAAAATTGATAAACCCGGCTTGGTTGAATGCCCCCAGTGCCATGAACTGAAGATGCCTCACCGGGCTTGTTTGGTTTGTGGTTTTTATAAGGGCAAAAGCGTAATGTAAAAAGTGAAATTACTATCAGGCATCAAAAAGTAAGATATAGTCTTGGTATGAGACTGGTAGCTTACTTTTTGTTTTTCAGGAGGTTGTTTTATGATAATCGCTGTTGATGCTATGGGTGGAGACCATGCTCCCGGTGAGGTAATAAGAGGTTCTGTACAATGGCTGCAGGAAAAAGAGGAGAATCAGATTCTGCTGGTAGGAAAACCTGAAATAATTCAAAGCGAATTGAATAACTTAAGCTATGACCAGTCAAGACTCACGATTGTACCTGCCTCTGAAGTTATAGGCATGGATGAATCGCCTGCGGTGGCCTTGCGCAGGAAAAAAGACGCTTCAATAGTAGTGGCCAGCAGCCTGCATAAAGAAGGCAGCTGATGCGGTTCTTTCCTGCGGCAGCACCGGAGCGCAAATGGCCGCCGCTATTTTTATCCTGGGGAGGATGTCCGGGATAGAACGGCCGCCTATAGTGGCTTCATTACCGGGAAGCGGCGATCATGATACCTTAATAATAGATGTAGGGGCGAATGTGGACTGTAAACCGGCACAGTTGCTCCAGTTTGCTGTTTTGGGCAGTGTATATGCGCAGACGGTTCTTCGAATATCAGAACCGCGCGTAGCCCTTCTTAATAATGGTGAAGAAGAAGGCAAAGGCAACAACCTGGCACAACAGGTTTATGCCCTCCTGAAAAACCAGGAGGGAATTAACTTTTCCGGTAATATTGAAGGACGCGAGCTTTTTGCCGGAAAGGCTGATGTAGTAGTTTGCGATGGTTTTGTGGGTAATATCGTTCTTAAATCTATCGAAGGGCTGGGTTTATTCTTTATTCGTTTGCTCGGCAGGGAAACAGCTGCTAAAACACCTGGGCTGGAGAGATTTGACTACACTAAAACCGGCGGAGCTCCCCTGCTGGGAGTGAAAGGCGTCAGCATAGTATGTCATGGCAGTTCACGCCGGGAAGCAGTCGCCAGCGGCTTACGCATTGCGGAAAATTGCGTGAAAAACCGTATAGTAGAACGCCAGGAAGCCCAGCTTGCAAAAATTCTGGCGGAATAAAGGAATAATTCAGCGGAGAACCAAATAAGAACTACTGGCCACAGATGAACACAGATTAAACGCTGATGTTCACATCTGTGTAAATCTGTGGGTATTAATTACTTGGAGGTGAAGGTGATGCAGGAGTTTTTTGAACTGGCGAGAAAGATTATGGCTGAACAGATGGAGCTTGAGCCTGAGACGATTACGATGGAAACTACGTTTGAAGACATCGAAGCCGATTCCATTGACATTGTGGAAATGATTATGGCACTTGAAGACATTTATGATGTGGAGTTTCCTGAGGAAGACCTGGAAAACTATCCTAGTTTCGGTTCTCTGGTAACCGCGCTGTACAGCTATCTGCAAGAGGTAGGAAAATGAACCGTGAAAAGGAAGCCAGCCGGCGTTTTTTTACAGGATAATGGTTTGAATTTTGTTGACGAAGGCTTAATGTCAATGGCCCTGACCCATCCATCGTATTCTCAGGAAAGAAGCAGTTCGGCAAATAATCAAAGATTGGAATTCTTGGGTGACGGGGTCTTAAACCTGGTGGTGGCGGAGTATCTTTACAAACATTATCAAAATAAGGCCGAAGGTGAGCTTACTAAAATCAGAGCACGGGCGGTATGCGAAAATTCACTGCTCAATGTAGCCTACACTATTGAATTGGGGCATTACCTTCTTCTGGGGCGTGGGGAGGAAATGTCCGGCGGCCGCAAAAGAAAATCCATACTGGCAGACGCGGTTGAGGCTGTTATCGGGGCTATTTATCTCGACCAGGGTTTTGAAACCGCACGTGAATTTATTCTAAAGTACCTGGAACCGACTATTGTGGAAGCCGCTCAGGGTGATTATTATGACTACAAATCCAGGCTGCAGGAATTGGTACAGGGCAAGACCCGGGAAAATGTTACTTATGCCATATTAGAAGAGAGTGGTCCGGCTCATTCGCGGAATTTTACGGCCGGGGTTTTTTATCAGGAGCGTTTGCTGGCCGCGGGTGAGGGCAAAAGCAAGAAGGAAGCTGAACAAAACGCAGCCGAAAAGGTACTGCAGGATAAGAACATATTGGCCAGTCTGGGTTGGGATCAGGATAAACCTCGATGAAACATTATAATATACCGATTTTCATTACCCATTTAGGCTGCCCTTACCAGTGTATTTACTGTGATCAGAGAACTATTACCAACCAGGAACAGGCCTATAAACCATCAGAAATTCCCGCACTGGTTGAGAAGCACCTGGCAACTATTTCCGGGGATGATAAAGAAATTGAAATTGCCTTTTTCGGCGGCAGCTTTACTACCCTGGACAGGGAACTGCAGGAAAGATATCTTGATATGGTGCAGCCGTTTTTACAAAATGGTAAGGTGCATGGTATCAGAATTTCAACCCGTCCCGATTATATCGATAAGGCTGTGCTTGACTTTCTCAAAACCAAAGGGGTTAAGACCGTGGAACTGGGAGTTCAGTCTCTCAGCGATGAGGTTTTAAAAGCATCCGGTCGAGGTTACAAGTCAACTGATGTTTCTAAAGCTTGTCATCTTATAAAGCAATCAGGCCTAAGACTAGGTTTACAGCTTATGATAGGTTTGCCAGGAGATGATCATGATAAGGCTTTAAGCACGTGTCAACGAGCCATTAGACTGCGACCTGACATGGTTCGTATTTATCCTACTTTGGTTCTGGCGGGAACCACCCTGGCAGAATTCTATTACAGCGGGCGTTACCAGGCTTTAAGCCTGGAACAAGCCGTCAACTGGTGTAAAGACATGCTGGTACAGTTTGAAAAGGCAGGCATTAATGTTATCCGCATGGGATTATATCCGGGAGAAGACCTGCAAAGTGATGGGGTGGTGATAGCAGGTCCGTTTCATCCCGCTTTCGGTGAATTGGTGGAACAGGAGTTGTTTAAAGAGCAGGCACAACTTCTATTAAACAAATACATTAATACAGGACAAGAAACCGATCGTTTAAGCATATTGGTACACCCTCGTGACCTTTCACGTATGATTGGACAAAAGCGCAGAAACCTGCACTATCTCCAAAGGTATTTTCATCTGGCTGATCTTAGTATCAGACCATCACCCAATGTAGCCAAAGGGAATATAGGAATTTCTCTTCATGATTGTGAAAATCCGCTCCTGGTATTAAACCGCACTGAATATCTTGAATTATGTCAGATATGATGCAGAATATCCCAATCCAGCCGGATACAATATAAAAATTACATAATCTGCGAACCGCAAGCAGGAAAATAACAGAAAATGGAAGAATACTTTTTGCAGATAATTAAAAGCGGTATAGTGATTTGAAGGAATCAGGAAAAACCGCCGGGAGGGTCATAGTGTATCTGAAACGCCTTGATATAAAAGGCTTTAAATCCTTTGCGGATAAAACTGAAATTGAGCTGGGACCGGGGATTAATGTAATCGTGGGTCCGAATGGCTGCGGAAAAAGCAATGTAGTCGACGCCATTCGCTGGGTTTTAGGCGAAGCCAACATCCGGAATCTAAGAGGCCAGAAGAGCGAAGATGTCATATTTGCCGGTACAGACAAGGAAAGAAGCCAGGGTTTGGCTCTGGTGGAAATGACTTTGGATAACAGCGATAATGTCTTGCCGGTTAACTATAATGAAGTAACCGTGGCCAGGAAGATATTCCGCAGCGGCGAAAGCGAGTTTGCTATAAACCGTACTCGTGTAAGGATGAAGGATATAAACGAACTGTTTAGTGGTACGGGTTTAGGCAAAAAAGGCTACTCGATCATTAATCAGGGTGAACTGGAATTGGTTTTAAACGGACAGGCGATAGACCGCAGATTAATGCTGGAGGAGGCCGCTAATATCTTCAGATACCGGCAGCAGCGCGATGAAGTCAATCGTCGCCTGCAAAACAGTCAGCAGGATTTACTGCGCCTGGCTGATTTAATGGCGGAATTGGAACAGCGTTGTGATGAATTAAAGATTAAGGCTGATAAAGCCCGGCAGTGGCTGGATTTATCCCGGGAACACCAGCAAAAAGAACAGGCTGTATTCTGCTTTGAACGCTCCCGGCTGCAACGTGAAATGGATCGCAAACAAGAAGATTTTACCGGGCGTCAAAAGGAATTATCCAGCCTAAAGAACGATATTGATTTATTGCGTGATCAACTCCTTCAGGACGAAACTAACCTGCGCGAGAGCGAGTTAAAGCTGCAGGAACAAAAGGATGAACAATCTGTTCTGGAAAGGGAAATTTCCAACCTGCGGGGCGAATTGGGAGTAACAGCAGAAAGACTGCAAAACCGTAAGGAGAGAATCACTGCGGCAGAAGATGACGCTAACAAATACAGCAAAATTCTGGAAAATCTTGTTCGGGATTTAGCGGCGCAGGAACATGAGTGGGATGATGAAATCCAGGCTTATCAGGTTAAGAGCCAGGAGTATAGTAATATTCAGGCGGAAACCGCAGAACTTAAGGATTTAATTACCCGCTGCCTCCAGGAGTTCGAAACCCAGAAGGGAATCGTTTTTGGACTGGTCCAGGAAGAAAGCCGGGTGCGAAATACATTGTCTGCGGTAAAAGGGCATATTGAAAAGCTGCAGGAAAAAAAAGCACGATTATCATATCGTATGGAGGATGGCAAAAACAAACTGGAACAATTGAAAAACAGGCTGGATGAACTAGAAACTAAACATCAAGAGGCTGCAAGCTGCATGGATGAACTGTTAAATCAGAAAGGGGACCTGGAAAAACAGCGTCAAATAAAGCTTCAGGAAAGCGCTGCATATGAAACCCGGTTAAGACAGATTGAAGAGGAAGCCGTGCAAACCAGGCAGCATTTGCTGGCTCTGGCTGAATTGCAAAAAAACTACAGCGGTTATTCACCGGGAGTAAAAGCAGTTCTATCCGCTGCTGGCAAAAAAGAACTGCCTGGGATTATGGGCGTGGCAGGAGAGGTAATAGATGTTCCGCCGGGTCTGGAATTTGCGTTGGAAGTGGCCGTAGGCCGGGGCCTGGAAAATATTATTGTGGAAAAGGTAGACTATGCTCAACAGGCCATAGAATACTTAAAAAATCATGGACTGGGGAGGGTTACATTTTTGCCTTTGGATATTCTAAAGGCGTCAGCACCGCCGGAGAAGGCAGTGAAAGAAATATGCGGCCGCCTTGGAGTATTAGGTTTGGCGTCCCGGCTGGTCAATTGTGAAAAACGCTTTCAACCGGCAATAGACTTTCTGTTAGGCCGGGTAGTAGTCGTCGAAGGGCTGCAGGCTGGAATTGATTTATTCCGCGGATTGTCATACCCGATAAAAATAGTCTCTTTAGAAGGAGACCTTATAAATCCCGGGGGAGCGGTGAGCGGAGGGTCCAAGCCGAAAAACGACGGTACCAGGCCCTTGCAACGCAGGGGTGAACAGAAAAGGCTGCTGGTCTTGCAGGAAGAAAACCAGCAGAAACAGCAAGAATATCGTAAGAATTGCGAAATTATAAGAAAAGAAATTAAAGACATTGATCTGCAAGGGGAAGAGCTGGCCCGCAGGATTATGGAAAATGAATACCGTCAGGAGTTGCTGGCAAAAGAAAAAGACCACCTGCTGCGTGAGATTAAAAATAACCGCGATGGAGTGCAAGAATATCTGCAGCAGTTAGCAGGACTGGAGCAGGAGATAATTGATTCCAAACAAGAGTGTAATGCCCTTTTGGGCAGGGAAGAAGAGTTAGCAAGCAACAGTGAAGAGGCTGGGCGCAACTTGGAAGCACTGCGGGAAAATAAGGAAAAATGCGAACGTGAATTAGCACTTAGTCAGGAACGTTTGCTTTCTATGCAGGAGCAGCTAACTATGAAAAAACGCGAATTGGATAATCACGCCAAGAATATTGAACAGTTCAAACAGGTGCAACGCTCTTATGAGGAATCTTACCAGGAAGCGGTGAACTTAGGGCAGCGCCTGCGGGAAGAAATGCAGGCTGAGTCCGCCAGGCTTAACAAACTGCAGACTGCTATGGTTGAAAAAGAGAAATTATTAGAAAACCATAAAGCAGCGATAATGTCTTTGCGTAATTTGTTGTTGGAATATCGTAAGACAGTACGTGAAAAAAAGGAAAACCTGGAGCCTTTGGAGACCAAAAGTGAAGAATTGTTCAGCTTGATCAGAAGCCTGGAAATGGCGATAACCAGGCTGGATATGGAACTGGACGCCTTAGATCAGAGATGGAAAGAAAAGTTTCGAACACCGTGGCCAACAGACATAACGCTGCCTTCCCATCCGCAAATTCGCGAAATAAAAATACGGGTGGAACAATTGCATGAGCTTTTAGAACAGATGGGACCAGTAGATTTGGAAGCCATCAGCGAATATGAAACCCAATATGATCGTTTTGTATTCGTAAATAAGCAATATCAGGATTTAACTGCAGCCCGTGATTCATTAAGTTCTTTGCTGACTGAAACCGAAAAACTCATGTTAAAAAACTTTGCGCAGTTCTTAACTTTGGCCAATGAGAGTTTCAACCGTACTTTTCAAGAGATCTTTGGCGGCGGTGAGGCCGCTTTGCGGGTAGAAGAGGGTAAGGAACGTTTGGAGGCCGGGATAGAGATACAAGTCAAACTACCTGGCAAGAAAAACCAGGACCTTAATCTCCTTTCAGGAGGAGAAAGGGCACTAACTTGTATTGCCTTCATTTTTTCTTTATTCAGACTGAATCCTGCCCCTTTTTGTCTGTTTGACGAAGTGGATGCAGCCCTTGATGATGCTAATTTGGCCCGGTTTAACCATTTTATCAAAGAAATGTCCGGCAGCATGCAATTTATAATAATTAGCCATCGCCAGGCCACTATTGAAATTGGAGAAAGGGTCTATGGGGTGACTATGCCGGAGAAAGGAATATCGAAGGTTTTTTCACTGGAAATGGGGCAGATTGATAGTATTGCCGGGTAGATTAGGTCACAGATTATAAAAGAATTTTATTGAATTGATTATGTTACGAATAAATTATGACAGGATGGGAATTGATTTATGGGTTTTTTGATATGTTTAAGAAAAAGAAAAAGGAAGAGATCTTAAAATCGAACCTGGCGGAACAGGATTATCCCTCTGATATAGTTGATGAAGAAAATGCGCCGGACCAGGATGAAAACACTAATTTGAAAATGGTTGCAAAAGAACCACAAGATGACGGCGCAAAACCAGCAGCATCAGATTCTATTGAAGGAGAAGGCTCTAAAAACAAGAATGGAATTTTCAGCCGCATTATGCAGAAGAGGACCACTGAAAAAGAATTGCTGCAGGAAGATGAAAAAGATAACGAATTATTAGAAGACGATTTTGAACTTGAGGCTAAGGAGAAGAAGGGCATATTCAGCCGCTTTAAAAAGGGTCTCAGCAAAACCAGGAAAAATATAAGCGAAAAACTCAGCACTCTGGTTAAAAGCAATAAGAAGTTAGACGAAGATTTCTGGGAGGAACTGGAGGAAATACTGATTGAAGCCGATGTAGGCGTTAATACTTCGGTGGAACTGGTAGAAAAGGTTCGTGACACAGCCCGCAAGAGGAAGATAAATGATTCATCAGAGGTGAGCGATCTTATTCAGGAACAGGTTCGTGAATTGCTCCAGGCCGGAGAGATTGAACTGAACATACCTGATGAGCGTCCTATAGTAATTCTGGTTGTGGGTGTAAATGGAGCAGGAAAGACTACGTCTATCGCGAAGATGGCCTATAGATTCAAACAGGACAAACTGAAGGTCATCCTGGCCGCTGCCGATACCTTCCGGGCTGCAGCCATAGACCAGCTGCAGGTCTGGGCTGACCGGGTGGGAGTAGATCTGATCAAACACCAGGAGGGAGCAGATCCGGGAGCGGTGGTTTTTGACGCCATTCAAGCGGCGCGGGCGAGAAAAGCGGATATTCTGATTATTGATACCGCCGGAAGATTGCAAAACAAGAGCAATTTAATGAAAGAAATCAGTAAAATTCGCAAAGTGATTGAAAGGGAAATCCCCGGCGCGCCTCATGAAGTGCTGTTGGTTCTGGATGCTTGTACAGGACAAAACGCCATTAGC
The DNA here is from genome assembly GCF_001311885.1 of Syntrophomonas palmitatica JCM 14374. Taxonomy (GTDB): domain Bacteria; phylum Bacillota; class Syntrophomonadia; order Syntrophomonadales; family Syntrophomonadaceae; genus Syntrophomonas_A; species Syntrophomonas_A palmitatica. The sequence goes on along the minus strand of NZ_BBCE01000028.1, from coordinate 5,671 downwards.
CAGGCCAGAATATTTGAAGAAGCCACGGGTGTAACCGGTATAATTTTAACCAAACTTGACGGTACCGCCAAAGGTGGTATAGTCCTGGCCATTGCCCGGGAATTAAAATTGCCGGTCAAGCTGGTGGGTATCGGAGAAAAGATGGATGATTTACGGGACTTTGAACCGGAAGTTTTTGCCGCCGCCTTGTTTGAAGATATGGAAGATGAAGAATAGAATAGGTTTAAGCACATAGGGAGGTGTTATATAAATGATTAAGACAGCAATAATTGGGGGAACAGGCGTTTATGATCCATATTTATTGGAAAATGCCCGGGAAGTCGTACAGGATACCCCCTATGGGAGTGTAAAGGTCATTTGCGGGGGATATAAAGGGATAGAAATTGCTTTTATTCCGCGGCACGGGGAAAAACACAGTGTGCCCCCGCATCTCATAAATTACCGCGCCAACATCATGGCTTTAAAAAAACTGGGAGTTGCGAATATTATCGGTACGGCTGCGGTAGGCTCGCTGCATTTTGACTTTAAGCCGGGACAGTTTGTCCTGGCGGATCAGTTCCTGGATTTTACGCGCAATCGTCTCTCAACATTTTACGAGGGCGGAGAATATGGTGTGGTTCATTGTGACATGACCGTACCTTATTGCCCTGAACTGCGTCAGGCCCTGGTAAAGGGCGGAGAAGAAAGCGGTATTAAGATTGATAATGGCGGGGTTTATGTATGTTCAGACGGACCCCGTTTTGAGACAGCTGCTGAGATAGCTATGTACAAGCTGCTGGGAGGCCACCTGGTGGGAATGACCAGTGTTCCTGAAGTGTGCCTGGCCAGGGAATTGGGAATCTGTTACGCTAATATTTCGATAGTTACTAATTTTGCGGCTGGTATTTCACCGGGAGTATTAACCCACAGCGAGGTCTTGGAGATGATGAGCAGCAGCCTGGGCAATCTCAGGAGGATTCTGACTGCTGCCTTAAAACACATTCCAGACCATCCGGGCTGCGATTGTCAGCGCATCCTCGATGAGCCCGGAGTTATGAAATGATAAGGACTCTGTATTATGAAGAACCGGTTTTATTTCTTCTCGATCAAAACCGGCTGCCGCAGGAGATTAAATATGTTGAGTGCCATACTGCTGATGAAGTAGCAGCGGCTATAAAAAATATGGCAGTAAGAGGAGCTCCGCTTATTGGGGTAAGCGCTGCTTTCGGACTGTTCTTAGCCGTCAAGAGTTACACCGGCTCTGCTTCCGGCTTGCGTGACTATTATCAGGAGAAACGCAAGCTCTTGGCCTCTACTCGTCCCACAGCTGTGAACCTCTTTTGGGCTTTAAAAAGGATGGATAAAGTTTTTGCATCGCAGGGACAGTCTGATAAAGAAAAACTTGAAGCGGTTCTCCTGAAAGAAGCCTATATAATGCTGCAGGAGGATATAGAAGTAAACCGGGCAATAGGAGAAAATGGCCGGGGTTTGCTGAATGATAACTGCAGGATCATGACCATCTGTAATGCCGGAGCCCTGGCTACCTGTGGTTACGGGACCGCTTTGGGAGTGGTGCGTTCGGCGGCCCGATACGGTAAACTTCAGCTGGTTTGGGCCTGTGAGACCAGACCGGTTTTACAGGGAGCCAGGCTGACCATATGGGAACTAATGCACGATCAAATTCCAGTAAGGCTGATAACTGATAATATGGCGGGTTTTGTCATGCAAAAAGGTCTGGTGGATGCGGTGATTGTCGGCGCTGACCGGATAGCAGGTAACGGGGATACCGCTAATAAAATAGGCACCTATAGTCTGGCGGTTTTGGCATCGTATCACGGACTGCCCTTCTATGTGGCAGCACCGTATTCCAGCATAGACGTTGGCATAGGCAGCGGCAAGGAAATTCCCATTGAGGAGCGGGATCCTAATGAGGTAAGGCAGTTTCGCGGTACTTACTCAACCGTGGCGGAAGTTGATGTCTATAATCCTGCTTTTGATATAACCCCGCACCAATTGATTGCTGGTATTATTACCGAAAAAGGAGTAATAAAACCGCCTTTCGCAGGAAGGTTATAAAGTTAAGAGGTTACGGTTCAACCCGGACTTAGATGCCGCACTAACCGGCTAAGCAAAAGCGGATTGGCTAATTATAGTTGTCTGTGTCTAATTAAAACCTGGAGGGATGAAGTGTGGCTTACGAGGAGCAGAGGCTGCAGGTGCTTAATGCTGCCCGGGAAATATTCAGTTCCAATCTGGTTACCGGCACCTGGGGTAATGTCAGCATGCGGGCGCCTGGAGAACAAAGGCTGATTATTACTCCCAGCGGCATGAACTATGCAGCTATGGAAGCATTGGACCTGGTAGTCGTGGACTTTAATTTAAAGGTGATAGAAGGCCAATATAAACCTTCGGTTGAAAGTCCTCTGCACATGAAGATTTACCGCAAGCGTCCCGAAGTTAATGCTATCGTTCATGTCCATGCCCCATTTGCCAGTGCTTTTGCGGTAGCCAGGAAAAATATTCCTGTCCTTATCGAAGAAACCGCACAGGTAGTCGGACATGAAGTCCCGGTGGCTGCATATGCTCACTGCGGAACTGATCAATTGGCTGACAACGCTCTAAAAACCCTAGGAAATGATAAAAAGGCGGTGTTGCTGGCTAATCATGGGCTGGTTGCTCTGGGCGATAATATGATGATGCCTTGAAAGTATGTTATATAACTGAAAGAAGCGCCATGATTGCCATATATGCCAGAATTCTCGGGCCGCCTCATTCGTTAAACGCAGATGATGTTCGTCATCTTAACCGCAGTTTTAAGGATTACGGACAGGAGAAGGCCAAGGGTTAACATTATTGCCGATAATGTGGTGTTATATATAGAGGAGGAATCGAAGATGACCATCTTACTGGATAATATCAGCATTATTCCTATGACTGGAGAGCAAGACTTTATTGAAAAGGGATATCTAATAATTGAAGGGCAGTTTATAAAGGATATCGGAAAAGGAACAGCACCCTCCGGTAATTATAATAAAGTAATAGACGGAACAAACCGTGTAGTTTTCCCGGGGTTTGTAAATGCCCATACCCATGCGGCCATGACCTTGCTGCGCGGCTATGCTGACGATATGCCTTTAATGGAATGGCTGGAGACTAAAATCTGGCCCATGGAAGACAAACTTACGGGTGAGGATGTCTATTGGGGTACGATGCTGGCTGTTACGGAGATGATCAAATCAGGCACAACCTGTTTTATGGATATGTATTTCTTTATGGATGAAACCGCTCAAGCTGTCGCTAAATCAGGAATCCGCGCCGTTTTATCCCGGGGTATGGTTGGAATAGGGCCGTCGGCAGAGCTGGCTATTACCGAGAGCCGGGAACTTGTAGGCAAATGGCATCGCGTGAACGTAACCGCATTCAGGTAAAATTAGGTCCTCATGCACCTTATACCTGCCCGCCCGACTATTTAAAAAGGGTTACCGATATGGCGTCAGAAATTGGTCTGGGCCTTAACATACATATAGCTGAGACTGCGGTTGAGAGAGAAAACATTATCGATCAATACGGGCTAACTCCGGTAAAACACCTGGAATCATGCGGAATATTTCAGCGCCCGGTAGTAGCGGCTCATTGCGTGCATGTAGATGAAGAAGACATTGCCATTTTACGAAAATACCAGGTGGGCGTGGTGCACAACCCGGAAAGCAATATGAAACTGGCCAGCGGTATCGCGCCAGTACCGGAAATGCTCTCTGCTGGGATACCGGTAGCCCTTGGTACTGATGGCGCCTCCAGCAATAATAATCTGGATATGCTGCAGGAAATGCGCACCTGTGCCTTCCTGCATAAGGTAAACAAAATGAACCCCACCGTTATTCCGGCCTACCAGGCTTTGCAGATGGCTACCCGCAATGGGGGAATAGCCCTGGGCCTGGAACAGGAAATCGGGGAGCTGCGGCCTGGTATGAAAGCGGACCTGGTTCTTATGAATCTGAATGCGGCCCATATGATTCCACGTTACGATATTGTTGCTAATATAGTATATGCGGCCCAGGCCAGCGATATGGAAACGGTAATAATTGACGGCACTATAGTAATGGAAGACCGCCGGATATTAACCTTCGACGAAACAGAAGTCCTGGAGCAGGCTAAAAAGGCGGCTGCCCGGCTGGCAAATTCGTAAGTATTAGCAAGAGACGCACATTTACACAGATAATATAAATTATAGGGCCAACGAAATATGGCTTTTCGTTGGCCTTTTTTATTTTCAGTTCATATGCGGTTTAAAGTTGAATTACGCTGGGGAGGTCAGGCAGAATACAGTGACTATACGACGAACAAGCCTGAACAAATCGTAAATACATATAATTTAATGGGCATTCAAATTGGCTTGGGGGCCAATCAAATCTGCTTTATCCGCGTTTATTAATTTTCATCGTGATTGGTATATCCTTTTTCCTGAGCCAGCATATCCAGGTAGATGGTTTCAATATTAGTAATATAGAGATCTACAGAACGCCCTTCATTTTCACGTTTATCATAGGTCTTTAAATAGCCTTTGCATTTCTCACATACATATATCTGGTATGCCGGGTCATCAGCCAGTTTAATAACATTAATATCACCGGGACGGTCATGCCCGCAATAAACACATGAGAGATAACGCACTTTCCATTCGCTGAAACAGCGGTCACAGAACATAATACGCTGACCTTCATCGGAGCTGAGGTGACATATATGTGATTTGGCTCCGCAAACCGGACAGATTGAAGGGATATCCCAGTAGAATTCAAAGTCTCGCAGGTTTTCCTGATAAGACCTGGCGAAAATCCTAAAAAATGGTCTAATGGCATGATCGATAGTAAAAATAAACAGATCGGTATTGGTAGTGAAATCAGCCGCCAGGGATTCCAGGTATTCATAATCGGCCTTACAGAAAGCATCGATGACCTGTTTAAAATCAATATCGTCTATACGTTTAATAAAAACAGACAGATCGCTGCTTATGGCAGGACGAGCATCCTGCAAAAATATCAGTAAACGATGGTAAACATCCTTTAACTGTTCTGCTTCGATTCCATTATTAACTTCCTGCAGCAGGGGTTTTTTACTATTCTTCAGGTGTTTTATAATATCATATTTAGGTGTCTCATAAATTTTCGCCAGTTTAATTGCTTCTTCATTTTGCCAGCTTTCCAGGTCCTGATAGAATTCCAGATATCCTTCGGGAAGCTGTACTGATGGTTTATGTTCAGACAACCTGCTCACTCCTTAATATTTATTTAATGAACCACAGATCAACACTGGTTAATAATCAATTAATTAATATAATATATATTTAAACATACCAATGTCTATCTGTGGTTAATTAAATAAAAGGGGGGAATATTTCCCCCCCTTTATTATGGTACGAAATCAAACAGACTTATTCAGCATCCGCTTTTTGGCCATAGGTTTCTTCATACCATATGGCGTGGTGGTGCTTAGCCCAGTCTTCTCTGACGGTGCCTTTCCACATTCCCCAGAAGGATTCGCCCGAACCGGGGTGGAAGGAACCCAGGTAGCCGTGCATGCAGACCATGCAGGTGGCAAAGATCATAGCCAGGTCGTGAATAGGATAGGCTGCCCGTACCAGCCCCGCCGAGAAAAAGGACGGGAACCACATGATATAGCCGGAGATTACCAGCAG
>NZ_BBCE01000027.1 GCF_001311885.1 Syntrophomonas palmitatica JCM 14374 | reverse complement strand
TGTAACCGGTATCAGAAACGACTAATGTTGTTATGCCCCATAATTAAAGCCTTGGGGTTTTGGTTGACACGTGACAGTGGCTTGTGATAGAGTATTGTAGGATTTTTCTCATATGGAGGTGCAATCATGCGCGTAGGAATCATACTGGCCTGCACAGAATGCAAGCAACGCAATTACAACACTACTAAAGATAAGAAGAAACATACGGAGAAGTTTGAAGTAAAGAAGTACTGCAAATTCTGCAACACTCATACCCTGCACCGCGAGATTAAGTAATATCAGGGATGTGAATAATATTGACCAAGAACAATATTCCGGCTAAAAACGAAGTTACCATGGCTGTGCGCTGGGAGAATACCAAAGGGTATTTTATCAGCGTATATAACGAATTAAAAAAGGTTCACTGGCCCAACCGCCAGCAGATGATCGGCTACACCGGAGTAGTGCTGGTATCTGTGGCTATTGTGGGTCTGATAATATGGTTATTTGATTCGGGCCTGTCATTCGTATTACAGAAGCTATTCGATGCATTTGCCTAGAACAGAGGAGGTGGGTTCAATTACCGTTGAATTGGAACAAGATACTAAAACCGAACTTGAGAAAAAACTAGAAGAGCTCCGGGGCAGGGGTGAATGGTATGTCGTACATACCTATTCCGGTTATGAGAATAAGATTAAGGTTGACCTCACCAAACGCATCGAATCGATGAACATGCAGGATAAAATTTTTAATATTATTATTCCGGAAGAACAGGAAGTAGAGTACAAAGGCGGCAAAAGGAAAGTTACCAACAAACGTGTTTTCCCTGGTTATGTAATCGTAAACATGCTTATGGATGAAGATTCGTGGTATGTAGTGCGTCATACCCCTGGAGTAACCGGTTTTGTAGGCAGCGGCGCCAAGCCCATTCCCCTGCAGGAAGAGGAGATCAATAAGATTCTCCAGCGCATGGGACTTCTGGAGAGCAAACCCCGCTTCATTGATGTTTCCATAGGCGAAACGATAAGGGTAAAGAGCGGACCTTTTGCCAACTTTGAAGGCGTGGTCAGAGAGCTTCTGCCCGAAAGAGGCAAACTCAGGGTGAATATCTCCATGTTTGGCCGTGAAACCCCGGTCGAACTGGATTATGAACAAATAGAAAAGATATAAGGAGGTGGAAAAGTGGCCAAACGTGTAATGGGAAAGGTATCACTGCAAATAGCGGCAGGAAAAGCTACCCCGGCTCCGCCGGTGGGACCAGCCCTCGGACCATTTGGTATCAACATAATGGGATTCTGCAAGGAATATAATGCCAAAACCGCAGAGAAAACCGGGTTTATTATACCGGTGGAAATAACCATTTACGAAGACAGATCTTTTACTTTTGTATTGAAGTCACCGCCGGCTTCGGATTTATTGAAAAAGGCTGCCAATGTGGAAAAGGGTTCGGGCGAGCCCAATAAGAAGAAGATTGGCAAAGTCAGCCGGGCCAAGCTGGTTGAAATTGCAGAAACCAAGAAAGAGGATCTTAACGCTGCCGATCTGGAAGCGGCTGTAAGAATGATTGAAGGCACAGCCCGCAGTATGGGATTGGAAATAGTTGAATAACGAACAAGGCCATATGAGGCCAATCGTGGGAGGATTAATTCCGAATAACCACAAGGAGGTTTAATTAATGAGCAAAGGTAAAGCCTATCAAAATGCCATGCAAAAAATTGATCGCGCCCAGCTTTATGAACCCGCACAGGCCATTCAGCTCGTAAAAGACATATCCACGGCCAAGTTTGATGAGACTGTGGAAGTTCACATTAAATTAAGCGTTGATCCCCGTCATGCTGACCAGCAGGTCAGAGGAACAGTCAGCCTGCCCCATGGCACTGGAAAAACCCGCCGGGTTCTGGTTTTCGCTAAAGGCGAGAAAATTAAAGAGGCTGAAAACGCAGGCGCTGATTTTGTAGGCAGCGAAGAACTGGTGGAAAAAATCCAGCGGATGGTTTGATTTCGATGTAGCCGTAGCTACTCCGGACATGATGGGTGTTGTTGGCAAACTCGGCAAAATTTTGGGACCGCGTGGGTTAATGCCTAATCCCAAAGCTGGAACTGTTACTTTCGATATAGAACGTACCATAAAAGAACTGAAAGCGGGCCGCATTGAGTTCAGAGTGGATAAAACCGCTATTGTGCATGCTCCTATCGGCAGAGTATCATTTGAAGCAGATAAACTGATGGACAATCTTAATGCTTTTGCCGAGGCCTTGCTGAAAGCCAAGCCGGCTGCAGCCAAAGGCCAGTATATGCGTTCAGTCAGCGTTTGTTCTACCATGGGTCCGGGCATTAAAATCAACCCGGTTATCCTCATGGCCGCCAATCGCTAAAAGCAAGTAATTAAAATTGAATATAGAAACTGCAGACAGCCGGTGGCAACAGCCTTAAAGAAGAAATTCGCCTGCCGAGGTTTTTTAGATAATACTGCTTCTATGGCAGTAATACGAGCCTCTGCAAGCTGTTTGCGAGGCTCATTTCAATTTACAACTTAAATCCGGGCCAACAATAAGAGCGAAGGTCGCGGATAATAACCTGATGTAGAAGTAAAACGGTTTAATTAATCTTGAAAGGGGGGTGAAATACTAAATGCCCAAAATCGAGGAAAAACAGCAGATAGTAAAAGAAATCGAACAGCTTATACAGGATGCTGCCCTGGTGGTTTTCAGCGACTATCGCGGCACCAATGTTGAGGAAATAACCAATTTGCGAAACCAGTTGCGTGTTCCCGGCGTGAAATTCAAAATATTGAAAAACACCATGACTGAATTTGCTTTAAAAAATACCGGTTACGAGGAACTTGCAGATCAGATTCAGGGCCCCAATGCGGTTTTGTTCAGCAATGAAGATCCTGTCGGTCCCATCAAGACTATCATGGATTTCATTAAGCAGTACAAAAAGCTGGAGCTGAAAGTCGGGATACTGGAAGGACAAGTAGTTGGTCCAGACAAGTTAAAGGCTCTGGCAGATTTGCCGCCGCGTGATGTTCTGGTTGCCCAGGTACTGGGGACTATGCAGGCTCCGATCACCAGCCTGGTATATGTGCTTAATGCCAATATTACCGGTTTGGTTCGCGTTCTCGATAAAATCCGCGAACAGAAAGCAAGTTAGAATCGGTTGTAGTTTAACCACAGATGGACACAGATGTAACACTGATATACACGGATGGATTTTGCTCAAGTGTTCAGAGTTATATTTGCTGTGAACCACATATTGTTCATTTTCAAGCTGGGTGTATTGTGTATAGAAACGATTTGTCTGTGTTCATCCATTACGGATTTGTGTGAATCTGTGTTGAATTTTATCTAAATAAAAAGGTAAATATTGAGGAGGTAAAATAAATGAGTAAAGTACAGGATATTATTGAAATCGTTAAAGGGATGACCGTTCTGGAATTGTCTGAACTGGTCAAGGCCATGGAAGAAGAATTTGGAGTAAGCGCAGCCGCTCCCGTAGCCGTAGCTGCTGCCCCCGCAGCCGTAGCAGAAGCCGTTGAAGAACAGTACGAATTTGATGTAATTTTGACTTCAGCCGGAGACAAGAAGGTTAATGTTATTAAAGTAGTTCGTGAACTTACCGGTTTGGGTCTGAAAGAAGCCAAAGATCTGGTTGACGGAGCTCCCAATCCCATTAAAGAAAAAATCAATAAAGAAGAAGCTCAGGCTATCAAAGCCAAGATTGAAGAAGCAGGCGGCAGCGTAGATATTAAATAAATAATGAGTACAACATAAGCAGCATAAGAAAACCCGGTGTTTTATACGCCGGTTTTTTATATGGAATTCGATTTTTTTATATTGAATAAAAAAATTCTGTTATAATCTAATTTTAGGTTTAAATAGTTCAAGGAAGGGAAATGATGTTAATGAGGAAAAATTTCCCCTTTTTGCTTTTCCTTCTTATGCTGGCTGTATTTATTATGCCTGGGTCGCCTGTCATGGCCGCGGGAGCAGAGTGGCAGTTAACCTGGTATGATAACGGCAGTATAAAAGAAAAAGTAACCGCAGACGGGGTAACCCTGTCAGCAGCCAATGAGAACTGGAAGTCTTATGTACAGAATAACCAGACGATTTTTGAACGGGAAACCAGGGATTGGGACGCATATCAGCAATTGACTGACCGGCTTCCTTTTACGGTTGAGAGCAAGAACTTCTTTCTCTGGCAAAGCACCGGTATAAAAACTGATAAAACCAGTATTCCCAGTCAAGGTTTGTTTGTTCAGGTTGCAGCCATAAAGGATGCTGACCTGATTATTAAAGTACCCGGTGTCATCGAAGAAAGTTCAGGCAAACAGGAGACTGAAGACCAGGCGGTATTTAAGCTGGCTGATTTTAAGTCATCTTCGGGCAATTACCTGCATGTAGTAACTATTGAAGGTTTATGGCTGGGATTGGTGCTGTTTCTGGTGGCATTTATTATTATAATGTTTTATTTTACAGCGCGAATTCGCAAGGTTAACCAGTTGATCGAAGAAGAGTATTCCCTGGAAAAGGCACTGGAACAGTTGGAAAAGGAGGAGAAAGAGAACGCGGGAACTGACAATAATCAGGACTAAAGGAAATAGTGCTAAACTTTTGCATACGGTATCCTTGACTTGGGAAGATACTTATGCTATCATCAATAATTGCCATTTGTATTGTTAGTTTAACAAGCTAATGGATTGGATTAAAAGCGAGGTTTGACTTAACCTTGCTTTTCACTTCTTTGGCAATGAACAGGAGGGGTGAAATTCTAGTATGCCTCACATCGAAAAATTCGGCAGTAGATAGACTCAGTTACTCCCGCATAGGCCAACCTATTGATTTACCCAATCTTATTCAAGTACAATTAAGTTCTTTTGAATGGTTTCAGAACAAGGGCCTGCGCGAAGCCTTGCAGGAAGTATTTCCTATTACTGATTTTTCCGGTAATCTGGAACTGGGCTTTATTGATTACAGCCTGGGCGAACCTAAATACTCCATTCCTGAATGTAAGGAAAGGGATGTAAGTTATCAGGCGCCGCTGAAACTTAAGGTCAGACTGACCGATAAGGAAAGTGGTGAAATAAAGGAATCCGAAGTTTATTTGGGTGATTTACCCTTGATGACTGATAAGGGCACATTTATTTATAATGGCGCCGAACGTGTTGTAGTCAGCCAGCTGGTAAAATCTCCCGGCGTATATTTTGCTGATCGCTTGGATGTATCCGGGAAAAAACTCTTTGGCGCCACCATAATACCTAATCGCGGGGCCTGGTTCGAACTGGAGATGGACAGCGTCGGCGCTATTTACACCCGTATCGATAAAACCCGTAAGATTCCGGTAACGGTTTTACTTAGAGCTATAGGTTATGAAAGCAATGAAGCTATTCTTGAATTGTACAATAATAATGAATACATTATAAAAACCCTGGAGAAGGACACCAGCAATAACAAGAAGGAAGCCTTGATTGAGTTTTACCGGCGGTTGCGGCCCGGTGAAATGGCTACCGAGGATGCGGCCGAACAATTGTTAAACAATCTGTTCTTCGATCCCCGCCGTTATGATATGGCTACAGTGGGTCGTTACAAGGTTAATAAGAAGCTGGGGCTTAATATCCCGGTGGAAACGCGTCATTTGACAATCGAAGATATTACATCCACTATCGCCTATCTGTTAAAACTTTTGGAAGGCGAAGGCAAAACGGATGTTATTGATCATCTTGGCAACCGGCGTCTGCGTTCCATAGGCGAGCTTTTGCAGAATCAGTTCCGTACCGGACTGGTAAGGATGGAACGTGTGGTAAGGGAGCGTATGAGTATCCATGACGTGGATACATTAACCCCACAGGTTTTAATCAATATCCGCCCCATTACCGCAGCTGTCAAAGAATTCTTCGGCAGTTCACAGTTATCACAGTTTATGGATCAAACCAATCCCCTGGCGGAATTAACCCATAAGAGGCGTCTCAGCGCTCTGGGACCTGGCGGCTTGACTCGTGAGAGAGCCGGTTTTCAGGTGCGTGACGTGCATCACTCCCATTATGGCAGAATATGCCCCATTGAAACCCCTGAAGGACCAAACATTGGTTTAATCGGTTCACTGGCTACATTCAGCCGCGTAAATGAGTTTGGATTTATCGAAACTCCTTACCGCAAAGTGGACAAAGCTGGCAAGAGAGTCTTAGACGAAATCGTTTACCTAACCGCGGATGAGGAAGACGAATATATGGTAGCCCAGGCCAATGCCCCCTTAGATGAAAACGGCAACTTCATCGAAGAACGCGTGGAAGCGCGGTATTTCGAAGAAATTTTAGAGATTCCTGTCAACCGGGCAGATTATATGGACGTTTCGCCCAAGCAGGTCTTCAGTGTCGCGACATCGCTTATTCCCTTCCTGGAGAACGATGACGCCAATCGTGCTTTGATGGGCGCAAATATGCAGCGTCAGGCGGTTCCGCTTATTTCTACAGACGCCCCTATTGTAGGGACAGGATTGGAACATAAAGCCGCTAAGGATTCAGGCGCGGTTGTAGTCTGCAAAAAAGGCGGAGTGGTGAAAAAAGTAAACGCCAACCAGATAGTGATTCAGAATAACGAGGGAAAGTTGGATACGTATGATTTGATGAAGTTTATGCGTTCCAACCAGGGTACCTGTTATAACCAGAGACCCATAGTCAGAGTTGGCGAAATTGTTGAACCAGACAGCATTATCGCTGACGGCCCCAGCACCAGTCAAGGCGAATTAGCTCTGGGCCGTAACGTGCTGGTGGCGTTCATGCCCTGGGAAGGCTATAACTATGAAGATGCCATTCTGATTTCGGAAAAACTGGTCAGGGAGGATGCCTTTACCTCTATTCATATAGAAGAATACGAGTGTGAAGCCCGCGATACCAAACTAGGTCCGGAAGAGATTACCCGTGACATACCAAATGTCTCGGAGGATATGTTGAGAAACCTCGATGATCAAGGTGTAATCAGGGTCGGGGCGGAAGTCCGACCTGACGATATCCTGGTTGGCAAGGTCACCCCTAAGGGAGAAACTGAATTGACCCCGGAAGAAAGACTTTTGCGAGCCATATTTGGTGAGAAAGCCCGTGAAGTAAGGGATTCATCTCTCAGGGTCCCCCATGGGGAAGCAGGAAAAATTGTGGCTGTCAAACGTTTCTCCCGTGAAAAGGGAGATGAACTGCCCCCGGGAGTAAACCAGCTCGTCAGGGTGTATATAGCTCAGAAACGTAAAATTTCCGAAGGAGATAAGATGGCGGGACGCATGGCAACAAGGGTGTTATTTCCCGCATTCTGCCGGAAGAGGATATGCCCTTCCTGAGTGACGGAACCCCGGTGGAAATAGTGCTCAATCCGCTGGGAGTACCTTCGCGTATGAACATCGGGCAGATATTGGAATGTCATCTAGGCTGGGCGGCGAATACCCTGGGAATCAAGGTAGCCACTCCGGTTTTTGACGCGCCCGTGAAGATGATATTTTTGCCAAACTCAAAGAAGCCGGATTGCCTGAAGATGGCAAGGCTGTTTTATATGATGGCCGCACCGGAGAAGTTTTTGACCATAAGGTCACGGTGGGTTATGTATATATGTTAAAACTTGCCCACCTGGTAGATGATAAGATTCATGCTCGTTCTATAGGGCCTTATTCTCTGGTAACCCAGCAGCCCTTGGGGGGAAAAGCCCAATTCGGCGGGCAGCGTTTTGGAGAAATGGAAGTATGGGCACTAGAGGCTTATGGAGCAGCTTTTACCCTGCAGGAAATATTAACCGTAAAATCAGACGATGTTGTAGGACGCTTAAAAACCTACGAGTCTATTGTTAAAGGTGAGAATATCCCTGAACCCGGAGTGCCGGAAGGGTTTAAGGTTCTGGTCAAAGAACTGCAGAGCCTGGCCCTGGATGTAAGGATATTAACCGGAGATGATAAGGAAATTCAGATTAAGGATATCGATCTGGAGATCAGTGAAAAAGAAAAGGCCCGGGAATTGGGCGTAGAGCTGCCCGATGCCGTAGCCGTATCCAGCTTTGGCGATATTGAAGGCGGCCATATTGAAGATATGGAAGACGATGAGGACATTCTGGACGAAATGTTAGATGATGAAGTGGACAATCTGGCAGAAGACTTTGACCTTTAGAGGTTCGGCACATATTCTTCTGGAAGGGAGAGACCCATTTGTCAGAAATCAACAATACCTTTGAACGCATCAAGATATCCTTGGCATCTCCAGAGCAGATTCGTTCCTGGAGCAGCGGAGAGGTAAAAAAGCCCGAAACCATCAACTATCGCACCTTGCGGCCTGAAAAAGAAGGTTTGTTTTGCGAGAAAATCTTTGGCCCGGTTAAGGACTGGGAGTGCCACTGCGGCAAGTACAAACGGGTCAGACATAAAGGCATAGTATGTGACAGGTGCGGGGTTGAAGTCACTAACTCCAAAGTCAGACGTGAGCGCATGGGCCATATTGAACTGGCCGCTCCGGTCAGTCATATATGGTATTTGAAAGGCATACCCAGCCGTATGGGACTATTGCTGGATATGTCACCCAAAGTGCTGGAGAAAGTCATTTATTTCGTAAGTTATATTGTCCTTGATCCCGGCGACACACCCTTACTTAAAAAACAGCTTTTAAATGAAAAAGAATATCGTGAAAACCGGGAGAGATATGGTGACAATTTCGTTGTAGGCATTGGCGCCGAGGCTATAAAATATCTGCTGGATGAAATAGAACTTGAGACCATGTGTCAGGAACTCAAAGAAGAAATCGCTTCTACCAGCGGGCAGAGAAAAAGCCGGGCTATCAAGAGGCTGGAAGTTGTTGAAGCTTTTCGCCTGTCTGCCAACGATCCCTGCTGGATGATTATGGATGTTCTGCCGGTCATACCTCCAGAACTTAGACCTATGGTGCAGCTGGACGGCGGGCGTTTTGCCACCTCGGATTTAAATGACCTCTACCGGCGGGTAATCAATCGCAACAACCGTTTGAAAAGGCTGCTCGATCTGGGTGCGCCAGATATCATTGTACGCAATGAAAAACGCATGCTGCAGGAAGCTGTTGACGCGTTGATTGATAATGGGCGCCGCGGGCGTGCGGTCACCGGACCCGGCAACCGTCCCTTGAAGTCTTTGAGCGATATGCTCAAGGGAAAACAGGGCCGTTTTCGCCAGAACCTGCTGGGAAAAAGGGTGGACTACTCCGGACGTTCAGTTATCGTGGTAGGCCCCAATTTAAAAATGCATCAGTGCGGGCTGCCTAAAGAAATGGCTCTGGAATTGTTCAAGCCATTTGTCATGAAAAAGCTGGTTGACCGCGGTATAGCCACCAATATCAAGAGCGCCAAGAAAATGGTAGAACGCGGCCGGGAAGAAGTCTGGGATATATTAGACGACGTTATTAAAGAACACCCGGTACTTTTAAACCGTGCTCCCACCTTGCATCGACTGGGTATACAGGCTTTTGAACCAGTACTGGTTGAAGGACGCGCACTGCAGCTGCATCCCCTGGTATGCACCGCATATAATGCTGACTTTGACGGCGACCAGATGGCGGTCCATGTGCCTCTCTCCGCTGAAGCTCAGACCGAGGCCCGTCTGTTAATGCTGGCCAGTAATAATATTCTTAATCCCAAGGATGGGAAACCGGTGGTAACGCCCACTCAGGACATGGTTATCGGGCTTTACTATCTTACCTATATGAGCCAAAAAGATATGAATCCTGAACAGGCTCCGCGCAGTTTTTGCAGTCCGGAAGAAGCGCAGATGGCTTATGAAACAGGTCAGTTGAGACTGCATGAAAAAATCAGAGTAAGAATGCGGGTTCCGCAAAAGAGCGGCAGTGAAATATTAGAGAGCCGCCAAACCCAGGTTTGGCAGGAAGAAATGCTGGAAACTTCAGTTGGCCGTATTATTTTCAATGAAAAAATTCCCGACAGTCTGGGCTTTTTCAATGAAGTAATCGATAAAAAGAAACTTGGCGAGCTGGTTTACAGCTGTTATCGCCTGGAGGGCAATGCCAAAACCGCTGAGATGCTGGATGGCATAAAACGCTTGGGATACCGTTATGGTACTCGCGCCGGGATCAGCGTCGGAGTAACTGATTTTGAAACCCCGCTGGCCAAGAAAATGATCCTGGAAGAGGCTGATAAAGTAGTAGATTCCATTGAACAGGATTTTATGCTGGGATTAATTACTGATGAGGAAAGACATAACCAGGTGGTTGAGATATGGAATCAGGCTACCGATGATGTAACTGAAGCGCTAAAAAAGGCGCTCTCTGAGGAAAATCCGGTTTACATGATGGCTATTTCGGGCGCCAGAGGCAACTTCCAACAGATTCGCCAGTTAGCAGGTATGCGCGGTTTGATGGCTGATCCTTCAGGAAAGATTATAGACCTGCCCATAAAAGCTAACTTCCGCGAAGGTTTGACCGTTTTGGAATATTTCATTTCCACTCATGGCGCCAGAAAAGGTTTGGCTGATACCGCTCTGCGAACTGCTGACTCGGGTTATCTTACCCGCAGGCTGGTCGACGTATCACATGATGTTACCGTTAAGGAAGACGACTGCGAATCCCTGGAAGGCATCTGGGTAGAAAAGATCATGGAAGGTTCGCAGTTGATTGAGCCTCTGCACCAGCGCATCATAGGCAGGGTTTCGCTTGACACCATCGTACATCCCCAGACCGGGGAGGTTCTGGTTGAAGAAAATGAAATGATAGATGACGATGCCGGTTACGCGATTGAACGGGCCGGAATTGACAAGGTTAAAATCCGCAGTGTTCTAACCTGTAAAACCAAGCATGGTGTATGCAAGAGATGCTACGGCCGCAACCTGGCCACGGGTTATGACGTAGAAATCGGTGAGGCGGTCGGGATACTGGCTGCCCAGTCGATCGGTGAACCCGGTACCCAGTTGACCATGCGCACTTTCCATACCGGCGGTGTGGCCGGAGAAGATATTACCCGCGGTCTGCCGCGTGTTGAGGAGCTTTTTGAAGTGCGTAAGCCCAAAGGGCAGGCGGTAGTTACCGAAGTGGGCGGCAAGGTACACCTGGCTGAGAATAAAGGCAGACGCGAAGTGGAAATACTGGATGAAAACGGTGAAATTATGGCTTCCTATCTTGTGCACTACGGCTCCCGCCTGAAAGTAGATGAAGGGGACATGGTGGAAATGGGAGATGCCTTGACCGAAGGGCCGCTGAATCCTCATGATATCTTAAAAACCAAGGGAATGCAGGATGTACAGAAGTATCTTCTGCAGGAAGTACAGAAGGTATATCGTTCCCAGGGGGTTGATATCAGTGACAAACACATTGAGATAATGATTCGCCAGATGCTTAAACGTGTAAAAATAGAAGACGCGGGTGATACGCAGCTCTTACCTGGAGCCTTTGTGGACATATCTATTTTTGAAGAAGAAAACCAGGTGGTTTTGGAGAACGGCGGCTTGCCAGCGGTATGTTCCCCCATGCTGCTCGGTATAACCAAGGCCTCTCTTAATACAGACTCGTTCTTGTCCGCAGCCTCCTTCCAGGAGACTACCAAGGTCTTAACCGAAGCTGCGATTAAAGGCAAGGTGGATTACCTGATTGGCTTAAAGGAAAATGTCATAATCGGTAAACTTATTCCTGCAGGCACAGGCTATGCGAAATACCGCCGTATGACCTATGAGGAAATGCCCTTTGAAGAAGCAGGGATGCAATTTGAGGAATAAATTTTGGTTCGATTGCGTTGACTCAGCTATGCGCAGGTGATAAACTATTTAAGTGCGCGATAAATAAACGGCTTTCCTGCTCCTATATTTTTCTGTGCCAGGAGGAGGGGTGCATACTTGTCACTAGCTGAATTGAAAAACAGTCACCGGGTAACTGGAAGCAAACAAGTCAGAAAAGCGATAACCCAGGGACTGGCCCGCAAGGTTTTCATTGCCGGTGATGCTGAACCACATATTGTGGAGCCGATTATTGAACTATGCCGCCAGAATAATACTGATTATCAGATAGTAGAAAGCATGAATTTGCTGGGCGAGGCCTGTGGAATTGAAGTAGGTTCAGCCACTGCGGCATTGCTTGTTGAATAAGCCGGGGAAGGAGGTGCGACAAGTGCCGACAATTAACCAGTTAGTAAGAAAAGGACGCGAAAAAATCGAGAAAAAGTCTACTGCTCCGGCTCTGAAGAGTTGCCCGCAAAAGCGTGGGGTTTGTACAAGGGTTTATACTACAACTCCCAAAAAGCCTAATTCGGCCTTGCGGAAGATTGCCAGGGTAAGATTGACCAATGGAATTGAAGTTACAGCATATATACCAGGTATTGGGCATAACCTGCAGGAGCACTCGGTAGTGCTGATTAGAGGAGGAAGAGTCAAGGACCTTCCTGGTGTAAGATATCATATAATCAGAGGCACCCTGGATGCTTCCGGTGTACAAAACCGCAACCAGGGCAGATCAAAATACGGTACTAAGCGGCCCAAGAAGAAATAGGAGGGAGGACAGACAATGCCGAGAAAAGGTCCCGTCGCTAAACGCGATGTATTGCCTGATCCTATATATAACAGCAAGATATTTACCAGACTGGTTAACCAGATCATGTGGGATGGTAAGAAAAGCCTGGCAGAGAAGATCTGTTACGGCGCTTTCGATATTGTAGCCGCCAAGAGCAAAAAAGACCCCATGGAGGTCTTTGAAGAGGCCATGAAAAATATTACTCCTATCGTAGAAGTAAGAGCCCGGCGCGTTGGCGGAGCCAATTACCAGGTTCCGGTAGAAGTTAGAGCTAACCGCCGTCAGACCCTGGCTATCAGATGGCTGGTGAGTTATTCGCGTAAACGCGGGGAAAAAACCATGGCTGAACGGTTGGCAGGAGAAATACTGGATGCTTCTAACAGCACCGGGGGTTCCTTCAAGAAGAAGGAAGATACCCATAAGATGGCTGAAGCCAACAAAGCTTTTGCTCATTATCGTTGGTAAAGGGGCAGGGAATTTGAATTCCGGAGGATTTTAATGTGGCTGCGGATTCGAATTTAGCTGCAATCAGAAATATAGGCATCATGGCGCATATAGATGCCGGCAAGACCACCACCACAGAGCGCTTTCTATTCTATACCGGCAGGGTGCATCGCATGGGTGAGGTCGATAAAGGCACTGCGACCATGGACTGGATGACCCAGGAACAGGAACGAGGTATTACCATCACCTCGGCAGCTACTGCTTGTAAATGGCGGGATTGTGTTATAAACATTATCGACACGCCCGGGCATGTGGACTTTACAGTAGAGGTAGAGCGGTCACTGCGAATCCTGGATGGAGCAATTGGTATCTTCTGTGCGGTGGCAGGGGTGCAGCCGCAGTCAGAAACAGTATGGCGGCAGGCTGACCGTTACCGAATACCGCGTATTGCTTATGTCAACAAGATGGACCGCATAGGCGCTGATTTTTTCCGGGTTCTGGATATGATAAAATCCGGCCTGGGCAGTGAGGCCGTAGCGGTGCAGCTGCCCGTAGGGGTGGAAGACACCTTCTGCGGGGTAATAGACATTATCCGCGGTAAAGCCTATATTTATGAGGATGATCTGGGTGAGTCATTTATAGAAAGAGATTTGGATACGGCAGAACAGGAAGAAGCTGAATATTACCGCAGCTATCTGCTGGAAAAGATTTCTGAATATGATGACAATATTTTGGAAAAATACCTGGAAGGCCAAACCGTTACTGAGGCAGAGATCCTGAGTTCTTTGAGAAAATTAACTATAGAGAATATACTGGTTCCCGTTTTTTGCGGTTCTTCCTTTAAGAATAAGGGAGTGCAGATGCTCTTGGATGCGGTGGTGGACTACCTGCCTTCACCTCTGGATATACCGCCGGTTAAAGCTACTAAAACCGGCACAGGCGAGGAAGTCGAAATAACTGCTGATACTGAGGGACCATTTTGCGCCCTGGCGTTTAAAATCGCTGCGGACCCCTATGTGGGCAAGCTCACCTATTTCCGGGTTTATTCCGGAAAAGTGAAGGTTGGCAGCACAGTTGTTAATACTCACAAAGAAAAACGTGAACGTGTTAACAAAATTCTGCGTATGCATGCCAATCATCGCGAAGAAATAGAAGTAGCGGTAGCCGGGGATATTGTAGCCGGGGTTGGTTTTAAGGAGACCATTACCGGGGATACCCTTTGCAGTGACGGGTACAGGCTTTTGCTGGAAAACATTGAATTTCCCGAACCGGTTATAGATGTTGCAATTGAACCTCGCACCAAAGCAGACCAGGATAAAATCGGGGAAAGCCTGATGCGGCTGGCGGAGGAAGATCCTACTTTCCGTACCCGCATAGATCCCGAAAGCGGCCAGACCATTGTATCCGGCATGGGCGAGTTACACCTGGAAATATTGATTGACCGGCTTTTGCGGGAATTCAAGGTAAATGCTAATGTAGGCAAGCCCCAGGTGGCCTACAAAGAAACCATAAAACAGCCAGCCCAGGTGGATAGTGTTTTTGAAAAGCAAACTGGGGGGCGCGGTCAATATGCCAGGGTGGTTTTGAGTATTGCCCCGCTTGAAGAAGGTCAGGGCAAACATTTTGTTAACCAAGCTAAACCCGAGCAGGTACCAGGCGAATTTATTTCCGCAGTTGAAATAGGGGCGCGGGAAGCCTTGCAGGCCGGTATACTGGCTGGTTATCCCGTAGATGACGTAGAGGTTAAACTTTTAGGTGGTTCCTACCACGAAGTAGACTCCAGTGAACAGGCTTTTAAAATCGCGGCGGCTATGGCCGTAAAGGAAGCCTTGCAGAAGGCGCAATCGATTTTACTGGAACCGATTATGGATATTGAAGTGGTATCTCCGGAAGAATATGTAGGAGATGTAATATCCGATTTGAATGCACGCCGCGGTCGTATCCTCGGGTTTGAGGAAAACCGGGAAAGCAAGATTGTCAAAGCCAACGTGCCGCTGGTTGAAACCTTCGGATATGCTACTGCTCTTAGATCAGTAAGCCAGGGACGGGCCAGTTTCAGTTTACAGTTTAGAAATTATGCCGAGGTACCGGAATCAAAAAGCCGGGAAATTATAGCCCGGCGGTACGGTTTACCAGTATAGGCTAAAGACAATCACCATAGATGGACACAGATGCTACACAGATAAATAACTCCGTAATAA
>NZ_BBCE01000026.1 GCF_001311885.1 Syntrophomonas palmitatica JCM 14374 | reverse complement strand
AGTTCTTTCTTTCGTTTCCACGCAGCATTACATGATAGGTTCCGTTTTCGCTCAGTATCCGCTGGTGTCTGGGCATAGCTTTTGCCTCCTTTGACCAAAGAATAGCTTTGTTCATCTTAAGCTTTTAAGATAAAAAGTGTCAAGAGAACCGTCCCCTTGACACTTTGACTTTGCTTTCCTATACAAAAGCAAAAGCCCGTTCCATAAACGGGCCAGGGTTGATCTGCCGGAAGCATTACATCCGTAATTCGACATAGACTCGCCCGGAGATATCTCCAGGCTCAGATCACGGATGGCAGGTAATAAACTGCCGGCATAGTATATGTGATACGGCTCAGCCGGATCGTTTTAATCAACTAATTCTAAGATCACCATAGGAGCGCCATCACCTTTGCGAAAGCCCATCTTTATCACCCGGGTATAGCCTCCCTGGCGCTCACTGTAACGGTCAGCGATATCGGTAAACAGTTTATGCACGGTGCCTTCGCTGGTCAAATATGACAGGGCCTGACGACGCGCATGCAGATCGCCTCTCTTGCCCAGGGTGATCATCTTTTCGGCTAAACGTTGAATCTCTTTAGCCCTGGTTTCAGTGGTGTTAATTCTTTCATGTTCCAGTAAAGACGTAACCGAATTTCTTAATACGGCTTGTCTGTGATCACTTCTTAAGCCCAATCTACGGTAGCCCACTTATGCCTCTCCTTTCTAATCCTCCGCTTTCTTGAAAGAAAGATTCAGTTCCTTAAGTTTTCTTTCAATCTCTTCCAGCGACTTCTGGCCCAGGTTCCTGATCTTGCTCATCTCTTCACGAGTCTTTTCAATCAAGTCACCCACGGTATTTATATTGGCACGTTTCAAGCCATTGGAGGCCCTGACCGACAACTCCAGTTCTTCAATGGACATTTCCAGGATCTTATCCCGTTTCTCTTCTTCTTTTTCCACCAGTATTTCAACCTGGGTGAAATTATCATTGATCTCCGTAAAGAGCCTCAGGTACTCGATGAGTATTTTGGCTGACAGGCTGATCGCCTCTTCGGGGCTGATGCTGCCATTTGTCCACACCTCTAGGGTCAATTTGTCATAGTCGGTCCTTTTGCCTACGCGGGTATTGTCTACCGTGTAATTAACTCTTAATACCGGGGTATATATAGAGTCAATAGGTATTAAACCCACAATATCGTCATTTTTGTTTGGCTGCTGATCGGCGCTCACATAGCCGCGTCCGCGTTCTACAGTCATTTCAATCGATATCTTGGCGTCTTCATCCAGTGTGGCGATATGCAGCTGCGGATTCAAAACCTCTACTTCCGCGTCCTGTTCTATATCGGCAGCCGTTAATTCCTTGGGACCGCTATGTTCAATTCTGATTATCTTACGTTCAGTGCCATCATATTTGAGTACCAGTTTTTTTATGTTCAGGATTATCTCAGTAGTATCTTCCAGAACTCCAGGGATGGTTGAAAACTCGTGCAATACCCCCTCAATCTTAATCGAACTTACCGCTGCTCCCGGCAGGGATGACAGCAAAACCCGGCGCAGGGAATTGCCCAGAGTGGTTCCATATCCCCTCTCCAGAGGTTCAATCACAAATCTGCCATAATTAGTTTCGGGGTTCTTTTCTACACACTCGATCCTTGGTTTCTCCATCTCGAGCATCCATTTATCCCCTCCTTTGTATATTCGCCCGGTCGTCCGGCAAACTATATGCTGCCAAGGACTTCCATCCTCCTGCGAGAATGGTCCAGTGGCCGATCTATATAGTCAACTTAACCTTGTCTGCAGGTAAAGTTGATTATCTGGAGTATAATTCAACGATTAACTGCTCATTAACCAGGGTGTCAATCTGATCCCTGCGCGGGTAAGCCAAAACGCTGCCGGTCATGCTGTCAACATGAACACTCAGCCACTCGGGCGGCGTCTTATAAGCAGCCTGATCCTTTATTTCCTGAAACTTGGGTGATTCCATGCTCTTTGCCTTAACCTGAATTACATCGCCAACCTTCACCAACATCGAAGGAATACTGGCTTTTTTGCCGTTGATAGTAAAATGCCCGTGGTTGACTAATTGACGAGCTTCCTTGCGTGACGCTGCAAAACCTAAACGATAGACTACATTATCCAGCCGTCTTTCTAATAGAATCAGCAAGTTTTCGCCGGTAATGCCGGTTTTGCGATCCGCTTCCGTAAAATAGTTGCGGAATTGTTTTTCCAAAACCCCGTAGATGCGGCGGGTTTTTTGTTTCTCCCGCAGCTGCAGGCCGTATTCGCTCACCTTGCCCCGGCGATCACGGCCATGGGCTCCCGGCACAAACGGTTTCTTTTCAATAGCACATTTTTGTGAATAACATCTATCTCCCTTCAGGAAAAGCTTTTCGCCTTCCCTGCGGCACTGGCGACATACTGCATCAGTGTATCTTCCCACTTAAACCGCTACCTCCTTAAACCCTTCTTCTTTTCGGTGGCCTGCAACCGTTATGCGGAATGGGGGTTACGTCCTTAATGACGCTGACTTCCAGTCCTGCTGCCTGTAGAGAACGGATAGCAGCTTCACGGCCTGCTCCCGGACCTTTTACAAAACATTCTACTTCCTTAAGTCCATGTTCCATAGCCTGGCGAGCTGCATTTTCAGCAGCCTGCTGGGCGGCAAAGGGCGTGCTCTTTCTGGAGCCTTTAAACCCAACCGTTCCGGCGCTGGCCCAGGAGATAGCGTTGCCATGACGATCCGTTATCGATATGATGGTATTGTTAAAGGTCGATTTGATGTGAGCGATACCCTGCTCGATATTCTTCTTTTCCCGTTTTTTAATGCGGGTACTGGTTCTTCGTGCCACTCATTCTTCCCCCTTCAGCTATTTTTTCTTGCCGGCAACAGTACGTTTGGGTCCCTTGCGGGTGCGCGCGTTGTTCTTGGTATTCTGACCCCTTACCGGCAAGCCGCGGCGGTGACGCAAGCCGCGATAGCAGCCCAGGTCCATTAAACGCTTGATATCCATACTAACTTGTCGACGAAGGTCGCCTTCAACTGTGTATTGTTTTTCAATGATTTCCCTTAACCTGGCAACTTCTTCCTCGGTTAAATCTTTCACTCTGGTATCCGGATTTATACCTGCTTCAGCCAGAATCTTGCGCGATGATGGCCGTCCGATACCAAATATATAGGTAAGTGAAACCTCCACTCGTTTGTCGCGGGGCAGGTCAACTCCAGCTATTCTAGCCATTTTCTTTCACCTCCTGCTTTCTTAACCCTGAACCTGCTTGTGTTTGGGGTTTTCACATATCACCATCACTTTGCCATTGCGCTTGATGATCTTGCATTTTTCGCACATGGGTTTTACCGAGGGCCTTACTTTCACTCTATTTACCTCCTTAATTTGCCTGGTTTACATTCTATTTGAAACGATATATAATACGTCCGCGATTCAGGTCATAGGGTGAGAGTTCCACCATAACCCGGTCACCGGGTAGTATTCTGATAAAATTCATGCGCATTTTTCCGGAGATATGGGCGAGGACTTTATAGCCGTTCTCTAGTTCCACCCGGAACATGGCATTGGGCAATGGTTCAATAACTTTACCCTCGACTTCAATTACATCATCCTTGGCCACCATTTACCAGACCTCCTTCCCATCTCTTTCTCCGTTCTCCAAGAGCCGCTTCAGGTTCTTACGAAAGATGTGATTTCCGGGAGTTTCCCCCCGAGCCAGATAATCAAGTACATCCTCAGCTTTCATATTGGTAAACTGAATATGATTTAAATTTTTTAGTTTGGGATTTTCTATTTTACGCAAATCCCCGTCTGCCAGCATAACAAACCTGTCATTGACTATCTGAACCACTACAAACATTCTGCCTTTA
The DNA here is from genome assembly GCF_001311885.1 of Syntrophomonas palmitatica JCM 14374. Classification (GTDB taxonomy): domain Bacteria; phylum Bacillota; class Syntrophomonadia; order Syntrophomonadales; family Syntrophomonadaceae; genus Syntrophomonas_A; species Syntrophomonas_A palmitatica. Next base: position 12,327 of record NZ_BBCE01000026.1, on the reverse strand, counting down.
TCGCGGCCGGATTTGGAAATAACCACCCGGCCCAGCCTTTCATCGAGCATGGTTCTCACCCCCGTCACCTGGAGGTAAGAATGATGGGACCCCGCTCGGTGATAGCCACAGTATGTTCAAAATGAGCTGAGAGACTTCCATCTTTAGTAACAACGGTCCAATCATCGGCTTTAGTATACACGCCATGCCCTCCCTCATTAACCATGGGCTCAATAGCGATAGTCATTCCCGCTTTTAACGCCGGCCCCCGGTCAGCTCTTCCGTAATTCGGAACCGGAGGGGCTTCATGCATATCACGGCCAATGCCGTGGCCTACAAACTCGCGTACTACTGAATAAGAATGTTTTTCAGCATAGCTCTGTACGGCATTGCCAACCGCCCCCAGACGATTGCCTATTTTAGCCTGAGCTATGCCTTTCATCAGAGCCTGCTCAGTAGTCTTAACCAGCTTTAAAGCTTTAGCTGAGACTTTGCCAACGGGAATGGTTACCGCGGCATCTCCGCAAAAGCCATCCAACAATAGGCCGAAGTCAATGCTTATTATATCTCCCTCTTTCAGCTTTCTATCTCCGGGTATTCCATGTACAACTTCTTCATTAATTGAGGCACAGATAGCTCCCGGAAAGGGCCTGGCCCCTGGTTTGGAATTAGGATAATTCTTAAACAAGGGAACAGCCCCTCGCGCTTGAGTTTCTGCTTCAGCAATGGCATTTAGTTCCCCGGTGGTTATGCCGACTTTAGTTTCATCCTCCAGGCGCTTCAAAATCTGTGCCACCGCAAGCCCTGCGGCGCGCATTATTTTGATTTCATCCGGAGTTTTCAAAATTATCATTGTAATTTCTCCAGGATGCTTCTAACGTCTGCAAAAACAACCTCTGTATCCCTATTGCCGTCAATATCATGCAGTAAACCTTGCGCCTTATAGTAATCCAGCAAGGGATTAGTTTGTTCCATATATACCTCTAAACGTTTGCCTACCGTATCTCCGCGGTCGTCACTGCGCTGTATCAGTTCTCCCCCGCAGCGGTCACATATGCCTGCCTTAGCCGGAGGATTGAACTTTAAATTATACACCGTTTTGCAATCTTTGCAGCTAATACGCCCGGACATACGTTCTACCAGAATTTCATTTGGCACGCTTATATTTATAGCGGCTTCTATCTTTCTTCCTGTAAGGGCCAGAGCCTTATCCAGTGCTTCGGCCTGCACAGTGGTGCGGGGAAATCCATCCAAAAGAAAACCCTTCTGGCAGTCTTCGCGGGCCAGCCTTTCTTCAATAATGCCAATGGTAACCTCATCGGGAACCAATTGACCGCTGTCCATATAAGTTTTAGCCTTCTTGCCCAGCTCAGTTCCATTCGCTACCGCTTCGCGAAATATATCCCCGGTGGAAATATGGGGAATAGGATAACGAGCTTTGATAAATTCCGCCTGGGTTCCTTTGCCTGCCCCGGGGGGACCCATTAATACTATATTCACCGGTATCATCTCCTATTTTACAAAACCCTCATAGCTGCGCAACAAGAGGTGGGATTCTATCTGCTTCATGGTATCCAGGGCCACGCCCACTACGATCAACAGCGAGGTTCCCCCGAACCAAAAGCTCGTAACCCCAGTAAGAGCAATAAATATATTGGGCAGCACCGCTATCAAAGCCAAAAACACACCTCCGGCCAGAGTTAATCTTGACAGAACCTTGTCAATATACTCGGCTGTAGGTCTACCTGGCCTGATGCCGGGAACAAAACCCCCGTATTTTTTTTATGTTCTCTGCTACATCCATAGGATTAAAAATTATAGAAACATAGAAATAGGTAAAGAAAATGATCAATGCCGCATAAAGAACATTATATAACACACCGCTAAATTTGAAATAATGATTCAAAAAATTGTTAAAGCCCGAAGTCGGACTCATCCAAGAACCAATTGTGGCCGGGAACATCATCAGCGACATAGCGAAGATGATGGGAATAACCCCGGCGGCATTAACCTTAAGCGGCAGGAAGGTGCTCTGACCTCCGTAGAGTTTGCGACCGACTACCCGCTTGGCGTACTGAACCGGCAGCCTTCTCTGCCCTTCATTAACCGCTATAATAGCGGCGATTACCGCCAGTGCCATTACTATAAAAATGACTATGTTAAACGCACCGATAATTCCGCCCACCAGCTCCTGAATCACTCCGCCTATTTGCTGCGGCAGGCGGGCTACGATACCAGCAAATATTATCAGGGATATGCCGTTGCCTATTCCCTTCTCGGTTATCATTTCCCCTATCCACATCAAAAGAGCGGTTCCGGCAGTAAGTGATATCGATATTACCATGTATGATACGAAACCCGGATTGGTTAGAGCATTGCTGCGCCCCAGAGCCACTGACATGCCGAAAGCCTGGATAAACGCCAGAACAATAGTGCCGTAGCGGGTATACTGGGCCAGGATCTTTCTGCCTTCGTCGCCTTCTTTGGAAAGTTCCTCCAGCCTGGGTATTACTACCTGTAATAACGACAATATAATTGAAGCATTAATATAAGGAGTAATACTCATGGCGAATATACTGAAGCGCTTGAAAGCGCCTCCGGATATTATGTCAAAGAATCCGAACAACTGTCCGCCCAGGAGCTGTTGCAAGGCATCGGCGTTGATCCCGGGAACCGGTATGTGAGCCCCGATTCTGAATACCAGCAGCATAAAAAGGGTAAAAAGCAGTTTTGATCTCAAGTCGCTGACTTTCCACGCCTGCTGTAATGACCCGATCATCAAATCACCTCTACTTTGCCACCCCGGGCTGTAACCTTTTCTTCAGCTTGCTTGCTGACTTTATGAACCTTGATGTTCAGTTTCTTTTCCAGGTCGCCGTTACCCAGCAATTTAACGCCGTCCTTAAGTTTCTTCACCATTCCGGCTTCCCGCAATACTTCCGGGGTAATTTCAGCGCCATTTTCAAAAACGTTCAGGTCGGAAACATTGATAATGGCATATTCCTTTTTAAATACTGCATTATTGAAGCCACGTTTGGGCAACCGTCTTTGCAAAGGCATCTGGCCGCCTTCAAATCCCGGCCTGATACTGGCGCCGGAGCGGGATTTCTGTCCCTTATGTCCACGGGTAGAGGTTTTCCCATGCCCGGAACCGGGCCCGCGGCCCACTCTCTTAATGCGCTTATTGGCGCCGGATGGGGCCTTCAACTCATTAAGTTTCACCGTAAAACCTCCCTGATGAGTTTATATTTCTTCTACCTGCACCAGGTGTATCACTTTATTAACCTGCCCCCTGATTTCAGGGCAGTCATCTTTGATAACACTCTGGTGAAGTTTCCTCAGCCCCAGGCTTTTAATCGTATCACGCTGGGTTTGAGGACAAGCTATGAAACTTTTAGTCCAGGTTATCTTTAATTGTTTGGCCAAGTCTTATCCCTCCCTAGCCCAGGATATCTTCCGGGGTCCGGCCCCGCATGCGGGCCACATCTTCAACCCGTTTCAGGCTCTTTAAGCCTTCCATCGTGGCATAAACCATGTTAATGGCATTGGCTGATCCCAGAGATTTAGTGAGGATGTCTTTGATACCCGCAGCTTCTAAAACTGCACGCACCGGGCCTCCAGCTATTACTCCCGTACCTGCGGACGCAGCTTCAGGAGGATTTCACCAGCTCCAAAACGCCCGATAATAAGATGGGGAATAGTCCTCTGGTCAATTAACGGTACTTCAATCATATTCTTTTTCGCCATTTCCATGGCTTTGCGAATAGCTTCCGGTACCTCGGTGGCTTTGCCTTTGCCCGTGCCGACCTTGCCTTCCCCGTCGCCTACCACTACCAGGGCGCTGAAGCTGAAGCGGCGTCCACCCTTGACCACTTTGGCCACCCTGCGAACACTAACTACTTTTTCTATATATTCCGGGCCAGCCTGTTCTTTCTCGATCATCGTTTCCCTCCTTGCTTCTTGGCTGAATTCTAGAATTCAAGTCCCTTTTCCCGTGCGGCGTCAGCTAAGGCAGCTACACAGCCATGGTACTTATATCCGTTACGATCAAAAACTACCGTGGTTATCCCCTTGGCTTTGGCCTTTTCAGCAATACTCTCACCCACGCGTTGGGCTGCTGCAATATTGGTCCGGGAAGGCAGATCGCGCATCTCGGGTTCCAGAGTCGAGGCAGCTACCAGGGTAACCCCCATCTGATCATCAATGATCTGGGCATATATGTGTTGCAGGCTCTTATAAATACAGAGCCGCGGGGTTTCGGCTGTCCCTGATATTTTACGCCTGATACGCAGGTGTTTGGATTCTTGCAGTTTCTTTTTAGCGGGCTTTTTTATCATGCTGCTCACTCCTTTCCCGTTTTATCTGCCACCGGCTTTGCCGGCCTTCCGCCTGATCACTTCGTTTTCATATTTGATACCTTTGCCCTTATATGGCTCAGGTTCACGTATCTTTCTTATTACGGCTGCGGTATTTCCTACCAACTGCTTATCAATACCCTTGACCGTAATCTTGGTTACAGCCGGAACTTCAAACTCTATACCTTCCGGTGGGTCGATTTCTACTGGATGGGAAAATCCGATGCTTAAAACCAGTTTTTTACCCTGCATTGAAGCACGATAACCCACGCCTACCATTTCGAGTTTCTTTTCAAAACCGCTGCTGACGCCCGTTACCATATTGGCAAGCAAAGCCCGGCTCAAGCCGTGATAGGCGCGGTCCTGTTTAGCGTCGCTGGCTCTTTGTACCAGAACCTGGCCCTCTTCCTGCACAATACTGATTCCGGGAGGAAAAGACTGGTTCAATACTCCACGCGGCCCTTTTACGGTAACGTTTTGTCCGTCCAGTTTAATTTCAACTCCGGCTGGTAGACTGATAGGTTTTTTACCAATTCGTGACACCTCATAGCCCTCCTTCAGCTACCATATATAACATATTACTTCGCCGCCCAGACCTTGCTTGCGAGCCATTTTGTCGGTCATCAAGCCCTGGGAGGTTGATATTACAGCGGTTCCCAGTCCGCCAAGCACCTTGGGCACTTCATCCTTTTTAACATAAACCCTTAGTCCGGGTTTGCTGATCCGTTTGATTCCTGTGATAACCCTTTGCTTGTTAGGGCCATATTTCAGGAATATCCGGATAATGCCCTGCTTGTCGTCCTCAATATATTCAAAATCTTTAATGTAGCCTTCATCTTTGAGTATTCCGGATATACCCAGCTTTAACTTGGAACTGGGCACCTCAACACTCTCGTGCATGACCATATTTCCGTTTCTGATGCGGGTCAGGAAATCAGCTACGGGATCAGTCATGGCCATAGTCTATACCTCCTCGCGTGTTGAAATAGACACAAATTATACTATAACTTCCACCAGGTTTATATTAGTCCCATGTTCACCTGTTGGTTTCCTAATCTGTGTTAATCTGTGGCTCTTAATAATCCTTACCAGCTGGACTTGGTTATTCCCGGAAGTTCGCCCCGGTGGGCCATTTCGCGGAAACACACCCGGCAGATACCGAATTTACGCATATAGGCTCTGGGCCTTCCGCAAATTTTGCAGCGGTTGTAGCCTCTCACCTCGAACTTCTGCGGGCGTTTTTGCTTTGCGATCATAGCTTTCTTGGCCATTCTATACTATCCCCCTTCTCATCTGAATGGCATGCCCATGCCCTTGAGCAACTCCCTGGCTTCCTCATCGGTTTTCGCCGTGGTTACAACTACTACTTCCAGGCCCCTGATCTTATCGATTTTGTCATAATCGATCTCCGGGAAAATGGTCTGCTCCTTTATTCCCAGGGCATAATTCCCCCGGCCGTCAAAAGCCTGCGGCGATACTCCTCTGAAGTCGCGAACCCTGGGCAGGGATAGATTTATCAGGCGGTCAAGAAAATCATACATGCGTTCGCCCCGCAGGGTAACTTTGCATCCGATTGGCATCCCTTCACGCAGTTTAAAACCGGCGATAGATTTCTTGGCTCTGGTTACCACCGGTTTTTGCCCGGAAATCAGAGTGAGATCGTTGACCGCACCGTCAAGTGTCTTGGGGTTCTGAATGCTTCGCCTACCCCGATGTTAATAACCACCCGTTCCACTTTTGGTACTTCCATAATGTTTTTATATTTAAATTTCTCCATCAGTTTCGGGGTAATATCGTTTTTATACAAATCTTGTAACCTGGACATTTATGCGCTGGCCTCCTTTCTGGAGTTTTAGTCCATAATCTCATTGCATTTTTTGCATACTCTGACCTTTTCGCCATTATCGAGTATGGTTTTTCCCACCCGGGTGGACGGTGGCATTTATTGCAAACCAGCATCACATTGGAAGCATGCAGCGGGCTTTCTATTTTCAATATTCCACCCTGAGGAAGCGCCCGGGTAGGCCGCTGGTGCTTTTTAACCCGGTTGGCCCCTTCAACGACCACGCGATTGGTTCGCGGGATCACCTTCAGTACCTTGCCCTTTTTGCCCGCGTCTTTGCCGGTGGTAATCTGAACGGTATCTCCCTTCTTGATATGCATCTTTACACCTCCATCGTCTATAGCACCTCAGGAGCTAAAGAGACGATCTTCATATAGTTCTTTTCTCTCAGTTCCCGGGCTACAGGTCCAAATATTCGAGTTCCTTTGGGATTTCCGTTATCGTCTATAATAACCGCCGCATTCTCGGAAAAGGCTATATGAGAACCGTCTGGCCGACGGATTTCCTTCTTGGTTCTTACCACTACCGCCTTTACAACATCGCCTTTTTTAACAACGCCGCCTGGAGCAGCTTCTTTCACTGAAGCGATGATTATATCACCAACTGTGGCATACCTGCGGGTGGAACCTCCCATAACTTTTATGCACAGAATGCGCTTGGCTCCAGTATTATCGCCCACCTGAAGCATGGTTTCCTGTTGAATCACGCTGCCAACCTCCCTTCCTTAATCAACCGGTAGAGCAGTATCCTGCTTATTGTAAAGTCTTGGCCCGGCGCACGATTTCCAGCAGTCTCCATCTTTTGTCTTTACTTAAAGGGCGTGTTTCCATAATACGGACTACATCCCCAGCCTTGGCTTCGTTGTTTTCATCGTGGGCCTTGTATTTTTTACTGGTTTTAATAGTCTTTTTGTACAGCGGATGTTGTTTGACCGTTTCTACGCTGACCGTGATGGTTTTATCCATTTTGTCGCTGGTCACGGTGCCTTCTCTTATTTTACGGTTTGCTCGGTTCTCGGCCACGCTTGAGACCTCCTCGGTTTAGTTTTACTTTTATAAAGACCGTTTTTTAGATCTTATACTTGGACTTCATTTTCCCGGGCTATTTCCCGCTGACGCAGCACGGTTTTACAGCGGGCAATGTTTTTTCTGACATCTCTGATACGCATAGGATTGTCGAGCTGCCCGGTCGCCAATTGGAAACGCAGGTTGAACAATTCTTCTTTATAATCTGAAACCTTTTTGTTTAATTCATCGTCGGTCAGATCCCTCATTTTCTTAGCTTTCACCGAGCTCACCACCCATTTCTTCTCTTTTCACAAACTTGCACTTGATAGGCAGCTTGTTGGCGGCCAGGCGCATGGCTTCACGAGCCACTTCCTCGTTTACGCCTGATAGTTCAAACATCACCCGGCCTGGTTTAACCACGGCTACCCAATGTTCAGGAGAGCCTTTGCCTTTACCCATACGGGTTTCAGCAGGTTTCACAGTCAAGGGCCGGTCAGGAAATATCTTAATCCAGAGCTTTCCGCCTCTTTTAACGTGGCGGTTTATAGCTATACGCGCAGCTTCTATCTGCCGGTTGGTTATCCAGGCTGGTTCCATGGCCTGTAATCCGAAGTCACCATAGGTAACGGTGTTGCCTTTATTAGCCTTGCCCGTTGGGTAGGTCCGGTGCTGCTTTCTATGTTTAACTCTTTTTGGGGTAAGCATCTTTTATTCTGCCTCCTCCGCTGCTTTCTGTTGGGGTCTTTTCTTGGCTTCAGGCAGTATTTCGCCCCGGTTTATCCACACTTTGATGCCTATCTTGCCATAAGTGGTGGCAGCTTCAGCGAATCCATAATCCACATCGGCACGCAGTGTGTGCAGGGGAACTTTACCTTCGGCGTACCACTCACTGCGGGCAATCTCAGCTCCGCCCAGGCGTCCTGATATGGCTACCTTGATACCAATCGCTCCCGCCCTCATGGTACGGCCTACACTCTGTTTCATGGCCCGGCGGAAAGAAACACGTTTTTCTAACTGCTGGGCAATTCCTTCGGCTACAATCTGAGCATCGAGTTCAGGTTTCTTGATTTCTTGTATATTGATATTGATGTTCTTACCGGTCATAGCGGCAAGATCCACCTTGAGTTTTTCTACTTCCAGCCCTCCGCGTCCGATAACGATTCCAGGCCGGGCAGTGTGAATGGTAATTCTGACACGATTGCCGGTGCGTCCGATCTCAACCTTTGAAACCCCGGCCGCATAAAAACGGTCCTTTATGTGGTTTCTAATCTTGTAATCCTCGTGCACCAGTTCGGTGTAATCACGATCGGCATACCAGTTGGAATCCCAATCTCTGATGATGCCTATTCTGAATCCCTTGGGATGAACCTTTTGACCCACTATTTAACCTCCCTTTCCCGTACTACCACCGTTACATGGCTGGTTCTATGACGCTTTACGTCGGCTCTTCCATAGGCACGGGGCCGCATTCGCTTGAGGGTGGGGCCTTCATCCACATAGATTTCCGATACATAAAGGTCGCCGGAATCCATATCAAAGTTATGTTCAGCGTTGGCTATGGCTGATTTAAGCACTTTGAATATTATTGGAGCGGACTTTTTATTGGTATACCGCAGAATACCCATAGCTTCATTTACTTCTTTTCCTCTCACGAGGTCCGCTACCTGTCTGGCTTTAAAGGGTGATACCCTCAAATGCTTACCGATTGCTTTGGCTTCCATTCTTTATGCCCCCCTCTCTACCTCGACCTTTTCTCGTTTTTTCCAGCATGGCCGCGATAAGTTCTGGTAGGAGCGAATTCTCCCAGTTTCATGCCAATCATATCTTCGGTTACATAGACCGGCACATGCCTGCGCCCGTCATGTACTGCCAGGGTGTGACCAATCATCTGCGGCATGATAGTGGACCGCCGCGACCAGGTCTTGATAACCTTTTTCTGGCCGGATTGGTTCATTTCATCGACTTTTTTCAGCAGTTTCTCTTCACAGTAAGGTCCTTTCTTGAGTGACCTGCTCATTTACCAAGACCTCCTTCTATTTGCGCTTCTTGACTATCATCTTATCTGATGGTTTCTTTTTGCGGGTTTTGCCGCCGATAGCTATCTTACCCCAGGGTGATACAGGGTATTTTCTGCCTATGGGAGCCCGGCCCTCGCCACCGCCATGAGGATGGTCTACCGGGTTCATTACCGAGCCTCTTACCGTAGGCCTGATTCCCATCCAACGGGAACGACCGGCTTTACCGATAGTGACATTTTCATGATCCAGGTTTCCTACCTGGCCAATGGTAGCGCGGCAGTTTACATGCACCAGCCTGACTTCTCCGGAAGGCAGTCTGACATGGGCATAATTTCCTTCCTTGGCCATCAACTGGGCTACAGTCCCGGCGGAACGTACCAGCTGCCCGCCTTTGCCAGGTCTCAGTTCTATGTTGTGAATCAGCGAACCTACCGGTATGGCTTTCAGGGGCAGGGTGTTGCCCACTTTTATATCAGATTCCGGGCCTGAAACCACCGTATCGCCCACTTTGAGGTTATTAGGGGCAATAATATAGGCTTTGCGGCCATCTGCATAGTGCAGCAAAGCAATATTGGCGCTGCGGTTAGGATCATATTCTATGGCCGCCACTTTGGCGGGAATGTCATCACGATTGCGTTTGAAATCTATAATACGGTATAACCGTTTATGTCCGCCGCCATGATGTCTGACGGTCAGCCTTCCCTGGGCATTGCGGCCCGCCTTGCTTTTGAGCGGTTGGGTCAGGCTTTTTTCGGGCTCTTTTTTTGTCAGCTCAGCGAAACTCAGAGCTGTCATCTGCCTGCGGCTTGGGGTCGTGGGCTTGTATTTCTTTATCGCCATTCCATCATACCTCCTTAAATACGCCTGGCCCTATATTACATGCCTTCGAACAGGCGTATCTTCTGCCCGGGCTTGAGCGTGACTATTGCTTTTTTACGGTCGGGCCTCTTGCCTTCGTATTTGCCCATGCGTTTGGGCTTGCCCTTAACGATCATAGTGTTTACATTTTCAACCCTGACATTGAATATGTTCTCAATGGCATTCTTTATTTCGGTTTTATTGGCCTTTTTATCTACCACAAAGGTGTATTTGTTGTCAGCCAGCAGGTTCATGGATTTCTCCGTTACCACCGGCCTGATGATGATATCCCGGTAATCCTTCATTTACGCAAATACCTCCTCTACTTTGGCCACCGCATCACGGGTAATCAAAAGGGTGTCATAGTTCAGGAGATCATATACATTCATAAAATCAACCCGGAGAGGTTTTACCCCCGGAATATTGCGAGCTGATTTTACTACATTCGGGTCCCCGTCGGCGGTTACCACCAGGGTTTTCTTCCCTGCATTCAAGGCTTCCAGGGTGGCAGCCATCAATTTGGTTTTGGGTTCGTCAAAGTTTAAGCTGTCTACTACAATCAGGTTGTTATCCTGGACTTTGCTGGATAAGGCCGATTTCATGGCTAAACGTCTGACCTTACGGGGCAGTTTCATAGAGTAATCGCGCGGTTTGGGACCAAATACAATCCCTCCGCCCTTCCATACCGGGCTGCGATTACTGCCGGCGCGGGCACGGCCAGTGCCTTTCTGCCGCCAAGGTTTCTTGCCGCCGCCACTTACTTCGGATCTGGTTTTGGTAGAGGCAGTACCGGCTCGTTTATTGGCCAGCTGCATTTTAACAAACTGATATAGAACTGCCTCATTAGGCTTTATACCGAACACATCATCAGAAATCTCCAGATCTCCGATCTGAGCCCCGCTCATATCATACAAAGCAACCTTGGGCACTTTCGTAACCTCCTTGAAATCAAATAGGTGCAATACTGAATCTGACAAATTTGGTTGTTTATCTGTTAAGCCCTTTGCAAGTACCGCTATTAAAGAGTTAAAACAAAATCACGTTAAGCTTTAACTGAATCCTTAATAATAACCATACCCCGCTTGGGCCCGGGGATAGAGCCTTTGATAAGCAGCAGGTTTCTATCCGGATAGACTTTTACTACCTTCAAGCCCTGTACCGTTACCCTTTCCCCTCCCAGTCGGCCGGGAAGTTTCCTGCCTTTAAAAACACGGGCCGGACCCTTGGCTCCCAACGAACCAGGACGGCGATGGTATTTCGAGCCATGCCCCATGGATCCGCGCGCAAAGTTGTGCCGCTTAACCCCGCCGGCAAATCCTTTGCCTTTGGATGTACCTACTACATCCACCATATCTCCGGCGGCAAACACGTCAACCTTAATATCCTGGCCCATCTCATACGCGTCGATATTTTCCATGCGAAATTCTCTAATGTAGCGCAGGGGCTTCACATTTGCCTTTTTAAAATGGCCCTTGGCTGGCTTGTTAGCCTTCCTTTCTTTCAGGTTGTAAAAACCTACCTGAATAGCGTTGTACCCATCTGTATCCACGGTCTTTTTTTGCAAAACTGTGCAAGGACCCGCTTCAACCAGGGTTACAGGTATTGCTGCACCATTGTCGTCAAATATCTGGGTCATTCCCACCTTGGTACCCAGAATGGCCTTCTTAATGTTTCTGGACATATACTACCTCCTAAGCACTAAATCTTTGGTGATCGGTTGGAAGTGGTTATCCAACATCACTTCTCTAAAATAACCGGCCTCAAGGCCTTGTCTGCCACTGGCTCCTGGCATCGTGCTCACTGGCTACAACTTGATCTCAATATCTACTCCTGAAGGCAAATCCAGGTGCATCAGAGCATCAATCGTTTTGGGATTAGGATCCAGGATATCGATTAAACGTTTATGGGTCCGCATCTCAAATTGCTCACGTGAGTCTTTGTTTACATGGGGAGAACGCAAAATGGTATATATGCTCTTCTCCGTCGGCAGGGGAATGGGTCCTGAAACGCTTGATCCATTTTTTTAGCTGTCTCCACAATAGTTTGCGAAGACTTATCTAAAAGTTTGTGATCAAAGGCTTTCAGTCTGATTCTTACTTTTTGGCCACTCACTCTTGCATGAACCTCCTTAAATATTCGCTTCGTTGTTCCACGCCGCCAGGCGTTTAGTGTAAAAACAAGAACCAATTCAACGCAGATTTACGCAGATAAAATCTGCGTTCATCTGCGTTTAGATTGCTGATTAGTCGTTTCTGATACCGGTTACG
>NZ_BBCE01000025.1 GCF_001311885.1 Syntrophomonas palmitatica JCM 14374 | reverse complement strand
GGAAAGATATGGGATTTTGCCAACGATATAGTGACGGAGGACATGACACTCTACGCATGGTGGGGTTTACGTCTAGAGTTATCCAGTGATTCGTCCATACACATACAGCGGCCTAGCTGGCCGTATATTACCGGGCCGGATACCATCGACCTTACGGAAGGATATGAAAATCATAATCAGGCGTATACCTTCGGCGGCTACCCGGCGCCGACCTGCGGCATCAGCACGGATAAACCCAATACGGCCAACGCGACCTTTGCCGGGAATACGCTGACCATTCCGTCCGGCCTCGGTGTCGGCTCGTATGAAGTTACGCTTTATGCCACCAATTCGGAAGGCACGAAACCCAAAACCATTACCGTGAACGTGAGCCCGGCCGCGACTATGCCGACAATTACCGGGCTGGATACCATCGACCTTACGGAAGGCTACGCCCGCAAAGACCAGGCGTATACCTTCGGCGGCTACCCGGCGCCGACCTGCGGCATCAGCACGGATAAACCCAATACGGCCAACGCGACCTTTGCCGGGAATACGCTGACCATTCCGTCCGGCCTCGGTGCCGGCTCGTATGAAGTTACGCTTTATGCCACCAATTCGGAAGGCACGAAACCCAAAACCATCACGGTGAACGTGAGCCCGGCCGCGACTAAACCGATAATTAGCGGGCCGGATGCAATCTTGCTTCCGCCCCCATATACGCATGGTGATTATCCATACACAGTGACCGGCTCCCCAGCCACGTACGGAATAACCAATATTTCGTCAAGTCCCGGAAACTTCTTTTTCGATGGGGTAAACCTGTCGATCGATCCAGGCTTGAGCATCAATGACTCACCTTTCACCCTGACGCTGACGGCAACGAACTCCGCCGGCACGGGGACAAAGGATGTCACTGTGTATGTGATCCAGATGGAGCCGGTGTCGTTCGGTGTCGATGAGGGGGATACGCAAAGCCAGATACTTTTTGTAACCGGTGCGGGATCATATACCTTGTCGCTTCAGAACGCACCGGCCTGGGTATTGCTCTCAGGTAATATACTTACCATTTCGCCGCCGTCGGGGACCTTATCAGGCAGTTCACCCGAGGATTTCACGGCGGACATTGTGATTACGGTTTCGGGCGGGGAAACCTATACAAAACCGATATATATCACGGTAAATCCATGAGCGGCAATAGATACCATAATCAAAAATCCTCCATACTTTTCAGTATGGGGGATTTTTTAATGTGCAGGGAAGTATTCTTTCCGTTAGGCTGTGGATAAGTGCGCACGAGGCGCGGCAGGCCGCTCCAGGGGGTATCGCCAGCGGCAGCGCCGCCGCCCTGTCATTGCTACAAAACCGGGAAAAGATTGCTTCGCTGTGCTCGCAATGACACAATAAAGGATTACTTTCGGGAACAACCTTACTGTCGTTGCGAGGAGCACAGCGACGCGGCAATCTAAAACGATAACCCTGATCGCCCTTATAGATGACGCGACGAGGCGGGTATGTCCTGTGTTCACTAATAGAGCTATCTATAATCTTTACGTGCTTTCGTTTATAGGTGTTTATCAATTTACAAGACATGTGAAGTAAAAAAATTATGCCCATCCGCTCTTGCCCCTTTGCCCCGATGCATCCATTAACACTCCGGCAGGATAAAGAAGGAAATATTAATTCTGCAAAGAATATTTTTTTACAGAAGAGATGGCGAACAGGACATGATTTGAATTAATGCTGTCTACTGGTGAAGGGGAGAGTAATATAATGAAGAAATTGTGTTTTTTCTTAATAGGGGTATTAATAGCTCTTACTTTAATCCTTTCGATAGAATTGCCCTCAGCCGCGGCCAAAGTAATATTTTCAGGGCTGTCACACGGCGGCATGTATTATAAAGTTACCCTGGAAGACTTGCAAAACAAAAGCAGTCTTCTTTTGAACTATTCGCACGAGTATACTCAGAAGAAGCTGGGACTGACCAGCCGGACTGTGGCGGAAGAACTTGTAAAGGGAACCAACTTCCCGAATACCATGGCGGCAGATGAAAAGGATGCCCTGATTACCATGGTTCAAGATGCCGTAGGGAAATATATCTCGGCTTTGGGAGGAAACGGCGATGAGGATACGTGCGGTGAGGTCATTGGAGAGGCGGTCTCCTATACGGTAGATAAAACTGATCTGATGGATGCCTATCAAATGGGGGAGGAATTATCCGAGATCGGCCTGTCATGCAACAAAAATCCTGCCGAACTGGCCGAGGTAGTGATGCAGTTTACATTGGACTACATGGTGGCTTATATGAAAAGCGAGGATTTTACCGAAAGCCTGAATGCCTACTGTATAAACCGCTTGCGCTCCATGGAGGATGACGGCTCCATACCTTACCTGGGAGATGCTGAGTCTATCTATAACCATAAGGAAAACGGGCTGTGGCCCAGCTGCACCGAAGGAAAAGGTCTGTATTACCAGGCTTATATTAACGATTACGGGAATTTGACCATAGAATGTCCTCCATCTTATTATTTCCCGGAATACAGCGGAAGCTTTAAAGAGCCCAACCGTATGCAGCTCATGATGCACCGCCTGATACAGTCGCAAATCATGGATTCCAGCCTTAACGCAGAATGGGAAAACCTGGAGAACTACACGAGCTCGGATCAAGCCGTAAAACTGGCCAATTACAAGATTAAACAATTGGAACTGGGTTTGATTCAAGTACACGAGGACTTCTTTGAAAGCCTTTATCAGAAGGAAATTGCTCCGCTTATGGGAATAAAACGGGTTTATGCCAGCGGGCTGGACAAGGCCAACACCCGCCTGGGTCTGGTAGCGCAGAAGGCCGCAGAACTGCAGCAGACTGCAAAGACAGCTGAAGATGCGAAAAGTGCTGCTCAAACCCAACAAGCTCAACGCGATCAAGAATTGGATGCCCTGGTAGCCAGCCAGGCGGTTAATATCCAGGCCACCGAACAACAAATACAGGATACCTTCCAGCAAATGCTGTCCTATTACACACAGAACGACCTCACAGGTTCGGCCGACCTCTCGAGTTATATGAATTTCAAAACCAAGAAGGCGGAATACGATGCCTTGTATGACCATGGCCCCAGGATCACCGGATATATAAGCCGCACGGGGAATAACTGGGTTAAATCTCAATACGGAACCGGGGGAGGTTACAGGCAGCAGGTACTGACCAGGCTGAATGCCTTCGGAAGCGCGCTGGCGCAATTTCAGCAGGCAACGCCGTACTTTGAGGTG
The DNA here is from genome assembly GCF_001311885.1 of Syntrophomonas palmitatica JCM 14374. Taxonomy (GTDB): domain Bacteria; phylum Bacillota; class Syntrophomonadia; order Syntrophomonadales; family Syntrophomonadaceae; genus Syntrophomonas_A; species Syntrophomonas_A palmitatica. The sequence continues at coordinate 13,472 of NZ_BBCE01000025.1, read as the reverse complement.
CGCTGTTATGAAACCGTCAACAATGAACGTGTTCTGGCTTATACATATACAACACCGGAAAATGAACGGGTTACTTTCAACCCGCTGCGTGCCAAATCCTCTTTTCCATCGGCTTTTACAGCCTGGGAAGACGCTGTTGTAAGCCTTTATACTACTGCCCTGAGTCAAAAGGAGAATTATTCGGACTGGGAAATACAATTTTATCCGGGGTGGGCAGGCGCTTTTGGCTCTGACCAGGTGGCGGGAACAGTAAGCACACTGGGACAGACATTTGAGACAAACCTGGATACTTATGTGAGTGAAGCCGGACAGGCATATTCCAAGATAGCCGCCGATTTTATAGAAAAATGGAAAACCGGTAACGTAAGCAATAGTTATCCAGGAGTTTCAATCAACAGCCTGGTAAACGAGATTCAAGCAGCGGTACAACAGGCCAACAGCAATCCGGTTCTGACATCGTTTGCCTATGGCAGCAGCCTGGATTCGCTTTTTAGCGGATTAAATGAGAATGTCAGAACACAAATCATCAATTTCGACCCGACTCAGGCTGAACAGATGAACATTGATTTTTCCTCCTTGTCGTCTGCACAGATAGCCGATCTCAAATCCAATCTAGGTGTTTTCTTCACCAATGCCCAACAAATATATTCGGCGCTTGATAGCTTCAATGCAGCTTTGCCCGACCCCGGGGCAGTGGAGGCCGCAGCCCTTAAGGCCAGCGAGACGAACGCCATGGCAGGAACCTATATCTTTTTTGGCACCAGCGGCTCCAATCCTCGAACCTATTTGGAAAACGGGTGTTTGTTATCTCCGGAGATTACCCTGGTTCCCGCCTTGCCGCAGTGTCATGAGAGCTTTGACCCGGATGTAGTATGGCGGGAATACCTGGAAGATACCGGATGGCTAAGGGGCTATGGGTATGTCGACTACCAGCTGAAAAAGGGCTATCGCATTCTTAATCATTATTTCGATAATGCGCTTTATATTGAAAAGATGCTGGATCGCGATTACGAATACCAGTGCTATCGGGAACCGATACTTATGGCCCAATGGGCTTCGGATCTTCGCAATTACCTGAAAAACGACTGGCCGCAGGTGGAAACTGAGACATCGAGAATGAACGACTATAATGATGATTATGCACAGCAGGTACATCTGTTGTGCCGCCGCGTGGAAACTATCAAAGGACTGCCGGACAGCTCTTTAAACAGCAGCAGCCTGCTGGCAAGTCTGGGGACTATTCAGACGGTTGCGGACCCCTTCGATATGCAGAATCTAAAGCTCTGGCAGCAGAACAGTCAGCAGCTTTTCAACAACTGGTCACAAACACGGACCCAGGTTTCCTCAAACTTAAGCCAGCTGAAGGAAAACCTCCTGGCAATACTTGAACGGGTGCCGGAAAACCTGCGCCTGGCTACGGCCTATGAACTCATGAAAACAATGGGCGAACAGGAAAATGCAGAGGGTTTTCCTCCCGAGGATGATGAAATATGTTACTGGGAGGACTTCATAGACAAGGTGGAAGACATTTTTACCGTATCTCCTCCTGCCGACTATCAGGTTTTGCTTGCAGCTATGCCTTTGGTGTCAGCTTTGACCGGAGACGAGTTCACACCACCTCAGGGCGTGGAAACCGGCGGGCAGACCAGTACCGGCGTTCCTCCTCTGGCTCCGGTGGCCATCAACCTTGCCCTGTCGGAGCCTGCAAAAGCCACTTTTGCCGAAAGCTACTCGGCATGGAAAAATGCCATATTCGAGGTTTGCGTTGATGGTGAGCCTGTAAACCCGGAAAGCTATACGGTTGCAAACACAAAAGTATCGATTTTGGCATCGGCTTTTTCCGGTATTGGCATCTTCGAGGTAACCATCAAGGCAACCGGATATGCTGAAAACAGCTTCAAGGTGAGGACGATAAAAACAGAAACCCCATATTCATATACTGGTCGGCGCCTGGGGGCCGGGGCTGGGGGACCATCACTGTACAATCTTGCCCAGGAACTCAGGCTGCGCTATACCCGGGTTCCTATTGATGTAAACGAACAGAACTGGAACAACCAGAAAGAACTTGCGGCTAAAGACCAGGATGTGCTGGCCTGTCAGCAAAAAGGAATGATTCCATATATTATTATAAATGCGCGCCACAATAATACCTGGATGAGTGCGGAGCAATTCGGGCAGGCGGTCAACCTCATTGTCGAACGCTACGATGGAGACGGGCAGGATGACATGCCCGGGCTCATACCTTCATCAATGCGGGTTTATGAGATTATGAACGAGTATTCCAGCACCATGGACAGCGTCAACAATCCCCCGGCCGATGTCTTCTGCGCATACTATAAGGCCGCCATAAATGCCGCCAAGGACGCGGATGCAAAATGTTATGTCGCATATGATCCCTTCGATGAGGAAGATACCAAAAAACTGCTTAAAACCGTTCCGGCAGCAGCGATAGATATTATCGCCTGCCATACCTATTCACCTCTTGATGCACCCTATGATGCGGATTTTGATTACTACCTGCCCAACCTGCCCGGCTTCTTGGAAAGCCTTGGCCTGGGAAATCATCCCTCCTGGATTACCGAGTACGCGTTCTATGATCATGCGGGAATGACACCGCCGCCGGCTTACCATGCTGGAGCCACCCAGGAAGACAATGCCCGTTATTTGGTGCAGTCCAGTGTTTATGCCTGGGGTGAGGGCATAGGGGATGTTCTTATCTATACTGAGGTCGAACCGCCCGCTGATGCTGGCAACGATGCGCGTCTGGGCTGGATGGCCATGCTGGATTCCAATGGCAGCAAGCGTCAAATATATTATAGCTGGAAGAAAATGGCGGATATGATAGATGGATTCACCGCTGTTGAGAAATTAAGTATGGATGCTGATATAAGGGGATACAAGTTTACCCGGGGAGGGCAGAAGATTTATGTCCTGTGGAGCAAAGAGGGAACCGGGAATCATACTGATATTACCCTTTCCATTCCGGAGGGAAGAATGGCTGAAATCGTCAGGGCGGTTCCCGATGAATCCGGTAATTTTGCCAGTGAATTAAAAAATGTCGTCAATGCGCAGATTGTTTTGGAGAACCTCGGTGAAACCCCCTTATATGTGAGGGCATATACACCTTCATCAGATAGCGGTATCAGCAATAGTGCCGGTGCGGTTTCGGGCGTTGCCAATAGCGGGACGGCCAATACCAATGTTAATAATCAAAATATTACAGGTGCTGATACAGGCACTTTAAACGCTGCTCCGACGCTTGATAAAAATACCGGTGTAGCAAACGCAAAGATTGATGCGGCAGCACTTAACAGCGCACTTGAGAAAGCTGTACCAAACAGTGACGGCGTCAAGACAGTCAACATATCCATCAGCGCGATTCAAGGGGCTATGGCCTATGAATCAGCTTTGCCCGCAAATATGCTTTCATCCAATTCAAATCAACAAATTCTATTGACAACCAGTATTGCCGCGATAACCCTGCCGGACAATATGCTGCCGCCGGAAATCGCAGCGGGTGCGGAAAGTGTATCTATATCAATTGCTCAGGTAGATACTTCAAGCATGGATTCAGGATTAAGGAACCAAATCGGTGATAAACCGGTTATAGAATTATCATTAAAAGTTGATGGCCAGCCCTATTCCTGGAACAACGACAGTGCTCCGGTAAATGTGAGTATTCCTTATACCCCGAACGAGAAGGAGCTTGCCGACCCGGAACATATTACTGTATGGTATATTGACGGCTCAGGTAATATCATTCCCGTAACCAGCGGAAAATACGACCCGTCAACTGGTTTGGTAAACTTTACGACCACTCATTTCAGCAGGTATGCAGTTGTGTTTGTCAACCGAACCTTTAAGGATCTGGGAAATGTATCCTGGGCTAAGAAGCAGATAGAGGTAATGGCCTCCAAAGGCATCATTAACGGTGTCGCGGAGAACACTTTTATGCCGGCTGGTATTATTACCAGAGCCGACTACATGGTATTGTTGGTAAAAACCCTTGGATTAAGTGCAAAATCTGATAGTAACTTTGATGATGTAAAACCGGAAGCGTACTATTATAAACCTGTTGGCATAGCTAAAAAACTTGGCATTGCGGTTGGTGCAAAGAACAGGTTTGAACCCGGAGAGTATATATCCAGACAGGATATGATGGTACTGGCAGCGCGCGCCCTGGAGAAAACCAATCGGATGAAGCCTGTAAACAGCACCAGCCTGCTTGATAAGTACAATGACCGGTCTGAGATTGCTGTTTATGCCGCTGAGAAGATTGCCAGCCTGGTCAAACAGGGGTTAATCGTAGGCTGTCAGGACAGACTGAACCCTTCTAACCGGACAACCCGCGCCGAAGCAGCCGTATTTCTATATCGGATATACAATAAATAAATCGAGTTTTGCGGTAAACCCATTTAGCAACGGACAAGAGGTGAGGGCTATGGCTGAAATAAAAAGAAGTGGTTCCAGCCTCCATTATTACTCTTTCCGGCTGCGTAAAAAGCTGGAGGGTATTCTGACTGCGCCGGTGACGGTTGTGGAGGCTCCTTCAGGCTTTGGCAAGAGTACGGCAGTGCGTGATTATATCATGGAAAGCCTGCCTGAAGGCACGCCGGTCTATTGGTGGAATGCTGCGGAGGGCGACCCGGTAAATTCATGGGACAGACTGTGCCGCGAGCTTATCCATATTGACTCATCAGCAGGAAAAGAACTGCTTGCCGCCGGGTTTCCAAAGCTTATGTCGGCCTGGGAGATCGGGCAGATCCTCAGGAGCATAAGCTGCAGCACTCAAACTGTGCTGGTGCTGGACGATTTTCAGTATCTGCAGAAGGAACTGCCCTATATCTTCATGTCGGAGCTTTTGTCCTGTGATGTGGACAGGCTGCATATTGTCATCATCACCCAAACCGCCCGGCCCTTTCAACTTTCGTTTTTTGAACAGGCCAAGGTTCACCTAATCCGGGCCGAGGATTTGCGCCTGAATGAAGAGGACGTGAGGCAGTATTGCAGAATGTGCGGCGTTGCCGTTTCCCCAAACGAGGTCAGACAAATATACGAATACACCGAGGGCTGGATTGTGGCCCTCTATCTTATAATATTGCAGATACAGCGGGGGGAAGGCTATTCTCATAGCCTGGGAATCCTTCAGCTGATGGAAAATATCGTATGGAAAAACCTCGGTGATGAAGAGAAGCGGCTTTTGCTTCATATCGCTCCCTTTCCCGGCGTAACCATTGAACAGATTAACTTTCTGCTTCAGGAGCATGAACTGCCCGAAAGAATCCTGGCCCTGCTGGAGGAAACGCCCTTTATCTCTTATGAAACCGATGAACGGCGCTACGTGCCCCATGCCATTCTGCTGGAAACGCTGCGAAGAAGGCTTGCTGCGGCGGATGCCGTGACCAAAAGGCATTGCTTCCGGCGGGCGGGAGACTGGTACGCCCGCACCGGCGACGTCGGTCACGCCATCTCCTGCTACCTTGAGGTCGGAGAATACGAGGCGTTCCTGTCCCTGCCCCTGACCGGGATGACCCTGGTGCGCATAAACGGAACGCCCTTTACCGATGTTGCCGCCCGCATGTTGGAAGAATGTCCCCCGGAGATTAAGCGTAAGCACCCCGTCTCCCTGCTGCGCATTGCCTACGCGCTGATCGGCGCTGATCAAAAGGATAAGGCGGCTAAGCTTTTGGAGGAAATCAGGAATATTATCAAGGATATATCGGACGAAACCAGGCAAAAGGCCCTGATGGGCGAGTGGATGCTGATCAGCGCTTATCTGGAGTTCCCCGATATAATAAAAATGGAGCCTCTCATAAGAAAGGCCGCAGAGATGATCGGAGGCAGGTGCAAAACCCTGACGGCTGAGGAGCCTTTTGCCTTCGGAATGCCCATGATGATCCTTTTCCATAAAACCCCGGGCCGGCTTAAGGAGGAAATTGAAGCGTTATCCAGTGTATCCGGCCTGCTTTCTGTTCTGACCGGCATTAAGAACCGCGGAGAGGTGTTTATGAAGGGGGAAGTTGCTCTCTATCGGAACGATCTTTCGGAAGCTGAGCTTTTGGTTTATCAGGCTGCCTATCATGCCGACGCCGCCGGTCAATGGCCTATCAGGATGGGAGCCGCAAATCTGCTCGGGCACGCAGCTTTCAGAAGGGGAAAACACAGCGACCTGCCTAAATATTTCAAAGCCATAGAGGAAAGCGTGGGCAGCGACGCCCTGAGCCCTTATGTCATGGAAATGCTGCGGGCGGGCGTATATATATGGCTGGAGCTGGGCAAATTGCTGCCCCAGTGGCTTCGTGACGGCAAAACAGTTTATCCCGACGCCCCTTCCTGGGCCAAGCTTTACGCAGGCTATATACATCTTGCAGTTCTATTGCAGGAGCAGGAGTATATACGGCTGCTGGGTACGGCGGAGGTCCTTCTCAAAGAGTGCCGGGAACAGGGTTATCTGATACTCGAGTTATATGTACATATCCTGGCGGCAGCAGCCGCTTCATGACCGGCCAGCAGGATAAGGCGCTGCTCCACCTGCAAAAAAGTCTGGCCGATGCGCTGCCCGACAAGCTTTATTCTCCTTTTATGGAGTTTAAGCTGATGCTGGGCGGTTTATTGGAGCAAGCCCTGGACGCCTTGGGGGAGAAGATGCCGGAGGATGAGACGGCACAGGGACTGATCTACAGCGACAACTGGAAAACGGCCATAAGGCTCATTTCTGAAAGTCAAACCCTGCCTTATGGCCTGACCGAGAAAGAAATGGAGGTGGCCTCCCTGGCGGCCAAGGGGTTCAGCAATAAAGAAATTGCAGCCAAGCTCTTTGTGACTGAAGCAACCGTTAAGTTCCATCTGCGCTCGGTCTTCTCCAAGCTGGACATTGATCGCCGGAGCAAGCTGGCGGGAATTTTAGAATAGAAAAACTATCCTTTCGAACGGGGCGAATTAAAAACCTGCTTTATGATTTAACATAGAGCAGGTTTTTTATAGGAAAGTATGGTTTACAAACGGCTGTGGATAAGTGTACTCGGGGGCGTGGGCAGAGCAATCGTAGAAGTCATCGTGAACGGCAGTACCGCCTCCCTGTCATTGCTGCAAAACCGGGGAAAGATTGCTTCGCTGTGCTCGCAATGACACAATTAAGGATTACCTTCGGGAACAAGCTTACTGTCGTTGCGAGGAGCTCAGCGACGCGGCAATCTAAAACGATAACGCTGATAGCGCGGAGGTCAAATTTGTTCTTGTGTTTCATGGCTAGATTCAGAGGGTGCGAATCGCTTAAGGGGTCTTATTCCATAGGCAAGGAGGTACTTTTGTGAACAACATTCAATCTGTCACTCCGCTGGAGAGCTTCCGGCTGCTGGTGGCGTTCAACAACGGCAGCAGCATCACGGTGGATCTATCCGCCAAGCTGAAAACCGTCCGTTTTGCGGAGCTTTCCGATGTAGAGCTGTTTAACGACGTCAGGGCCGACAAAGCCGGCAGTGAAGCAATCGTCTGGGGAGACGGAAAACTGAAAATACCGCTTTATGAGCTGATTGACGTCGTCATCGGCGACGGATAAACACAAATTAGCCTCTTGGCAATACGAACACCAGCTTATTTTAATCAGATGGAAAGCTCTATGAAGTGCTGTTTTAGCAGGTTTAGAGGAGGGAAGTAATTTGAATAAGGAAGTCAGAATATCAATTGAAGAGACTGCTGTGCCCCAGGTCGGACTCAACACAAAAAAACATGCCAAGTGGTCCATTGCCCTGCGCCTGTTCATGTTTATGGCGCTAATTACAACGTTCGCGTTTATGGTGCCGGATGCGGCAAAGGCCGAAGGTGAGCCTCATCCGGTAGCTGTTTACGTATTTGATAAGCTGGACGCGTATGTGGAATTGGTGCCTGGTCAACACATAAAAGCTGGTGTAGAGGTTCTCATGTCTGATGGAACCTGGAGGTACCCACGTAACGAGACAATTGAGTTTATATCAAGCGATTATAATGTATGTCATGTGGCTCAAGATGGTGAGTTAATAGGGATGGACCACGGGCTTGTTACAATAACCGTTAACGTTAAAACATTTAATATATCAGGGAGTTTCAGAGTTTATTCTCAAAAGTACTATGGTATATCCATAGTGTGTCCGGATCAATATTTGGGCAATAGTTATTTTGGGTACCCAAACGAGCGCAAGTACTATAAAGTGTATGCCAGGCTATACAACGGGGGTTCTGATGATATCACCAGTTTATGCACTTACTCGGTTGATGACCCCGACCTGGTGAACATATCCCAAGGGGGTTATATAACTGTTAGCTTTAAGAATTATTATTCCAGCACCTACTTAAGGGTAAGCTGGAAAGGTATGACAGCTTCTCAATACATGTATATCAATAGCCGGTGGATCCGTTATGAATGTGACGATATAACACTCTCCCCGGGGATGCCTTTGCGGCTGGCGCCAAGGCTTTACTCGCGCAATGGTTACCATTTTATTGCTGCGGACGACTTGTCACAATATTCATCCAGCAACCCGGCAGTAGCCACGGTTGACAGTAAGGGCGTTGTTACCGGCAAGTCTCTGGGTACTGCGGAAATAACGCTAAAGGCTCCGGAGGGACATGAAACCAAGGTGACCGTGACGGTCAATAATATAAAACCACGTTATATTTATTTGGATTTCTTAGATGACTTATCTGAAGAAGATAAATATAAGATCAGTCTAGGGTATCCTCATAGGCTTTTTAAGGTTTTTGCCTACATGGAGGACGGGTCTACACGGGATGTGACAGCCACATGTACTTATGAATTTTCCAGCGACCAGTATCTTACATGGGGGTTTGTCAATTGGGAAAGGAAATTAGAAGCGCAAACTCTTCCTTATATGAATATTCGTTATTTCGATGTAGTAGCCAAAGCCGCGGGCAATACAATGATGACTATAAGATATATGGATCTTTTCCCACCGACGTTCTATTTCAAAGTCATTGCGAATATAGATAGACTTTATATTGAACCCAATCCTCTATGCTTGTATTTGACTGACCCTACCAGACAGTTAAAAGTGACAGCGTATCTAAGTGACGGCACTGTATATAATGTGACAAATGACTGTGACTATTATATATCAAAAGGCGGTAATATAGCCACGGTCACTCAAAGCGGACTTGTTACAGCCACGTCATCAGGTACTGCGGAAGTGACCGTAGAATATAAGGGCCCTTTAAATGTTACCGGAGGACAACTAAAACACACGGGGACTATTTATGTGGCCGGCATTGAGACGAATCCCAGCCGGATCACAGTTAAAAAAGGTTTCACCGGGGCATTTTCAGTGATATACCGGCCATGGGGAGGGGGTAAGGAGGATGTGACAAAGAGTAGTTTCTTATCCTGCACATCCAGCAACCCCGACGTGGCAAGGGTTGATACCGGAGGTCAGATCACGGGCGTATCCCCGGGAAGCGCTGTGTTGACATTTAAATATTATGATATGACCACAACGATGGAGGTAACGGTCGTTGATATTACCAGGTTCTGGTCGAACCCCGTTTCCGTAAACATTGATAACGGTTCAACCAAGCCAATATACATCTTCGCGGTTTATGGAGACAATTTGGAGGAAAGTGAAGTCACCTCATTGTGCAGCTATACGTCAAGCGACACGAACATTGCAACGGTTAACGCAAACGGCGTCGTTACGGGAGTCTATCCGGGCAATGCCGCCATTACAGCCACATTCCTGGATAAGTCTGTTGTTATACCGGTAAAGGTCAATGCAACGCTTGATCATATCACAGTAGCTCCCAAAGAAGTAACGCTAAGTAAGAATGCGGTCTGTCAGTTGGCGGTGACGGCGTATTATACGGACAATACATCAGTGAATATCGTTCCGACAAGGGTCTCTCATTACTCAGGCAACAACGTAGTAGCAGATGTCAGCTCCATAGGCCTTATTACCGGATTTGCCCCGGGCAGTGCGACCATAAGAGTCTGTTATGGCGGCAAGGAAGATACGATGACGGTTAATGTAATCGATAAGGAAGCAGTGCTTCCCACCCTGGAGTCTGACCTTGCCATCTATGACCAGAGTAATATCGGTGGTTATCACACAGACATACCGGTGACCGTGACTAGCAGCGTAAACACCTTGGCTGAGATCAAAAATGGTGTCAATGTTTTGAATCGGGGTACCGATTACACCGTTGAAGGCAATACGGTCACTTTAAGGATGAACTACCTCAACACCCTGGAAAACAGGAAAACAACGAAATTGACTTTCTATTTTACCACCAATGACAGCGAGACAACCACCGCAGAGTTCCGCGTTCAAAAATTTAATACGGACTTAAAATTTACAACGAATTTCGTAGCTGTGGATGCGGAGGGTAACTACTACATCACTGACGCCGTTTATCACAGAATTCTAATGGTACCGGTAAAGGATCAGACCAGGTTTGGAGTATCCATGACCGCAGGGAAGTACTACCTTATTGCCGGAAACGGACAAGGTGACTACACAGGCAATGAAGGCCCTGCTGTCCTGGCGGGAGTATCGCCCACATACGTTGTTGTAGACAATGCCGGAAACCTTTTCTTTAGTGAGTACAACGTAGTGAGGGTAGTGGCAGCCGTTGACGGAACCATATTCGGTATCCCCGTGAAGACAGGCCATGTCTATACAATAGCCGGTTCAAAGGGGACTGGTGAATATTACGGTGACGGGGTGCCCGCGTCGCAGTCAAAATTTGTTTATGCATGTGAATTAGCTCTGGATGCCGATGGTAATCTATATATTGCAGATTATTCAAGTTTCAGGGTACGAATGATTGCGGCAAAGGACCAGACAAAGTGGGGAGTGCCCATGACAGCCGGTTATATTTACACCATAGCCGGTAACGGAACGATGATTGATTCCGGTGACGGAGATATTGCCACCAATGTCGGACTCAATTGTCCGTCTGCCATAGCTGTTGACAAAGACGGCAATATAAATATCGGAACTTTATCCAGTATACGCAAAGTGGACGCCACCACCGGAATCATTAAATCGTTAGTGAAGTTTACATCAGGTTACTCGGGAGACGGAGGAAACGTCTCTCAGGCTAAATTCAATCATATCAAATGCCTGGCGCTTGACCAAATTGGTAATTTGTATATCGCTGACTGCAATAATAACGCAATCCGCATGGTTTCAGCCGTAACAGGAAAGCAGCGGGGCATCGACATGGTTAAGGAATATGTCTACACCATAGCCGCGGATATGTTTAACCCTGTCGGAGTGAGCCTAGATTCCGACGCAATCTGTATATTGCCAATGATAGTGAACAAAGATCTGTGGTGACCCCCTACAATGACACCAGGCTTTCCTGGGTAGCCGGCAAAACCGTAGACACGAATAAATCCAGCTCCAGTGACTCTTCGAGAAGCTCTCCCTGGAGTCAGACTATTAGTGTGTCCGATAATGTTACCACATTATCGGCAAGTGATATTATACCTGTCCAGAGCGGTACATCCGTCATATTCTACGGAAACGACAGCACCTACACAACTCCGACTTCTTCGATTATGGAGATTGAACCCGGAGATAATAACGTTTATGTTAAGACAGTGTCCCAGGACGGTGACAATACGGACTATTATAAGTTCATAATCCAACGCGCAAAATCCAGAGACATTACTTTGGCTACGGTGCTGGGCCAGCCATTCAAAGTAGATAGCAATCAGCATCACGATTATGAGGCAACCATCAAAGTACCCTACGATGTAGCAACGGTAGGGCCGGATGATATTGTGCCAAACGATAAGTACGCCACAGTAGAGTTCTACGGTACCAGCGATTTTGACAATATAACCACTGAAGACGTGAACCTCACGGCAGGCGGCAGTACCGATATTTATTTTGTGATTGTTGCTCAAGATGATAGGTGTTGGTTACGTTACAAGATTACCATCAAGAGGGCGGCAGAATTCAATCGGGCACCTGTACTGAAAAGCGGGGTAAATACCGAAAACGAGGTCAATGTGCTTGTGAACACGCCGTTCACCCTTGATTTATCGACTATTTTTGAGGATCCAGACGATGATCAACTGACCTATTTTGTTGGGAAAAGCGATTCAGGTGAAAAAGAAGCAGATGCGATTTATACCATCACTCCGACAGAAGTGGGTAATACTATTCTGCACTTCGTGGCTTACGATGGGAAGGATTATTCCACAAATTATTATAACCTGCTGCTGAAAGCCGATACGGTGCTTCCGCAGACTTATACCGTAACCTTCGATAAATACGGCGGAAATACGGAAGCAACTCCCAAAACCAAAACGGCTGTATCCGGCGGAAACATAGGCACGTTGCCGACACCCCCCACAAGGTCGGGCTATATCTTTGCCGGATGGAACACGGCGGCGAATGGCAGCGGAAGCATTTTTACCGCAGCCACGCCGGTCACCTCCGACATTACAGTGTATGCCCAGTGGAGAACAACCCCGCCAAGCGATGCGGAAAAGGTGGCGGCGGACAAGGAGGCACTTGAGATTGGTTTTGCCCGGGGCGACAGCGCAAGCTCAGTAACCCAGAACCTGACCCTTGCTGCCACGGGATCAGTTTACAATTCCACCATCACATGGGTGTCCAGTAATACAGCTGTGATAAGCAACAGCGGCGAGGTGATCCGGCCATCATTCTCAGGCAGTGATGCAACCGTAAGTGTAACAGCCAGCGTTTACAGCAATGAAGTATTTGTTACAAAGGACTTCATACTTACGGTCTTGAAGCAGCCATTATCGGCCCTGAAAAGCATTGAAATAGCACGCCCTGCAAACAAGCTGGTATATACCGTGGGCGAATCCCTGGACATTACCGGCCTGTTGGTGATAGGCACCTATAACGACAACTCAATCAGGGTGGAGACCATAACCGCAGATAACGTAACCGGCTTTGACAGCAGCAAACCGGCAGCCAGCCAGGTGCTGACAGTGACCGTAGGCGGAAAGAGCACCACCTACACCGTAACTATAATGCAGGTACCTGGGGCACCGACTATAACCACTGCCAGCCTGCCGGATGGCACGGTAAACACGGCCTACAGCCAGACCTTGGCGGCCACAGGCGATACGCCGATTACCTGGAGCAAAGAGAGCGGCGATCTGCCTGAGGGGCTTTCGCTCTCAGATGGTGGCGTTATCTCGGGAACCCCGACGACTGCCGGAACCTATACTTTTACCGTCAAGGCTGCCAACGCAGCAGGCAGCGACACTCGGGAATTAAGTATCACCATCAACGCGGTGCCGGCAGCAACCCTGCAGAGCATCGCCATCACCAAACAGGCAGACAAACTGGTGTATACCGTAGGCGAACCCCTGGACACTACAGGCATGGAAGTTACAGGACACTACAGTGACGGTTCCAGCAAAAATGAAACTATAACAACAGCCAACGTAACCGGCTTTGACAGCAGCGCCCCGGCAGCCAGTCAGGTGCTGACAG
>NZ_BBCE01000024.1 GCF_001311885.1 Syntrophomonas palmitatica JCM 14374 | reverse complement strand
TAGCTGGTTTGGAACATTACGGTAAATATTCTCCGTTTTTAGTGGCCATTTTTTCTCCCTTTTATTTTACCGCTTACAGGGAATCATACTGCGCCGATCAACTAAAAAACCAGGCCCGCAATCTCCTGAGCCGGGTCCGGGCCGATGACGTAGTAATCCTGGACGATATCAGCGAAAAATCTTCCGAATGGCTGGAAGAACAGCTTTACGGTGTCATTGACCTCCGGTACCGGATGCAGCGCAGTACTTTTTTACTACGAACTGCACCCTGAAGCAGCTCTAAAACCAGATCGGCAGCCGGGTGGTATCGCGAATATTTGAGATGTGTGAGGGGGTCAAGGTGGGGGGAGAGGATTGGCGGAAACGAAAACAATATACATATTCGACTAAAAACTAAATATAGAAGTCAATAAAAACTACATCAAAAAGCTTATTCGTCTTCAATGTCATCTAGTTCTTCTTCTTCAAGCGATATCATTTCAAGTCCTTCGAAACGGGTATCTATAGTACTGCCATCAATGAGCCGTTTCAATCGCGTATCGTCACCAAACAAAAGAAACGCTTCTTTAAATGCCTTAGAAAAATCTGCATGATTAATTCTATTAAGATACAAAACATATTCTACAACACAGAATCTATTATTTTCTCCTTTAATTCTTGCTTCAAAAAAATATTTATGTGTTTTAGGATCATGTTGTTTTTCCTTAAGAAGTGCTAGGGTAAGTAAACTTTCTGGCTTTTCTGCATCAATTGCTAACGCAGCGTTAATGTGAATTTCTGCTTCTCGCAAGCGCCTTGCTTTAACACATATGTAAGCATATCTTTGGTAATAATAGGCGTTTGGATTATTATCAACAGCCAGAGAAAAATATTTATCTGCTTCTTGCCAATAGATTTCGCGGCGTGTCTCGCCTGCTTTACCAGATAGAGCCAAAGCAAATTCGAAGAAAAATTCTTTTGATACAATTTTTTTATCTAATAATATTTCAAGATATGAGATAGCTAAATCAAATTGATGTTTTCTATTTGCAATCTTAGCTGATTGAAAAAGCTGTTTATGATAAAGAACTGGTAATCTTTTTGCACCTTCCAAATCGCCCGAAGCTATGGTGTGAAAATACATTTCGTTAAGAGAACTATACCCGGATCGGGTTAAATTTCCCCTAAAATAATTACGTACAATGTTGTGATAAGCCTTTTTATTTTCATTTGGAATTCGCTCATAGAAGTATTCCCTAAATAGCTCATGAACGATGTATTTCCCATCTTCAATTTCAATTAGAAAACTATTTGTTAATGCTTCAAGAATTTCTGCCGTTTTTTCCGGATCGCCCCACAAACAAAAGGCCTCGCCTCAACAGGTCGACGAAAGACCGATGCAAAACGTAAGAAAGATTCTTCCTCTTCATTTAATTCTATGTCACCTAACAATTCAGATATCAATCTTTTATAGAACAAAGTTGAAGGTCGTCCTGTTTGTTTTATAGTATCCCGAATATTTTTCCGGGCTATAAGGTCTGCCAGTGTTATTGCTGCAAGCGGATGACCAACTGCTAAATCAACTATATTATCTGGAATAACTGGGGGTGTAATACCTGACCGAGAATCTCGGCGTCTAACCCAGTATTCCATGATTTTCCGAATTTCTTTATCATTTAGTTTATATAATCTATGGTAATCTATGAGATGAGATATTCCAATTGGATATTCTATATGGGTATTTGCGGTTATTATTATTTTGTTACCATTATATGTTCGTCTAGAGGTAGCTATTTCCAAAAACGTATTAACAATATTTTCAATTGGCTTTGAACGTAAATATAAACGATCAAAGTTTTCAATCAATAAGACAGCGTCTTTCAAACTGTCAAATTGCTCAAAAAAGCGGATTAACAGTTCTCTTTGGTATTGCTGATCAGAAATATCTTTGTTTAAATCGATAGCATAATGGACTTCATCCAAAAGCTCTAGTAGGAACTGCCCGAAATCATGGGAGTTTGTCAATTCGACACGAAATTGTCGGGTTTTAAACAATTCTTCGAAATATACATTACTAAGAAAGGCAGTCTTACCAATTCCTCTAATACCAATAAGAAAAAAAATTTTAAAATCTGGGTTGATAAGAAAGTTATGAAATTTTTCTTTTGAAAGTTGTCTACCAACAAAGAAGCTTCGCTTAGATAATTCGTTTTGTGCTGCAAATTCATTATGCAAAGCGGTTTCTCCGTTGATGTCCACATTTATCCTCCAGGTATTGCTATCACCTATTCGCAACTTTGGTGGAAATGCATTTTGATCTGGAACCCAATAACGATGCGATGAATTCCAATAAAATGGTTCAATTTCAAGTTGGTGATTAGCCTTGTGAAAAGAACCCCATAAAAGACGATTCACTTGCTTATCACTTTCTCTAATTAAAAAGGCAGCTCCACATTGAACATGAGGACATTCGGAGCTACTTAAATCAGATTCACCAGAATTATGCAAATGCCCATGAAGAAGGAAGTTGCTACCATTGTTGAGTACTGTCCTAATCGGAGGAATTTTATTATCTTCGCACCAATTTAACGGATGATGAGTTAATACAATTTTTAGATCACAATCTGATATCTTTTTTAATCCTTCTTCAACCATATATAATCCCCAATCCAAATTATGACGATCATACTTATCACATGAAAGCCAAGTTGAATTAAGGCCTAAAATACCAACATTGTAATTGTTAATGGTTTCTGTTTTTGAATAGAAACCCTCTGAAGATTTAAGCCAATCAGTTGTAGTGAACTTATCAAAATTACAATAGCTATTGTAGCGAGGAAATATTTCCGATCGGTAATTTAGTCCATCCTCAGTTGGATCAAGGAAAAATGGTTTATCTTTCAATAAACCATGAAGTGACGAACCATCACCAATATTACGATCATAATCATGATTACCAGGTACTACATAAAGCCGAAACGGAATACCATTATTATCAAACAGTGATTTAAGTGGATTAATAAATTCTGACATGAAAAGATCATATTCATTTTGTTGTCCATTATGTGCTATATCACCAGTAATAAATATGAAATCTGGAATTTTACCATTATTTATCCTGATATCTATATGATTGATTATTTGTTCAAATAGTTTTATTTGCCCATAAGAATCCCGTCCTACGTGAAAATCTGATAAATGCAACCATCTAATATAATTATTTTCCAAGAAATTAACCCCCATTATTACATGTGTTTACCATATTTCGGCATTCAAATAATAAATCCTTTTAAAAAACCTATTTGTTTGCAAAATATTTTCTAGAATTTGTTTGATTGTATTAATAAATGCTCTTGTTAAGATATTCCGCTCCAGGCCATGCCCGTCCACCGGTTCCCTGTCGGCTGGCACCGGGGATGGATGTGCCTATAATGCTCCCAGGTAGTGAGACACACAGAGGTAAAAAATAAGCTAAACTAAGGAACATGGAAAAGAGAAATCGTTACACAGCTGAATTCAAGGCCAAGGTCGTATTAGAACTACTACGAGAAGAATCGACCCTGAACCAGGTGGCCGCCAAATACCAGTTGAATCCGCAAATGCTCAGCCAGTGGAAGAGCGACTTTGTTAAGAATGCCTCTGTTGTCTTCGAACGTAACAAGGACGAGGCCGGGAAACTCAAAAAAGAGATGGAAGAAAAAGAATCCCGTTATCAACAGATCATCGGTCAGCAATCCTATGAGATTGATCGGCTCAAAAAAAAATCTGGCCTCAAGTAGTACAACAGATATTCGGAAAACCATGGCGGACCATGGAAACCATCGCATTAGCCTTACAAGGCAGGCCTATCTATTGACCGTTAATCGGAGCAGCCTTTATCGGCAACCACCTACAAACCAATGGTCACAGACAGACCTCGATGATATGCGGCTAATCGATGAAATCTATATCAAATGTCCCTTTTACGGATACCGCAGAATTACTGTGGAAATGCAAGCCAAGGGGCGCCAGGATAAATCGCAAGCAAGTCCTCAGACTTATGGCCATAATGGGGATTCAGGGAATCTGTCCCGGTCCCAATCTTAGTAGGCGCCTGCATGCTAATTATGTGCACCCATATCTACTGAGAAATTTAAAGATCAATCATCCGGATCAGGTATGGGCCGTGGATATTACTTACATACGTCTGCGCCATGGGTTCATGTATCTATTCGTTATCATAGATTTTTACAGTCGCTATATAGTGGACTACGAATTAAGCACCAGTATGGATCGTCATTGGGTGCTGGAATGCCTTAAAAGAGCATTCCAGCACCGCAAGCCTGAAATCATCAACAGTGATCAAGGTAGTCAGTTTACCAACGCGGACTATATAGAACTTCTTCAGACCGAAGGGATCAAGATCTCCATGGACGGGAAGGGGCGTGCCCTGGACAATATCTTTGTTGAGCGATTCTTTCGGACGCTCAAGTACGAAAATATCTATCTCAATGAGTATGAAACCCCGAAATCCCTGCGTAAAGGGCTAAACCAATATATCAGGTTTTACAATGAACAGTGGCTCCATGGGTCGCTTGAATATAGATGCCAGGTCTCGAGGGGAGGTGTCGGTCGAGGGGACGGTTCTCTTGACACCTTTTTTGGTCTATACAGTCATCTGCTATCATTCGTTTTCTGTACGATCCCTCGATTAATCCCCAGCAAATTAGCTATGGCCCTAACGGATAGCCTGGTATTAGTCTTTAGGTCCACTATGAGCTCTGTACGGATGTTCTTGTTATTCATTAGTTCGGGCAGGCTTTTCCCTGGCCATCGTCTTGTCAGGTATTCATCAAGATAGGAGAAACCTTCTTTAATAGTCCAGACACTTCCTTCTTCTATGTCCTGTTTATGGCAAAATAAAAGTGCAGCAAATGGCAACATAAAAATACAGCGGTAAACTGGAAAAAAAACATCGCCAGCACCCGGGAAATCCACTACCCTTTTGTATGAGGCCAAAACATGCAAAGGGGTGATAGTAGAAAGGATGTTGACGATGATACAGATAAATAATATCAGATACCAAAGCCTCCATGTGTATAATTTATTAACACAATTTGTTTAAACAGCTTTGATAAGTTAGAATAAGTATATTCCATTAAATATCGGCGTTTGTAAGGCACATACTCATGTGCCATAATTATACATATGATGCTTTTGTTTGTTACCCGGTTATGCACCGGGAAAAATTATTCTAAGGAGAGATTGTTTTGAATGAAAAGATCGCTTTGTTGATTGACAGCATGTCAGATTTACCCCGGGATGTTATCAACCACTTTAATATTAAAATGCTGCCTGCCTGGGTGATATATCCGGATAAGCAGTACCGCGACCGGGTGGATATCGAACCGGAAGATGTATACCGGCGTATGCCGGGAGAAGTACCAACCACTTCACTGCCTCTTCTGGAGGACATTCGCAGTATGTTTGATAAAATCCGCCAAGAAGGATTTACTCATGTCCTGGCGCTGCATATTTCCAGCGCGCTTTCCAGCACAGTTCAGGCGGTCGATATGATAGCCAAAGAAATTAAAGATATGAAAGTACATGTTGTAGATACGCGCACCCTGTCAATGGGCACCGGATGGATAGTTTTAGAAGCCGCCCGCAATATTTCCAATGGCATGAGTTTTGAAAACGTTAAGGAAAAGGTGCATCAATTGCAGTCCAAGGTACAGGTTTATTATGTCATCGAGACCCTGGAATACCTGCGGCGGGGCGGCAGGATAGGCAAAGTCGCCAGTATGCTGGGCGAATTGATGGATATTAAACCTATTATATCAGTTGACGAACAGGGCAAATATTTTACCTTTTGCAAGGCCAGAGGGCGGCGCAAATCAATAGAAAAACTTGTAGAGATAGTAGAAAATGCCGTCAAGGAAAAGCAAATTAATCTGGCGGTCATGCATGGCGGCGCAGCACGTGAATGTGAAAAACTTTTGGAACGCTTTAACAAATTACCTAATATTAAAGAAATAATAAGTTCTGATATCAGTCCCGCCCTGGGAGTACATACCGGTCCCGGGCTTTTAGGCGTAAGCTTTTACCAGGTTTAATAAACTTAACAGCTGTCTGATTATACGCAGCAAACAACCTGCTAGGTTATTTCATAACAACGACCGTTACGGTTGTTCCAGATGGCAAATGTTAATAGGGTCATTGCGAGCGCTGCGCTCGCAATGACAGGGTGATGGTGTTTCGCTCGCCCTGTTATTTTAATTAACATCTCTTGTTGTAAAATATTTCCATTTGTTTATAATGGTAATATGCAACGGAGGTGGGACAATGCGCAGACTATTTTGGGGTATAATAGTTACGATAATTCTTTGTTTTTGTCAATGTACACCGGTCATCCAGGCTGAACCTGATAAAATCAAGGATATACCGTTACAAACTGATGCCATGACGGATATGCTCAGCGGCTTTGCGGCCTATAGTTCGTTTCTGGGTGAATGCAGGTGCGAGGGTATTTACCGAATACCTTTGCACGGCTCCAGTAAAGTCCAGGCTTTTGCTTACCTGACGCAGTTTTTTGAACCCGCTTTGGCAGAAGCTGTTATTGAAGAATGCACGCTGGGAAGAATCGGTACAGAGCCTGGTGATAACACCTGCTGACGGGATTCCAGTTTTGACAAATGACGATAGAGATAAGATTCGTATACTAACCCAAGATGCAAACACGGTCGTTTTGCACGTGAATATAATGACTGTTATCAATGGGGAGACTGTTATTTATTCCGGATAACTATGCACAAGTCAGGACAGGGATGGAAGATCAGCACCCTGGAATTCGAAGCGCAAAAAAATGAGAGGATGCAGAGAAATGAAACGTTATGATGTCAGTGAAAAATCGTGGTATCCCAGCAGCTGGGTTTGGCTGGCCTTATTGTTCCTGGCCGGTCTGCTGGTGTGGAGAACGGTTTCGTCTTTGTATGCGGCGGCTATCGCGGCTGCTGGTCTGATAATTATGATTTTTACCAATCAACGGGGTAAAAAACGGGTGGGCGATTATATAGAATTGAATGATAAAGGCATGGTCTTCTGCGAATCCGGCCAGCATCATTGCATAGCCTTCAGCGAAATAAAAACCATTAAAAAAACCGGCATTACAGGTGATCCTGCCTATATGATAGAAACTACGGTCGGCAATAAGAAAAGACTGCAGCCCGATGATTATGAAAACGGTGCCGAATTAAGAGATGAATTAGAGAAATGCTTTGCGGCCCATAATTGCCGCTTATAGTAGTTATTAATCAACGCAGATTTAGTCAGAAAACAGCCACAGATTAACACCTTTGAAGCGAGAGCCGTTTTCCAGCTCCAGATTGAAAGGTCATTTAACATTTATTTGGGTGCGCATTACCGAACGTATAGATTCGGTTTCTTCTTTATCCAACCGCTTTATAATTCTCACATCTCGGTTCTGCATCAGGTCGATCCCGTAGAATGGCTGAACCAGATTTCTTTCTTTATCACAGATAACATATACAACCGGACGGCTGGCATTCGCTTTGGTGGCGGAAATAACCACGGCGATTTTATCATTACTTAATTCCAATAAGCAGCCCACCGGGTACATGGCAATATTAGCGGCAAAGGCCTCTACAATATCAGGATCAAAATAACTTGAGACCAGTTTCTTAACCACAATTAAGCCGTCCGTAGTGGAGTAGCCTTTGCGATAGGGGCGATCAGACACAACCGCGTCGAAGGTATCAGCCACGGCTGCGATTTTAGCATATTCTATTATCTGCTTCTTGCTCAGCTGCCGGGGATACCCGGCGCCGTCAAATCTTTCGTGATGCTGGTACGCTATATGAGCTGCCGGAGTAGAGATCTCACGGTAATTTCGCAGGATATTAAAACCAACTTCGGGGTGTTTGCGCACCTGCGCTCTTTCAAATCCGTTTAATTCCTCAGTTTTACTTAGAATCTCAGGGGCCACAGAAATCATACCTATATCATGTAAAAGAGCCCCCATGCCCAAATCCATCAAGTTTCCCTCGGGATAGCCCAGGCTCAGCCCGGTCATTACAGACAAAACCGCAACATTTATGGAATGAAACAGCAGATAATCATCGTAACTGCGTATATCTTCAATGTGAATGAGTAAATGGCGGTTCATCAGGATATTATCTATCAATAAAGCAACGCTTTTCTTAACCGCTGCAATGTCGATGGCCTTTCTCTGCGCAAAGTCTACCAGTGCAGTTTTCAGATTGGTTGAAACCGCGGTCATTACCTGGGCAGATATAATTTCTGGGATCTCAATGTCGGAAAAACCATCCTTAATATATACCGAGCCGATTCCCAAATTATCAAGCCGACGAATGTAGGCTTCGGTTAGCTGAGTGTTCTGGGTTAGAAGAGGCCGGCCGTCAGCTCCGTATACTGTTCGCGCTATCATCATGCCAGGTCTTAACTGGTCTGTGTATAATCTCTCCATCTATCGCCCCTCCTCAAATATAAGCTGTTAACCCGGGCTAATCCAGGCTCATTGCCGCCTCATCCAAAGCAGAGTCCGGCAAGACTATCCTATTTGACAAAGACATATTCTTCATGGCTACCGCCAGCATCATTTTCAGGCGGTTTAACTGGTTCACCTCACTGGCGCCGGGATCATAGTCCACAGCTATGATATTGGCCTCCGGATAATTACGTCTTAATTCCTTGATCATTCCTTTGCCGGTAACATGATTGGGCAGGCAGGCAAATGGCTGCACACACACAATATTAGGTGCCCCCATTTTAATCAGTTTGACCATTTCCGCCGTGAGGAACCAGCCTTCGCCGCTGGCATGACCTAATGACAGAATATGTTTGGCCCCTTGCGCCAGGCGGTATATGGATTGCGGAGGTTCAAAACGTCTGCTGGCGCTGAGAGCCCGTTTAGCCGCACTACGCCAGTTCTCCATATATCTTATAGAAATACTGCTATTAATAAGTTGTCGTAATTTCCTATCCAAATAATAATAGTTGAAGACATTATCATAGGCGCAATAGGTGAAAAAGTCCAGCATATCCGGTATTATTACTTCTGCGCCTTCTTGTTCCAAATAATTAACAATGTGGTTATTGGCTTCAGGATGATATTTTACCAATATTTCTCCGACTACTCCCACCCGCGGTTTGGGCTCAGACTTTATCTCCAGCCGGTCGAATTCCTTGACTATAGCATAAATATATTCTTTAAACTTCTGTTTATCTCCGGAAATAAGCTGTTGTTTGCAATTAACCACCCATTTTTTAAACAGCTGATTAGCAGACCCTGGAATACTTTCATAGGGACGCACGCGGTGCAATACCCTCATCAGCACATCCCCGTAAACGAGTCCCATCATAGCCTTCTCCAGCAAAGACCTGGTGAGTTTGAAGCCGGGCTGTTTTTCCATTCCGGAAAAGTTGGCTGATAATACCGGAATATTGGGCAGACCAGCTTCAATCAACGCCTTGCGCAAAAGCCCGATATAATTGCTGGCCCGGCATCCTCCCCCGGTCTGGGAAATAATAACCGAGGTATTCTCCAGGTCATAGCGTCCTGATTTCAGGGCTTGCAGCAATTGCCCGATTACCATAATAGAAGGATAGCAGGCATCATTGTTTACATAACGCAGTCCTTCCTCCACCGCTTCCCGATCCACCTGAGGCAATAGTTCTAATTGATAGCCTTCGCTCCTGAACACCGGTTCTATAAACTCGAAATGAATCGGAGACATCTGCGGACATAAAATGGTGTGGTTTTTCTTCATTTCCTCAGTAAAGACTATCCTGCCCATCATCGGCTTCGGCATCGCAGCAGGACGATTAATTTTCTGCAGAGAAGCAATCAATGATCTAATCCGGATACGGGCTGTACCCAGATTGCTTACTTCATCAATTTTGATACTGGTATACAAGCGCCCATAACGGTGCAAAATCTCCTGCACCTGGTCGGTCGTAACCGCATCCAGACCGCAGCCGAAAGAATTAAGCTGGATTAACTCCAGGTTAGGTTTGCTGCCTACCAGTTCGGCAGCGGCATAAAGCCGGGAATGATACATCCACTGGTCCAGTACCCTTAACGGTCGTTCAACATTAATGAGATGGGCTACAGAATCCTCCGTTAAGACGGCAAAACCGCAGCTGTTAATAAAATCAGGTATGCCGTGGTGAATTTCCGGGTCCAGGTGATAAGGGCGTCCCGCCAGGACTATGCCCCGGCTCCCGGTTTCTTCCAGGTACTCCAATATCCTTTGGCCTGTTTGTCTTATGTCGCTTTTAAAGCGCTCATCTTCCTGCCAGGCCTCTTCAACCGCCTGCTTAATCTCACGCCTGGAGAGACCCAGAAAACTGAGTTCTTCATAAAGACGTTTAATAAGACGCGGTTTATTATTATAGGGCAGAAATGGGTTGATAAATGTTATTCCCTGTTCCCTCAGCATATCCAGGTTGTTTTTAATTACGTCCGGGTATGAAACCACCATGGGGCAATTGTAGCAATTATCGGCAGCCGTTTCCCCGCGCTCGTGTATTATACCCGGATAAAAAATGGTTTTAACCCCCTGGGATATAAGAGCAGCTACGTGGCCATGCACCATTTTGGCTGGATAACAGGCCGACTCGGAGGGAATAGTCTCACTGCCCATTTCGTATATTTGCCGCGATGAAGGCGGCGACAACTCCACCCGAAAACCCAGGCGGGTGAAGAAGGTAAACCAGAAGGGATAGTTTTCAAACATGTTTAAAACCCTGGGTATACCTATAGTTCCCCTTCTGGCCTGTTCAGCCGCTAAAGGCTCATAGCCAAAAAGGCGCTGCCACTTGTAAGCATAAAGATTAGGCATGTCGGTGCGGTTTTTATCCTTTTTCAGGTGTTGTTCACAGCGGTTTCCGGATATGAATGTCCCGCTGTCTTTAAAACGGTTTACGGTCAAAAGGCAGTTATTGGCGCACCCCCCACAACGCCTGGTTGTAGTGGTATATGAAAAGTTTTCGATCATTTGCCGCCCTGCCAGGGTGCTTTTATATCCCGGTTTATATCTTTCCCGGGCAATAAGAGCTGCGCCAAAAGCCCCCATTAATCCCGATATATCTGGTCGTATGGCTTCTTTGCCGGTAATTAGTTCAAAGGTGCGCAAGATGGCATCATTGTGAAAAGTCCCGCCCTGAACCACGATCTTTTCACCCAGTTCTTCGTTGTTCCTGATTTTGGTTACCTTATACAAAGCGTTTTTAATTACTGAATAAGACAACCCGGCGGATATGTCTCCGACTGTAGCTCCTTCTTTTTGAGCCTGCTTTACCCGGGAGTTCATAAATACGGTGCAGCGCGAGCCCAGGTCGACCGGAGAAGCGGAACGTAAGGCCTCAGCAGCAAAATCCTCTACCGGCATACCCAACGAACTGGCAAAGGTTTCGATAAATGACCCACAGCCGGACGAGCAGGCTTCATTGAGCATAATATTCTGTATCACTCCATCCTCAATGCGCATGCACTTCATATCCTGACCGCCGATATCAAGAATGAACTGCACTCCCGGACAGAAATACTCGGCAGCCGTGCTGTGGGCTATGGTTTCTATTTCCCCTATATCAACCCCTAATGCGGCCTTAATTAGCCCCTCCCCGTAACCGGTTACCGTGGAGTTTGCTATATTAACCGTTTCCGGCAGCCGGGAGTACAAATCCTTCATGATCTCAACCGCTGATTTAATAGGCTGCCCTGATTGCTGCCGTAATATGTATAAATTATATTTCCCTCATCATCAATGAGGACCGCCTTGGTCGTGGTGGAACCGGCATCTATTCCCAAAAAACCCGGACCCGAGTAAGAATTGAGTTCGCGCACCGGGACCCGGCGGCCCGAATGGCGCAGGCGGAATGCCTCCAATTCGCTGTCCCCGGTAAAAAGCGGGGACAGGTGATGCACGTCATCTTCAGGCGTATGTTCCAAATTGGTCAAAAGGTTGACAATACTGTTTAAACTCTGCTCTTTGCTATTTGCAGATACGAGGGCCGCGCCCATGGCGACAAAGAACTGAGCGTCATCAGGACAGATGGCATTTTCATCTGATAATTTGAGCGTTTCTTTAAATCGCTGGCGCAATTCGGGGAGGTGATGCAAAGGTCCTCCGAGAAATGCAATTTTGCCGCGGATGGGCCGTCCGCAGGCCAGCCCGCTGATAGTCTGATTTACAACCGATTGGAAGATCGAGGCGGCTATATCTTCCCGAGCCGCACCCTCGTTTAAGAGAGGCTGAATGTCGCTTTTGGCAAAAACCCCGCAGCGCGCAGCGATGGGGTATATCACCTTATGGGAAGCGGCTAAGGCGTTTAACCCAGCGGGATCAGTTTTTAACAGTACGGCCATCTGGTCGATAAAGGCCCCGGTACCCCCGGCGCAGATCCCATTCATACGCTGTTCCACGCCATTTTTAAAATAAGTGATTTTGGCGTCTTCGCCGCCCAGTTCAATAGCTATGTCAGTGTCAGGCAAAAACCTTTCGATAGCGGCGTTACAGGCTATTACTTCCTGGATAAATCCCATACCCAGGCGTTTGGATAAACCCAGACCCGCCGAACCGGTGATCAGTGCGGTTACCGTACAATCACCTATCTCATGGCAGGCCTGCCTGGTAAGTTCCAATACGGTGTTTTTTATATCGGTATGATGACGTTCACATATTTTAATAACCGGAATACCATCCGAATCAAGTATAACCAGTTTAACGGTAGTTGAACCTACATCCAGGCCCAGCAGCAGTGATGAAATAGACAAAAAGGAAACCTCCTTGCCAAAATCCAAAACAAGCACATATGTCTATGACTGTATCTACAATTTAGGCTCTAGAGTAAAGATAGCTCAATAAAGGCCTTCGGGTCAATTGTTTACGTAATGCGTTATCATTTATATTTCTGCTTTCGCATTTAAAATCCTGTTATAACAACAAATACCCCCGCACCTCAAGAAACTCCTGAGGGATGCCGGGGGTGTTAATTAATTAATGATTATTGCATATTCCAGTATGTGTATAGTCCATTGCCGTTAATATTGCTCGGTGCTGCTTCAGCTGCCTGTACAAGGCCCATAGTTTCAGCCTTAACCAGGTTATACCATTTTTGGCCGGTGAAGTAATAAATCTCATTGGTTGCACCATTGTTGTAAACAGTTTTTGCTGTTGTCAAGAAATTGTTTAATGTGTAAGCTGCATTATAAACATTTTTTCCTTTTCTTCTCAGACTGATGTTTGTATCCTCAAGTTATAATTCGCATCTTCTTTTATGAGAGGTTAAAATTAAAGGAAGGTTCTTGGGAAGAATTACTATTTTATCTTATAATGTTCTATAAATAACCATGCAGGAGGAGTACTTTGTATGCAGTTAAATCCCCAACATATAGACGGATTGATTAAGGTGATTAATAACAGCCCTTATTTCAAACATCTTTCCATGACTTATTGAAGAAATCGGCATAGGGTATTCGCTGGTAAAAATCGAAATGAAAAAAGAATTGCTTTCTCCTTATGGTGCCATTCAGGGAGGGGTATATTCTTCGCTTATAGATACCGCCGCCTACTGGGCGCCTTATGCCGAACTGCCCGAAGATGTAGGGTTGATTTCGATGGATGTTAATGTTAATAACTTGAGTTCTATTAAATCGGGAAATTTGCTGGCCAGAGGAGAACGAATTAAAATCGGCAGAACGGTTTGCCTGGCTGAAGTTAGTGTTACGAATGAAGATGGAAAAGTGTTGGCTCACGGAAGTTCCAAACTTCTGATAACCCAGGGTCTGCAAACCATTCCGCAATTGACTGACTATACTCCTGAAAGGATACCCGCCAAGTTTATCCAGTAGTTTCTGCAACGCAGCTCTCAGACTGATAAATCTAGGCATTGAAAGCAGGGGTTCAAAACGCAAACTTCTGCGATGAGATTGCCGGTGATTTTATCACGGCTGTGAGAGGAGATCCGTTTCATTATGGAAAAGATGCACGGAAAGGTTGGAAAAAACGTCTGCCGGTTATTCAGCTTCTCCTGTTAATAAGACCGCCGGGTTTTTCTTTTATTTTTAGCTCTGTATTTATTTATAATGTTGCGTGCCGTCTGCAGAATTTCTTCACGCAATGATAACGGTTCCAGCACTTCTACCTCTGTCCCCCACTGCATAATCCAATTCTGCATTTCGAGGAGTCCGCAGACCTCAAACTCCAGTATTACCGAGCCATCTGTACATTCCTGCGCGATCTTCTGGCTGGGGTGGTAGTGCAGGTTTTTTACCCGGAAGGCGACTTTGGGAGAGAACTTCAGGCGAACGGTTTCAATCTGGTCATTATTGAATACGCCCCAGCTGCAGCCAATATATTCAGCCAGAGAAAAACCGGGAGGATATGCAAACGCCTCACTGTCCCTCACACTCAGGTGCATAATCTGATCAACCCTGAAAGTCCGGGGTTCGTTTTTTTCAACCTCACGTGCTATCAGGTACCAGACATTTCTTTTACATACTAACCCCAGGGGTTCGAGCAATCTGTCTGATTTTTCCCCTTCATTATTAATGTAGCTTATTTTGATTCTGAACGACTCTCCCACCGCCCGGATCAGCTTGCCCAGATTGTCGCCGAATTCCTTGGGATTGGCCAGGGTATCCCCCAGTACATAAATTCTTTCTTTTAAGAGCTTTGAACGTTCGGGGAACCTTTTAAAAAAGGCCTTTTCTAACTGTTCTTTGGCGCACAAGGTGGCCTGGTCCATAAGCGTATCCCGGTAAAGAAGCATACTGACATATACTGCGGCTGCGCTTTCCGCTGATAACTTGGGCAGGTATTCATCCCGTAAACAATATTTTTTAGTAGTATCAGAACGATCTATCCAAATCTTTAGTCTCTCAAATTCCTCCATATCCCGGTATATCATGCGCTTCAACGCACCGGCCTTGGGAACCTGCCCTGTACTGTCCATAAATAATTCAATATAGATATTCATTATGGCCTCAAAGGTTAATCCCCCATCAGGAATGGCTTTATGCAGGCACCAGTAGAGGTATAACAAGCGTTCTGCCAGCCTGGGAGCAGCTTTTTCACTCTGGGGATTATCGTTTAAGTAATCATCAATATCACCAGTGGTTAATCGTTGGCCTGCATTTAATACCAGGAACTCTCCATTTACGCATATTTCCTCATCATTGCTCAAACCCAAGAGCAGGCTGTACAGGTTGGCCTGGCTGCCTATTTTCAGAGCTTGCATCAATTCGTCCTGCTCCAGGTCCGGGTTGTCCACAATAAAATTTCTGAGCCTTATCGCACTTTCGGCCATAGATGCAGTACGATTCCTCTTAATCATCTGCCTCGCCTTCCTTTTGCTGGTGTGATTTCATTATTTTCTTTTTTTCTATAAATTTTCTAAAATCCCTCTCAGAAATAATAGGCACTTAAGATTTGTGATTCATATATGGGACGGCTTCATGATAGACTGAAGAAAATATAGTTCTATTATCTAAAAATGGGTTCTGATTTCTTAAGGAGGTACAACTGTGTCATCAAAAGCTCTGGTACTCCTGTCAGGCGGTTTGGACAGCACAACCTGCCTCACCATGGCGGTGGATTCGTGGGGGGCGGAAAATATTATAACTCTGTCGTTATTATATGGACAAAAACATAGGCGTGAAGTGTATGCAGCGCAAAATATTGCGGGGTATTACGGGTGCAAACACCAGGTATTTGAGCTGCCCCACATATTTACGGGTTATGGTTCGACTCTGGTTGATCCCAATCTGGAGCAGCCGGAATTAAGTTACCAGGAGATATCCGATTCCTTTGGCGTTTCTCCTACTTACGTACCTTTCCGCAATGGTAATCTGCTCTCGGCAGCTGCGGCCCTGGCTCTGGTTGAAGGGGCTGGATGTATTTACTATGGCGCTCATGCCGAGGATGCCAGAGGATTTGCCTACCCTGATTGCACACCCGAATTCAATGGGGCTATGGCCAATGCTATTTACATCGGCACCTATCATCAGGTCCGTTTGTTAACCCCTCTGCAGTGGCTGAACAAGAAAGAAGTAGTTGAAACGGCCCAGCGCTTAAATACTCCGGTTCACCTGACCTACAGCTGTTATTCCGGGCGTGAACTGCACTGCGGCAAATGCCCCACCTGCGTAAGCCGTATTGCCGCCTTTAAACTGGCGGGATTAAAAGACCCTGTGCAATATGAGATTTATATTAATTGGGAGGACTAAAATGAGGCAGGTTTCGTTAACTAAGATATTCACCTTTGACGCCGCTCACCACCTGAATGATTATTCCGGGCCTTGTTCCCGGATACACGGACACACCTACAAGCTGGAAGTTACTGTCACCGGACCGTTAGTATCAGATATGATTGTGGATTTTTTCGACATTAAGAGCCTGGTTGAGGACAAGGTTATTTCTCTGGTTGACCACAGCTACCTGAATGAAGTCGTATCTTTTAACCCCACGGTTGAAAACATGGCTGTTTGGATAGTTAAGATACTGGAACCCCTGTTTGCCGGTCCGGTTAAATTGCAAAAAGTTAGGCTCTGGGAAAACCAGAGCGCTTATGCCGAGGTAATTCTATGATGTATCCGGTGGTCGAAATATTCGGTCCTACCATTCAAGGTGAAGGCGTAAATATGGGGCAGCGGACCATGTTTGTACGGCTGGCCGGTTGTGATTACCGCTGTAAGTGGTGTGATACGGCTTATGCGCTGGAAGATACCGATGTCATTTATTTCAGTCCCCAAAACATATTAAAAAAACTTAAAACCCTGTCTGCTTATTGTACTACGGTAACCTTGACGGGCGGAAACCCCTGTATTCATGATTTACAGCCGCTCATAACAGTACTGCGGGATGCAGGTTACGAAATACACGTGGAAACTCAGGGATCTATCTGGCAGGATTGTTTGGGTATGGCAGATATGATTAACCTGTCGCCCAAACCTCCCAGTTCGGGTATGGCAGATGGCAAACTGGTGCTGGATCGTTTCGTGGAGGGGGCGGCAAAAATGCATTTCAAGGTGGTAGTCTTAACCCTGGCCGATTACCAGTACGCGCGCGAGCTTCACCTGCGTTATCCTGAGATACCCATGGTATTGCAGGTTGGTTGCGAACCTGATTATGATACCGCAGATAAACTGCTGTCCAAATATCGCGCCCTGGTGGAAATGGCTGCTAATGATTCGGGTATCAGTGACAACCTGCGGGTTTTACCTCAGATGCATGTCCTGGCCTGGGGAAATAAGCCTGGGGTATAATGCAAAAAGTGTCAGGGGGACGGTTCTCTTGACACTTTTTATCTTACAAGCTTAAGATGAACATTAGCTATTCTTTGGTCAAAGGAGGCAAAAGCTATGCCCAGACACCAGCGGATACTGACCGAAAAGGGAACCTATCATGTAATGCTGCGGGGGAACGAAAAAAAGAACCAGTTTCATTACCAGGAAGATGTTATAATTCCTTCGGCTTTGTCCGCATCAAAGGATGGGAAGCTCGCGACCAGTTCTTCAATGGTCACCTGCTCCAGCGAATCTTCCAGCGCCTGCCGGGCCTGGTCCAAGGCAGGCTTGAGAACCTGATTGATTCTTTTCCCAATCGGACATTCGGGATTAGGAGTTTCATGCAAACCAAACAGTACGTCCTGGCTGGTCAATTCGACAGCCCGATAAACATCCAACAGGGTAATCTCTTCGGCCCTGCGCGTAAGCTGCGCCCCGCCAGTACCCGGGGTTATGGTAATGAGACCGCCATTCTTCAGCTGCCCCATAATACGGCGAATCAGCACCGGGTTGGTGTTAACACTCGAGGCCAGGACCTGGCTGGTTACTTTATAATCATCCGGAACCCAGGCGATGATAATAAGTATTTGTACAGCAACGGGGAACCTACTGCTTAATTGCATCTCATTTCACCCCCCATTAGTCATTTCACCAGATGTAATCGTTGCAGTTACATCATAACACCTGATCGAATACTCTTCAAGGTAAGAAACGCCTTCTCCATCTCCATTACTACCTAAAAAAGAGTTGCCAGACAGATTATTTGCTGATATAGTATGTAACCATAATAGTTACATCTTTTAAGTTTGATACAAACGGATTGAGCGATAATGTCTAAAGGTTAAACCATTGATACTGCAAAAGTGAGGCAAAGGGCTTATTGACAGCATCATGCAAAGGAGATGAAAGACAAATGAAAACCAGCCGTTACAGCAATATCATCATAGGCCAGGATGAACGCTCTTTATTAGGCTGGAGGCTTGGGATCTATCTGTACATTATTGACGGGCTTTTAATTGATACCGGGCCTTACAGCCTAAGACAGAGCAGCAGTGGCTTTTTTATGGAAAATCACCTTCAGCAGGCTGCTTTGACCCATGTGCATGAAGACCATACGGGAATGGCCGCCTGGCTGCAAAAAGAACTGCGGGTGCCGGTTTATCTGCATGAACAGTCTATTCCATTTGCCCAAAAAAGCCAGATACGGGTTATATCATCATTTAATATGGGGGAAAAGGCCACCTTTTTATCCGCAACCGATTCCGGACATTTTAATCACTGACCATTATACATTTGATGTAATCGATTCACCCGGTCATTGCCCATATCATAAGGTATTCCATGAAAAGAACCAGGGTTGGCTGTTCACGGGGGATCTATATGTGGGCAACAGGCAGATCGTTGCCTATTATGATGAAAATATGAAGGATACCATCGCTTCTATTCAAAAAATCCTGAGGCTTGAGTTTGATACCGTATTCTGTTCACATAGCGGGGTAATCGAGAACGGACATAAGATGTTTCGGCAAAAGCTAGACTTTCTCCTTGATCTACAGGATAGAGTCAATGAACTTAGGCGACAGGGCCTAACAGATCAAGAAATAGACCGGAAACTGTACCCGCGCGTATTGCTCATAACCAGAGTTTCCCGTGGTGAATGGTCTTCATATAATATGATAAGTACGATTTAGTGTCTAGACCAGCCTGGTGTCAGGGGGACGGTTCTCTTGACACTTGACGGTGTCAGGGGGACGGTTCTCTTGACACTTTATCTCTACGCAGCTGTCAGCGCCTGTGACCGCATTAAAGATGATAGACCTTGTTAATGACGCTGTCTCGGATTGAGGCGTCCTCTCGACACCTTGATGTTTTAACACTAAAACTTGATTACCCTGGGCGGTTCTGTAAACGATGCAATGGTTGCCGTTGCGTTTGTCAGATACAATACTTGTGTATTGTCGTCATCAGCAGCATACATTGACTTTAACTGAGGATAGGCGTCCAGCATATGCTGTTTGGGTTCAATCCGGTCATCCTCAACAGCAACAGCTTCTATACGAATCCATTTGCCGTCTGCCAAAGCACAGATTTCTATTTTGGGATTCGCTTTTATCTGTTTTGATACATTCTTAACTTTACCGGTCTGGATATAAAGCTTATTTTCAAAAATTTCAACTGTGCCAAAGGGCCGTACTCTGGGCTGATCACCGTCCATAGTCGCGATAAAATAAGTACCGCATTTTTTCAAGAACTCATAAACCTCTTGCATTAATAGATTCCTCCTGTCGATTAATTTTATTTTAAATAGTAACCTCGACCAGCTCAGGTGTCAAAGGGGACCGGTGTCAAGGGTATCAAGGGGACGGTTCTCTTGACACTTTTTATCTTAAAAGCTTAAGATGAACAAAGCTATTCTTTGGTCAAAGGAGGCAC
>NZ_BBCE01000023.1 GCF_001311885.1 Syntrophomonas palmitatica JCM 14374 | reverse complement strand
AATTCAAAAACCACAAACAAAAACTTGCTATATTTGTTATTGCATAGCATAGAGGCAAATTATATACTATTATTATATTAATATATATAAAAATCCCTGCATTTGCAGGGGGAAAAACGACCACCCACGCCCTCTCATTTCTGAGAGGGCGCAATTAATAGCATAAAAACAAATAAAATCCCGTTAAGTCAGGGAAAGGAGGGAAGAATATGAAAATTATTAACCTTGAAATTATGAGTATTGAAAACCCCGGCTGCAACAACGGGAACTACCCCCCCTGGATCGGCGTCAAAGCCGAAACAGGAGAAGTTGTTACCGGGCAAACCTGTAACTGTCTTGCGGGTTGTTCCGGACAAGATCGTCTGGAAGATTATAATCCGCAAGACCGGACGGCAACCCTAGTCATATGATGTTATATGTTTTTTATAAAAAAAATATATAACAAGCGGCCTTCGGGCCGCTATTTTTATGTTTTAAAATTATTAAATCCTGTTAAGTCGGGGAAGGGAGGAATGTCATGAAACATTACAAAATGGAGGTCATTAATTGACCAGATTAGCTGCGCAAGCTGATCTTGAGTATTTCCCTACTCAGGAGAGAATAAGGCCAATAATAAGGTCTTATCTATCATTCCCAGAGTCGGGAACGACAGCCTTTGATCCATGTTGTGGGCCGGGGGATGCTCTACAAGAGATATGTCCAGACCAATATTTATTTGGTATGGAACTTCACACTGGAAGGGCATTAGAAGCCAAAAGTAAAACCTTTGTTAAGGTTTTAGCAGGCCCGTTTGAAAACTGCACCGTTTCAAATAGGGCATTTGGTTTTATCCACCTGAATCCGCCCTATGATTGGGTGGCCGGTGGCGGCGAACGATATGAAGAACAGTTTTTATATCGCGCCACAAACTACCTCGCGCCACGCGGGGTGCTTGAGTTTTTAGTCCCAACTACTTTATTTGAGTACCAGGGAGAACCTGTACTTAAATTTTTGCTGGAAAACTACCGGGATATAAAAATCTTCAAGTATCCCGAACCAGAATTTCAGCAGTTTCAGCAGGTTGTCGTTTTTGGTGTCAAGAAGCCACAGGAAAGGGTAACCGCATCTCCTAAATGGTTTGCAGAGCAAATTGCCCGCATCACAATGGGGGATATACCAGAACTCGAATTACAGAATGAACCATTGTATCAGGTTCCTGCGATTAACCCAGGCTTGGTTAAGGTTTTTCGTGTAAATCATTATGACAAAGAACTTGCTGAATCAGAAAGCCAAACTTTGAGTATATTGCAAACTCAAAGTAAACCCGTCTTAAAAGATAATCTTACAGCCCCTTATTTGCTTGATAAAGCATTGTTGGCTTTGTTGGCAGTAGGAGGATATGTTGATGGCATAATGCCGAAGCATTATCTTTTGGGCAAGTATGAAAACCACGAAGAAACAACGCATGAAATAGATGTGGATTCTGGCGAAGAAGTAACAATAACTCGCAAAAAATCCACGACAGTCTTTTATGCGTTAACTCCCCAACCTGGGCCTGATGGGTCACGGATAGCTGTAATAAGATAATGCTGATAGTAATATTTTTTGCAGCTCTCGGAATCCTTAGTCTAGGTATAATTGCCCGAGTAGATCCTTTTTTTGCCTCTCGGGGGCAGGATTAAACGCCTGCCCTTTTGGGCAGGCAGAAGGAGGTAGGATATGGGTTGGACTTATACCCATAAGGATGCCGGCGAGAGTGTTTTTGATTTTTTCAAAAAAAGATTTGATTACTCTCGCGATGATGGAAGGTACGGCAAGGTCATTGCCTGTGCAGTAAAAAACCTGCGTACCGCATATCTCGCTTACGAAATCAACTCTCCAGATCGAGGAAAAGAAGTTGTAGCTTTAGTATGTCTGTTAGGATATGCTCCAAAAGACTACTACAACTTCGGCTACAAGGAAATAGACGAGTCTATGGGACCTTGTGAAACGGAGTGTCCCGAAAAAATACTTAAACTATTAACCCCTACAGAATCAGAGTGGGCGAATGAATGGCGAAAAAGGTGTTGGGAGAATATCAAGAAAGGTAAAACTCGCATCAAGTTAACCGAAGGGAACCAGGTACGTTCTCCGGAACCAATCAATTTTACCAACGGCAAGGCTTACCAAGAATTTGTCGTTGTAGATGCGAAAAGAAGTTGTTTCGCACCCTGAACGGTAGCATAGTTCAAATTAAAGGGAAAGTTGATTGGGAACTCGTCCAGACAATAAGCCGACCAGCGCAATTAGAGCTATTCTAGGAGGGGATATAATGTACCAATTCAAAGGAAACGGGGTTACTGTATATACTGACCTGGTTGTATTACACAACCGGGAAATTATAGCGGTTTCGATAATTGGCTCTGAAATAGCTGTTAAAGCGGTTAGAGCGCAATTTCTTGACGAAAACGCCAAGAGAAGAATTGAATACTACCAGGTGGAAACCGAAAAATCAACGCGGTACTGGAAACCCGCCGCCGAATATAGACAGTTCCCGCAAATAAAAACAGAACAGGGATTGCAAGTTTTTTTAATGCACAATAACCTGTTCTGGGGATTAACTCAAGATGACAGGAGGGTACGCGCGTACCAAAATATCACTGAGTTAAATATCCCCTGTCCAACACCTAGCGAAAAAGAATTCACTGACTGTATGGACAGAATAATAAAAGCAGGGCTGCAAACTAAGTATTTAGTAAAGTGCGAGGTTTTAAGCCCTCAATTAAAACTTCAAGCTGCTAAATTTTATTTAATAGATCCAATGCAGCTAGAAGATTTTAAACAAGCAGCAGAAAATATCATCGCTTCTTATTTGGAAGACGATGATATAGCCCCAGAAAATTTCCTTGTAGGCATTAACGGTGTAGCTGATTATATTGAACGCTATGCCAAGTTATAGGGGATAAAGTATCTGCTAAAGTTAAGTATCTCCATTTACCGGGTGATTACAATAACGAGTTTTTTGAAAGTCTGAACCGCAAACTTTTTCCTCAACAGAAGGATATTGCAGTGGCAGCTTCCAAAAGATTGCGTGAAAGTAACCACACAATAATTTCCGGTCAGATGGGAGTAGGCAAAACTTCCATCGGCATAGCAGCCTGTCATCATCATGCCAACGGCAAGCCATATAGAACAATCATAACCTGCCCGGGCCACCTGGTTGAAAAGTGGGCCAGAGAAATAAACGCAGTTATCCCTGAAGCTAAAACATTTATTTTCGGGGAAAATCATAAGCCTTGGCAGGATTTTTATGCTCAATGGCGGACCTCGGATAAATTAGATGCACCCGAATATTGGGTAGTATCCAATGAAGCATTAAGGGGCAGTTATATTCAGCGCCCGGGGTTTGCAACTGCAAAACGTAAATTTTGGGATGCTGAATATGATTTATACAGGTGGATGGATGTTGCTGTATGTCCGAAGTGCGGGAAGATATTAAAATACCCCAAAACTGACGACAAAGGCAATACCTATTTCATAGAAATGACCCCTGCTGATTTCAAGGTTCACAACCAGCGCAACCACAAGTGCAGGGAGTGCGGCGAAATGTTGTGGCAGGCTGATAATAACCGCAAAGGCTATCGCAAGGTAAGTATAGCGGATATTATCAAAAAACGCATACCATCTGGATTCTTTGATTACTATATCGCTGACGAAGCGCATAAGTACAAAGGGTCAACTGCCCAAGGTTTGGGGTTTGGGGGTGTAATAAGTAAAGTAGATAAAGTTATAGCTATGACTGGAACCCTCGCAGATGGATACGCGAATGGCCTGTATTATTTGCTTTGGCGTATGGAACCCGAAAAATTTAAACAAAAGGGATTTAAACATGACGAAGAATCCCGAACAAAATTTCAAAATGAATACGGGTTCTGGGTCAAAACTATAAAAAGCAAGGGCGAAAGCAAATATGGACAAACATCCAAAGCTAGAAACGCCCGTGTTCAAGTAAAACCATTGCCGGGGTACACTATAAACACTTTCCCCGAATGGCTGATTGAACGTACATGCTTTTTAAAACTATCGGATGTTGCACCGTTTCTGCCACCAAAAACAGAATACGTTAATGTGGTAGAAATGGACGAAGAACTTGACCAGGAATATCATAAATTAGAAAGACGCCTTCGCGATGAAATAAAACAAGGTGGAAGTCAAGTAGCAAGCATTATGCTGCATACCTGCTTATCATTCCCTGATATTTGCGAAGGCCCGGATTCTATTAATGTAGTAAAACCAGACTACAGCCTGCATTTACCTATTCCACGAATGGACAAAAACAAAGTCTATAACAAGGAAAAAGAATTGCAGGCGATTCTTAAAACCGAATTAGGTTTAGGAAGAAAATGTTTGATATTTACCACATATACCAACCTTAAAGACCATTTACCTCGGTTGGAATGGGTTTGTTCCCAGGTAACGGGGGCTAAAGTCCAGTCTTTGCGTAGTAACACTATTTCAACCAGGAAACGGGAAGAATGGGTGAAAAACAAACTAAATAATGAGGGAATTAACACTCTTATTTGTCATCCTGAACTGGTTGAAACGGGTTTAGACCTGTTGGAGTGTCAGACAATTATCTGGATGCAAACAGGTTATATCCCATCAACAGTTAGGCAGGCTTCAAGCCGATCCTGGCGTATTGGACAGACCGAGCCAATCAAAGTGGTGTTCCTGTGTTATCAGGACACCTTGCAGGAGAAATGCTTCCAGTTAATCGGCAGTAAACTTAATGCTGCTGGAATACTGGAAGGACATCTTTCCAACGAAGGATTAAGGAATTTCGGCCAGGATGATTCAATCAATGATGTATTGTCCCTCTTGAAAGATAACATCGTTGCCATTAACAGTAACGATGTGTTCGAGAGATATAAAGCCGAAGTTGCTCAAATTCTGAGTAAACCCATAATCACCCAGAAGGAAAGTATCCGGTTAATGACCTTGGCCGAAGCCCTGGCGAAACAGAATATCGATTTGTCGGGGTTAACACCCAGACAAAAGAAGAAAATTATTAGGGAAAGCGACCAATTGGTACTTTTCGCATAACTACCAAGCCTCACCTAACAGGTGGGGCTTTTTTATTACCCAAAACGGGACATTGTTAGGGTAAACGAAAAGGCGGTTCTGGAGCCGCCTGAGTAGGCTCTCTGGCCAGAGCAAAAGGTCTGGAACGGTTACGGGGAAACCTTACCAGACCAAAACCAAAGGAGGTTTTTTAAAAATCTCTTTTGGTTTTGGCAAAATAAAAATCCGTTACGGACAAAGAAAGTTATACTGGCAGGACGGCAAAGGTTATTATAACAGACTTATCCGATTATAACGGGAGAAATGCCGTAAGGTTGAAAATTAGCATATAAAGAATTTGATTCGGGAATTGCCCTCTCATTTGAGAGGGCTTTTTTTTTATTAAAAAAATTAAAAAAATCCCTGCTTTCGCTGGGGAAGGAGGAAAAATATGAAAATATATTGGTTTTCGAGGCATGACCTGACCAACGGTCAGGTCGAAACCCTTAAGACCATGGGCTATAATGCCCATGAGAAAAAGGATCTGGTCTTCAACGACCAGATCATAGAGCAAATCCGGGGAATAACCCCGGACAAAATAGTGGCGCTGGTAGCGCCGCTGAAATATGGTCTAATCCTTCTTCGGGAGGGTTATTCCATCATTGAATTTGAAAATGTCCCTTCTGCGCGGCAGGAGGGAACGTTCCTCTGCAGGGGTGCGTGGATGCACACCCTGCAGGATTCCAAATTCTTCCCTTGTCCTGTGCCTCTTGAGGCACAGGAGCAAGGGGATCTTTCGTACAACGGGCGATAGCCCGTTGTACGAAGTTCCTGCTACAATGTCCGGTGGCAGGGACAATCCCAAAGCCCGTACTCATCCCCGGAGTACGGGCTTTTTTTATTGATTAAAACTTAAAAATCCGTTGAACGGGCAGAGGCGTAAGCCTACTAAAATCCGAAAGGAGGGAAGGTAGCTTATAGCCTACCGAAAAATGCAAGAAAATCTATTTTACTATGGAGATTTACCCAAACCCCCAAAAAACACCAAGGCTCCTACAAAAAAAGTATTTAGCTGGACGCAAATAAAACTAATTCGTGAATCCGGGCCTTGGTATGCACCTCCAATTACAAATCCAGGTGATTTAATTGAAATTTTAAAAGAACATCTGGACATTGAAAATCTGGATAGGGAACATTTTGTTGTTGCCTATCTTGATCAAAAAAACAACCTGGCTGCAATGCAGACAATCAGTATAGGCAGCCTAAACAGTACCGTGGTACACCCAAGAGAAGTGTTCAAAACAGCAGTGCTTGCCAGCGCAGCCAGCGTCATCCTGGCTCATAATCACCCATCTGGCGACCCTACACCCAGCAAAGAGGATATTGGTCTAACCAAAAAGTTGGTTGAAGCAGGAGAAATTCTCGGTATTAAAGTTTTAGACCATATAATAGTCGGCGTTAATCAATATACTTCATTTAATCGTCAAGGATTAATATAACCCAGGGGAAGGAGGTTTAGCTATGAAAAGCGTAGTCTCCTACCCCGAAAGGGGTGAAGGAGGAAACAATAAGTATCGGGGAAATTGTTCTCCCCGGTTACTTGAAGATTTATTTGGGTTTTATCGACCTAAGAAGGTATTTGATCCTATGTGTGGATCAGGCACTACTCATGATGTATGCCTAAAATTAGGTATAGACCATGATGTATTAGACCTGAATCCGCAGTATGGAGGTTGGGATGCCTTGAGGGACGAAATCCCCGGCGTTTATGACATGATTTTCTGGCATCCACCCTATGCAGATATAATTAAGTATTCAGGCTATATGTGGGGTAGGCCAGATCAGAGGGACTTATCCCAAATTCCATTATCGAAATACCCCGAATTCATAAAGAGAATTAACTTCATTCAGAAAAAGTTATTTACCTCTTTATCTCGGGGCGGCAGAATAGCTATTCTGGTTGGTGATATTAAAAAGAACGGCAGGTTATATTCAATGCAAAGGGATATGGCCTGGATAGGAACTCCAGAACAAGTTGTTATTAAAGCACAACACAATTGTTGGAGTGATCAGGTTAATTACAGCGGCAAGTTTATACCAATTGTCCATGAATACTTATTGATATTCAGAAAAGATGATTGCATCGTTTTGCCCTGTACTGTATCCGTTCAAACTGAAATCAACTGGAAGAAGGAAGAAAGGCTATCTTGGCGTACTGCTGTAAGACTGGCGTTGGAAGGGTTAGGCGGCAAAGCTGACCTTCATAAACTCTATAAGGAACTAGAAAGCTTTGCGGCCACCAAAAAACACTCTGATCCACAGGCCAAAGTGCGTCAGGTTCTTCAAACAAAACCCGAATTTTATTCAATAGACCGGGGAGTTTGGGGATTAAAACAGGTAGCATAATCTTTTATTCGGCAAATGCCGGGACTAAAACCCGGCTTTGCCGGGTAAAGGAGGATAGTTATGTATATTAAAATCAAAGAACTTCGGGAAAAATTAAAAAAGGTTCCCGAAATGCCTTCGATTGATGACCCCGAAATAACAAAAATAGCCGCGAAAGCGACTAAACTGTTAGATATATTAAATGATGGTTATGTCACCGAAAGAGTATTAAGCGTCCCAAGAGAGGATTGGTTATGGCTGCAAGACCTAATTTGTTCTTATTGGGATACCGGAAATAATTTCTGGGATGTAGTTAACGATAACATAAACATGGTTTGCAAAATAAATCTTCTAGAAGAAAGCCTTATACAGGCACCTTCTTTGGAGGTGAGTTCTTATGTATAATGGAATTTTTAATGAATTCACCGAAGAAGAAGCAGATGAAAAAATGGTTTCTATAAACAACTTGTTATATCTCTACGATCTCAAAGACCAGGGGTATGATATTAAAGATTTTTGCTTCGGTTTTTGTGGTTGTGGTGAATGCACTAATGACCCATTTCTTGGTGCCGTCATAATGATAATTATGGGAATAGATAATGAAAACGAATTCTCGATTGAATATTATGACGCAGAAGAATGGGGAGAAGAAAACCAAGTTGAAATTATTGAACCAGAGGTCGTAAGAGTAATAGAAGTGGAGGACGAAGAAGCCAACCCAGATTTAATCCCAATGGTAGAGAGTTCCAGCATTATCAAATTAACCGTTGGAACCAATGGCATTGGGAAGAAATTCTGGTGCTTGGTGATGGATGGATGGGAAACCGGAGCCGAAGAAATCGGTGATATATTCATCCAAATTCAGAAACTCAAGGAGGGATGTTTATGATCAACATTCGCCTTGAGGAAGACGGGGCTTTTGTTGAAATAAAAAAGAACAAGGTTTCCACATGGAAAAAGGTTAGCGTTGAAGACATTGTAGCAGCGCTGACAAAATCTATAGGGAAAAGAGTTTCAGCGACCCCGGAGCCTTCTCCTGTTCTTCCACCGGGAACAATCGGGTATATCAAATACCCTGACAACCCCAAGCATTATACAGTAGTAATGCACCAAAATGCCATAAGGGGTTCGATAGAGTATTGTGACAGGCCCTATGATAACATCGGAATACCAGCTTCAATATGGAAATTTGAAGTAATCGAAAATAGATTGTATCGTACCGATGTATGGGCCATTACCCAGGAAACAAAAATTATGCGGCCCGAAGTGCCGTTATATTGTTTTCCATTCTACAATGTAGATTCTACGGGGAAGTTATGTATGGGGGCTAACAATGTCAAAATAGAAGCCCCCTGGGAACTTTTCAAAGCCCCGGGAACAATAATGGCAATGCCAAGCACCAGGGCATATCCCTTTAGAAATAATGCAGGCTTAGACGGTGATTCATTGTTTAGAAACCTGCAGGGGATTGATTTCCCTGATAATTGGCTGGTGCCGGCCAATAAAACATTAGGGCAAATACTAAATAATTAATTTTAAAATCTGATTTAAAAAAGGGAAAGGTAGGGATATGATTAGTGAAAAAATATCCAAGAAATGCGCTTTGCCCTTGCGGAAGTGGTAAAAAATATAAGCATTGTTGTATAGACAAGGAATTTGAATGGGTTGAGCGAAACGGTGAAATTTGCAAAAGGATACCCTTGCCAAATAACGTAACTAATATATTAAAAAAACAATACCAGAAACACATAGACACTTTTGGGCGGGAACCTGGGCCTGATGACCTCGTTTTTTTTAATGTACCTAGTGGAATAGACCTTGAAAAAGAAACAGTCAAAATCATGGAAGAAGCAGGAATACCAGGTGAACTCATTTATGCTTATAAGAAAACAGGGAGATTGGTTTCTGAAGAAAACAAAAAATATCTAACAGATGCTGAATTAAAAGAATGGAAAGACGCAATAGCTGAATATTACAGTATTTACCACTAATCAATTATTTAAGAAAAGCCTCCCGTCTATAAAACGGGGGGCTTTTTTATTAACAAAAAATAATAAAATCCTCTATAAGAGGGAGAAGGAGATGGGAAATGGATGGAATGGTTAATCTTTTTGGAGACGAATTTACGGAAAACGGTTGCGAGCAAAACGCTTGCGCTGCCGAAAAACCTGCCAAAGCTAAAGGGAAAAAGAGCAGTACGTCTGGTGGCACAACGACTATAACCCCAAAACTTACTGACGATTCCGCTCTAGAAGTCAGAAGCTGTAGGGTAAAAATCTATAATGAATTTTACGATTATGTTGTTCCCGAGGACAAAGAAACGCCCACTATTGGTGATGTTCGTCAATGGTTGGTAGGCCAAGGCTACACCGAACTTACCAAAGATAGGGCAACCTTCGTATGGGTGACTCCAGAAGAAGGGGAAAAGTTTTTGGTTGCCGGTGTGAAGTTTGAGAAGCAGGGATGATTATACCTTATTCCAATTTCTCAATCCTGCAAGTGGGCTGTGGGGGAACCGGTGGCTATCTGGTCCCCAAAATAGCCCGTTTGCTAATGACCCTGCAAAAATACCGAGATGGTTGGCAGGGATACAACATTGTAGATTTTGACGTGGTTGAGGAAATAAATCTTTATCGTCAGAACTTTGTCAAAGCCGATCTCGGGTTGTATAAGTCTGAGGTAATGGCCAAAAGATATGGGAGCCATTTTGGAGTTGCTATAGGTTCGGGTACTGAAAAAGCTGAATCTTGGGAAGAAATATTCAACTTCTTTCCTGAATGTAATTCAGGCCCAGTATGTAGGATCTTGATTGGCTGTGTAGACAACAATCGCGCTAGAAAAGTCATGCACGAAGCCTTTATTAACTCTGATAAACCCATAATCTACATAGATTCAGGAAACGGCAAATATACAGGCAGATAGTAGTAGGTTATAAGGATACCGAAATTAAACTTACCCCTGTAGGCGAAGTGTTTCCTGATTCTTTGGTCGAAGTAGAAAATGCCCAACCGCAAAATTGCGCTTTAAATGCTCTGGAAAATCCACAAAACGTAGGGGCGAATGATATGGCGGCTACTCTGTTATTTAGCGTATTAAACATTATTCTTACAGACGGAGAGGTAAACAGCCACATCATAGTCTTTGACGCTAAAAAAGGATTCGCTAGAACCGATGCTGCATAATAATAAAAAATGTGTAGTTAGGGGGATTTAAATTGAAAGCCTTAAAGATACATATCCAAGGCATTAAATGTGATAATCCTACTTGTGATTATCGTAATCCTACGGTTGAATTTAAGGATTACGAAAAATGGATAAATAAACCTTGTCCTTTATGTGGCGCAAATCTTCTAACTGAGGAAGATATAAAAGCTATAAAACGGCTATACAGAACAGCAAACTGGATAAATTGGATCCTAAGACCGTTTATAAAAACTGATGCACCAAGGGCAAAAGTTGCAGCAGAAATGAATGGGACGGGTAAATTAAAATTCACTACCATAGAGAAAATTTGATG
Source organism: Syntrophomonas palmitatica JCM 14374 (assembly GCF_001311885.1). Taxonomy (GTDB): domain Bacteria; phylum Bacillota; class Syntrophomonadia; order Syntrophomonadales; family Syntrophomonadaceae; genus Syntrophomonas_A; species Syntrophomonas_A palmitatica. Next base: position 20,785 of record NZ_BBCE01000023.1, on the reverse strand, counting down.
CGCATTTTGGTTAAGATGCGCAGTAGCACGAGAAAGAAAGAGAGGAGATAGACATGAGTGGAAACGCACAGAGCAAGGCTCCAAATAAACAATTCCGGGCAAAGAGGATTGATAATGGCGAATGGGTTTACGGTTGTCTAATTAAATACGATGATGGTGCTTGTGAAATCATGGCAAGCGGACAAAGAACACTCAATCGCGTCATCGATGGCAAGCCATTTTATAGTTCACATTCTGTGTGCTATGACGTTGACCCGCACACAGTGGGAGAATACACAGGGATACCAGACCTAAAAGGCAAGGATATGTATGAGCGCGATATAGTCAAGTTTTTATGGACCAATGATATTGTTAACATGGAGATTCTTTTCAAGGACGGTTCTTATCTGGCAATTCCTATAGATTATCCCGCTGGATGGCCCCTTACTATTTTTCATATCAAAGACCAGATTGAGGTAATCGGCAACGCACATGATAACCCGGAATTATTAATATTGTGATGCTGCGCTTTTCACAGACTGAAGGGGGGAAGAAAGATCGATGGCGGAAGAAATCAAGCGGAACTGCAATACGTGTAAATCGGGGCGATTTGCCAGATGTGATGCCCTGAAAAATAATAGCGATTATCAGGCCATAGTGAATATGCCTACTGGCTGGATGTCCGCTGAATACAAATTTAAAGAGAGCTTCATTTGTAATGATTATCGGTGCAGATATATCGAATATCCCATAGAAGTGACCGGAATCAATCGCAATACCGAACAGTATAGCCTTAATAAAGGGGATATTGGCAAGTTTGTATCAATCCGGCCTTGTGCCGAAGAGTGCCAGGGCAAAACCTATCTGGGGCTGTTTCTCGGTGATCTGCCTATCGACATTAGCGTATCTCATAACCCAGAGAGCGGAGAATTAAACCTCAGTTATTTCAGCAATCCGGCAATTTTTGTATTTGATCTGAACAAGATAGTTTACGGCGCGGAGAGTTGGTGGGGCGTGATTGAGTCTGAGGACGATCTAAAACAAATCACCCAGGATACGATTGATAGCCAGTGGTACGTGCGGATACTGAAGTCACTGGAAGCAGCAGGGGAAGATCACACAGAGGGGTGCAAAGAATGCGAAGAGCAGGGCAAAGACAACTGCTCTTGTATAAACAACCCTGTTCCAGTAGCAGATATTTAGCCGCGCATCACGGACACCGACCAGACCGGAAGGGAGGAACAAAGTTGGCTAATACACTTGAATCAACAATGAAAAATGTTCTTGAAGATGCTTTAAATGATAAATACATTGATACATCAAGAAATGTTCTTGCCAGCATGACGGGCTGGTTAAGTAGAGAATATCCAGATATATCAAACCTCATAGAAAAAGTTATGGCAAAAACAGATGATAAATATCATAAACCATGTAGGGGCGATACTGTTTATTATTGGCTGTTACGGTTTTATAATCTGGATTATGCCTAAACATTGGTTTAAGTAGTGCGCAATCCACGGATATAGTGGCGTAACACATAGAAAGCGATCTCTAAAAAGATCGCTTTTTTTATTGTCAAAAATTAAAATCCCGTTAAGTCAGGAAGGAGGAATGTAATGAATATTAAAATTGAAAAAAAGGATTTAGTTGCTCTGATAACTAAAGCAGGCCGAGGCGCGGCCCATAACAGCGCAATACCACAGTTACAAGTCTTATATATGGAAGCAGCTAATGGGAAATTAGTTGCAAGGGCAACAAATATGGAGTTTGGGATTAAAACCAGCACTTCTGAACTCCAATTTGATGAAGAAGGCAAGGTACTTGTAAATGCCAAGTATTTTGAAAACTTCGTCAAGTCCCTTCCTGCAGGGGTTATTTCTCTTGAAGTGAAGGATAACAAACTACAAGTTAAGTATGCCCGTTCTAAAGCCAACCTTAATTTATTAGAAGGGTCTGATTACCCAGACTGGCCCGAATGCCAGAAAGAAGTAATAACTATTCCTGGCAATCTGTTACGCAAAGGGATAAGTGCAGTTTTACCGGCTGTAGCCAAAAACCATTTCCGTATGGTTTTTACTGGAGTCCTCATGGACATTAAGGCAGACAAAACCATATGGGTAGGTTCTGATACTCATAGGCTTGCAATTATAGAGACCGAAGGAGGGGGGAACCCTCAACAATTAATTATTCCTCTCAAAACAGCAGAGGAATTGCTTCGGGTTGTAGACGATGAAGATGTTGTTGTCTACACCAGCGGCAACAACCTTTTATTTAAAACCGGGGAAACAGAAATTTTTTCTCGGATAATTAACGGGCAATACCCCGATGTAAATGCTGTTATCTCCAAAGATTTTGTATCGGAATGTTCTGTTAACACAGAAACTTTTCGGCAATCGATAGCCCGTATTTTAACACTACCGCCGAGCGAGGGGAAAATACAATCTGCCCATTTAACCCTCAACGGGGCTCTGGAAGTTTCTGCAGTATCAGATGCTGTAGGGGAAATTAAAGATATTATTGAAATAAAGAAAACCGGACAGGATTTGGAAATCTATTTCAATGCGAATTATCTTATTGATGCCCTAAAAGGGATGCCAGAACAAACAAAAATCAGTTTTGCTGGAACATGTAGTCCTGCGTTATTTGCGGGTGATGATGGGTTTCGGCTTGTTCTGGTTCCATTAATAAGATAAAAAATCATTTAAGGGTGGTGAAAACCACCCTTCTTTAATGGAGGTGAAATTATGGTAAGTAAAGTACAAAAACGGCCGCAAACAATAAATGGTCAAATCGTACAAAAAACAGTAGATTTTGATCCCTCGAAAATAACTTCGGCTATATATAGGGCAGCATATGCAGTTGGTGGCAGAGATTATGATAAGGCAGTAGAATTGACCAAAAAAGTTATTGAAAGAATCGAGGACAATCGTGAATATATAACAGTTGAAGAAATCCAGGACATAGTTGAAGAAGTCCTGGTAGATAATGGTCACTATAAAACTGCTAAAGCATATATTTTATATCGGCATCAACACGCACAAGCCAGGAATGCTGATATAGTAAAATCCCAAGAACATATACTTACGTATTTAAGCAAGAATGACCTGGCAGTAAAAGAAAACGCCAATATGGCGTTTTCGCTACAGGGGTTAAATGTATTTGTAGCAGAACAAATTTGTGAAAATTTTTGGTTAGAAAAAATCTATCCAGAATTTATACGTAATGCTGCCATAAGCGGAGATATACACATTCATGATCTAGGCATTTTAGCCCCTTATTGTGTAGGGTGGGACTTAAAAGATTTATTAATGGAAGGTTTTACGGGGGTACCAGGGAAAATCTCGTCAGCCCCGCCCAAGCATTTTCGTACTGCTTTAGGTCAGGCCGTTAATTTTATTTACACAATACAAGGTGAAGCAGCAGGCGCTCAAGCATTTTCAAATTTTGACACTTTACTTGCGCCTTTTATTTGGTATGATAACCTGGATTACCAGCAGGTAAAACAAGGGTTACAAGAGTTTATATTTAATATGAATGTACCAACACGGGTTGGATTTCAAAGCCCATTTTCAAATATAACTCTGGACTTGAAAGTGCCTAAATACATGGAATATGAGCCTGTTATAATAGGCGGCAAATTTATGGATAAGACATATGGCGAATTTCAAGAACAGATGAATATGTTTAATCGGGCATTTGCAGAAGTAATGTGTGAAGGGGATGCTAAAGGGAGAGTTTTTACGTTTCCAATTCCCACATATAATATAACCGAAGAATTTGATTGGGATAATCCTATTTATAATGGGATATGGGAAATGACAGCCCGATACGGCATACCTTATTTTGCTAATTATGTCAATTCGGATATGAACCCCGAAGATGCGAGATCGATGTGTTGTCGGTTGAGAATTGACAATAAAGAGATCCGCAGACGCATGGGAGGATTGTTCGCTGCAAGCCCTTTGACGGGGTCCATCGGGGTAGTAACTATTAATATGCCCCGTATAGGATATTTAACTGACAGCAAAGAAGAATTTCTTGCCCGGTTAGGCATGATGATGGATATAGCCAAAGACAGCCTGGAAATCAAGCGCAAGACGCTTGAAAGCTGGACTAATGAAGGGCTGTATCCGTATATTCGGTTTTACCTGCGTGGCGTTAAAGCCAAATGGGTACTTATTGGGCCAACCACTTTTCAACAATTGGTCTTGTAGGTATGCACGAAGCATGTTTAAACCTTTTAGGTAAAGGCATTAATACTCCTGAAGGTTCGGAATTAACTCAAGAAGTAATGGATTTTATGTTAAAGCGAATCGCCTGTTACCAAGAAAAAACGGGCAACCTATTTAATCTTGAATCCACCCCGGCTGAAGGAGCAGCCTATAAACTAGCCTTAAAGGACGTAAAGAAATATCCTGGGATACAAACCTCCGGTTCCATAGACGTTCCTTATTACACAAACAGCACCCAACTCCCGGCAGGGTATACGGACGATTTATTTGAGGCATTAAATCACCAGGAGCCGATACAAACCAGATATACTGGCGGAACGGTATTTCATATATTCCTGGGAGAGAGAATCCCTGATATAGCGTCTACTAAAAAACTTGTTAGGAAAGTATGTGGCAATTTCAAGCTGCCCTATTTTACCATAACTCCTTCGTTCTCTATTTGCCCAGAACATGGATATATAAATGGGGAACAATACACTTGCCATATCTGTGGTACTGAAACCGAAATTTATTCACGAGTTGTCGGCTACATTAGACCCGTCCAGCAATTTAACAAAGGACAGCAACTTCAAAAATCCTCCAGGAGCACTTTTGATGCTGCCGTGGGCCGAAAAAAGGTGCTGGAGTTAGTATGAATATAGTAAGACAACCTGATAAATCTAACGTCTGAGAAAATGGTATGATTTACGGTCCTGCAAAGGGGTTTATTCTCTTAATAATTATCGGGATGAATTCCCGGGTGTAAAATTTAACTAAAACACAGCAAGAAGTCCCCCATCATCAACGGTGATAGACCGTAAGTAGGGGAGTGGTCACTGGCTTTATCGCCGTTGAACGTAAGGAGGTTATGCCAAGTGAACAAAATAATATCTAAAAGCCCATGTGTAAATGGCTGTGGGCATATAGAATGTGACCAAATAAGACGAATAGCAGAAACGATATGTCCGTTATGCCATAAACCAATAGGTGACAAGAATTATAAAGAGTACGAAGGTAGATTATATCACGAATCATGTCTGAATAGCTAAAACCAAAGCCCCCCGAAAGGGGGCTTTTTTATTGGGTTAAACCAAAATTTAAAAATCCCGCGAAGCGGGGAAGGAGTGGTGTCATGAATAGAAATTGTGGAGCCTTTGTAAAAATCGTAAAAATCCCCTTAAAACAAGGGGAAAAAGGGGCCAAAGCAGAGGTTTTAATGCAAGGAGATATTAAAGCCTTTTTAAGAGTCCCTTATGATGGCGAACTCGCCAAAAAGGTGGCTGAATCGGCAAACAAATGTTTGCCCCTGGTTGGCGTATTTCGCAACATCAAGAATGTAACCTTGCCGGTATTTGAAGCGGTTAGTCTGCTAACTGACACCTGTGTTTTTGTCGGCAGGCTGACCAGGGACGCTGAATTTGCTTACAGCGCAAATGGTAAAGCATTTACCAGATTTGGGCTGGCCGTAAATTATGGCTGGGGCGACCAGAAGGAAACCGATTTCTGGGATTGCACAGTCTTTGGCAACGACAAAGAGAAGAATAAGGCTACAGCGATGGCTGAACAGGGTACTAAAGGTCGGTTAATTGCTGTAACCGGGCGTTTGTCCCAGAACACTAAAGACGGTAAGACCTATACCAGTCTTATCGTAGATGAATTTGAGTTCCTCGACAAAAAGAACGGCAAAGGTGATACCAAAAACGGCAAAGAAAACACTGAAACTCCAGAATATGGCGACTGGAGTGACTACGGCACAGAAACCCAAGAAGAATATGATTTTTAGGAGTTTTTATGTTGGGGGCTGCTACAGATCAAGTTAATATTTTAGCGGTAGCCCAGGCAGCAGGATTATCTCTTACTCCTATACAGGGGGGGAGACAATTCACCACTCGTTGCTGGATGTGTGAGTTCTCCTACTTGGGGGCCGATACAAAAAAACAAGGGCATTTGACTATTCGCCCAGACAAAGGTGTTTTTCGTTGTCCCCGATGTGGCCATAGTGGAAATGCCTGGACAATGGCTAATGAATTGTTTGGTGAAGCCAGGGGGAAGGAAGTACTTCGTCAGGCAAGATGGTATAACGGCCCCAAGTGGGAAGATGCCCCGGTAGCTGATATTAAAACAAGGGATGCAGTCTATCGAGCACTCCTTAACAAATTGATATTGTCACCACGACACCGCGAAGACCTTTCGGATCGAGGTCTTTCTGATGATATTGTTAATAAAAGGCAGTATAAATCTCTTGTAGGTTGGGAATCTACCAGAGGGATTTGTAATCTGCTTTTAAAGGAAGGTTATCCCCTTGAGGGAATACCAGGATTCTTTCAAGATAAGTATGGGCAGTGGGTGTTTCTAACCCTGCCTGGATTCCTTATTCCTGTTGAAGACGAAACCCGTATGATCCAAGGGTTTCAAATTAGAGTTGACGATAACTATAGAACGTACCTGGAAACACAAAACAAAAACATACCTGGTAAATATATAAGTTTTTCTTCTGCTGGTCGAAAAAAGGGATGTTCTTGTGGGGCTTTGATTCATGTAGCAGTACCAGAAGGTAAGAGTCTGCAAAATAATCGGGTTTGGCTGACAGAAGGCCCGTTAAAAGCAGACATAGCATCCCAATATACCGATATGCCTTTTTTGGGCATACCGGGCGTATCATTGTATCGGCAGGCTGCTGAAAAAGCAGTTGAAATGGGGGTTAAAAGGACAGCCGTAGCTTATGATATGGATTTTAAGGATAATCCCCATGTTAAAAAAGCCGAAATTGAACTTCTGAAAGAACTATTTGGAAGGGGCATCAGCGCCCTTCCAGTTAATTGGTCTGAAGGATACGGCAAAGGGATTGACGATGCAGCCGTGTTTATTTCAAACGGGCAAATTCCGATTCCTAAAGACGTATTAGAAAGAACCTTCAGGCCAAATAACAAAATTATTTTGGAAGTTCAAATAAAACTAAAAACTGAATAAATTAAAAAGGCTTATGTATATACATAAGCCTTTTTAATGATCCCTTATAGAAGGATTTAGACAAGACACGCAAGTTCTTGCTCAAAAGATTGCATAAAGAGTGCAACTTCATCATCCAGAATGGCTTTTAATGATTCCGGATACGTATCATAGTATTTAACGTGTTTTAATCGTATACGTGCAATTAATTGTAATATTGCATCTTCCCCTGTCGATGGCTTAATAAAAACAATTATCTGATCGTTTTTAATAAGGACACATTCATCAGGGATTTCATTAATCTCCACCACTACCGCTAATTCTTGCAAATAGTCAAACAAAGTTTGACAATTTTCGTTCAAAGTAAGCTTTAATGAGCTAGCTATACTTTGAACCAATCCCCTTCGCGGTTGTTTAGTTTGGATTAGTATACGACCACCTCCTATTAGGTTCTTGTAACTAACAGTTTGCTATAAAACTCGTAAAAAAACAACATAAATAGAAATGACGTCACCCCAAAAAATTTTTATCAAAATTTATTATCATCTGCTAAATGTTAAAATACGACACATAACCACCTTATTTTAAAAAAGCTGACAATATTTTCATGATTTTTTCTTCGTCTTCTGAGGTTAAAGCATCTCTGTTTTGTCGTAAAAAAATTGCGATCTTGGGTTCAATAAGCTCGATATCTTGCATTCCCAACAGCATGTCAGTAGTGACTCCAAAAAAATTAGCAATATTACACACCTGAACTAAATTTGGTTCTCTTTTTCCTGTTTCCCACTGTGAAATAATCTGATAATGGTTTTTATTAATACCTAAAAATTCAGCTAATTGAATAGCATTAACCCCATATTCTTCTCTTAAACGCCTCAATATTCTCCCAAATGTAGGATGATATGTTTTTTTGCTTTTATTATATTCAGTCACAAATTTACCCCTCAGCTTTTTAATATTTATGGTTCATTATAACAATACATTTTGCATTAAGTAAATCATATAAACATTTCGTTTATTATTGCGCAAATCTCCAGATCTATCAATTAAATACAATTCCCTGATTCACCTCATCAATATAACAAAACAGCTTGACAAACTAATCAAAAAGATTAAACTAAAAACCAATAAAATAATCAATAAGATTAGATAGAGGTGTATTATGGAATGTAATATTTTACAAATATTATCACCTAGGCAACAAGAAATATACGCACTTGTTTGTCAGGGAAAAAGCTACAATGAAATCAGTAAAACGCTTAACATCGCAAAAGGCACAATAAAAGCCCAATGGAAACGCATCAAAGACAAGATATGCGAATTAGAAAAATCAGATATTGAAATTATTATGGATATTTTTGAAGAAGAAAGCAGTCGCTCATTACAAAACAACAAAACAGTTAAACAGATGCAGTTTTTATCGGAAAAACAGAATATGCACTCAGCTAACAAAAGAAGCAAAGGAATGAACTGGTATTATCGAACAAAGACAGACTATAAAAAGGTGACCACGAGACAAATGACAAACGAAGAACGAAAAAATCTTTTTATACAACGAGAAGAACTATTACCTAAAAATATTATCGCCCTGGAAATGTATTATCACGCTTTTAAAAATGACCTAGATGCTTCCGTAGAAGAATTAGCAAGAGCAGAGTTAATACTTCGTTCATATGGTTGTATTCGGTTTACCCCTAATATTAATAAATTAAATGCCAAAACCAGTATTGCATTAAGGGCAAGAGAAGAGGGTTATATAGCAACTATTTTTTACCCAGGAGAAGGTAAATTTTTACCGCAGGGTTCAAAATTTTTAGAGTCAGTGAAAGATGGAACCGGAGCAACTGAGTATTCAGTATGGCTAGTACCTAAATAGGGTACGCGCGTACCTCTGTAAAAAAATTGGGGGGATTATAAATAAAGAATAAATTAGATACTGAAATTCATGCCGCATTAACCAGAGTGGTATCCGGATTGCAAAACATTCCAGAAATCCGTCAAGAACAGATTAAAATGTCACAATATATACGCCGGTTTTTAGATTTTGCAAAAAAGCCGTCTCACTCTTTTGTGGTAGAAGCTGGAACGGGAATAGGTAAGAGTTTCGGATACCTGATCCCTGTTTGTGAATATATTAAATCATCTCCTGAAGCCAAAGTAGTTATAGGAACGAATACGATTAATTTACAGGAACAACTTTACAATAAAGACATACCATTTATATTGCATTATTATCCCGACCTTACATTTGAAAAAGCCAAAGGCAAAAACAACTATGTTTGCTTGCATAAATTAGAAGAATCCGAATATAACCTGTTTTCATCTACTGAAAAGCAGGAATTTATTCATAAGATAAATACCTGGCTACAAACAGAACTAGGGCGGGAAGGGGATCGCAGTCATATCCCTTTTCAATACAACGAAAAACTGTGGTCTGTAGTATGCGCAGAATCCACTGCTTGTCTCGAAGAAATGTGTCCTCATAAAAGAAAATGCTATTTTAATAAGGCCCGACAACGATTAAAAAAAGCCGATATTATTGTCACAAACCATGCCTTAGTTTTATCAGATTATTATATCCAGAAAGTGTTTCCTGAATACGATATTTTAATTTTAGATGAAGGGCATAATTTTGAAACCAATGCCTATTCGATATTTACCACAACCATTAATCAATATGATTTTTTCAAACTACAAGCAGTTACAAACTCAAAAACCTGTCAGGGCGCATTCCGTAAAGCCAGGGCATTGGGCAAAATTAAGCAATTTCAACAGGACATTAATAATGCAGCTATCGACTTTTTTCTTTCGTTGGAAGATAAAAGGTTTATTGAACCAACAAATAACCCCTATGCTGAACAATTGCTCGCAGTGCTTCAGGGTGTCATGCCTGTACTAAACAACACCATAAATATAAACCAAGTTCAATTTGTTCAATTAGAACTCATAAAGCTAACGGAAAGAATTTTAAGCCTGATAGACCAATTAAAAATATGGTTGTATCAAACCGAAACAGGCTATGTATATTGGGCTGAAAATAAAGAAATTTATTATTGTCCATTAAACATAGCTGCTAAATTACGCGACTTTTGGCAAACCAAAAACACAGTAATAACATCTGCAACATTATCAGTTAATCAATCATTTAAGATAATTAAACAAAATTTAGGATTAACCGAAAATTGTTATTCTTTGAGGCTTCGTTCTCCTTTTAATTACAAGGATAACGCTATAGTTTATCAACCAAATAATGCCCCAAGCCCAGATATGGATAATTACAACTCTTATCTATGCAACACGATAATAAGTGTTTTAGAAAAAGCTCCCGGCAAAACCTTTATACTGTTTACTTCGTATAAAACAATGCAGGATATTTATACGAGAGTAACCAGCAAAATAAGAGGTTTTAACTGGCTAATACAGGGGACAGGCTCAAAAGAATCATTGCTTACGGATTTTCGTAATAACCCAAACAGCGTACTTTTTGGCACAGATACCTTTTGGGAAGGTGTAGATGAAAAAATTAATTGCGTTATCATTACCAAACTACCATTTGAAGTGCCAACAACTCCTATTAAAGAAGCTCAATATAATTTTATAAAATCCAGGGGGGGTAACCCTTTTATAGATCTGAGTCTTCCGCGTTGTGCCATAAAACTTAAACAAGGAGTAGGAAGATTAATCAGGAGTTCTCAACAACAGGGAGTATTGGTTATATGTGACCCACGCATAAAAAAACCGTGGGGAAAGATTATTATAAATACGTTACCGGAAATGCCCTGGACAAATAATTTAGATCTTATAGACAGGTATCTAAATGCCGGGTAAATCAAAAGGAGATGATAGGATGAGTTATCAATATTTAATTGCAAATGAAATATGTGAATATTGCGGAACCTATTCCGAAAAAGGGTGGCATCGCATCATGTAAGACCGAGAGGTTGGAATAAAGACAGAAATCTGGACATAAAAGAAGACTTAATCTGTCTATGCCCTGAATGCCACACAAAGACACATAGCGGCAATATTCCTCGGTGGAGTTTAATTGAAATAATTGCTCGCCGGGAAGGGAAAACCCCGACTGAGATTTGTGAAATCATTGGCCTCTTAGTAAACAATACACTACCCAAAGACTATATTTTTACCGAAGAAAAAAATCTGTTTTTTGGGAAAAACCTTGAAGAAGTCTTGCAGGTTTACTGCAATTGCGATGAAGCCGAAGAAACCGCAAAATGGCTTAAGGCCGAAGTATTAACCGCTATGGTTGATATGAAAATTAAAGTTACTGAAATATCTTCATTAGTAGGCTGCTCGCCAGCCAGTGTTAGGGAAAGTATAAAAACATTCAGGGCCTTTCCTGAACCGCATATGAGGGCGTTGGACAAAAGTTTTACGCATCATCGCATAGCGGCCAAAACAACCAATCCGCAAAAATGGATGGATGTAGCCTGTATACAGGCGCTTTCAACACGCCAGTTAAGAGAAGCTATTTTAGCTGAAACTAATAACAACACGATCATCAAAGATGCCAACCAGGAAAAGGCAGAAAGAGCGCTTCGTATGATAAAGGAAGTGCTTAACGCAGGAGAGGCTCCAGCAGTTTGGTTAAAGGGTCAAATGTATAATATATTGGAGGTTTACTATGATAACAATGCACGCATCGCATAAACAAGACCCAGCCAGTGTATTACAAATTATAGAAACGCTTTTGATTGAAAATTATTCAGTTAATTTGCAATTAAAATTGCAAAAAAGCAGTTCGGGAAATTGTAAGCGAAATGAAATCGCAGAATTTTCCTGCAGAAATAACTATACACAAACAATCAGTTTTTATATCGCCAAAGGAGAAGTGCCATGCAAATAATACCGCTTGAGCCAAATTTGGCTCGCTTTTATTTTAACTATAATCCTGTTTTAATTGAAAAGATTAAAAAAATACCAGGAAGGGAGTTCAATAACAAAGATCCCTTGGGGGCGTATTGGACTGTACCGGCAAGAAATCTTTATGGAGCAGTATGCAACGGAATAATAAGCCCGGGCCACTTATTTCCGAATTTCATTCAAACCGTTCCTAAAAACATATTTCAGGATTTAGCGGTTGAAATTAAAGGAGATAGGCTCAAAGTTACAGGCAATCAAAATCTGCAATTATTTTTAAAATCCATTTATGACTTGTGTTCATATGAATATACAGAGGAAGATGAACATAAAATCGGCAGTTTAATCAATGTAGGCAAAAACAAAGATGCTTATATAATTGTATTTCCGCCTGGATTATACAGCCGTATAATAACTTTTCTGCGCCATTTCGTTTTAAAAAGCTACATTGAACATCCATTGCCTGCAAAGCCAAACAAGGAATTGGAAACCAAAGTGATTGGAGTAACACCCCGGCCCTATCAAATAAAAGCTTGTAAGCAGATTCAAGATAACAAGATACCCAACCGGGCCACATTAGTAATGGCAACTGGAGCGGGGAAAACCCTGTTAAGTGCATTTATAATTGCGCAGTTAGGCGTTCCAACAGTGTTTTATACATATTCTTTGGACTTATTGGAACAAACCGCGGAAGTGTTTGAAAATGTATTAGGGATTAAGGTAGGTAAAATAGGAGGCAGACATTTTACTATTCAGCCAATTACTATAGCCTCGATACAAACCATTTACAGTTGCCAGCAAACTCAAAATGCACGTTGGGATAAAATAAAAAATTATTTAGAGACAGTACAATGTCAATTTATTGATGAGGGCCATATGTTAGGTGCTGAAACAATTTTTGCAGTATCCAAAATATCCAATGCTTATTACTCTTATGCTTTGACAGCAACACCTTATCGGGAAGATGGCAAGGAAATATTTATTGAAGCAGCTACAGGCCCGATAGAAGAACTGATAACTGAGGATGAACTAATAAAAGGCGGGTATATATTACCCGTTCAAGTTGAGATTTATCCTGTTCAGCACTTCCCAACTCGAACAAAGAAATATTACAAATTATACGACAAGGAAATTATTGATCATTGGGAACGTACTCGTAAAGTCGTTAATGCAGTAAAATCACATCAAGGCAAACAGATTATAGTATTAGTTAAAGACATATATCACGGTAACAAGTTAGCTGAATTATTGAATGCTCCATTTATACATGGCAGCACATCGACAAAGGAACGAAAAGAAACCCTTCAAAAGTTTAAAAACCAGGAGATTAAAATATTAATAGCAAGTTCAATCCTTAAACAAGGCATTGATTTACCCGAAGCTGAAGTATTGGTATTGGCTCATGGAGGAACAAGTTTGGTTGAGTTAATGCAAAAGGTAGGACGTGTGCGCAGACCGGCTCCAGGTAAAGAATATGGTATAGTGGTAGATTTTTGTGATCAAATATTACCTGCTACAGAAAATGATATATTTTATGCTCAATCAAAGCGGAGGATAGCCTTATACGAAAATAAAGGCTTTCAGATTTCATACCGGCAGGAAAGGAAGTGGTCAAATATTAGTTAATATTTTAAACCAATTAACATCAAACCTGGTGCATTATCTCCCTTATATTGCAGGGGCAGCTCTATTATTAGCAGTTGCCCGTATTTTTTTGCGAGTATCATTCAAGATTTTAAGCTGGATTATTATTGTTATGTTGGTTGGTTATTTAATCAAAATTATTTAAGGAGGACTATTTATGGGGAAAATTAGAGGAAGCCTTATCGCTTGTTACGCTTTTCTGTTTACGTTTTTAGTTACCAATCCGGCGTTGGCAGCAGTTACTGAAGTAGATGCTGAAAATTTCAATACGAAGCTTGTTGATATTGTTACAAAATACTTTACACCGCTGGGCGGTACAATCATTCTTTTAGCTGTAATTTTCGGCGGTGTAAAGATGCTCATGAGCGCCTATTCGCCCGAAAAAAGAAAAGACACAATGGGGGGCCTTGGTTATGTTTTGTTAGGTGCTATTCTTGTAGGCGGCGCTATGTTTTTTGCAGGTGTATTCCTGGGTGTAGGCAAGTCGTTTAATTAAAGATAAAGGTGAGTTATATGACACAGTTTTTAATGCCTCTCGATATAACAGGAGAAGAAAAAATGATTGGCGGAGTGTTATCGCTTCGCCAAATTGGCTATATTGCTTGTGCAATAATATTAATTTTTATAGGGTGTATGTTTCCGGTTCCAATGATATTAAAAATAATATTTGGGGTACTGCTTTTGTTTATGTTTTTAGCATTGGCATTTATAAAAGTAGATACCTTTCCCAATTTTACCAATGGCATCAGTCTGGACAAATATATTATGCTATATATCCGTTACAGACGTATGCAAAAAAATTTACGTCTGGGAGGCTTGATAGAATGAAGCCTATAATGATCGGGCTGATTTACTTGGTTCTGATAGGAACAGTTATATATATATTTAAAATACTGCTGGATAGAGCCGAGCAACGAGATATTATAGATACCGAAACAAAGAGCAAAACAAAGGGAAAGAATGTCCGTTTATCGGCACAAGATTTTATAAATATCCTTGATATTAAAAAGGGGGTTATGGTTTTTCCTAATAACTATTATGCATTAATTATAAGAGCAGGTACTATTAACTACTATCTTATGTCAATAGCAGAGAAATCTATAGTTATAAACGGATTATTAGGAATGGCGAACTCAATAACTTTTCCCGTTCAGATTTATCTAACCACAGAACTAATCGACACTATAGATGCAGTGAAGGAAATTAAAAATTATTATTATGATCTTCCTGAAGTATTAAAAGAATACAACCTGGTTATGTCAGAAGCATTAACCGCATTAAGGTATACAAACAACGTCATGGTTAAACACCCGTATATAATCATTCCATATTTTTCACGAGAAGGTTTTGAAGTAGTTTATTCCGAACTAACCCGCCGCTCAATGGTTATTATCAACGGACTTAATCAGTCAGGAATCAAGGGTGGAGTTTTATCTACCCTGAAGTAGTTACTTTTTTACATGGAGTATTAAACCGGGGAGATACACTAAAAGCAGCAGATGTTATAACGAAGGAGGGTTAGACCTCTATGTTGGCTAAAAATATTATACAGGGCACAGCCAGAATAAAAGATCTTGTAGCACCAGATGGTATAGAAATAATGCAAACAGAATTTAAACAGGGCAGTCGATACGGGCGAACATTAGTTTTATCAACCTATTGCAGAAATATTGAATTAGGATGGTTAGATGAAGTATTCAATCTTGGGGATTTAGATTATTCGGTACATATTGACCCTGTGCCAGATCGTACAGTCATTGACCAATTAACCAAAAAAATAGCTATATTTGAAGCACAGTGGCTAATAGACAAAGAAAAAGGCAATATTTATTCGCTACCACAATTAAGGCAAGCTATAGAAGACCTAGAAGGGATTCGTGATGCAATATATTCAAACCGAGATAGAATGTTTTACATGACTACCACGTTTACGGTATACGCAAAAAACCTAGCCGAGTTAGACTACATTACAAACAACCTGAAGTCTTTGTTAGCAAGAAAAGCAACAAAAGCCAGAACTATGCAGTTTATACAAGACAAAGCCTTGAAAAGTTCTTTGCCTTTTGGCAATAACCAATTAGATATATACCGCAACGTAACACTAGGCGGAATAATATCTATGATGCCTTTTACGGGTTTTGAATATTCCCATTCTAGCGGAATACTTCTGGGTGTAAATTATTTTTCCCAAACTCCAATATTTTACAACTCATTTATTGGAGCCCCGGAATTAGCTAACCCGCATATGATGTGTATAGGATGGACTGGATCGGGGAAAACGGTTTTTATTTCCACAAAAGCGTTAAGGTCAGCCTTACATTTAATCAAAAGTGTTTTAATTGATCCCGAAGAAGGGCATATAGCAGCATGGGTACGCAAAGCAGGAGGAACTGTAATCGAAATAGATTCATTCAAGGAACCAATGATAAATCTGATGGAAATTGATATTGAAGAAGACCCAGAGAACGGCCCTCGTATAAATATTTTGGACAAGGTAGCAGAAATCAGGTCAATTCTGGGCCTGATTGTAGAAAAACAAGCTGGAACGGGATTAACTGCAGAAGAAATCGTGGCTATCGAAGAATCAATACGCGAAGTATATGCAAATATAGGCATAACCTCAAACCCACAGAGTCTGTATGAAAACGATACTGAAAACCTTTCGGTTGTTGGCCGTAAAAAAAGGCTTCCAACCATAACTGATCTACATCGAGCATTAGAAGGCAAGTATAAAGCCGAAAGGATAGCAACCTTAATAAAGCCTATGATACGTGGTGGGTCATTGGGTATGTTTGATGGGCAATCGACTGTGCAGTTAAAAGATGAATTGTTGGTTTGTTTTGATATACACCGTATAAAAGATGAATTTACCCGTCTTTATGTAATGTCAGTTATATTGGGGTGGGTATGGGCGACATTTACCCAAAAGCAACCGCATATTAAGAAAGACGTTTACCTAGATGAAGGTTGGATGTTTGCCAGGCATAAAGATACGGCAGAGCATTTAGAAAACCTGGGGCGCAGAGCGAGAAAATACAAAACTGGTTTAAATATAGCCTCGCAATCATTTATAGAGTTTACACGTAGCGATGAAGCGAAGCCATAATAGGAAGCTGTGCCACAAGTATTATTCTTAAACCGCATCCTTCGCAAATAAACAATGTTCAAGAAATATATTCTCTTTCAGAAGGCGCAAAAGAGTTTATCGAAACATGCCCAACGGGAGCAGGATTATTAATAACCGAAAAAAATATAGTTCCAATTTACAATCAATTAATCCCAATCGAAGCTGAAATATTAGGCTTGGGGGAAAGATAGATGCTTAAAAAAACTTTTTTGGTTGCTTTGTTTTTATGTTTTACGTTTACTGTGCCAGTTTTTGCTGCAGGATTAGATTGCAGTATAAAATATGACCCTGACAATGGCGGCGACAAAACCCTAGCTGGCTACATGGTGGTTAATTGGAAATGTCCAGATGCGGCGCAAGATACCAAAATAAAAATCAATGCCAAAACAAGTGCAACGGGATATTATGATTTAGGCGGAACTCACACAATAGAAACGAACGGCAAACAGCAGGGAACGTATCGTGTGCCAATTAAGATCGGTAATGCTGATATGTATGGCAGCACTTTAAATGACGCAACGCAGCTAACTGCCGAAGTTAAATCGAGCAGCGGCGAAGAAACATCCAAAACGCAACTAGCCGGTAGTATAAGACTAACAAATGCTGCAGACACTGCAACGTCAGGGGCAACTACAGCCACGGTACAAGAAGACAATGGTGGCTGGATAGATAAAATGTTAGCTGCACCTATTAATATGATGGTGGCTGCATTACGAAAACTTGGTTTATTAGACTTAAATGAACTGATTTTTAACGAAGGCAAAGAAGATTATCCGATACCACCCTTTATCAATGAAGCAGGATGGGAATCAATAGAAAAATGGTTTGAAGTGTTCTATTTTGCTTCTTTTGGGTTAGTTCTGCTTGGGATAATATATACAGGCATAAAGATCCAATTTTCTGCTTATGCACCGAAGCAACGCGAAGAAGCAATGAAAGGCTTAAAACGCTATATTTATGCATTTTTGATCATATGGGCCGCGCCTTTAATACTTCATTTATTTATCGAAATTAATAATGCAGGGGTTGAATTATGTAAAAACGCTGCAGGCAGCATGGGCGCATTGGATCAATTCCAAGGCGCAGGGGGGACGTTTCTAGATAATATCAAAACTGGGCATATATTAACAACAGCAATAATAAAATTGGCGTTTGTAGGTTTAATGATTTATTTTAATATCCTTTACTTAATTAGAGGACTTATTTTATCGGGTTTAATGGCTATAACACCATTTTTGATATGGATATGGGCCATTACTGATAATCAAACAGCCATTAAAGTATGGTTCGGTGAAATAACATCAGTCAGTTTCATGCAATTTGTTCATGCCTTTTCAATATTATTCTTTTTATCATTTATTCCTCAGTTGCCTGATAAGTGTCAATGGTGGGCAACATTTGTAGCTTTAATACTTATAATACCTTTTACCAATATAATACGTAACATATTCCAGGGATTTTTACGGTTCCTGGGTATAAATGAAGAAGGTTTGGCTAGTGGAGCAATGGGTATGCTTGGTGGTTTAGCCACTATGGGCAAAGCCACAATAAGACCTGGCGGCATAAGATCACAAGGAGCAAACAGTCCGCTTTCTTTAGGGAGTATGTCTAGCATGGGTGGTGGCGCCTTTGGTGGAACTGGTCCCTTTGGGGCAGTAAGCCAAGGACAGAGCATCCAAGCAAAAGGAACTCTGGCAAATGTCACCCGGTTTTCTCCGATAGGAAATAAAACAGCAGGGGCATTGGGAACAGCAGTTGGAATGTCAATGGCTGCACCTTTAATGGGGGTAAACCCTGGCATGGCTTCTATAATTGGCATGGGGGCAAAAAATATTACTCAAACAGGAGTAGGAGTTGCAGGAAAAGCAGTTCATGTTGGCAGTGCAGCTATTAAAAATTCTGTTCAAAGTGCATCCGCAAACAGAGAAGGATTAAGTAAAGCGCAAGGAATTGGCGGCAAGATGCAATGGGCAGGACAGCAAATAGCCAGCGGAATTCAGAAAACCGCCACTGTAGAAGTCCCTCTGGAACCCGGGCAATATTCTGATTATTCTGGGATGAAAAACGCTGTTCATAAGCCGGCATCTACATTGGAAGCCGCTGCAGGTTTAATAGGAGCAGTATCTAACAACAATCCTATTGAGGGATTTAATCAGGGAACAAATTTTCATCAAGGCGTTGCTGCTTTTAGTCAGAAACATAGAAATATTAGCGAGAACGGGCCTGCAGAAAAACACTCAACAGAAAGCCCTAGTGCTAATCCAACACAAAACACTGGCATACCCCGTTCACCAAGGCACAATAATCCCGCAGGGAATAATCGGTCAATAAATGACGACCCAATGCAGTGGAGAATCTAATTTAAAGGAGGGTTTTTATTATGAAGAAGATAGCCATATTTATATTGATATTGATAAGTATAATGGTATTTGCACCTGTGGTTTTTGCAACAACATCAGATAATGAGGTTATATATTATACAGATGAATCAAATGCTGATTATGTGTCATCAGATACGCAAATAGAATCTGGCAATGGCGTAACTGCTATATCCCCAGAAGAAGGAGCCAGTAGATTAAATACTGCGCTAATAAAAGCCTATAAAGCTGGGGCTGATGTTGTACCTAATTTGGCGCTAATTGGCTTGGTTGTTGGTGCAATTATAATAATAATAGCGGCAGCATTAAGCCTAGATCGTTTACTAAAAATATCAATTGTTGGTATGGCAGTAATACTAATGGCAGTAGCTGTAGTGTATGCAGCCCCATTTTTAACTGCTATGGCTAAAGGTTTTGGCAAAGGATTATAAACTATAATTTAACCCGCTTCGCAAGAAGCGGGTTTTTTATGTCAAAAAAAAAAGAAAATCCCTGCGAAGCAGGGGAAAGCAACCACAGATGCCCGAAAGGGCAACTGAGGGTTGCAGGTTGCCAGGCGGCGGTTCGTCTTGTCGCTAGGAACTATCCTAGAGGGGTTTTTTCATTAAGATTAATAATCTCTTTTTCTAGCAATTGCAACTTTATTTTTCCGAAATAACAATCATCGGTTTTATTGAGAAATAATAAACTGAGAAGTTCTTGATAACTTTCCAGTCCCAAAGGAAAGGAGGTAATTTATGATGAAAATGAGGATATAAATAAAAATCTACCAGATAAAAACTCTAATTTATGCAGGTATCAAGTTCTTTCCTGCAAGGTCGAGCCAACCCTGAACTTAGGCATCTGGTAGATTAAATAAATTATAGCTCAAAACTTCAAGCAATGCGATTTTTTTGTTTAGTTATAACATAGAACCAAAAATCTAGGAAATAGATAAGTTCTAAATAACAGGCAAATTAGCCAGTTTTGAAAGGGTTTTTATACTAATATTCTGTTCACCGTTTACCGTTTTCAATCCGTGCGATGACGGACTGAGTTGTACCTGCACGGCTCGCTACCTCTTGTTGTGTTAAACCGCGTTGCAGTCTCAAGGCAATAATCTGCCTGATGATTTCATGTGCAAGTTCGCTTTCTAACCACGCTTCGGTAAAAGCAGGTTCTTTAAGACTATCTTCTATATGCCGGTTAAGATCATCCATGATAGTTTCCTTTCTTAACAATATATAATATAGACATTATAGCAAATATGCTATATAAAAAATTAACTTAGAAGGTATATTCTAAGATAAAAAACCTTTGACGTATATACTTTTTTATCTTAGAATACGGGCTGAAACCGTATAAAAAATATATCCTAGAATACGGCCTACTAAAACTTATTTATGAACACCCAAATAAAATTATTTATTCTTGGTTGATTATGAGGGGAGTGATAAATTGAAAGATCCTTTTTACATATTGAATCAGGAGAAACTATTAAAGCCAGAGAATGGGCACATCAAGCATGTAAAGCAGCATGGGAAGAACAAAAGAGGATGGGCTGTATAGGGGAAGATTCTGCTGACTATAATTATTTCATCCCACCCTCTCTTGAAGAACTTATTAAATATGGTGTATCC
>NZ_BBCE01000022.1 GCF_001311885.1 Syntrophomonas palmitatica JCM 14374 | reverse complement strand
TGTGTCGACACTTCTAACCTGGGCTCTTATTTTTGATGCCAAAGGCCCAACGAATGATTTCACATCATCAACCGATTCGAACTCATTTTGTTGAAGCTTTTCCTTGAGTACAGAGAGCTTGTCAGAACCGACAAGCCAGAGATAGCTTTTGGAAAGCCCCTCCTTCAGCACTCTTACGATATAAGTATTCTCATTAAATTCAACTACAAATTCGATAATATCCCTATCAAGAAAAAAGTCATCTGGTTGGATACTCTGATTTTCAAATATTGTTGGATGTATAGTAAAGTGTTTCCGGGGGTGTGACGTTGACAATAGGAAATGAAATAATAAATAACTTAACAACGAAGCTTATTTTAGAAGCAGGGAAGGCTTCTACTGAAGAAGATATAAGGGTAGGTTTTGAGAATTCTTTCAAGACGTATGTACCCCAAACTGGAATTGAATATGATGCAAATTACGAGAAAAGGGTAAAAAGCGGACGGGTAGATGCCCTATTCCGACATCTTGTTGTTGAATACAAAGAGCCACACTTGTTTGAAAGCCCTGGCGAATACAATAAGGCCGCAAACCAAGCCCTAAAATATATAAAAGCACTTGCCTCCGAAAACCTGGAAGATGACTCCGATTATATAGCTATGTTTACTGATGGCTTTGTTATTGGTTTTACCAGGTTTACATGTGATGGCGATAAAGTAATATCAACTCCCCGGCCTATCAATGAAGAATCAGTTCATACTCTTGTTGAATATATGCATGCCCTCAATTTCAAAGCGCTTTCAGCAAACAACATTTTAGCTGATTTTGGCCCTAATAGTCCTGTTACTAGACGTGCTGTTAATGCATTGTGGGAGGCTTTTGCAAACAAGAAAGACCGGCGCTCTAGTATGTTTTTCTTAGAATGGCAGCGCTTTTCGGGCAGGTTTCAGGCTTCGGAAAAAATTCTGGGCCTGAAATGCAGATTAAGTCCGAAGCTCAACGTTTCGGAATTGATATCGGAACCCAGTATACTGAGTTCGTATTCATTCTTCACAGTTATTACTCTCTTTTAATCAAACTTATAGCCTTATTTATCCTGCAATCAATAAAGAATAATGGATTTGAACTGTCAGGGACATTTGCAGATGCTACTCTTGAAGACCGACTGACTATTATGCAAGAAATGGAAAATGGTACTGCGTTTAAAAACCTTGGAATATCCAATTTTTTAGAAGGAGATTTCTTTTCCTGGTACTTAAATGAATGGAATGAGGACATTTCCAATTCAATTAAAGAAATTGTCACAAATCTTTGTGAATATGAGCCTTCCACACCAGCTTTAATGCCAGAAGCAGTTCGTGACCTTTTAAAACTACTATACGAGCAACTACTTCCAAAAACTATTCGACATGACTTAGGTGAGTTTTATACTCCAGATTGGCTGGCACAGCATACAATAAATTCATCAGGAATGAAGCCATCTGATAAAGTGTTAGACCCTACGTGTGGCTCAGGGACATTCCTGATATTAACTATTAAAGAAAAAATAAGTAAACTTAAAACGATTTTGCCACCTGATAAATTAGTTGAACATATTCTTACCCACGTTTATGGGTTTGACCTTAACCCTTTAGCTGTAATAGCTAGTAGAACTAATTATATTATGCTATCGGTGATTTACTGCAATATGTTGATAATATTGAAATCCCAGTTTATCTAACAGATGCTATATTTTCACCCCAAAAAGAAGCTGGAAAATATACATACCGATTGGACACTGATATGGGTACAATTGACCTTAATCTACCTGAACAAATTGTTACGGACGGAAATTTGGGTATTTGTTTAATCGAGATTGAAAACATGGTCGTTCAAACTTCGGAAGGACTGATATCTGAAGATGAAGCCAAATGCTTGCTAACAGAGTTCTTAGATGCTTTAGGAATAGTAGCTGCTTCAAATGAGGTCATACATTTATACACAAAAATCCTTGATTTAGAACGAAAGAATTGGAATAGAATATGGTGTCGAATAATTAAGAACCATTTTGCATCAGCGTCATTAAATGACTTTGATGTAATTGTAGGCAATCCCCCATGGTTAAGATGGTCAAGCTTACCAGAGACTTATCGAAATACTATAAAACCGTTCTGCGTCCAATATGGATTGTTCTCTTCCGATAACTTTGTTGGAGGGATTGAATCCGATATATCCACTATGGTGTTATACACAGCCGCTCAAAAATGGCTAAGAACAGGAGGGCGTCTGGCTTTTCTCATTACTAGAACAGTATTTAAAACTGAATCATCTGAAGGTTTTCGGAAGTTTAGAGTTCCCAATGACCAGACTCTTCAGTTTAGGGTTATCAAGGTTGAAGATTTCACAGATTTAAAACCCTTTGAGGGGGCAACTAACAAACCTGCTCTAGTCGTTATTGAAAAAGGGAAGAAGACAAAATATCCAGTTAAGTGGACGGTTTGGAAGCGAATCAATAGAAATCCAATTGGTGATTCTTATGATCTGAAAGAGGTTAAGAGAGAAACCGATGTTGTAAAACTTGTTGCCCATCCTTTAAAAAACGAAGGAGACCCTTGGCTTACTGTTCTTCCTTCACTTTTAGACCAATGTCTTGCGTTAGTAAGAAAAGACGAAAGCGATTACTACCTTGCTCGCAAAGGTATTTGTACTGACTGTAACGGGATTTATTACGGAAATATATTAAGTAAAAGAGGAAAACAACAGGTAACTTTTGAGAATTCACCCGAACTCGGCAGAAATAATAAAGTAACAAAAGTGAGGGCTAACATCGAGAAGAGCCTTATCTACCCAATTGCACGAGGACGAGAAGTATCGGCCTTTCATTGGAATTTCTCAGGGGTTTATGGTATTGTACCACAGTCTGGGATGGACGGATTTCCTAGACTTACAATGTTAAGACAATATCCAAAAGCACTGAACTTTTTCAACAACTTTAATGCTATACTACCAACACGGGCCAGTTTTAGGCGTTACCATCTAAAACGAAACGCTCCTATCTATTCATGCTGGAATGTCGGACCTTATACTTTTTCCCCCTACAAAGTTGCATGGGCTGAGATTTCTGGCAAGTTTAGCGCATGTGTTATATCCAGCTTTAATTCGGAGTATTGGGATAATCCAAGGGTTATTATCCCAGACCACAAATTATATTTTGTTCCACTAGATAACGAACAAGAAGCACATTATCTTTGTGCGTTTCTGAATGCTCCACAGGTAGCGGATTTTATTCACGGATATGTTGAAAATACTCAGATTGGTACTCACATTACGGAGTACCTTGATATTCCAAAGTTTAATGCGAAGAGAAAGACACATATCCAATTATCAGAAATATCTCAAAATGCTCACCAGGGTGCTATTGATAGCGAGGAAGCTGTTTCGAGAATAGAGGTAATTGTAAAAAGAGTACTAAAACGTAAGAGTACTAAATCATAAGCAGTTAATTGAGGATTTTGCTATTATGCAAAATCCTCAAGTTAAACACATAACCCCTGTTAAAATCAGGGGTTTTTTCTTTTTCTGAACCCCTGTATATGGTAAAATAAAGAAAGGAGGTCTACTGCCAATAACTATCCCCCCGGGGAAATAAAATAAACGGAGGTAATCAAGGTGAAGAAACTAAAAATATTTGCGCTGATAATCATGTTAGCTTTTCTGGTTTCAGGCAACGTTAATACGAACGCCGATGAAACCGTAAGTACGCCTAATAAGTTAATAGTATTCAAAATCGGCCATAACAAATACTACACTCAGGATATAGGTTCAACCGAAGTAAAGACCGTCCAGATGGATACCGCGCCCTTTATAAAAGACAGCAGAACCTATGTACCCGTTCGTTTCCTGGGCAACGCCCTGGGAGTAAGCGACAGTAACATCGCCTGGGACAATTCCGCCAGGAAGGCTGTTTTACAGGGCAGAAGCAAACTGACGCTGACCATCGGCAGTAAGACCATGCAGAAGAACAACGAGAATATTGTCATGGATGTGGCTCCGTTGATAGCCAACCCCGGCAGGACTATGCTCCCTGCCCGTTATGTAGCTGAAGGTTTAGGCTTCAAAGTCGAATGGGACGCGGCCAAACAGCTAGTCATAGCCTACCCCGAAGACCAGCCAAACCTGACATAGAGAACATATTAAAAGAACTGAACAACAGCTCTATCACCGTGCAGGACCTGGGGAATGCAACCGGGGTACAGAAAATTGAAGCGAAAGGATATGAACTTGGTTTGGGTAATCACCCTAACGATCCAACCATGTTTATAAATATTAGTGATGGTAGCTGGCCAAAGCAAAACATCCGCGTAGTCTGCACCAGCCACCCGGAGTTTAATACAGCCAAATGGTGGAGGCCCGATGGTACACGAAAAGAACGGCCCCAGGACGTCTGGACGAATGATTATATGCTGTTTCGAGATGGCTATACTTCCAATCCCAAGTCTGGCATGACCGTAACTTTTGATATTTACGGCGGCTACAACGGCGATGAAAGCTACGAAGGCGTAAAGATAGCCACCATCCGCAAAACGCTCCCCTAAGTCCGGTTGTTGACCAATTGCGAAGGGGCCAGAAATGGCCTCTTTTTATTTATGAAAGGAGTGAAATACCTTGAGAAAACTAATATGTTTTATCCTCATGACAGTGTTTCTAATGGCAAACTGTTTGCCGGTTTTAGCTGACGGAATTGGCGATAATCAGCGTTCAGATTATCCAGGGGTAATTGATTATAAATATCACGATATTGGCCTTACTCCAGACCACAAGAAGCCCTCTGCCGGGTTTTCGCTGCAGATTAAAACCCCGTCCGGCAGTTTACGGGCGGAAACGGTTAAATCAGGTAATATTGAAGGACAACATGAAATTGTTAATGATCAGGATTCTCCAACAATCAGCGCATCTATAGGTGACAGTATAGTAATTAGTGATCGCTGTACCAAAGGAACCGGCAGTATAATCAACCAGTACGACATCCAGTATAGATTCGTACCTGAAGGATCAAACCGGGAAGACTGCGAAATACATTCCCAGATAGTCAGTAATTTCAATGCGGTGAAAAACATCATAGAAAAACTGCCCTTAAACGAAAAAGGGACTTATGAAATCTTTATGGCCGTGGCCGACAACGCGCCCTGTTTGCCGGGAGCCGTAAACTGGTCGGCCAACGGGAATTTCAGAACGATTAACACGTCCAATAAAAACTTCCCCAACGGGATATTCTGGTACTTCACTGAAGCGTTAGTCAAAGTAGGAGCAGGTTCCCCTGATTTCTACCCCACGCCCGAAGGCTCAACCGAATGGAAAGAAGAATACAAAGACCCGGCCAGGGCCGCAAAGACTTATGAATATGAGCAGGGAGCAACCGAAATAACCTTCCCGGTCACTCTCCGCAACTCTGGAGAAAAAGCCGTAACCGATTTTAGGGCCGTATGGTACGGCCAGGGCAGCGATCCGACAGCAGGCTGGCAGGGTACGAATCCCGCGTGGAAGTCAGACCCGGCAGAAATCGAATTAGACAAAAACGGAGAGCAGACATTTAATATAACGGTTCCCCTGCCGGTTCCAGATGGCAGTAAAGGCTTGCTGGCGTTTAAATGCAATGTAAACGGCAATACCCCTGCAACCGAAACCAACCAGGAAAACAATCTTATGTTTATACAGATCAAGCCCAAAGGCGTGGATATAAAAGTAGTTCAGCCGACCCAGCCGAGGGTGTTTAAATTAAAACCGGGGAAATCCGTAACAATAGACATCCCGTATGTTGTTGTAAGCTGGACAAATCCGACATACCCGTTCAGGTTGATGTGACAGCGACATATCCAGGCGGCGTTGACAAAGATAAACCGTCACTCAGTAATAATTATCATAGAAAAGATTACAACGCCCACATAACCCTTAATAAAGTAGGCACATATGCTCTCAAAGTAACAGCCTGGCCGGTAGGGGTTGAAGACATTGACCCCAGCAATAACACAGGGCAGACAACTATCATCATAAAGGCCGATGAATCTTACAACGCGGAAAAAATAAATTCTGACAACCAGACCAGGGTGAATCTCAGAAGTTAGAACAATAAAGGGCAGTATCTAATAAGGTACTGCCCTTTATTTATGGTCTGCATTATCTAGAGCATATACTACGGCGCTTAACCCATTACAGATTACATATCTGTCTTTGGACGTATTACGCAGTAGGCATAACCAGTATAAATCAGTAGCTGTTCCATACAACTGAATTATAAATGTATAGGCAGTAATCAAACAGTAGGATTTGGATATACCAAGAATGCCTTGAAAGAACAAAGTGATACCCAGTATTGCTATTATCCAGAGTGGAGCAATCAAGTCCATAACAAACACTGGTAATCGAACTGGCTTTTGAGGAACGCAATAAGACTTTAAACCAAAGTGGATAACAGGCATATCATGATTCCAAAACCTTAATACGCAATAATGAGAACATTCGTGTAAACACACTAATGGAAACGAGATAATAGAGGCGACGAAAAAGGATTTAGCTGGCACAAAAGGGTTGTTATATAGAAAAAACGGGAGGGCGATTATTATGAAGAAGCTGATTATTAATAAGATGTTTAAGAATTTTGGCAGATTGCATAGATATATTTCAATATTATCATCCGATACAGGCCAAGTTAATCCACATTCCATACCCCTAATGTTATTGGGCAGTTTAATAATCATATGTATTTGTCTCCTTCGTTATTTCCATGTTTTATAAATCTTCAAGGAAAGTAAAAGGGCAGTATCTTCGTTTTGAAATGCTGCTCTTTATTTAAAAGAATGGCAAGGAAAAAACTGCGCTTATACCAATATGAAGCGGGTTCATACGAAAGGGGGGTATTAATAAAAATGCCAAACAACAAAAAATTAAGCCACATGGGGAAACCCTCCAATATATTTCAATTATACTTTCTGAGTCAGGACAGTCTAACCCGTACTCTGTTGTTATTATTTTGTTAGGAGGCATATCTCTTATTATATATTTCCTCAGTTAATAATAACCTGCAATAGAAAATATTAAAAAGCTCCGTTGAGGGGCTTTTTTATTGAGGTGATTTAATGTTAAAAGATCAGCGCGGGCAAACATTAGTAGAGTTTGCCATAGCAATAGTAATACTCTTTTTATTGACCTTCGGATTAATTGGTACAGCATATTGGGGTACGGCTAGTTTTTTAACCCAGGAAATTGCCCATGAAGTAGCAAGGCAATATGCGGTATCTAACAACAAAGAACGTGCTATACATATGGGGCAAACTTATTTAGACCGGTGGGGGTATATATTTATCAGCCCTGACGATATTCAAATAGCAGTAAGTAAAGAATTGGTTGGAAGCAACGGCAATAATATATGGAAATCCACATCAACCATAACAGTTAAACCCCGTATACAGAAGTTTTTTATATATAAGATGCCGACCATAACGAAATATTCCCAGGCCACAATGGAGCATTATATCAACAATCCAGAATTGTATGCAGGGGGGATATGAAATGAAAACCTTAAAGTCACAGAGAGGTTCGATATTAATTGAATTGGTTATGGTTTGCCTGTTATTAGTAACCATAACACTAGGCGTAACGGACATAGTAAATCTTATCCGGGCCGATATTTACTTGCACAAGGTTGTTAGGGAAGGTGCCAGGGGGGCTTCTCTGACTGGAAGTATAGAAGCTGGCAGAAAAATAGCTTACGATTCGGCAGGACAATATTTTGTTACATCTTTGCCCGAAATCACCTTTAACGAGCCTAAAACAAATGTAGTATGTGAAGCCGATTATATTTATAAGCATTTTTCATTTCTAAATACAAACGGGTTGGGAGGTACGGATTTAGATGCGAAAGCCATATATCCGTGGTGGGATGAAAATACTCAATAACCAGCAAGGAAATGTTTTGCTTCTTGGAGTTTTCATGATCTTAGTTATTATGATGTTATTTGCTGGTGCGGTTGAGTTTGGGCGGCTTATGATAGTTCGGGAACAACTTCAAACAGCCGCCGATTCTGCTGCTTTAGCCGGGGCTGGAAGCGGGACTCACAGATATGTAAAAATCAATGTTACTACTGACCGAGGTTTATATCAACCTGAGTGTAGTGAAAAATCTTGTCCTCCATGTTCAAGCTGCGGAACAGTAACTATATCTGGCATAGTAGGCAACGAAAAAGACTTGATTGATGGAGCAGGCTGGCAGGAATTCTGCGTTCCACCCTGTGATTGTTCTCCAGGTGATTGCTGGTTTTCATTAGCAGAACGGCAATTAATGTATGACACTCAATCAATGGAGTGGGGAACAGCCAAAGAAGAAATAGATAACGCAGAAAAAGAAATAACAAAAAGTATGCAGACCGTATTGCCAAAGTATTCGCTTGGATATGAGCAATACATAGCGAGCATGGTATCTGGATTAACCCTGCAGCAAATGTCGGATATGCTTGGAGATATTAATATATGGTTGCCTAAATGGATGGCCGCAGGAGGATGGAACAGTTCCGGATGTTACTACAGAAACTATACATGCAACCAGTGGCGGCAACAAGGTTATACCGTATTTCAAAAATATAATCCCAAGAAAGAAATGATAGACAATATAATTCAATCCTTCAAAAACATCCGAGAAACCAACAACAAAAAAGTAAATAAAGTGGCCGAACAATATACCGAAGCTTCCGAAAGGTTTTTTGAAGTAAATCTTCCTACAAATACGGTTCAATCACAAATAACTAAGCGGAAGGTATATGGATTTGAGAATCAAAAAAGTCCTTATTATCCGTCTGTAGTAATATATGCTTCATCAAAAATCAAAACATTATTCCCGCAATGGTTTGGAAATAGCCTTACAACTAACGTATGTGCTCAAGGTACTACTCAATATCGTGACTACAGTGATCAAATATCGATTTATGGCGACAAGATAAAAACGAGTTTAACCAAAGGCAAATGGAACCGAGTACCCAAAGAAGCCTGTTGGGTAGACTTATAGGAGGGGATTGTTTGCCGAACATTGATGTTTTTACTCCAAATAAGATTTATTTAAGTTATAGCAGAAGCGAACCTAACCAAGAACCATACGAACAAATAATGATAACACTGAAATCGGGTGGCAAAAACGCTACGGGTTTATTTCAGATGGTTTTGTCGGAAGAAGATATACCTGTTTTTTTAGCTTTTGCCGAAAAGGTTAAAAGAATACGCCAAAATCAAGGAGGTAAATAGTGATAATAAACACTACAAAAAATACGATAATTACGCAAACCGAAGAACAGGCCAATACTTTTTTAACTCGTTTAAAAGGTTTATTAGGCAGGAAGTTTTTGCCGCCCGAAAAAGGGATGTTGATATATCCCTGCAAACAAATACACTCTTGTTTTATGAAATTTAATTTTGATGCAATATTTCTGGCCCGGGATAACCGGGTCGTTTTTATTATGGAGGACATAAAGCCCTTTCGGTTTAGCCCTCTAATTCGGGAAGCCTTTGCGGTCCTTGAGCTTCCTGCAGGTACTGTGCGCGATACGCATATCGAAGTTGGCGATCTTTTAGCCCGAAAGGAGTGATCTATCAACAACAGTGCAATGAAGAAAGAGGTGGTTATTTGATTGACTCTGTAGCTGTAGCTAGTATGATGATGGGCGCAGCCATCGCTTTACCGGTAATAAGCAAAAAAGCGCCCAAAATAAACCGGGAAGAAATTTTATGCCGAACCGGTCTGCGAGTGATAACGGAAGAAGAAAAGTCGCTTGTTGCGCTCCAATTAACCAGGGCAGGTATAAATAAACCGCCAGAATATTTACATGGGTTAAAAGTATGCCTGGCTAGTGGTTACTTATTAGGGATGTCATTTATTGGATTGATATTTTCCATATCGCCGCTGTTGATGCTCTTTTTATTAGCGGCAGGTACTCCGTTGATGTGGTTTCTTCCCGGTATGAGGCTTAAACAAAAAATAGCAGCTAGGCAGGCTGAAGCCGGGAACCGTCTTGACGATTTTACAACTTATTTGAGTACCGCTCTCAGCTCTGCGCCTGATATTTTGACAGCTTTGCAAGAAGCAGGTGAAGCAACTGGCGGGGTTTATAAAGAAGAAATTGATAAAGTCCTTAAAGAAAATGCTTCAGGGAAGAATCTGTCAGACGCACTATTTGATTGGGGCGTAAGAATGGACGTAAGGGAAATAAACACCCTTATTAGTACCCTTAATCAGATATATATTCAAGGCGCGAAGGCTTCTGAAAAAATGAAAGAATTCGCGGCCCAGGTGAGAATATCCAAGCAGAATAAAATGATGGAGGCTGCTGGCAAACTCAATATTAGGTTGATATTCGTAGTTACTTTTTTTATGTTAATTCCGCTGCTAATGGCTGTAGGGTATCCGGCAGTACATGCGGTTTTAAGTGCTTTTTAACTAAAATAAAAGGAGGACAAACCCAATGACAGGAATGGAAAAATGTAAGGCTATTTTGCGCAACCAACAAGGACAGGGATTATCTGAATACGGTCTTATTATCGGACTAATCGCCATTGTTTGTATCGGCGCACTGGTTGTTTTGGGGCCGACCATAGCTAAAAAGTTTCACATGGTTAATCAGGAAATTGAAAATGCTAAACCACAGACAAGCTTATAAGAATATGGCCGCAAAAAACATACACAATGAGGGCATTATTAATGCCCTCATATTTATATTTGCAGTTATTGTTCTTGTCCTAAAAACATCAGGCGTCCTAACTGTTCCAGGGATAATAGCGGGGTTATTGGCAATATATTTTTGTTTAACTGGACGTTATTTTTATGCCGCCTTAATAGGCGTATCAACGTCAACAGGCAGTTTTATCGCCCAATACATTACCGTATATTGTTCCGGCTGTACTCTTGCTGCCGCTATATTTGGTGTTGCAGGATTGGTTAGTTTAATGCTGTCAGGTACGGATAAACCCGTTTATAGTTTAAGCGTAATTGCCGTAATGGTTATCGGCGTAATGTTTATGATAAACAACCTGCCGCAGTATCACCAAACGCCGGTGATTGCTCAACCCGTAGCCATAGAACGTCAAACGACCAAGGCTGAAAATCAAAAAATCAAAAAACCCATTTTGTATATAACGCCTGATTGTAAGAGCTGCAAAGAAGTCGTTAAACAGTTTATAGCAGCTGATCCCAAAGGAGATAACTGGCAACCTGTAGTAATACCTGCTATTTTATTAGCCCGTGGAGAATCATTACTAAGATCTGATGGGTATAAGGGTGAAGTTTTATCAGCCCCCGAATCGCCAACAGGTTTTGTTCCGCTTTTACAAATAGGCGAAAAAATATATCGGGGGAAAGAAATCAATATCAGCAAAATAGGGAAGGGGGCAGGGCAGTAGGCCCGCACGAATGGAATTTATAAAAAAGAACCTTAGTTTAATTATAGGTATCATAATTGCCGTAATTGCGGCGTTTATTATTTACTTCACAGTTAAGGCAATGTCGCCTACTATGCCGGTAGTGGTAGCAAACCAGAATATGAGGGTAGGAACCGTAATCACAAAGGAAATGCTGACAACCAAAAACTTCCCTGCCGGAAACGTACCAACAACTGCCTTTTCTTCTCCGCAGGAACTAATAGGGAAAAGCGTAATCAACGGCCCGATTGTAGAAGGTGATATAGTACGCAGTGAGCATTTATCGTTAGACGGTTCCCTTATGGCAATATTAAAAACATATGCCAACGGGTGGACGGCAGTTGAATTGCCCGAAGGAACCGGGGCAGGCATGAAAGGCTTAAAGAAAGGCGATAAAATAGACATTTACGGTGAAACGGGGTCAGCACAAGGCAGTATCGTTACAGAGATAGTTAAAAGCGCTGTCATATTATCAGTTCCCGAAGCTGAAGTCCAGACACAGTATGTTGTAGCCGTACCCAGTAATTATGCTGCAAGTATTGCAGAATCTGTAGTACGTTCCAAACATATTGCGATAACTCTACCATCAAAAGAAACATCAGAACCAGTTACCCAGAAAACCACGGACGAACAGGCCAATATAGACACACTTCCAGAAGAACCTAAAACCGAGGGGGGTCAATAATGTTTCCTTTCCCGACATCTCCACAGGAAGCAGGCAAAGGAATATTAATATCCTTCCTGTCGGTAAAGCAAGGTTCTGGGGCAAGCACGTTGGGGTGCATGACAGCTATATGCAGCGCCGGAATCAAACAAGACGTATCTCTGATTGACCTTAACCCAGAGAGCAAGGTACGCGCGTACATGGGGTATCCTGGGTCAGAAGTAACCACTATGTCGGTTTTAAATATAAACAGTGTGTCTACGCCTGATATGATATTCTCTGCCAGCGAACAACATCATACAGGCGTAAGAGTATTTCCTGGAGTGCTGCCTAAAATTACTGATGCTTCATTAATTGATGC
Source organism: Syntrophomonas palmitatica JCM 14374 (assembly GCF_001311885.1). Classification (GTDB taxonomy): domain Bacteria; phylum Bacillota; class Syntrophomonadia; order Syntrophomonadales; family Syntrophomonadaceae; genus Syntrophomonas_A; species Syntrophomonas_A palmitatica. The sequence continues at coordinate 24,742 of NZ_BBCE01000022.1, read as the reverse complement.
AAAACTGGCGATGAAGGCAACGGCTTATCTTAAACAGGTCAGCCCAATAACGATAGCCGTATTAGGGCCGATATATGATGCTTGTTGGGCAGTAACCATGATATCTGATTTGGTTTGTGTAGTGGTACGCCCCGACCGTATAAATATGGACAGTTTCCGCGATACTGTAGAGTTTCTGGGCAGGCTCGGTTGTGCAGGGAGAATAAAGATAATACTAAACCAGCAGAACTATCCCGGTTCGATAGAACCCCAGGGAGCGATAAAATGGTTTTCTCCAGACTATATTGTTCCTTACGACAAACATATAGCAACTCAATGCAACCGCAGGGAATTGAGTCCTGACCGTAAAACCAAAGATATTTTGCTTAAACTTGTAAAGGGGGCTGAATAATGGACACAATGGACAGTTTCCTGATCGGCTCTCTCGCAGTACGTCATGGGCTGATGGAAGAAAATATACAAATTGCAGGCAACGAAGGCGATATAGATTCGCACGATATTCTACCTAAAGAGGTCTACAAACAACTCAGAGACAATGTTCAGTTAGCAGTACAAAAACAGTTTTCATTGGACGAAACTGACCCACAACAAGCCAGAAACCCGGTCACGCGCAGTAAATTCAATAACATTGTAGACTATCAAATCAAAGGCATGAGGCTAGATATTAAAGAACCCGACATACCGATTATAGCCGAAAAATTATTTTCTGATATTTTGGGTTATGGCCCATTGGAGAAATATTTCAACGACCCTGATGTAACCGAGATTAAGGTCAATGCAACGAAAATTAGGGTTGAGAAACATGGTGTTGAAGCCGAAACCCCTGAGAAATTCGACAGTATTGAACAGGGGGTTGATTTAGTAAGGCGCATGATAGCCAAAACCGGGAAACGAATTGACCAGGCTGAACCAAAGGTAGATGCCAGGTTGCATGACGGTTCCCGTTTGAAAGCTCAAATTGCGCCGATAGCGGTAGATGGTTTGTTAATATCTATTCGAAGGTTCAGGCAGGACATTGACAGACTGGCTTTAATAAATGGTGGTGCTATTTCCCCTGCAGTTATGAGATTCCTTGAAATAGCCGTTAAATCCAGGCTAAATATTATGATTGCCGGGGGTACATCATCTGGCAAGACTACATGGTTAAATGTTCTGGCCGGTTTCGTTGATCCTTCGTTATCTATTATAACCATAGAAGATCCTGCTGAACTGCAATTGCAGCATCCAGACGTAAGACGTCTGGAAGCAAGAGACGCAAATATCGAGGGCGAAGGGAGATATACCCTTTCCGATGGCGTAAAAGATGCTCTCCGTATGGCCCCTAAAATAATTATTCTGGGTGAAGTAAGGAGAGAAGAAGCATTTGATCTCCTGCAGGCTATGGGGACAGGGCATGAAGGCTCTATGGGAACTGCTCACTCCAATTCAGCGGAGCATTTACTAAATACCAGGCTGCCTAACATGATCCGAATGGCCAATATGGGATTACCCAACGATGCAATCCTTGAACAAATAGCCGATACTCTTGATATGGTTGTTTATGTTACAAAAGAAAAAGGTGGCCGCAGAAGGTTAGACCACATTGTTGAAATTATTGGACCTGTGAAAGCTGCTGATGGCAGAACTGTGGCTATCAAAAGCAACCGCTTATGGCAGTATAACCGCAGATATGATGATTGGCAGTGGATAGCCCGGGAGTTTAAATTCAAGGAAACCTTTGAGGAGGGTGGATGGGAATGTCCGAATTAGGATTAATTATAGGGTGTTTTCTTATATTTATAGCCCTGGTTGTCATAACACAAGGGTTATCTAATAAATCATCGGGCGTAGCCCTCCACGATGAATGGAAAGAGACCAAAATAAACACTTTGAAATCAGCCCGTAAAAAGAATTTGATAATAGGGTTTGTTGTAAGTATTGCAATAGCCTATATTGTTACTGGCAATATTGCGATTACAATTATCGCTGGCATTGTCGGGGCTAATATAGTTGCAGGCAGGCTTACAGCATCAAAAATTAAAAAGACTCGTGAAATGCTGGAAGAACAATATACACAGGTATTAAATACTATAGTATCCTCATTGCAAGGCGGGGCTAATCCATACCAGGCCCTGGAAGAAACGGTAACGGGCCTGCAGAATCCCGCCAGGGATATATTTATAGAGATAATCCGCAGGAACCGTACCGGTATAAACTACTCGGATGCCCTGCGAATGGCCGCAGAAGAAACGGGCTGGAACGACTTAAAGCAGCTAGAAATGGCTTTTAGATTGTATGACCGTACTGGAAGTAATTTAGTACAAGTTTGCAATCATTTACTCCAGTCTGCTTATGATCGCAGGCATGACCGCAAGTATGTAGCAGCTACTACGGCAAGCATAAGGACTACCACAGGCGTACTCAGTGTCATTCCTTTTGTCATTATGGCATTTATGCGTTTTGTGGCTCCTGATTTTGCTGAACCATTATTTAATACCACAGGGGGATTAATAGTTTTCACTATAATTATTGGGCTTATATATGCAGGTAATAAAGTAGCGCAAAAAATGGTAGTACAGTTGATTGGGGAGTGAACAAAAGGGAGGGATTATTATTAACAGGCATGAAGCCCTCCTTTTGTTAAATCTAGACCCTTTTTATACCCCAGAAGAACTCAAAGAACGCTGGCGATTTCTTGCGAAACGGTATCATCCAGACCTGGGGCATAACCCAGAATATTTTAAACGGCTTTTAGAAGCCTACCAATTTTTGAAACAATACCGTGAGAGTTATTCAGCCAAGCAGGAATGGTTTGATCACGTAAGCCAGGAAAATCAAAGAAAATGTGCCCAGGCAGAAACGCATGAAAACCAGGGCGCTTCTTTTATATACCCATTGTTGTATATCGGGAACTTTACTGATATTAACTGCCTCTGCTAGTTCTCCGCGCATATTACAGCAAATATACGAAGTACAGTTAAAAATATCGGCTTTGAGCGGGAAAATACTCTATATTGTTACGCAAAGGCCATCAAGTCTTTTGTGACGACTTCAAGGAGATGATAAAATGCGGATTTTACTTAACAGAAATCAAAGGGAATGCGATAAATACGCCCTTTTGAGCACTTGCCAGATTGTCAGTTTAGAAAACCAGATTAATACGGATTCCCAGGATGTAATCGTTTTGTTGGAGGGAAACGGGTTTTTTGAAAGCCTAAAAAAAGCAGCAGCGATGAATATACCTGTAGCAGTAATAACTACCAAAGATTCTGAAGAACACTTAAGGGCACGGGAAATAGTACATCCAGAAGCAATTATATACCACGAGGACGGCAAAATTAAATCCTCAAAAAAAGTATTCTCAGAATTACCAGGGGTTAATGTTAAAACCCTTGAAGAAATATCGCAGTATACGTTGGCTAATAAATTATTTCCAGATATATTTATCTGGAAACCAAAAACCGAAGTAAAAGATGAAGTATTTCAGTTCCATTCAGCCGAGCCAAAACAACCAAAAGAGCAACCAATTCAGTTTAAACCCAAAGAAAAACTGGCATATATACCAGCGCAAGCAGATTTACAATCTTATATACAATCAGCAGAAAAGATTATTGCAATATTTAAGACCTCCCCAAGCGCTGATAGCCCGAAAATTGCCCTGGAGTTAGCCAATTGGTTGGGAACAGTTTACCTTAATATATCTCCCAATCCTGCAGCAAGCAGAGGGCCTAATGTTGCTGTTTCAGATGGCAATATCGTTGAATATAATTCGGGCTTTACAATGGGCAAGTATCTGGTTGCTGAAGTGGACGTACAGGTAATCAATGCAATGGAACTGATTTACAATATAGCCGATAAAGTAGTTCATGTTGTATCTGATTTAGAAGAAAGTTTTGAGCCTTTGCGTTCTTGGGTCGATGCAGGTTATCGCCTGGATGTAGCAATACCAGATAATGCTGATAATATAGGCGCATATAAAAAATCATTCCCAACTATGTCTGTCGAGGAATTCGTTAAGAGTTTGGGGAGGCAATAAAAGTGAATGTGTTAGTTTTAGGTAAACCAGAATACAGTGAATACATTACCAGTTTAGGCTATGGCCTGACTTTAGATTATGTTGATGCCATCGCAATAGTAAGCGATTCAACGAATATACAGGCAGTACCAGCGAGCGATAAGCCGTTGGCGATAATATTAAATGGCAGCATTGCTGATTGGCCTGCAAAGCAAAGACATCCGGAAGCATATTTTGTTAAATCTATAAGTGACGTTGGAGAATGGCTCAAAAAACAGCAGCCAGTAATTCAAGAGCAACCGGCACAATGCGATAGGCTTTTAATATTAACCCATTCCAATAAAGGTGGAGTAGGTAAAACGTCAACGGCCATAGCGTTAGCCGAAGTTTTATCACAAAAAACCAAAACTGTATTATGCGATTTTGACTATACCGCCCCAGACATAGGCACGTTTTATTCACTTAAACCAGAAAACTATTTTGAAACTGGTGTTAGACCTTCTCAGGTGACAAATAATTTGTATGTTCTTCCGGCACCGAAGAATATTATACCGGGGACGCTTAAAGAGGAACAGGTATACAATGTAGTGCAGCAATTATCAGACTTTCAAATAATAATAGGCGATACCTCTCCTGCTCCGTGGGATAAACCATATCTGCACAAGTTATTTTCCCACTGCGACCTGGTGTATTCGATTGTAGATCAATCGTTGTTTTCAATGGAAGAAACGAAGCGTTTCGCGCCTACATTAATAGCTATGGGCGTAGCCCCAGAAAACATCAAAATCATAGTTAACAAGTACAGCCCCAGACAGGCCAGTATAAAATCTATAGAGCAGGCATTTTGCGCAGGATTTAAGAAGGGGGCGCCAATGCCTAAAATCGCAGCTTTAATACCCGAAGATTGGGAAAGTCAATTAAAGGCCGCTTACCAGGGAAAGGTTTTAAATAAAGATATTTGGGAAGATGTTAGCAAAGATATATTTAACCGCCTGGGGTTGGAATATGCTGAAATAACATCTCCCCCACCAAAGCGTTTCTTGGATATACTAAAAAGAAAGAAACTGTAACCGGGTAAAGCCCGGTTTTTTATAAGCAAATAAAAAGGAGGGGTACAATATCGAACCTATTTTATGGGGATGCCTAATACCATCAATATATTCCGCCTATACAGATGCAACCAGGAGAAATCTATATGATTACGTTACTATTCCTATTTTTCTTTTAGGCACAGCTTATTCGATATATACGGGCGTTTGGATAAATCATCTTTTAACTGCGTTGGTTGTATTTGTAGTATTTTATTTCTGCGCACTAAAAGGCGGTTTTGCGGGTGGAGATGTAAAGTTCTGCACAGCTTTAGCAGTATGGTTTGGTTATCCGTCAACCTTGTATTTTATAGGACTTGCCAGTATAACTGCTGCTATTTACGGCTCATGCAAACTTTCCAAAATGGGTTTATTTAAACAACGCATTGTTGTTTATTTTAGGGGAGTTTATATGAAAATCGCATATGGCATTAAAGGAGCCATTCCTGAAAACAAGTTACCGGAAAATGATGAAATATGCGAAGAAGCTATTCCGTTTGGCCCGTTTATGGTATTTGCGGCCTGGCTAGTTTACTTAACGCCAATGATTTAGGAGGGGGTAAAACTGAATCTCGCTGAACGAATAAGAGAAATGTCATTAATAGTTGACGAAGAAACTATCGCAGAATCTTTATTGATTCCATTAGACCTGGTAAAAGGCATTCTGACAGGGGAAGTAAACGATGATGCTTTAAAAGAATTCGATACGGCCAAAAACAAAGAAACCGTAGTAGTGGAAAAGAGAATATTAACCAGGGGAAAAGTAATCATGACCATTCAACACGCTCCGCTGGCTGCGGCTATGGGTTTATGTCTTGCCGAAACAAACACTGTGGCAGTAATAGATTTGGAACCATATCCAACAATACCGTTGTATTTAGGAATAGCGATAAAAGAATTGCCTAAGTACGTAAATCTTCTCTGGGATGACAATCTTGACAAGAAAAAATATAAAGAAAACCTGTATATTTATCAGTCTGCAGGCGAGTTGAATATGCCAGGAATAAATGAAGTATTAAAGATATTTCAAACGGTAGTGATAAATTGTTCCGAAGAAAACTGGTCAGAATTAGCACCATATGCTGATGTGATCTATATTACACAGCCACAAAATCAAGTTGGTATTCATAAGTTGTTTCAAATATTTGCCCGCGCTAAAACTTATGAAGAAAAATCACAAGTAGTTTGGATTAAGGGACAATATTCATTGGACGAGACACAGTGTCTTAAAATGTTACGAGGATTTTCGGACATTATGGTTGCCGGGGAAATACCTGAAATGTTTTTGAAAGTGGCACCCCAGGAATATAGCCAAACAGTAATGAAGATCCTGCTGCCGGTGTTTCCAGAACTTAAACCAGAACGTAAAAGCCTGTTGGGGAGATTAAAGGAGATGGTAATTTGAACAAAAAAATGCCGTTAATATTAGCTTTAGTCGTTGGAATCGTGCTATCGGCAGCAGGATATACAATGCTTCAAAAACAGGTTCGGTCGGCTACTGTGACCAAAACCGTTATAACCGCAAAAAGCGATGTAGAAGCCTACTCCGTAATAGATAGTAGCAATTTAATTGAAAAAGAAGTGCCAGCAGCCGTAGTAGATGAAAATACAGTCACAAAAATAGAACAGGTAACAGGTAATATCTGTACTACTCCGATATATGCAGGCAAACCGATTGATTTACGAACTATAGCAGCAAAACCGGATGATATTGGCGATGGCCAGCAGGTAGGAGTATATATTGACGCCGCTCGGTGTGCAGGAGTTACAGAGGGTGATATAGTTGATGTTTATCGTATAGGAGACGAAATGCAGGGAGAAGCCGCCCCATTGATAGCTGTAAATTGCAGAGTTATGCGTATTACTGACGAAAAAGGCGTTCCCGTGAAAGGGGCCTCGGCAATCATACAAGGGGTCAGCGGTGATGTGGGGCTAATGAAAAACCCGCGTATTGTATATTTAACAGTTAAGCCAAACGAAGTTTCTCAAGTGATACAAGGGGCTGTAGACAAAACCAAGAGTTGTTTGGCCTTGGCTAAGAAAAGCAAGGAAACTGAAGTAACTGTTCCGGTAGATGTGCAGGCAGTAAAAACAAAACCCGTAATAAAAAATACAGTAAAACAAACAGAACAACCCGGCTTAACCGAATCCTCAAAGGGGGTATGGTAAAATGCCGCTGTTTTCAAAGCAAACAGAAAAAGAAATTGAACCACAAATATTAAATATCAAAGAATCGGCAGACTTTATTGCTTCATATATGGTTGAAGCTGCCAATCCTGAGTGGATTGATCTGTTTGAATCAGCCAAATCAGGCTTAAAGAGTGATTATAACAAATGTTTGGATATAATTGCTGATATTTTAGTGGCCCAGAAAATAACAGTTATTGACTATGACAATTACGAAGCTGCCAGGAAGATATTTAGTTATTGTTACGGTCTAAAAGAATTGGACGATTATATCAATGACGAAGACATCGATGAAATACGGATAACGCCCAATGGCAAAGTACGGATTGTTCGCCAGGGGCAAACACAAGGCACAGAATTGTATTATTCAGACCTTGAAGTGGCGACTTTGATCAATCGTCTCAAACCAATAGCAGATGTAGGAGTATCTTTAGATGAAGGCAATCCCACTATGGAACTGGTCAGGCCAGACGGGTTGCGGTTATCGGCCCTGTGCAAACCAGTAACACAGGGCTATTGTTTTGCTTTACGCAAACACGGCAATTTCTCGTTAAGTTTGGAAACATTTATTTCAAGGGAAACCCTGGATCAAAAAGTCGGAGAACTGCTGAAGTTAATTGTTAAAGGTCGCAGAAATATTTTAATTTGTGGTGGCACTAACAGCGGTAAAACTACATTGTTAAAATGGCTGGCTATGCAATTGGCGCCATACTTATCTATTTGTGTTTTGGAAACAGATAATGAATTAAGGCTGGCTAATCAGTGTCCAGAACGAGAAATATGGGAATTAGAAGCACATCCAGAACGCGATGCAGATATGGAAAAACTTTTTGAAAAGGTTTTGCGGATAACCCCGAATGTAATCTTAATACCTGAGTTTCGCGGCAAAGGTGAAGTATGGGCGGCCATCGAAGCCTGTACTCGCGGTCATGACGGTTCTATGGCTACTGCACATTTTTCGTCCTTTGCTTCGCCTGAAGAAGCTATAAGAAACACTGCTATGTTGGCAATCCAGGAAAAAAACAATATACCCATAGAACTGGTTATTGAACGTGTAGCCCAGGCGTTTCAAATTGTTATACAAACGCATTGGGATGCCCTGAGCGGCATAAGAAAAGTTACGAGTATTACCGAGGTTATCGTTAATAATGGTCAGATACAATATAATCCGTTGGTGGCATGGGAGCCTTTCACTGAAAATTACACCGGGGAAGGCCGATGGAGACTTCTTAATCATCCGAGCGAAGCGTGCTTAAATGCTATGAAAATATATGGCGTTACGGAGCGAGAAATAAAAGAAGTCTGGGGTGATGCGTTTGATTTATGAGATATTAACCGGGTTAGGTATTGGTCTAACATCGGGGACTATACTGTATGTTTTATTAACAATGATTACGATGAAAACTCGCAAAACAAATCCAATACTGAGTGATACGGTCTTTAAATCACATAAAACCAATATATTGGCGTTTGTAGTTTTTATAACAGTCCTATATTTATTTCGTAACCCGGTGCCAGCATTATTAGCTGTAATTGTTGTTGTATATATGCCTTCGCAGATCAATTATTTACGCCAACGAAGATTCAAACAGCAGGTAATAGATCAACTTTCGCTGGCAGTCAGTGTCTTTGCTAATAATTTTGTAGCAAATAAAAATATACCGCGCAGCATTGAAGCCGTGGGCAGGGACGTCCCTGCTCCGGTAGGAACCCTGTTTAAGAAAACCTATTCAGAATTGATTTTTGGGGTTCCTTTAGCAGAAGCTGCCGAACGATTGGGGAAACGCCTGGGCATTTCCTACGGCTTTATTTTCGGCAAGCTGTTAGTTAGTGCTCAAAACCAGGGAGATATTGTTGAACCTCTGTTTCGGGATTTATCCATGAAGATTATAAATGCACAGGAAGAAGCATACCTCCAATCGGTTCAAGTTACCACTATACGGAAGACCAATATAGCGATGTTGGTTATACCGATACCTTTTTTTATTTTTTTATATACTCGTTTTCCCGATGTAATGAACACTCTATCTGCGTCTGCGGCTGGAAGATTATTGTTTTCTACATGGCTTATAGCAATAATAATATGCGTATTGCTTGATAGGGTGGTGTTGGATGCGTGATAGCAGTATGCGCAGCGGGAATAGGATTAATTGCGTTTGCTTTAATTTACTACACAGTAGATATAATTTCAGCACAAGTTTCATTAAGGACGCAATTAGAAATTCCTAAAATAAGTCAAAACAAAAAATACGTATTGGGGGGATTGGCAGGATTTATAGTTGGAGTGGTTCTCTTAACCGGTACAAGTTATCTTGCGATGGGAAGCATAATTTTTGCTGGTTTAGGAATCGGAGGGCTAGCAGGAATTGATCGCGTTATAAATGGGTACAAGATAGAACAATTAAGAAAAGAGTGTATCCTGCTGTTTAATGCCGTAGGAATATATGCTCAAACAGGGATGTCAGTTCCGCAGGCCCTGGCAAGTTCCCGAGAATTTTTACCACGTTTAACTCCGGTAATAAATAAGATATTGGCTGCATGGACAACAGGAAATATTCAAGCACTGGATATATTACGCCAGGAAGTGGATTTACCCGAATGCGAACAATTAGTGTCTTTACTGTTACAAATTAATCAGGCCGGGTCGAAAAACATTGAGAATATTGTTCGCAATGAGTCCCGGCACATGGAAGAAAGACGAACAACTTACGAAAAAATACGAATATCAAACAAGCCTATCATTTTAACTCTTTATCGCTTTTTACCATTAATAGTATTGTTGGGTTTAGGTTGTGGTTTTTTAGCCACGTATGCCTTTTATTTATTAGAAAATATTTTATAACAAGGAGGAAAACACTAATGAGTAACATCAAAAAAGCCGTAACTATTCTGAAAAGCCAGAAAGGTCAGGGTGTGTGGGAGTACGTTGTCACCATAATCGGCGCGGTGGTTTTAGGAACTGCGGTATCTGCCTTCATGCGGACAAATCTTGCGTCCGACACTGGAGCAGCTGGCAAGGTAATTACCAAAGTAAACAGCACTATTGATAATATAAGCACTCCGTAGATTGTTTCGTTTGACAAAAGCACAGGAGGGGATGCTTTGCGACTGTTACGTTCGAAACGAGGGCAGGCTGCTATGGAGATATTGGTTTGTATACTCGGAGTAGTAATAATTGCATTTCTTATTTCGCAACAAATGCGAACTCCTATCGGGAATCTCCATGATAAAGCGATAGATGGGATAGTTAAAATAACCGGAAGCGGAATGTAAGGCGGGAAAACCCGCCTTTTCTTTTAAAAAGAATTTAAGGGAGGCGATATTCCTGCTAAAAAATAATCGGGGACAAGTAACATGGGATTTTCTTGTTATCTCGGTGATAGTTTTTATGTTGATATTTGGAGTAATAAATTATTGGTCGGTGATGGTACAAATTCAACAGGCAGAGCATATTAAAAACTACTATTTAGACCGTGTGCGAATCGAAGGTATACTAACCGATCCAGATCGGGCTGACCTAATAACTGCTATGGATAAAATCGGTTTTAATGTAATCACTATTGATTCACCGCCGACCCGGGTAGTACGGACATTGAATATAGATGCCAGCAGTTATCCGGAAGTATGGCTAAATATAACCGCAGAGTTTAAGACAAAACCATTTATGCTAGGGTTGTTCTTAGGAAAGCCTGACAGTATAAATCCTAAATTCACAGGGAGGGCATTAAGTGAATATGTGGGTACGTAAGTTAAAATCCCAAAAAGGAAACGTAGTTACTCTGGGCTTACTCATATTATTGCCGGTAATTGCGTTAGGAATAATAGCCAACCTGGAACATACCAGGTCCGTATATGGCGCTGATCTAGACTTACAAGGAGCATTAAACGATGCTACAAGGTCAGCCGCATTTTCGGTAGATAAATTGTCACAAGCCTGGAATAATCCAATGATAGTGCCTGATAAAGCACATATGGTATTCAGGCGCGAGTTAGCCCAGAATCTTTTGCTTGATGGTGATTTAGTCCCTACCAGTAAATCAGGTATTAAGTCACAAATAAAGTATGTATTTATAGTTTTTAACGGAGAAAACGCCTACGGCTTACCAGAGGGAGTACGGTATTCATCAGATGATTTATTAGGTACTTCGTTTAAGGGAACTTTGCCGCAAACATTCACAGTTACCGAAACGGATATTGAGGTAGGAGAAAATGCAGGAATAAAAACCGAACTCAATAAACCTGGGTGTATAGCTCTGGTTTCGGCAGAATTTAAGCCCTTAATAAAAGGTGAAAGCACGGGCGTAAGGTGGTCGGCGGCGAAAATAACACAATAATAGATACATCATTAAGGGAGGGAAAATAATATGAAAAATAAAGTCATTATATTAAGCCTAGCAATATTACTAACATTCTTAGCTTTGCCTTGTAAAAAAGCAATAGCATGGGAGGCTTGGCCGTATAGGATAGAGGATTATGAAAAAGGCAATATATGGGTAGGCGATATATACTATATGAGGGCATTGAATAGTTATTCGTCTTGTGTTGATACGTCTGTATGGATAGATAACAGTGATGGACCCAGTTTTGTTTCTTTTAAATATGGAATATCATTTAGACAGCTAAAAATACCTATAATTTTGCCACTTCAAAATATACAATTTGAAGGCACCTTTGTTAATGGGTTAATTACCACTTTTACTACTGACATGAGTTATGTATTGTCAGCTATAGACCCTATTTGTGTAGAGCAAGCATATACAGCTAATTATCGGATTTATGTTAAACTTAAAGACATTAATGGGGATGGGCTTTATGATTTTAAAACAGCTAAGCGAGAATTTACTTATGAATATTCGCCTATAAAACTTACATCGTGCTTGGAATGTTATGACACCGGGTGGTCTACATATAATTCAGGCATCTCTGTTATATACGATCCACCAACATTCGCAGAGGGCAACACGCAAGCAGGAGCAGCACGTACAGCCGCTGAAGCGGCTAGAATAGCTGCTGAAAATACTGTTAGTTATGCTCAGCAAGCAGCTGCAAATGCCACAAATGCTTACAACGCAGCCTATTCAGCTAATACAAACGCTGCAAATGCGGCTAATAATACCTGGTATAGCGGTAATACTGCTGGATACTGGTCTAACTTGGCAGCTAACAGAGCCTTAGATGCAACCAATGCAGTTAATACTGCCCAAACAAATATAAATAGTAATACAAATACTGCAATCAATAGCTTAAAATCGGACCTAACTACATCGAAAACTGACATAAACAACAACACCAATACAGCTATAAATAATGCAGTAACTAATATTCAGAATTCAATTAAAAATGCAGTCGAACCAGAGATCAAGAGTGTCAAAGGTTTAAATGGGGCCACCTGCACGAAATCTGGACAATTTACAGTAGTAATATCAGCGAAAAATGCAACCCAATATCGTGCTTACGTAGATTCTGTAGGAGGTGCATGGGGAACTAACAAACAAATTACGCTCAGTGTACCTGCTGGGCCTCATGTAATTTATGTGCAGGCCAAGAATGACACTAGCACTACAATAGCTGAAGAAACTATGACGGTATTTGGTTTGTGAAGTGCGTTTATTAAACAAACCACAAAGCCCTTCTATAAGAAGGGCTTTTTTATTGCCATAAATAAGGAGGAATGTTATTGTCTGTTTTCAAAAAAAACGAAATAGTCGGTTTATGTGCCGGAATAATTATAGTATCTGTAGTCGTGTTTTTGGTAACTAATCGAGCTGATCACACCATTGAACATACCTGCAATCAATTTATCTCAGCGCTGGTCGAAAATCGACAACCTGTAAAATACTGCTCTGGAGAGGTTTTATACAAAGTAAAAACCCGAAACATAATTAAAGCCAAAGTTATTTCTATAAATACAAAAGTAATTGATGTATCTCAAAAGTACGCGCGTACCTATGTTGAAACAGAGATTGAATTATCTAATGGTACAAGTGATGTGGGTTTTTACGAAATAGATTTATTTAAGGATAAAGAAACCTGGAAAGTTATCGCATTAAGAGAAACAATGCCTAATTTTAAAGCAAACATTATACAGAAACCAGGCTTACAGGAAGCCATAACCAGGATATATCAAGACTACTTCAATATGATCGGCAAAAAAGATACTTCTTTGTTGGCTGGCCCTGCCAAAACAGCTTATGAAAAACAACCGCAAAAACCCGTGTTAAAAGGTTCAATCGGCAATCTGCAAACAAAAATCGTGTACGCTGGCAAAAAGTTAGTTATTGCTGAACATGAGTATCAGTATGACAATCGGCCAGTAAAGGTTTTGGTTCAGTATTATCTAACCGGGCAAGGATATAAAATTGTTGCGGTTCAATTGCTGTGATAGGGGGTGTAAATATTTATCGCAAGTTATTAATTGCTGTACTGTTCTTGTTGGCATTTGGTTTTATCCGGGCCGATACCGCTCTGGCTGAGAAGTGGGAATATAAAATAGAAGATACGAGTGGCGTTAATGTGAATAAAACCAGCGCTGTTGTAGATACAGTAAACCACGAAATACGTTTGCCAAGGTCATATCCTAATATGGCAGATATGTGGGAAGGTAGTATGGATTACATTGTTTTGACTCCAGATGGCGTAAAGACAATGGATGCCGCAACTCAGACACTGGTTGACCGTTTCCCTTCATATAAGCCTGCAAATCCTATTACGGGGATTTCGGGAACATCTACTTACCCAGATGTGGTAATAGCCAACGGGAATAATATAACCCACTATTCATTTTCTGATGAATATATACCGAATCCGTTTTTATCATCAGCAGGATTTACAGACGTATTAAGTGTAGGCAGCAGAAGCCTGGATTATGCGGTTTTGACATCTGATAATAAAATAACTTACCGGGCTTATGACGGCAGCAATATGGTGGATGTACCGGCTTTATCAGTTGAATCAGGGCTAACAAACCCTATTTCAATTTCATTGTTTAAAGATCATTATGGCATGGTTGTAGTAGACAACAATGAAATTAAATATTACAAAGACGGCTCGCTGTCGGCAACAATTACAGGATTAACTAACGCTATCTGTGTATCAACAGCAAATGGAGGAAATTTAGCGGTAGTTGCAGGTTCCGAAGTAAGGCATTATAACTTGCTATCAGACGGAACCTTTGCCTATAACGAAGCCTTGTCAGTGACTACTGGGCTGATTTCGCCAACTTGTGTAGCGTTGCGGCCAGATACTTATGACCGTCTCATTATTGATGGCAACGAGATTAAATATTATATGTGGGATGGTTCAGCACTAAAATACAATGCAGCTCTGTCAAAAACGGTAGCAGGCATGCAGGACATAGGCAAATATATCCCACAGGCCACAGTTGAATCTATCGTATATTTTCTTCCCCCTGGTAAACCCGCAAACAATTTGCAGATATATATTAATCCCGGCCTTAACCTTCAAGAAGCCGACACCCAGATTAAATGGTATTTAACAGCCAGCAATGATGAAGATCATTGGACTGAAGCAACTTTAGGTGGATGGACAACGCTTTCAGAACCGGGGACAAGAATACGATGGAAGGCTGTACTTTCAACCACAAACCGGGATAATACGCCAAGAATAAATCCCATTGTAACTATAACCACTAACACAAAACCCAATCCGCCTAACCCGTATCTACCAACAGCAGGAGAATGTTATATCAGTTCAGCCCCGGCTATAAGGTGGGAATACACTGATCCGGATAATAATCCCCAGGGTGCATATCAAATAAAGATTTATAGGCAAACCGGGGAACTTGTTTTGGATACCGGGCAGGTGTCTACTGTGGGTGCGCCGGTTTATCAGTATATCATAGATCCTACAGGTACGGGATTGTTATGGAATACTGGGACAAACCAATTTTCAGTAGAAATTACAGTGTGGGATACTTTATCAGCCCCTGATGGAACGCCTTGTATTGGTATTCCGTCCGATTCATGCCCCATACAAAACTTTTGTGTAGTCGCCTTTGATCAACCGATGGCAAAACAAATAATTACCCCGCCATCGACCGATAAACCTATAACTAAAGAAATGTTATCTGTTGATTTACCTGTAACCAAGGCTGGAGGTATGGTTACTCTGTATATAAAGAGCCTGGGGGTTACTACGGCCAGTATGGACTTCCCGTATTTAACGCAGCATTCAACTGTTGCAGTACCGCCTAAAGTAGTAGCTGGGTACGAAACTGCAATAAATAAGATTTGGTCTGTCAGTTTTTATACTGAGGCAGATTCAAATATTTGCCCGGCAAACACAATTGTTAAGGGATTGTTTACAGGAAACGGTATACCAAACCTCTTAATACTGGATGGTACTAAACCTGACCTGAGTGCGGCCCCGGCTCCTACAGAGCCGAAGTGGTGGCAATGGGAAGGTTTCAGGTGGTGGGCAGAAGGTGTAGTAAGAATAAATGAAAGTGCATTTAAAAACTGGTCAGTAGTATTGAACGGCAGAAAAGGCAGTTAGGGTAAAACCCTAAACTGCATTATTAATCTTAAATGTTAGAAAGGTAGGTGGTATAGTGCGGTTTTCACAAGTAATTTCTAGGTCTAACGAGGTTCCTGTTCCTGGTGAAATTATGAAATTTTTAAAACTTAAAAAAGGTGATGTTGTGGAATTTGAAATCATAGGCAATCAGGTTATATTAAAGAAAAAAAAGCACGAATATCCCCTAAAAATACCTGACCCAAGGAACAGACCATGAATGCAAATAACAGGAATCTTATAAGAAAGAAGGTGATTTCATTTTCCCACAATGCCTGGATACCCTACTTAAACATGATATAGAAACATTCAATCATTGTATAAGGGTAGCAAATATAGCAAAGTGGGTTGGTCGATGCATTCAACTTACCGAATATGAAATAAATGATTTGTATGACTCAGCCATACTACATGATGTTGGTAAGATAAAAATACCCATTAAAATACTTAATAAGCCTGGGCCGCTCAATAGCAACCAGATGAAATTAATTAAAATGCACCCTGCATGGGGTAGCGAATTAATAGCTGAAAAACAAATTAAAAACGGAATACTTTCACATCACGAAAAATATGATGGCTCTGGCTATCCTTATGGAATTAAGGGCAAGGAAATACCTCTCAATGGGAGAATAATAGCTATTGTAGACTCGTTAGACGCAATGCTAATTAAACGGCCCTATAGAAAGAACCTGAGTTTACAAGAAGCCTTTAAAGAAATAGAACAGTATTCCGGTGTTTATTATGATCCTGACATAGTAACACCTATACTGTTAAGAAAAAAGGATTTTAAACATAATTTTTATACAATATCCTATAAGGAACTAAGCGATAAAATATTATTAAATTCCATAAGCGTATAAAAAAAGCCCCTTCTGTCGGAGGGGCTTTTTTAGTGCTAAAAACTATAAAAGGAGGGTAAATGAATAAACAAGGCACTAAACAAAATCTATTTAAGGAGGAAATTATAATTATGAACAAAATGGCTGTAGGGGAAACAGTAACTGGAATAGTAACCGAAATCCGTCAGGAAAACGGAAAGGCCGAAAGTCTCGTATTAACTATAAACAACCACAAAAAAGCAATTATTCCCATCTCGGAATTACCCGAAACTAATGTATCTGGCGTATCTGCGATACGTCACCTGGCCCGTAAGTATATGAACCGGGATCTCGCGGGCGTTGTTATATCCGAGCAACCTCTTGCATTATCATATCTGGACGCTGTAAAGAGCCAGACCGAAAAAGTAATTCTCCAGGTAGGGGATGAAATTAACGCGACAGTAGTTTGGACTTCAAAAAACTATGCAGAGTTAGAATACAAAAACATTCCCCTGGGGATGTTTGCCGAGGAATATGGGTGGGTAAAGTATATTGACCTGAGAACCATATTAAACCGAGGCGACAATATTCGTGTTGAAGTGTTGGAGACAAAGGAAGGAGAAACCATAAAAGTATCCCACAAAAAATATGCTCCAAATCCCTGGCCCAATATAGTTGAAAAATATCATCCCAAAAACCAGTATTTAGCTCGCGTAAAAAGCCTGTTAAAACCTGGCGTTGTAGTATCCTTAGAACCTGGGCTGGATATGCTTTGTTCACCATATCCCTTTTTTGAGGTCAAAGTAAATGATGAAGTTGCCGTAGAAATCGTAGATATTAACCCAGATGCAGGGAAAATGAAAGGTTATATTACAGCCCAGGCAAACAGAAAAAAGAGGGGGTAATAACTTGTTTAAAATCGGCCTTGACATAGGGTACGGAAATACCAAAATCATAACCGAGGATGGGCATAAACTCTGCTTTCCTTCGTTGGCTAAGCCAGGAGAAAAATTGACGATGGATAAAATGCTATCCGCAGTAGATGACTATGTTGCCACAATTAATGGCGAAACATGGTTTATTGGCAATATGGCTGCTAAAGAACATCGCTTTGCGGTAAGAGCATTTGACGATACTCAACGCTTTACTAACCCTGCTTTTCAAGCTATGTTAGCTACTGCATTAGCCGCAGTAGCCGACACTGAAAGCAACATATTACTGGTAACTGGGTTGCCGTTGTCCTCCTATGCAATATCAGAAAAGGATTTTAAAAAATTCCTCAATAATTTCACTGCCGAGGTAGAAATAAACGGCATAATTAAAAACATTAAAGTTAAGCAATCCCACGTTTTTCCGCAGGCCGCAGGTATTTTTCTGAATCCGCTGTGTGAGGAATTTAAAAAGAATATTATGCCCGGCGACCTGACTACGGTTATAGATATAGGCTACCGAACAACTGATGTAGCTACCTTCAAGTTTACTGGCGAGCATTTTGAATTCGTACTTGAATACTCATTTACGCTGGATGAAGGAATGGTATCGGTATTTCGCGATATTGCTCACAAGATGGCAGAAGATATGGAAGTGTTTAATGTTTCTTTTGAAAACGCAGAACGAACATTTTTAAGTAACTCCTGCCGCATTAATGGCAAAGACACAAATTACGGGGATATAAATAAATTAGTTGCGCAGAAAACTGTTGATTCCATAGCAGATGCTTACCGCCAAAGAGGCCCAGCCAAAAATCACGATAGCTTTGTAATCATGGCCGGGGGTGGCAGCCTGGCCCTGCATGATCCGTTAAAAACTGCTTTTCCTAATGCAGTTTTATGGAAGATGCCCAATTTGCTAATGCAATAGGCTTTTTGGATGTTGCTCGAAAACTTGATATAGTGTTGTTTGATTAAACAGGAAGGCGGGTTAGTTAATAGCCCGCCTTTTTATATAAAATGGTGCCAGGCACGAAACCATGATATGCCGATTATAGAAGGCAATTTTAAACAACAAATGGTGCCACCCCAAAAATATAAGTGGCGCCACCCAAAGCCCTTGATACACCGATAACAGAAGTCAATTAAAAGGTATGATTGGCACCAGTATATTTATTGGAAATAAAAACTGGCACCACAAAGGAGGAAAAAGCATGAGCGAAGCACGGATACGCCTGTATTTCAGGGTGGCACCAGATAACCCAATTTTGCAAATTTCGTCCCGAGAACGAAGCCAAAAAGCTGAAGAATGGTTGCGCATTGGAGCAGATATTGAACGAATCGAAAGAGCAACCAATAAACTTGAAAAAATAGCCAACCGGCTTGAAAAAATAGTAATCAGTAAAGATAACGGCACGGTGCAAGCTGTTCAAGAAGATCGTGATCCGAAAATCGAAGAAATGGATCGTAAATTAATAATGGACATATTGGGAATGGGGGGTAGCAATAAACAATGATACATCGGCTAACTAAAGAAGAAGATGCACAATACCAGCAAATGAGTTTGGCCGAACTGGAAGAATATGAAGAAATAGCATTGGAATTATACAGTCGTATAGGCGAACTAAGACTGCAAAAATACTTGCAAAGTACCAGCGATATTGATCTTATTGATGAAGATGAAGCAGGATATATCAAAATGGCCACAGGGGAAGTTATTCAAAACCCCGATGGAATTAGGATTTTCGCATATGAATATCCACCCCGCTTGCAGAATTATGCCCATACAAAATTCTCGGAGAAAATTGGCATTAGCAAAACAAGAGAACGTTGGAGGCGCATTATTACAGACGGATTAAGGGACATAGAAAAAATCGGGTATAATCCACCTAATGGAAGATTTGTTATTGTGTATAAATTTCACTTTAAAAGACTTGCTGACCCTGATAATCGGAATATACGAATACTAAACGATATTTTCCGTGATTCATGGCTGTTTAACGATGACAACTGTGACAATTTGGTGTCATTTATGTGTGGAGTTGTTGATCCAAAAAATCCAGGGATAGAAATTACAATAATACCAGAATCTGAGTTTCTGAAATACCCGCAAATCATATCAAATAATAACTAATTATAATAAAATATATTCCAATAAGTTATTATGTAAAATGTTTGCATACTATAGAAGAAACTCGATAAAAAATAACGCCAGTGGGTATTATGATGTTTGGAAGAAAAAAATAGCGAAACAACAACGAAATTAATTCCAAAAAGACGCTCATGAAAAATACCCTCATAACCTCCGCTCCGAGAAAGTGCCATGAGCCTTAGAGGGACGGCGGCTAAGAGGGTAAAAATGATAAAATGTTCGGACAAGCGGTTTTAAAACCCCGTTTTTCTGGGTCTACTGGCGATAAAAATAACGCCAGTAGAAAAATAAACGGGCTTGCTAACCATTGGTAAATGGGCAAATGAGCAAGATGGAAACTGATGGTAAAAACAATAACGCCAGCAGGAAGGGACTGGGCTGATAGTGTCGGCTTCCGGCAAAAGTGGAACACAAAAAAGCAAAAAAATAAGCAGGCTCAAAATGGAACTTAAAAAAATAAAAAGCAAAAAACCAAGTTAAAAAAAATAAACAAAGGAGGAGAGTAAAATCGGAAAGAAATGGCAGCAACAAGAACTCGATTTGGAAATTATAAAAATGTTGTATGAGTATAAAAGTATCAGCGGTTTATCATTAGCAGTAAGGTTGGCTGATAAAGGTGATAAGCAAAAGGTGTATGACAGATTAAAAGGCTTGAGGCAAAACGGTCTAATAAACAATGAGGTATATATTGGGATAACCTGGGAAGAAAAACAAGCTAAAAAAAATAAGCGACCAAGAAAGTTAGGTAAAATGTATTACTTAACAAAGACAGGAGTAGAGCAGGCAAAGCAGATAATATACAACCAGGAAATAAACGGGAACGAGCGCTCGCAAAAGCCTGATGAAAAAGAAATAGATTCGCTATGGCAAGTATCGTTAATAATGGAGCATGTCCCATTAGAATTTTCCAGCGGGCAAAGATATAAAAATGCCTATAACTTACAACGCAATTTCATAGCAGATCTAATTTATCAGGATTGGTATATAGTTATAGCTGCCAATAGTAAAGAACCATATAAGAACTTGCTTGTGCAGCAGGCTATCCAATCCAAAGCCAAAGGCATAGACACCCGGTTAATACTATGTAATAGCACAACCCAAATAGTAAACCTGATGCGGTATTTTGAGGAAACTCATGCCCCCGAAACGCATTTCTTGATGCAGAACGATTATGAGGGCATAGAACAGGTAGTCAGCAGCAATAAAGAAAAAACGATACAAGCTTTAGAAAAGATTTATGGCAAAATCGAACGATTGCAATTCCCGATAGAAGGCTATCAATATAAAGTAGATGGCAAATTGACCAATATCTACTCATTAATAGGCAACCCAATCAGGCAGTTGTATAAATTACCTAACGCCTTGCCAGGGTATATAATCGTAGCCAACCCTAAACAATTAATGTTCTTAGAAAAACATTTTCCGCAGCATATTAAGAAGCATACTTCAGTAATAATTTCAGAAACAAATATGACCACTAAAGGGGAGGGAGGACAAGACAATTGGGATATAGACTTGAAAGCATTAGAAATATCAAGCCCCTGATTAAAATAGAACACTATCCTTCAACCATTACGGCAGGAATATTGATAATATTAAGTATTATATTTTGGTTATATCCCGCAATTACCCCGCCGAAGTACATAGTTTTAATAATATTACTTATGGCAGGAATAGATACAATGATAACAAAAAGGCTGTTAGCATTTGGTTTAACAGTCTTTTTGCTAGGATCAGCTCTAATATTGCAATCATTAGAAGGGTTATATCGCAGCATAAATCCAGAATTAGCAGGGATAAGCACGGGATTAACATTAATAATCCGAATTGTAATAATAACCGCAGTTCTTGTTTTTGTAATAATAGAACATCGTAAAAAAAGACGAAATAGCAGCCAATCTTAGTAAAATAAAAATACCTTTCTTGAACAATCAACTAAGCAATACAACACATCCAGATATATGTATTTGCAAAAACAAAATGGGTGGGCCAGTAATACTAAAAGGCATGGACAGGTATTTACATACGTTATTAATAGGAGTAACAGGCACAGGCAAAACCAGCGCATTATTAGAACCGATGATATGGCAGGATTTAAAGAATTATCGTGCAGGCAAACAATTAGGGATAACGGTAGTAGCACCAGACAGCGAGTTTCCAAATAAAATAAAAAAATGGTGTCAGGGATTGGGAGTACCATATTATGCTGTAGACCTTGATGATCCGAATTCGAATAAATTTAATCCATTAGAAGGCGATGCAACAACCGTATCGGAAATCATGAGAACAGTATTACGAGCAACCTTTGGCGACCAGGAAGCATTTTTTGCCCAAGCCCAAGAATTACACGCAAAAAACACAATGTTACTATTAAAAAGACTTCGCGGCGACAATTTAAATCTAATGGATGTTTACCGGGCATTAATGGACATAGAAGGCATGCAAACATTAGTAGAGGATTATGAGGAGCAGTATGGTGAAGATGTAATAACCGAATATTTCAAGAAAGAAGCATTTGGGCGCAATCGGGACAAACTGCATCAATTTGCTATGGGCTTACGATTGCAAATATCAGACCTGTTGACCAACGAAACCATAAGAAATGTTTTAGTAGGCAAATCAGATATAAGTTTAGATCATGTTATGTCAGAAGGCGGCGTACTGTTATTTAATACATCACTGGGTAAAATGGGATACATGAGCAGGATATTCGGGCAATTTTTAATCATGCACATACAAAACGCAGTATTTAGGAGGCCGGGAACCGAATTTACGAGGATACCGCACTATTTATACATTGACGAATTGCCCATATATTTTAATCCAGAACTAGAGAATTTATTAAATATCGGCAGGAAATACCGTTGCGCCTGCACCTTTACGATTCAGGGCCCTTCGCAATTAGAAATAGGGAAACAAGGACAAGCGACACGAGAAAAAATCATGAATGGCTGCAGAAATAAGATAATACTTGGCGTAGACTCGGCACGAGACGCAAAGTTATTATCAGAAACCTTTGGTGAACAAGAAAAAACAGAAATAAAAAAGAACCGTAAACGATTTGCATTATTACCGGATTCATATGCAGAAACCGATAAACTAAAGGCCAGATTTGACTACACAAAATTCCTTGAACTACCCAGATGGCACGGATATGTAAAGCTAGTACAAGATGGAGCAGCCTTGGAGCCATTAGAAGGAATATTTGAACATCCCGCTGAATTTATAGCCAGAGTAGAACGAGAACTGCAAAAAAACAAGCGAATAAGCCTTTTAGATTAACCTGGGGGACCCCAGGTTTTTTATTTAAGAAAGGGTAACAAATGCGTGGTTATACAACTGTAGACCGATATATAGCAAAGTTACTGGCCTGGGCAGTAATCAATCAGGCCCTGAGAGACTGTCGCAGTAGAAGACCGGCAGAATCAACAGCAGCAGAGCAATTTATGGAATCAGAAGATTTGATATTTTGGCTTGAGTTACTGGGAATCAAGCCCGAGATATTTTATAAAAATCTCGCCAAAATAAAAAGCCTAAAATTACGAATATACAACAAACCTGAAAAACATTTAGAACAATTAGCATAAGGAGGTAGTAGTTATTCAGGATTTAATTAAACAGGTGCAAAATGGCGACCAGAACGCATTTGAACAGATGATTAAAATTCATCATGGAATGATAAAAAACAGTTGCAAACGATACTGGTTACCAGGTGCAGACTATGATGACATATATCAAGAAGCTTTAATAGCATTTTATTTAGCAGTCCTGAGTTACTCGCCAGAACATAATGTAGATTTTCCTATATACGCCAGAATAGTAATTAGTCGCAAATTGAAATCCATGATACGAATGGGGCGGACATTAAAGCATGAATTTTTAAATCGGTCAATATCAATGGACATGCCGATTTATGAAGCTGCAACATACCATGACATACTTCCAGATCAAAACATAATAAACCAAATAGAAACCATAGAAAATCCGATGTCATTTGACAAACTTATAAAAAGCATATCTTTAAGCCCATTGGAAGTAATCGTTTTAAAAATGTATTTACAAAACAAAACCTATGTTGAAATGAGTTTGATATTACAATGCAATACAAAAAGCATAGATAACACAATGCAAAGAGTCCGAAAGAAAATCAAAAAACATTATGCCAAACAACGAATTTCATAAGGAGGTATATAATGTCAGATTGCATAATTAACACAATATGGATACTGGGATTATTATTTGAATCTCTAGTATTAACCGCCTTTGGAAATTATATTTACCTAAAACTAGGAGAGAGATATTATAAACTTGTTACAAAGACAAATAAGCACTGAAATCTTTTAACTTAGGGGCCGCTGTAATAAGCCAGGATGCGTCTTAAATAAGTTCCGAATGGTTTTTATATATAAAATAAAATAAAAACGCGCTACAAACAAACCAGGAAGCAATAAAATGAAATCAAAAAGCAATATACGCATACGGAGGACAAAAGATGCTATATACTACACAACTTGCGCAGGTTAAGAGAATGCCCAAAGGGATAGAAATGATAAATATAACAGCACAAAGCGCAATATATCCGTGGACGATATTTGCGCCATCATGGAATTTAGTAAATAGCTACAAACAAAAGGCAGTAACCGAAAAAGAATACACAGATATTTATACCGAGCAGTTACGAAAAGAATACCGAAAAAACCGTATATTATTCGAGCAAATAATTTCTAAAGCTCTGACGGGTAATATAGCACTGGCTTGTTACTGTCCTGCTGGCGAATTCTGTCATAGATTAATACTAAAAAATGTATTACAAATACTCGAACCCAGGCTTATATACTATGGAGAATATCCTGCAAACCAGAGTTTAGCCAGACTGCATTGTTTTGACAGGAGAACATGGAGATGAGCAAGCAAGAGATATTAATCAAGCTAGACTATATTTTAAGCGAAGCCACCCTGTTGCCAAGCAAACCATCCGAATCATGGAGAGATTGGATTTTAGAAGCAATATAAATAATGACCGAAATCGAAAACACACTTAA
>NZ_BBCE01000021.1 GCF_001311885.1 Syntrophomonas palmitatica JCM 14374 | reverse complement strand
AAACAATCTGGCTAAGAGAAGCCATCATTGATTGCGTATCCTAATTACGTCTGGATGTTGAAAAGGAAGGACGCTAAACATCGATTGCTGATTACCAACGAACTATAAGCATAGTTAGGAATAATATCATAAGGTAGTATGGTGAAAATACCCTATTAGACATACATTCCATAAAATCCTCAGAAACGCCAAAAAGCCCAGCAAATTCTGGGCTTCCTATTGTATCAAAGATTAGGTTATTAAATGGTCGGAGTGACTGGATTTGAACCAGCGGCCTCTACGTCCCCAACGTAGCGCTCATACCAAACTGAGCTACACCCCGACGCAAAATATATTGTATATTAGCGCGGCCTTCCCGTCAAGCCGGGTTATAATAATAATGTGTCATAATTTACAGCGGCCCTTGAACGCCTCGCAATTATCACAGGTGGTTAACCCGTCACGCCCCTTTGGGGCAATGACCGGGGAAGATTACTGCGTAGCTTCGCTCCTCAAAAGCAAACACCTTTACTCTGTCGTTGCGAGCGACAGCGAAGCAATCTTTCCCGGTTTTGATACATAAGACATTGGGAATGTATCATGATAATCCATTAAAATCAGTATTTTCCGTGTCAGTTTTATATTCCCGGTTGCGGTAATATCCTGGTTTTCCTGACAGGTCTTGCTGCTTGCTTCAATGTCCAGGCTATTATATTATTCTTATAGTCACTTTTAAGATTTATTTGCAGGATTTTATCTAAACAGGGAGAATTCTTAAATCGAAATGAATATCTATGCTCACCGAGCCTTTGTAACCTACAGCAAATGCCATGGTTTTAAGGCCGATAGGGTATGAGGGGAAACTCTTATGCCTCCCGTTGGAAAGGAGGGCAACAACTACATGCATTATTTGCATTCCGGTTAGTACCATGCCCTTTGGGCTTGGCTTTTTTTTTACCTGATTATTATTTTGGTCAGTTAAACTCATCGGAGGTCGTAATGGATTCGCTGCAAATATTGATGCGCCAACAAACTGAAATACTTGAAATAATTAAATTATCACTTTTAGTTTCAGGAACGGCTACCATTATCAGCGCTTTAATAGGTATTCCTCTCGGAGCATGTATCGGTTTATCAAGTTTTCCTGGTAAAAAAACGCTGCTGCAACTAATCTACACCCTTATGGCTCTGCCTCCTGTTTTGGCAGGGCTCCTGGTTTACCTGTTGTTGTCGCGGAGCGGTCCCCTGGGCAACCTGGAGTGGCTTTTCACGCCCAGGGCCATGATTATGGCCCAATGTCTGCTGGTAACTCCGATAGTAACCGGGCTTTCCGCCGCCGCGATTGCCGCCAGGGAAAGCAGCATTTATGACCAGGCCCGCAGCCTGGGCGCTACCAGGACTCAGGCCGCCTGGACAGTTTTAAATGAATCCCGTACCGGTATAATATCCGGGATAATGACCGGTTTTGGCAGGGCCTTCGCCGAGGTCGGCGCAGTAATGCTGGTCGGCGGAAACATACGCCATTATACCAGAGTGCTGACTACCGCAATCGTACTGGAAACCCGGCAGGGCAATTTTGAAATGGGTATCGCTCTGGGCCTTATTTTACTGGTCTTATCTTTTGTTGTTAGCGCTATTGTTTTGATAAACGCCGATGATTTTGACCTCAAGCGGGGATGATGCCATGAACCTATACGAAATTGACAATGTAAGTAAGGTCTTTCGCAACAGGACTGTTCTTAGCATTGATAAGCTGGTCCTTGAGCAGGGACGTATCTATGCTATTCTGGGTCCCAACGGCGCCGGTAAGACTACGCTTTTGCGCATACTAAATCTTCTGGACAGGCCCGATACAGGCGATATCAGGTTTATGGGCAGCTTATTCACTCCTGGGTTCCGTAGCTGGGAAATATCAAGGCGGATGTGCATGGTTTTTCAGCGCCCCCTGATGTTCAAAACCACCGTCTATAATAATATCGCTTACGGGCTGAAATTGCGCAAATACTCGCGCCGCCAGATAGACAAAACGGTACGGGAAACGCTTGACTTTGTCGGTATGACGGATTTTATGCATTATCCCGCCTTGAAGCTTTCCGGAGGGGAGATGCAAAGGGTAGCCCTGGCGCGGGCTCTGGTCACCAGGCCGGAAGTCCTCCTCCTGGACGAACCTACGGCCAACCTTGATCCGCATAGTGTCCAGATTATTGAAGAAATAGTGCGCAAACACCATGAGGAATACGGTACCAGTGTCGTGGTAGTAACGCACAACCTGTTCCAGGCCAGGAGGATGGCCGACGAAGTTATTCTCCTGGTTAACGGCGAACTGGTGGAACAGGCCGACGCCGCGATTTTTTTCGATAATCCCCGCGATGAACGCAGCAGGGCCTTTCTGGATGGTACTATGGTCTATTAATTAACCTATTGCTGATAAATGAACACAGGGCGCTAGTTTAAGCTTAAATTATAATTTGGGACAGCAAGGAGGATTGTGTTATGAAAAGGCTTTTATTTTTTATATTGTTGGTAGGATTTCTGTGCGGTGGTAAAGCAATGGCCGCCGACCTTAGTTTTAAATGCGATGGCCAGCTATATACGCCCTATCCCAATGCCATATTGAAGGACGGCGTTACTTTAGTGCCGGTATCGGTTATTACCGACTGCCTGGATATTGACGCGAAAGCCAATTCGAAAGACGGGACCATTACACTGACAAAAAACGACAGTGAAGTACTGGTCGATGCCGCTAAAAACCAATTCATTATTAATAACCAGGTGGCAGCGCCTGTGAAGGCAATAATAACCAATGAAGAGCATATTTACGTTCCCTTGCGCCAGGTTGCGGAAGCTTTAGGAGCACAAATCACCTGGGACGGGGCCAACTATTGCGTAGGTATAAGCGCCCCCGTCGATAAAAATGTATTAACTATATTCCACGCCGGCAGCCTTAAGGCTCCCATGGCCGAATTAAAAGCCAGGTTTATTAAATCCCATCCCCGGGCGCGTATTTATTTGGAACCATCTGGTTCGTTGGATTGTGCCCGCAAAGTGAGTGAGCAAGGCCGTCTGGCTGACGTTGTGGCTTCGGCTGATTACGCGGTTTTTGACCAGCTGATGGTACCTAAATATACTGAATGGTATGCCATGTTCGCAAGGAATGAAATGGTCTTATGCTACACCGACAAGTCCAAGTTTGCCGAAGAAATTAAAGCGGAAAACTGGCCGGAAATATTGGCCCGTTCAGGTGGTCTATTCTCATACCAACCCTGATCTTGATCCCGCCGGGTACAGGGCTTTAATGGTTTGGCAGCTGGCCGAGAAATACTATAAAAAAGCGGGGCTGTATGAAAAGCTGATAGCAGGCTGTCCCGAGGAAAAGGTTTACGACAGTGCCAGCGACCTGATTGCAGCATTGAAGGACGGGAAGCTGGATTACGCCTTTGAGTACCTTTCTGTAGCTCAACAAAACGGTTTTAAATATGTTGCTTTGCCTGAAGCTATTAACCTTTCCAGCCTCAAGCAGGCTGAATTCTATAAAAATGCTAAAGTATTGACCGCCGATGCCGCAAAAGGAACAAAGGCAGAACAAACAGGCCAACCTATCATCTACGCATTGACTGTTCCGAGCAACGCCCCCAACCGTGGCCTGGCCATGGATTTTGTTAAACTGGTTTTGAGTAAGGAAGGCCAGGATATTATGAGTAACGCGGGGCAAATTCCTATTGTGCCGCCTGAATTCAATAATCCGGCCAGGGTCCCATCAGAATTGAAATAACGAAAGGAGATGCTTTTATGTATAAAAACAAGCTATCTGTTGCTATTCTGCTTGCCTGCGTAATCTTGCTGGGCATGGGCGCGGCGCTTTCAGCCTTTGCCGCAGATAAAGTCGAGAGTACATTGGTCCTGGCCACTACTACCAGCACGCAGGATTCAGGACTGTTGGATTACCTGATCCCGGTATTCGAAAAGGACTATAACACCAAAGTCAAAGTAGTAGCCGTAGGTACCGGACAAGCCATTGAAATGGGTAAAAAGGGCGATGCCGATGTCCTGCTGGTACATTCCCGCGCCCAGGAGGACGCTTTTGTAGCCAGCGGGTACGGTATTAACCGCAAAGACGTCATGTACAACGAGTTCCTTATCGTCGGCCCTAAAAACGACCCGGCCAAAATAAAGGGCATGGCTGACGTTACCTCCGCATTTAAAAAGATCGCCGCGGCCAAGAAGAAATTTATCTCCCGCGGTGATAAATCAGGAACCCACACTAAAGAGTTGAGCATATGGACCAAAGCGGGGATTACACCGGCTGGGCGCTGGTATGTGGAATCAGGCCAGGGCATGGGCGATACCCTGATGATAGCCAATGAAATGAACGCCTATACGTTAACCGACGAAGCCACCTACTTGAGCTGGCAAAAAAAGACGGGCCTGAAGGAAATGGTAAGGGGTGATAAGCTGCTGTTGAATCCCTACGGGGTTATCGCTGTCAATCCGGCCAAATACCCTACTATTCATAAGAACGCTGCTAATGCCTTTATAGAATTTATGACCGGCAAAAAGGGCCAGGCCATGATTGCCAATTTTGGCAAAGACAAATACGGCAAGGCTTTGTTCACGCCCAGCGCCAAATAGCTGTTTAATTTACGGGGACAGCACTTGTAAACAGGCTGTCCCTTTTTATGTTCCATTCCAAATATGCTACAGTCTGTGCCAACCATAAAGGTCTGTGGGTTCTGTGTCTATTCATCTTCCGCAAGCTTAAACTTGCGATGCAGTGCGGCAACCGCTTGCTTAGTTTGGGTCTCATCAATTATACATGAAATCTTTATTTCCGAAGTGCTGATCATCTGAATATTGATATCTTCATCAGCCAGGGCTGAAAATACTGAAGCCGCCACCCCGGGATTACTCTTCATTCCTGCTCCGACAACTGAAATTTTAGCCACATTATCAGCATATGATATCCCGGTAGCTCCGATTTCCTGCACTAATCTTTCCACCACCGGCAAAGCACGTGATAATTCATTGCGTTCAATAGTAAAGGCGATATCATTGCGACCATCGCGCATAGCCGCTTGAATTACCATATCAACGTTAATACGTTCTTCAGCCAGGCCTGAAAACAGTGCTTTGGCAATACCTGGCCGGTCAGGCACATCAAATATGCCTATGCGGGCGCAATTTAAATCATGTGCAATTCCTTGTACTACTTTTTGGTGCTCCATATCACTTACCCCCGTAATAATTGTACCTGGTTGATGGTTAAAACTACTGCTAACCTCAACATCGACATTAAACAACATGGCAAATTCCACAGCGCGGGGCTGCATCACCACCGCTCCCAGGCTTGCCAGTTCCAGCATTTCCTCATAGGAAATCCGTTCAAGCTTTCTGGCTTCCTTGACTATACGCGGATCAGCTGTATATACTCCGTCCACATCAGTAAAAATAATACAGCGGTCAGCTTTTAGGCTGGCGGCCAGAGCTACCGCTGTAGTATCCGACCCACCACGCCCCAGGGTGGTAATGTCGCCTTCGGGTGATAAACCTTGAAAACCGGCTACAACGACAACTTTGCCTTTGGCCAGTTCATTTCTGATCCGGTCGTTATCAATACCGCTTATTCGAGCTTTGTTGTAGCTTGAATCACTTTTTATTCCCGCCTGCCAGCCGGTAAGAGAAATGGCTTCAACGCACATTTTATTAAGAGTCAATGCTAATAATGCTGCAGACTGCTGTTCACCGGTCGCGAGCAGCATGTCCATTTCCCGGCAAGATAAGTTGTCACCGATAGATGAAGCCATCTCCAGTAAATCATCTGTAGTATCTCCCATCGCAGATACAACTACAACTAATTCATTGCCCGCTTCCAGCATAGTCTTTATCCTCGCTGCAATGCTGCTGATTCTCTCCAGGCTTGCTACCGAACTTCCGCCAAATTTAGTTACGTACAATGACAAAAATACCACTCCCTAAATATTACACGCTGAAAAACGCAATATTTTCTACTGACTGCTCCATATATATTCCTCACGTTTAAAATCGTACTCGCGGCGTCAAAATCTCTTGCCCAGGATTTTGATGCCTTCCTGGTATGGTGTGAGGTATAACACCCTGCTGTCAATCCCCTTGGCAGCGAAAGCCTCCATCATGGCCTGGCCTATTTGCTGTTCATTGCCGGTGGCAAACGCGGCCACTGAAGGCCCGGCGCCGCTTAATGCCACTCCTATAGCCCCGGCATCAGAAGCCATTTCTATTACGTGTTCCAAACCCGGAATAAGACCTTTCCTGGACGGCTGGTATATAGTGTCTTCCATAGCCATATGAATATTACGCACATCTGAATTATATACGCTGGCCAATAGGAAACATGCACGCTGCAAATTAGCCACAGCATCCTGCATATTAACGTTTTCCGGTAATACGGCCCGTGATTCACGAGTGGACAGGGCAATTTCAGGCACTGCCACCACCACTTTAATTACATCAGGTATACATACCTTTTGGTAATAGACTCGCCCTTCATAAATCATTACTGTAGTTAAGCCGCCAATCATAGCGGGAACAATATTATCTGCATGGCCTTCCATCTGCAGACCCCAGGCCAAAAGCTGCCGGGCGGAATACCTCTGGCCCAGCATAAAGTTAGCCGCGCACAGTCCTCCCGCAATAGCCGCGGCGCTGCTCCCCAATCCCTTGCCGAGCGGTATATCATTTTTAATATGCACCCGCAAGGGGGGCAGGACCTTCCGGCTTTCTCAAATACACGGTTCATGGCTCTGATGAAGAGATTGTCTTCATCAACCATCTTTATTTCATAAGCATTTAAACCTTCATAGATAAACTCATTTAAACCTGTTGATATACCTACTTCGGCTTCCATAAATAACTGCAAAGCCATGCCCAGGGTGTCAAACCCCGGTCCCAGATTAGCAATAGTAGCTGGAACCCTTACTGCAAACATAATTCCTCCTATTAACGGTCTGTCCCTTCCAACCTTATCACATTATTTATTTCTCCGACAATACTCATCCCTTTTAATACCGCCAGGGCATCGCGCAGGTCTTGTTCCTTAACTTTATGGGTTATAAGTATCAGTTCAGCCAGGTCCTGCTGGCTGGTTTTTTGCAGAACTGTGGCAATACTAACGTTGTTATTGCCGAATACTCCGGCAATGCCTGCCAGGACTCCTGGGCGGTCAGTAACCGTCATGCGGATATAGAACATAGCCTGCAAAGCACCGATATTAAGGATTTCACGTTCCTCGTAACAAGTGCATCCGATACGAGCATTACTGTGGTTTAATATATTGCGCCCTATCTCTATGACATCACCTACTACGGAACTGGCTGTAGGCATTTTGCCTGCACCACGTCCATAATGCATGATCTCACCTACAGCATCTCCCTGTACAAACACCGCATTAAAGACATCATTCACTGATGCCAGGGGATGACTTTTCGGCAGGAAAGCCGGATGAACTCTGACCTGAATCTGTTCTTTTTCCTCTTTGGCAATGGCTAATAACTTTACAACAAAACCCAGGTCACGAGCATATTTTATATCAGCGGGGGTAATTGATGTTATTCCTTCAACATATACCTGATCAACAGTTATCCGGGTATTAAATGCAATAGAAGATAGAATGGCTATTTTACGTGCCGCATCGAGACCGTCCACATCGGCTGAGGGATCAGCTTCAGCATAGCCCAACTGCTGAGCTTCGGTCAAAACCTCATTATAGCTGCGGCCTTCCATGCTCATCTTGCTTAATATATAGTTGGTAGTGCCGTTGAGAATCCCGATCACCTCCTGAATACGGTTGGCGGAGAGGGATTGTTTTAAGGGATATATTATGGGAATGCCCCCAGCTACACTGGCTTCAAAATAGAAATCGACATGGTTTTCTTCCGCGGCTGCAAATAGTTCACGGCCGCGACTGGCTATGAGGTCCTTATTTGCGGTCACGATATGTTTGCCTTTCCGCATAGCCTGCAGAATAAAGGCTGCGGCTGGTTCTATTCCCCCAATTAATTCAATTACTATATCAATATCAGGGTCGTTTAAGATTTCTTCTATATCTGCTGCCAGTCTTTCCGGGGCTACTCCGAATGCCAGACATTTTTCGCGGTCGCGTTCGAATACTCGTTTTATCCTTATTGAATCACCTGTCCGCCTGGTAATCGTTTCAGCATTTTGCTCCAGCAATGTGAAAACACCCGAACCTACCGTTCCGAATCCCAACAGCGCAGCGTTAATCATTTCGTCCCTCCGTTCAGCTTTGTATCTGTTATTTTACCTGGTAACAGATGGCGTTATGTTCTTTTCCATACAGCTATTAGTTTGACTTTTTGCCATCAGCTTAATGTAAAGATAGGTCTGATTAATGGCAAGGATGTTACCACTCATAATATTATCTTACAAGTACATAGTTTGGAAAGCTATTAGAGGCTGTTCAGCGGTATTAATTATTAAGCAGGCCGGCTTTTTGGAAAGTATTCCTAAATACTGGACGGTTAGCGGTTTTTTGTTTATACATGTTTACATCAGCCTGGCGCATGATTTCTTCAAGCTTAATGCCAGAATTATGCCGCCCGGCATACCCTGAAGACAAGCACAATGGAACCTGAATACTGGATTGATTATGTTCTTGAACCAGGCGTTCCAGACGGTTAACGCACGCGATCAAATCATGGCTTGAACACAGGGGGCAGAGTATGGCGAATTCGTCCCCGCCTACCCTGGCGATAATATCAGTTTCGCGAAAACACTTTTTCAATACCTCAGCAATGGATATCAGCAATTTATCACCCTGCTGGTGTCCGCACTTATCGTTTACCAGTTTTAGGCCGTCACAATCGCAAATAACTATACCAATTGGATCGAAACGACCGCCTTCCAATCGTTTGAGTTCTTCTTCAAAACCAGCGCGATTATATAATCCAGTTAAAGCATCATGTTTACTGAGGTATTTGAGTTTTTCCTCATAACAATGGCGGGCGGTTATATCACGGCTAACCGCTTGCAATCTGTAAGGATTTCCGTGACTATCTAATAATACTGACCCTAAAGCCTCCAACCAAATATATTTTCCAGTTGTTAGCTGGTACTGCCTGAATTCCACACTGACTGTTTCCAGGCTTTCTAATCCTTGTTTAATGGCTTCACGCACCTTGGCATGATCCTCGGGATGCATGTATTCAAACATTGATGCGCCAGGCTTTCCTGGGTACCCTAACAGCCTTTCATGAGAAGGTGACGCATACAAATACCTGCCCTCCAGGTCAGCCTGCAGTACAATATCCGTCATATTATCCTGGATAAGACGCAAACGACGCTCACTTTCACGTAAAGCGCTCTCCATTGCCTTGCGTTCGGTTATGTTAGTGGCAATCCCAATTATATATGATGTTTCTCCTTTGTTATTTTTGATAGGTGCGGCGCTGGAAACGTTCCATCCCCAGCTTCCGTCTTTATATTTGATTAAGTATTCTACATCTCTCATGGGATTTCCCGTAGAAAATATTAGGTTTATAGCCTGCCAGCAATATTCAATATAATCTGGATGGACAAACTCTTCAAAATGATGCCCCTCGACTTCCTCCACTTCATGTCCTTGTATACGGGTCCATCCTGGTGAACAGTAGGTAAATATCCCCTCGGGTGAAAGTGTATAAATAATTTCATTGGCATTATCCACAATACTCTGTAACTGTTCGCGACTATTTTTTAGTTGTTCGCGCATTCTATGCTCTTCGCTGATGTCACGTGCTATACACGATCATAAAGCCCCGGACAGTCTCAATGGGAAAAAAACTGAATTGAACATACCGCTGCTGTGAATTACGGTCAATAATCTCTTGTTCCAGAGTTCCTTTCATCCAATTCGCTTCACCGCTATGTAAAGCGCGGGTAATGTCTGTCCGGATTTTATCAATGATGTCCTCATTCTCAAAGGACTGATTTGCCAGCAGCGTGTGTATATCCCATGCTTTGACCCCAAGAGCTTCACTGCTTTTAATAGCAAAGATGGTTTCCATGGCCCGGTTCCAAAATATGATCTGCCCATCTTCATCAATCAACAAGACCCCATCACTGGTTTTCTCTAAGAAGGCTGCACAATAGGACAAAATATCATTTGGTGTTTGTAGGCAGATGAATGCGGTTGACGGGTCTCGTTTAGACATCCTACTCCCCCAATGAAGCCATATATTTTAATCATAAACTATACTTTATCCAATAATCAAGCATATAGTCATTTAGTGGAATGTTTTGTTGTTTTTTGGCATTGCATGCATTTTAAGGCATATGAGACCGGTCGGGGCGTTTTTGAATGCTTCGCTGATTCCAATTACAGAGAATGGCTTACATTTACGATGATAACAAAAAAAGAGCTGACTTTTGCAGCCAGCTCACACAGGTTGAAGGTTGGTTAAATTATGATGCAGATCAGTCCTCCGCTGCCTTCATTTACAATGCGCTGCAAGGTATCCTGCAGTTTATGCTGCGCATTTTCAGGCATGCGGTGCAGTTTGTTCTGGATTCCTTCTCGAACCAGGTCGTGCAGAGATTTGCCGAATATGTTTGATTCCCAAATCTTGGCGGGGTCTTCCTCGAATTCATCCAGCATATACCTGACCAGTTCTTCGCATTGTTTTTCAGTTCCGATAATTGGTGTAATCTCGGTGGTTATATCAGCCTGATAATATGGAGGGATGGAGCCTTGGCTTTCAGTTTTACCCCGAAACGGCTGCCCTGCCGTATCAATTCGGGTTCTTCCAGGAGCATTTCCTCAAGCCGGGGTGTTACTACCCCATAACCCGACTGCCTGACTTCGTCAAGGGCAGAAGACACCTTGTCAAATTCACGTTTGGCCACACTGAAATCTTTCATCAGCCGCATAATATCCTGAGTGCCTTCCACATTAAAACCGCTTATATCGCTCAGGCAACGGTAAAAGAGATCTTCGGGAACAGTTACATCAATACTGGCTACACCCGTTCCGAGATTCATCTCCTCCAGCTGACATAACTGACGTTTTCCACTTCGCCTAGTTTTTCAATGGCCTTGTCTACATCTCTTACCTTGCGAATGTCATTCAATATTTCTCGAATGGACGTCTCCATATTGTCCCGC
The DNA here is from genome assembly GCF_001311885.1 of Syntrophomonas palmitatica JCM 14374. GTDB lineage: Bacteria > Bacillota > Syntrophomonadia > Syntrophomonadales > Syntrophomonadaceae > Syntrophomonas_A > Syntrophomonas_A palmitatica. Next base: position 29,282 of record NZ_BBCE01000021.1, on the reverse strand, counting down.
AGCCAGAAATCTTCATCCAATTCATCCACCCAGCGGGGCAGCTTGATATTGACTTCCTGTACCGGGAATTCATAAAGGACTTCTTCCAATACGCCATAAATCTGGTCAACTGACATTTTGGCCACATCACTGGGAATGACACTGACCCCGTATTTATCGCTTAACTGTTCAGCCAATTCCAGGGTTTCGCGGTCATAGGGCCGCGTAGAATTAAGAACGATTATAAAGGGCTTATTCAATTCCCGCAGTTCGTTTATGACTCTTTCTTCGGGTAATTCGTAACTGGAGCGGGCCAGATCCCCTATACTGCCATCTGTAGCCATAACTATTCCTATGGTGGAATGATCGGCAATGACCTTCCTGGTACCTATTTCGGCCGCTTCTTCGAAGGGAACCTCATAGTCAAACCAGGGAGTCTTTACCATGCGAGGTTCTTCATCCTCTTCGTAACCCAAGGCTCCTTCGACTGTATAGCCTACACAATCGACCAGTCTGACTTTGAGGCTTAATCCGCCGGCAGTTGTGATTTCAATGGCCTCATTGGGAACAAACTTGGGTTCTGTCGTGGTGATAGTTCTTCCGGCACCGCTCTGGGGAAGTTCGTCCTTAGCCCGTTCTCTGTCATAAATATCCTTAATATTAGGCAAAATCATGAGTTCCATAAACCTTTTGATAAAGGTAGATTTTCCGGTTCTAACCGGACCTACCACTCCCAGATAGATGTCGCCTCCGGTTCTCTCAGCGATATCGCTTAAGATGTTGTTTCCTTCCACTTAGCATTTTCCCTCCCTCGGATTTAGACTTTTCAGGCATCCTCCCTCCGATTACGGATACCTTTATTTGCAATCAGGCTATAACAGTACAAGTATATTGATTCAGATTCGCTAATATAACCAGAAAAGAAAAAAGTGTACCTATTTGCACACTTTTTTCCAATAAATTTGATCAAGGGGTGTTATTTTACTCTGTCTGCCATGCTTCTATACTTAATGCTGTCTCTTCAATTTCATTCTTCCGGTCACGTTTCATAAGCTGGGCCACTTCATCTCCAGGCGGCCGGTTTTCATACAGAACCCGGTAGCAGGCCTGGCAAATCGGCATGTCAATCTTCATTTCCGCCGCAATACGATGCACTACCTTGGTGGTATGTATACCTTCCACTACCATGCCGATTGCCTTTAGGGTTTCCTCGGTTCCACAACCTTGAGCCAGCATCAATCCGGCGCGATGATTGCGCGAATGTCTGCTGCCGCAGGTAACTACCAGATCGCCCATGCCGGAAAGACCGTTAAAGGTCCTGATATCACCGCCCATGGCCGTTCCCATGCGTATCATTTCTGCCAGCCCCCGGGTCATCAAGGCAGCTTTTGTATTGTCGCCATAGCCCAATCCTTCACAAATACCTGTTGCCAGTGCAACTATGTTTTTTAAGGCTCCGCCCAGTTCTACTCCGGCCACATCAGGATTAGTGTAGACCCTGAAATTGTCATTCATAAACAAATCCTGTACCTGAAAAGCACTTTCCTTTTTATATGCAGCTACAGTTACGGCAGTAGGAATATCCCGGCCTACCTCTTCGGCATGACTGGGACCTGATAGCACCGTGTAGCGGTTCTTAACATCAACACCCAACACATCCATAAAAACCTGGCTCATGCGCATACCGGTAGCAATCTCCAGGCCCTTGGCGGTATTGACCAGCAGAGACTTTTTGTCAAGTAATGGTCTTATCTGATGCAGAACGGAGCGTATGGATTGCACGGGAACCGCCAGAACCGCCATCTCCGCATTATAGAGCGATTTCTCCAAATCGCTGCTAGGAATAATATTATGCGGCAGGAACACGCCAGGCAAAAAGCGTTTATTTTCCCTTTCCCGTTCTATATCTTCAATGCCATCTTCTATACGACCCCAGAGCATAACCTCGGTGACATTGCGGCTTAATACCACAGCCTGTGCAGTTCCCCAACTCCCCGCCCCCAAAATGCAAATCTTCTTCATCCCTACCTCCACCACTATTGATTTAAGAATACTTAGGGGATACAATCTATGCCCGGTCGTTTATTTTGCTTTCCGTACCCGCTCTTAATCGGATTATATTTTCGCGATGACGATAGATAACCAGTACAGCCAGAATCCAGCAGAGGACTACATACGGCGCGGGTTGATACATGAACATGGCCAGTAGGGGCAGAAACAAAGCTACGGTAATTGAGGCCAGGGAAACGTAACGTGTAATAAGAGTAATTCCGCCAAACAAAGCCAAAAGTATAAAACCAACTTTGGGCATGAAAAACAGTACAATACCTCCGGATGTAGCCACGGCTTTGCCGCCGCGAAATTTTAGAAACACCGGGTAGCAGTGACCAATAGCGGCAGCAGCCGGACACATGATAATCATAATATTAGTTCCAGTTATATTGCCTATCCAGGCTGCGATTATACCTTTAAATAAATCTCCGCCTAAAGCCAAACCTGCCACCAGCGGGCCCGTGGTACGGAAAACATTAGTCGCTCCCACATTGCCGCTGCCCCGGGAACGCACATCCACCCTGGCAAATATGCGAGGAAAAAGATAGGAAAAAGGAATGGACCCGATGATATAACATAATAAAACCAACCCCAACGATTTCACCTAATAACTCCCCCTAATATAATTTGTTAAACGCTAAATACCGCTCTTTTCTCTGACTATCAAGCGAATCGGCGTCCCCTCAAAACCGAAATTCTTGCGCATCGCGTTTTCCAGGTAACGCAGGTATGAAAAGTGCACCAAATCTGGATGATTGGTGAACAAGACAAAACTGGGCGGGGTAATGCGTACCTGGGTGGCATAATATATTTTCACCTTGCGTTTGCCGGCGCCTGGCAGAGGATTCAGCATCATTGCTTCATTAAGCACCCGGTTGAGTTCTGCGGTAGTAATACGGCGAGCAGCCTGTTCCGCTACAAGATCTACTATCTCCAGAAGTTTAAACACGCGCTGTTTGGTAACGGCTGACACATACATAATCGGGGAATAAGACAAGAATTTCAGCTCTTCACGAATATCTTTATCAAAACGGTTCATAGTGTGTTCATCTTTTTTAACCAGGTCCCACTTGTTAACTACGATAATATTAGCCCGGCCTTCTTCATGAATATAACCTGCGATCCTTTTATCCTGTTCGATAACCCCTTCAGTGCCATCGAGCAAAAAAAGCACCACATCTGCTCTCTCAATGCTCTTTAAAGACCGGATAACACTATATTTTTCGGTGCTTTCTTTTATGCGCGACTTCTTTCTGATCCCTGCAGTATCAATCAATATGTACTTTTTGCCGTTGTACTTAAATGGAGTATCAATAGCATCCCTGGTTGTACCGGGAACATCACTGACAATGACCCGGGATTCACCCAAAAAGGCATTGACCAATGAAGATTTGCCCACATTGGGTCTGCCTACAATAGCAATCTTTATAGTATCGGGGTCATCATCCTCCTGTCCGGCATCCGGAAATTTTTCAATCACCGCATCCAACAGCTGATCGGTGTTCATGCCATGCATAGAAGAAACCGGTATAGGTTCTCCCAAACCCAGATTATAAAATTCAAAATACTCCAGCTGGCGGTCAAAGTTCTCTACTTTGTTGGCAGCCAGGACTACCGGTTTTTCTGACCGGCGCAGCAATTGCGCCACTTCTTCATCTTCAGTGGTTATCCCCTCCCGGGCATCTACAACAAATACTATGACATCCGCTTCTTCTATGGCCACTTCAGCCTGCATTTTTATCTCTTTAGAGAATATATCTCCTTCATCAAAACGAATCCCACCGGTGTCAATTATTATGAACTCCCGGCCGGACCAGTCGGTATTATCATAGAGCCGATCCCGGGTAACACCCGGTACATCTTCAACTATGGCTTTTCTTGCCCCCACCAGACGGTTGAACAGGGTTGATTTACCTACATTGGGGCGTCCAACGATAGCTACCACCGGTTTCCCCATCTTAATCCTCCTTACAGGGTTTGTCCTAGAACCGCTTCCACAAGGGATCGGGCACTGCCATCCGTAATAGATATCCTCGCTCCGGTTTCCCTTTCAATATCTTCAATACTTATATCATCCAGGAGCATACTGGAACTGTGTTTTAATAAAACCCCCGGAAGAACAACAGCCATTCCCTTTTTATCCCCAAGGGCCGCTATAATGTCTCTGCCGGTTAACAAACCGGTAACAGTAACATTGCCTCCAAAAAACCGGTTGTTTACAGGAACCAGTTCCGCTTTAAGACCTTTGATTAAATCAAGTCGATTTACAATATCCTGTAAAACCCGTAAAGCTGAAACTCCTGTGACCAGGTATACTTCCCTGGGACTAATCCGATCTGGCAGTAATTTTTCCAGGGCAGCAAATTCATCCAGCAGAATCCGGGCCAGGCCAATGCCATTTTCTACCTGGCAATAATCATCATAATACCTGGCTGGCGGAATATTCAGGCCGGATAAGATAAAAAACTCATCAGCCAAATAGATAAAACCAGTTTTAAAGCGTTTCCTGAATTCACGCTGCCGCACAGAAATCATTTTCACCAGGTCACTGGCTTCCGTACTGGTGAATGCCCTCAAGTTAGTGAGTTTATCACGGTGACCGGTTAAACCGACCGGGACTATGCCAATCGAACGTACCATGGGGAATAAATCGGCCAAACCTGCGATAGTCTCGTCCAGCACCTCACCATCATTTATACCGGGACAGAGCACCACCTGGGTATGCACCTCTATTCCTGCTTCCTGCAGCCGCTGCAGATCCTCTTTAATGTGTGCGGCCTTTGCATTCCCCATAATTTCAGCCCTTAATTCCGGGCGCAAACAATGGATGGAAATATATAAAGGGCTAAGACGCATACCGGTAATCTTTTGCCAGTCTTTTTCATTAAGATTACTTAGGGTTATGAAATTACCGGTTAAAAACGAAAGCCTATAATCATCATCTTTTACATATAACGTTTTACGCATTTTGCGAGGAAGCTGATCGACAAAACAAAATACGCAGCGGTTTCGGCAGGATTTAATCCGGTCAAAAACCAGTTCATCAAACGCCAACCCCAGATCTTCATCGTAGTCTTTTTCTATCTCTATAGACCAAACTTCGCCTCGCGCTTTTTCAATTTCCAGAATCATGTAATCTTCCTGAGCATAGAACTGATAGTCAAGAACATCATAAATCCTGTGACCATTTATGGATAATAAATAATCACCCGATTCTATCCCCACTTCTGCGGCAATGCTGTCAGGTGCAATACCTGTGATAAGAGCTTTCACTTTCTGCCCCCACATTTAAACGTAAGTTCAAGATACATTTTCTCATAGACTGAAGCCACAGGAAAAGGGAAATTTATTTGATGAAAGCAGTTTTTCGTTTGCAACTATACCTGGCCGCAGGTCACAGTCAATTTGTAAAATATAGTATAATACAAATCTGTTAATCCGCGGCTATTTTCTTGCTGATTTCGTTTACCTGTCGGAATATATGCCGGTGCTGCATTCTTAGAAACCGATATGAGAGGCGGCGAAGTATAAAGTTTCCGCCTAAAAACAACGAGATTTTATTTAGGCTGGGAAGCCATGTTTCTCCGAGTACACTTACCGGTTCAACAATTAAATCGCGTGAAGAAAAACCCAGTATTTTCACCAGGTCCTCGATAGCTTTCTTCCCCAACAGCACCTCCTTGCCCATTCCCAGCGTATAAACCTGGTTGCCCCGAGAATCTTCCCCAATATATAAAGGCGATCCGGCAGCATCCAGTCTGGCGTTACCAAAAACAGGCATGTCATTTAAATCTTGCACCGCTATATTTAAAAATGAATAAGCAGCCAACAGCGGATGATGAACTCCGCTGGTTCCAATAAACATGATTTTCATTAAACCTGCACCTGCGTTTTATTTATGTTTAGCACTTTAAGACGGGTAATTTCAACCAGGTTAACCAAATCGAAAAAGGCCTCCCTGGTGCCTTTCCCCAGAACCGGACGGCCAACATTGGCCATCCCCACCCGGCGCGATGTGAAACCTCCTAGTTTCATAAATAGATTTACACGATTCATACAATCAACCGCCATAACCTGCCCGCTGACACCGAGTATTTCGGCCACTCCCTCCAACAATGCTGAAAAGCGATTGCCGAATCCTTTTTTGCCCAGTACATAGATTTCGTTATCAAATTCATCTTTGCCTACAAACCGAATCGACCCAAAATCATCCTTACTGGTCTTATCAAAATATGGCAAAGCCATCATTTCGTCCATGCTGGGCAGACGGTTTTTGTCAATTAAGCCGAGGTGTAATGCAGATGCTATTACCGATGAATGAGATCCACCAAAACAGTGATAGATTATTTTCAAAGGAATGTACCTCCAATTAACCAAGATAAAATTTTGATAGACCGCTTCTCAATGTTTGCATACAAAGAAAATGCCATTTTCCAGATCGTGCACTACGCCATCCAGTATACTGGCCAGGTACAAGCTGATTTTTTCCTGTTCTGCTTTATCTGCGGCTACTATCAAGGGACAACCTGCGGATACAACCTTTTCCCGGTCCAGGGTTACTATGGCTAAAATATACTCTTTAATGCTAATATCTATCTCAATCAGCCGCCTTCCTGCCATAGAAGCTGCTTAGTGTGGTCCCCCGAGCCGTTTCCAGAACCGGTACCCTTTTTATAATTTCCACAAGGTATTCACCATCGGGTTCATTAGCCAACAGAAAAAAGGCCAGGTAACCCTGGTCAATTTGTTTCCTGATTACCGGCATAAGTTCAGTATCACCCACGTCCACTTTACTGCCCAATATTGAAACCACATCATGAATAATAGCCATGCGCTGACCCGGAGCATCCAAGGTGAGCCGGGCATCATCATCAACCGGTTTGATAATAACCCCTAGGCCTTCCTGCAGTATCTTTTCCCGGGTTTTCTCCAGCCCTATATTCATAATGACCACATCACCGACTTTTAAGATACTGTTTTCAAAATGTACTTGGGCCAATTGAACATTAGCAATATCACCGATATATGAACCCGTCATTAAACGCAAAGAGATTATTATTAATACAGGCCCGACTAACAAAGCATATTTCCATCCCCAGAAGTGTACCGCTCCACTGGTCAAAACGGCTGTCATTATTACTAAATAATTTCGCGCCTCAAAAACCCTGGCAATGCCTTCTATATAATCGGTACCCCTCTTAATCAGCTTGGTCTCTTCTAATTTCATCATGGTTTCACGTTCCATATTGCGTATATCGCGAAATTGCTGAGCTGCCAATACTAAAAAGGTAACCGCCACAAAATCAGGTTTTGCCAAAGCTGGTACGGCTACGGCTCCCAAAGCCGCAGCAATAAACCCCAAAGCGAGATGGGTTAGCTGCCCATGGGGGCAGGTGGGGTAATGGCGGTAATCACTGCGCAACATAAACCATCGGGCTGAAAATCCAGCCACAACCCCACATAAGATTACTAGACCATAGTTTTCCATTATGGCCTTTCCGTGTTCCTGCGATTCAAAAGGTAAAATCCGCCCACGACTGCGGCTGCTATCACCAGAATCAACAATATAGTGGTCCAGGCCGAGCTGTTTTCTTGGGCCAGGGGTTTGGCGGCAGCCTGATTTTGTGAGGTATTTATTTTGTTATAGTCAGATTTAGCATTGCTGGTTGATACACCCATTACCATAGGCAGGGTATCCGCAAATAATCTTACCCCTTTTTCCGCTTCGACTTTGTTATTAGTGTGAGCGCCAACTTCAATCAACATCGCATGAGGACTGAGATCCTGGTTGTAATCGCCTTTGCCAATATATATGCCATTTGACAGACCCGGTTCTTTTTTATCCATGATGGATTTCATTCTTTTAGCAAACTCAAGGTTGGTTTTCATATTTGGATTTTGTTTGCCAACCACCAGCTTAACTTTGGTAACTTCTTTACCGTTTACATTGGCTTGATACTGACCGGCTGGCACTGCATCTCTATGCACATCAATTATGGCATCGGGTCTTTGTTTTAATAAAGCCGCGGCAGTTCTGCGCGAACGGTTATAGGCATTAATATCATGAGGATTATGGTTGTTTTTATTGTAAATCACATTAAAACCCAGCTGTTTTAAACGATTAGACAGACTTTGCCCCACGTCATAGATGCCGCCATTGCCATTAATGCTTTCCTTCCCGTCATTGCACATAGGATTCATCACTGTGAGTATGGTATATAGCTACCGTGGCTTTTTTCCCGCTTACCGCCGGTATGGCTGTATCTTTAAAGTACCAGGCACTTTTTTGCGCGTTATATCCTACTTCCGGCATGGTTTCTTTGCCTTTGTAGACACAGCGGGCGGTGCGGCCCACCACTTCAACTACTTTATAACGCGAATTGTCAGCGCTGATATATTCATCTCCTTTGTATACCTGACTTCCTGTCTGCAGTATAATTTGATTGTTTTCATCAACCAGGGTCATATACTGTCCCACCGGTCTTTCATCCTGCCCCGCAGCCAGGGCGCAGCTTCCCAGGATAAAGATGGCCAGCATAATAAACGTTAACCATAAACTCTTTTTATTCATGATTCTCACCCCCGTTTTCAGATTCTTTCGGCAGGGGTTTATGAGCAGGTTCCGGTTCACGCAGATTTTTTACCAAATCTTCAGGGCGGTCCTCTGTACGCGGACCTCCTTGAATTCTCTCCAGGGTTTCCCCAATAAACTCAGCCAATAATACTGCCAGGATTCCAGCCAGAACCAGTGAGTCAAACGCGCCTGCTCCGCCTATATGCACGGTTCCCCTGACTCCGGTCCTGACAAGGTAGATATATTGTCCAATATCTAAAGCCAGAACGCCGATTACCGCTGCAAAAAATGCGCCCCGCCGGGAACGGCCTGCCAGATAACCTACTATACCGGCAACGATAGGATAGATATAAATAGGGTCAATAAAAATGCTTTCGGGTTCAGCCCCCAGATATCTCGCAGCCAGGAACAATACCAGAGCCGTTACTGCGGCTGCAACTACGGCGCGGATTTTTTCCATGGCGGTACCTGCGCCCAGCAGGACATAGAAAGCCAAGATTACAGCAATAATTCCCCCCAGATTAATGGTCACCCGAGCGGTTACCGGGATATCGACAAAACTGCCCACAATAATGGCAGCAATTACTGCCAGAGCTGATTTATCGGTAAGTCTCATGCGGTCCAAGACCCGGTGGGCTGCGCCGAAATAGATCAATATGGATACTACCAGGAGCGCGATCAAGCCAAACGGGAAAGTCCTCATCTACATTCCATCCTTTCCAGCATTAAAATGTTTTATTTAGCTTGACCAGCACAGGCGCCTTTTATGTAGAATAGAGAGATTATACACAGAATTCAAGACATTTAAAATGTCTTTTCGGGATGGGAAACACGAGGAGTGATGAGTGAAGGGTTTTGTCTTACCCTGCAGTAAGAAAATCATTTTGAGAATAGCATCCACTGTAGTCTATATCTGCCGTCTAACGAAGGGACCATTTGCTTACATCAATTCCGCGCGCTTTTAGCCAGGCAGCCGTATTGCCTGTGATTATCAGCGGGCATTTTTGCAGTTCATCTATGTTTTTGGAACCGGTCATGAGCAGGATAGCTTTGAGTTTAAATAAAAATTTATCCAACCATTCGTCAAGGCTGTGCAGACCGTTTTGTAAAAGTATTTTTAATAGTGTTCCCGCCATTCCAACCAAATCAGCACCCATAGCTATACACTTGGCTGTTTCCAAGGCAGTTCTAATACCGCCTGAAGCTATTACCTGCAGATCAAGTCCCGTACTTACTGTTTCGCCCAGGCTTATAGCAGTAGGTATACCCCATTCATTAACATCGCTGAAGTTTCCGCCCCTCTGGGCTTCAATGGCAATAAAATTGCTGCCGCCGCTGCCTCCAATATCAAACGTTTTAATACCCGCACCAGAAAGAATAAAAACACTTTCACGGCTGAAACCGAAACCTACTTCTTTAGCTATAACTGGTACTCTGCAGGCTGAGGCAATATTCTGCACATTTTCCAGGAGTCCCCTGAACCTGCGATCACCTTCTGTCATAGCCAGTTCCTGAGGAATGTTAAAATGAAGCTGCAGTCCATCGGCATCGATCATATCTACTGCCGCCAGGGCTTCTTCTACAGTACTGTTGGCTGACACATTAGCCATAATTATCCCCTCGGGGTTATTATCTCTGACTACTCTAAAACTGTCTCTCAATCCAGGGTCCCTTATGGCTATGGTTTGGGAACCCACTGCCATAGCCAGGCCATATTTGGCCGCTAATAATGATAAACCCTGATTTATCCTGTAGGCCTGTTCGTTTCCCCCTGTAATGGCATTTATTATTAACGGATATTCCAGGTTCTTGCCTAAAAAATCGCAGGTTAGATCTATATCCTCCAGGTCTAATTCAGGGACTGACTGGTTGATTAGAAACATGTCCTGCAAGCCATTTGAACAGGGGCCATCGGGGGTTTTAACTGCAATATGGATATGGTCTGTTTTGCGTTGGTCTCTCACAGCCGCAACCTCCCTGCTATTTCTTGGGCTAATTTTAGAGTAACCGGATCATTTACGTTAAGCAATAATTCAGATAAATTTCCAAACTGCCGCAATTCATCTTCCCTTAATATCAAGGTGTCCATTTCCTGTACAATACGAGTAAGTTTCAGTTTGTCATTTTCCAGACAATCCTGAAAAACCGGCAAACATCTTTTTGAATATGCCGCGGCTGTAGCGTGTATATAGGAGTCCATTTCGATGGCTACTGCCTGATGGTCATCAATGCGCTCAATCATATAAGCAACCATATCCATATTTATAAAGGGAATATCACAGCTTAAAATAAATACCGGATCAAAACGAGCATAATAAAGAGCGGCATGAATACCAGCGACCGGCCCCAAATAAGGATAGACGTCCTCGAAAACCTTTAGACCAAAATTTCTGAAAAGTTCGGGTTGATTGCTGATAATGACGGTTTCAGCAAAAAATGATGTAAACTTATCGATAATTATTTCTAGAACCGTTTTATCATTAATTTTAGCAAAGGCTTTATTGAATTTCATGCGGCTGCTTTTTCCACCGGCCAATATAGCCCCGCAAGCTTTATAAACCATTTTCCCTCCCAGCTTAAGAACAAGATTACTTCAGTTGCGCTGGCAATGACACTTTAGGCTGCCTTGCGGCCGTTTTCCCGAGGCTCTTGTTCACAGCTTGTTGTGAAGCATATTTTCTCATACATTAAAAAAGCTGCCCCCGGCAGCTTCAAGGCTTAATATTTTAACCCGCAAGTGCCTCCAGGTCCTGCTTTGCAGCAACCAGAACACCTGTCAGAAACAGGACCGGGACTTGACTTGCTTGAACTGCCCGTATTAAACAAGGACAGCATTTGTTTAATATGCGATGAACTGCAGCGGGGACATTTTACCCTATCTTTTTCGTTATTGGAAATCATGAGATCAAACTTTTCCCCACAGTCCTGACATTGAAAATCGAAGATAGGCATTTATCTCACCCCCCATATTTATGGTTTATGCCTATTCTCCTTTTTCCTGTTCCTCCATGTATTCATTAGCTTCCTGCTGTTCTTGATCTTCCTGCGCGGCTCTCAGGGACAGTCCCACCCGTTTTTCTTTTTCATCAATATTCAAAATTTTGACCATGATTTTCTGATTAATGCTCACTACATCCTCGGGTTTGTCAATTCTGCGATTGGCTAATTGAGATATATGAATGAGCCCATCCACACCGGGCTGCAGTTCAACAAAAGCTCCAAATGGTGCGGTTCTGACCACTGTACCCTCAATAATATCACCTTCGTGATTCTGTTCTAAAAACAGTTCCCAGGGGCTCTTCAGAAGCTTCTTACGGCTTAAAGATACCCTTTCTTTCTCACGGTCGACGCCTAAAATATATACTTCAATCTCCTGGCCTTCCTGCATAATATCAGAGGGATGTTCCACCCGTTTATGATCCATTTCCGAAACATGTAAAAGCCCTTCGTATCCGCCCAAATCAATAAAGGCACCATAGTCAACAACCCGTTTTACACGTCCGGTTCTAGTCTGGCCTTCAGCAATACTCTCCCAGAAATCCTTTTTCAAGCGGGTCTTTTCTTCGGCCACCAGGTCTTTGCGGGATAGCACTATCTGTGAACCGCGGCGTTTGTTACGGTTAAATTCAATTATTTTAAACTGCATTTCTTTGCCTATATATTCATCTAAATTACGCACATAACCATCTTCAACATGCGATGCTGGCAAAAACGCTGTTATGCCCACATCTACAAGCAGACCGCCCTTTACGCTGCCGGAAATAACCCCTTTAATTACCCGCCCTTCATTGAAATCCTCTTCCAATGAATCCAGGGCCCTTTGCGCTTCGACTTTTTTCCTTGATAAGAGAATGGTTCCGTCATCATCCCATTTAAGAACCATAACCTCTATTTCATCGCCAACTTTAACCAGGTCGCGTGCTGAATCAATATCCTGATTGGACATTTCACGCAGAGGGATAATCCCTTCGGACTTCCCGCCTACATCAACCATGACTTCATCATCTAAAACCTGTATAACAAGGCCTTTAATAATATCTCCCTTGCTGGGAGGCACAAATTCAGCCATTTCTGCTTCCATTTTAGCGAAAGACTCTTCTTGACTCCTCTCAATATTTTCTGGCTCCGGGTGATCAGCTTTTGTCTCCACCCGCTCCCCCTGATCTTCGGCAGCATCTCTTGTCTCCATGTCCTGGTAGTCCGTCATCCTATCCAATACCTCCTTAATTATCCAATCCGGAGTAGAAGCGCCTGCAGTTATACCAACTGTTTTGGCAGCCTTAAACCATTCTTCTTCAATCTCTTCAGCGTTTTGAATTTGAAAAGTACTGACTCCGGTATCCTGGCACTCCTTATATAGAGTGGTTGTGTTCGAACTTTTCCTATCCCCAATAACCAACATCACATCAACTTGCCGACATAATTCACGTGCGGCTTGCTGGCGCTGACGCGTTGCCGGACAAATGGTATCAAAGACTTTTACATCCTTATTTTGAGATAAGAGGGTATCAATTAATTCATGGTAATCCCTCTCGTCCTTAGTGGTCTGTGAAACCACCCCTAAATTCTTGGCTTTAATGTTTCGGGCTTCGCTTATATTACCTGCTATATAGGTTTTGTTACCCGACCAACCTGCTATAGCCTCAACTTCGGGATGGTTACGGTCTCCAAAAATAACTATATCATAATTATCGTCACGTAAAGAACTGACTATTTCATGAATACGCTTAACCAGCGGACAGGTAGCATCTTTTATTTTCAAGCCCTTTTGTTGCGCAGTCTCCAGTATTCCTGGTGAAATTCCATGTGACCGAACAATTATGCCCGCTTTGCAGTCCTCGATTTGTTCGAGCGTTTCTACCGGTTCCAAGCCACGAGCTTTGAAATAGTCAACCACCTCATCGTTATGCACCAGCAGGCCCAGGGAATACCATTTGCCGCCTTCCGCCAGCGACTCTTCGGCCATATTAAAAGCCCTTCTTACCCCTGAGCAAAATCCCGCCTTATGGGCCAGAACTGTTCGCAAATTTACACCCCGTATATAGTGTTTCTGAACAATAACGTTAATTCCTGCTTTAGAATTCCATAAGAAGGTTAATTTCCTGCATAATTTTCTGACTTAGTTCTTCCATGCTGGATGAGTTGACCTTCTGGTTATGATATTCCTCAAGGGTAATAAGGTTGCCGATTCTTACCATTAAAGGCTTGAACCACCCCAGTGGAAAATTGCGATCCGTACCGATGCAGGCTACTGGCAAAACCGGAACGCCGGTTTTTAAAGCAATCATAGCCACACCGGATTGTATAGCTGCATCGGGTTTAAGTTTTTTCCGTGCACCTTCGGGAAATATCCCCAATATCTCACCCTGGTCCAGTAAATCCATGGCCTTACGGATAGCTTTTCTATCGGCTGCTCCCCTTTTAACCGGGAAAGCATGTAAACCGCTAAAAAGCGCAGACAGGAAACGATTTTGAAACAATTCCGCCTTGGCCATAAAATGCACCGGGCGTTTCAATACAACTCCCACCAAAATCGGGTCCCAGTTGCTTACATGGTTGGCAGCCACGATAACTGGTCCCTTATCAGGTAGCTTATGTATTCCTTCCGATTTCAAACCAAAAAGAAACAAAAAAACCTTTAATATCGCCCGGCATATTTTATATAACACACTAGGTTCCTTTCATAATTTCCAGCATTTTATCGAGAACTTCACCCACATGGCATTCACTGGTATCAATAACGATGGAATCAGGCAGAACCTTCAATGCCCCTACTTCTCGGCTGGCATCATTCAAATCCCGAGCCACAATCTCGTTTTTGATATCATCATATTCGGCATCATATCCCGAAGCAAGCAGCTCTTTTTGCCTTCTGCGCGCACGTTCTTCTATGCTGGCAGTTAAATAGAATTTGTAATCCGCATCGGGCAGGACGCATTCGCCTATATCGCGACCATCCATTACTACAGAGTGATTGCGGGCCATTTGCTGCTGCAACTTGACCATAATAGAACGTATCCCGCTATAGGCAGCAACAACAGATACAGCAGCATTAACTTCTGGGGAACGAATTTCCTGACTTACATCTCGCCCGTCACAAATGGTCTTCTGGTCCTCTAAACTGTACTGAAATTCTATCTTGGTTTCCCGCGCCAACCTCTCCAAGTCTTCCCCGGAATTAATATTAATATTATTTTGCAGGGCCTTCCACGTTAAAGCCCGGTACATAGCTCCGGTATCTATATATATATATCCCGTTTTACGCGCCAAAAGCCTGGCTATGGTGCTTTTACCTGCCCCAGCCGGACCATCTATCGCTATCTTCATTACGTGCTCACCTGCAAATATTCTCTATAATTCTATCATACCTGGTCTTGAGGTAAAACTACAAACAATGAATCAAGCGGATTTTTAAGACTTAAAAATTATCAAATCACTCTTGCATTTAACTTCAGGTAAGCACAAGGCTTTATTTAAGAAACAAATTTGCCCTTCCGGGCGATCAGAATTATCGTTTTAGATTGCCGCGTCGCTGCGCTCCTGGCAACGACAGTACGGTTGTTCCCGAACTAATCCTTTATTGTGTCATTGCAAACACAGCGAAGCAATCTTTTCACAATTTTGCAGCAATGACAGGGGGGCGGAACTGCCGTTCACGATGACCTCACGATTGCCCAACCCACGCACCCGAGTACACTTAACCACAGCCGTTTGCAAACCATACTTTTCTATACATCCAGAAACGCATAAGCGTCTGCGTCATCGGCATGTCTTTTCCAGTAATTCCCAGTATTCAGGAAAGGAGATGCTAACTGCTTCCGCGCCATCGATTGTGGTTTCGCCCTCAGCACATAAAGCCGCAATTGCCAGGCTCATGGCGATACGATGGTCGCCATGACTCTTCACTTTATTGCCTGTAAGGCAATCAGGACTACCCTGAATGCTGAAACCATCTTCGCTTTCCTGAATTTTAACCCCCATTTTGCCAAGCTCTGAACAAATAGCCGCAATCCGGTCAGTTTCTTTAACCCGAAGTTCTGAAGCTCCACTGACAATGGATTCACCCTTTGCTAAAGCCATCGCCACAGCCAGAATGGGAATTTCGTCAATTAATCGCGGTATTATATCTCCTTCCACCCTGGTTCCATGCAGTTCAGCGCTCTTCACGACCAGGTCAGCTATTTCTTCCCCTCCAATATTGCGGCGGTTTTCGATTTTAATATTTCCGCCCATATTTATCAAAACTTCAATTATGCCGCTGCGGGTAAAGTTAATCCCTATATCTTTCAGCAATAACTCCGAACCGGAAACGAGGCTTGCTCCAACAATAAAAAAAGCGGCGGAAGAAATATCACCGGGCACCAGAAATTCTGTGGCTTGCAAATCCCGGCCAGGTTTTAATCTTATTTCATGTCCGTTAACTTCTATATCAGCCCCCATAGCCGCCAACATGTTCTCGCTGTGATCGCGCGATCTTTCCGGTTCAATTATTACCGTATCCCCCCGGGCGTTTAAACCTGCCAGAAGTAAAGCCGACTTTACCTGAGCACTGGCTACTGGCATACTATATTTAATCCCTTCAAGTTCTTTTCCTTTGACAGCCAGAGGAGGATAAGCGCCTTCTTTACGGCCCCATATCTTCGCACCCATTGCCTGAAGAGGCTGGGTCACTCTTTTCATCGGCCTTCCATTTAGTGATTCATCACCGCTTAAAACCGTAAAAAACGGGCGGGCTGCCAGGAGTCCGGTCATTAACCTCATGGTGGTTCCAGAGTTTCCGCAATCTAAAACATCCGGCGCTTCCTTGAGTCCGTTTAATCCCTGACTGTTTATTTTCAGGTTTGAACCGTCACGAGTAATATTTACTCCTAACTGACGCATACAGGAACATGAAGAAAGGGTATCTGCAGCCTGTAAAAAATTGCGGATTATGCTTTCTCCCCTGGCCAGGGATGAAAAAATAACCGCCCGGTGGGAAATTGACTTATCTGCAGCAGCAGTAATTTCTCCCTTTAGCGGTCCTGACCTTTTTATAACCTTTTGCATATTTCCTCCTCATCTTACCCAGGCTTTTATAGAGTGGCGCTGTAAAGCAGCTACAGCCCGGTGGGCGTCATCCGCGCTGGGGACCCCAAGTCTGATTGTGCCCCCATCGCCTTCTCTGACCCTTAATATTTCAATGTCCACAATATTAATATTATCTTTACTTAATATAGCTCCAAGTTGCCCGATTATACCAGGTTTGTCAGGAACAATACATACCAATTCTGATATTCCCGGCATTAATCCCCGGTGAACCCTGGGAATGCGGTCACGTATTTCTTTGGCCTGGCCAAGACAATAAAACATGGTTTCTTTATCCCCATCAAGCAGGGCTGCTTTCATTTTATCCAGGCTTAATATAAGTTCATCCAGCCGTTTGACCAGGTGTTCCCGGTTACTGAAAAGAATATCTTCCCAGAGTTCAGGATTTGATGATGCAATCCTGGTGGTATCGCGAAATCCCCCCGCCGCCATCATCAGGTGTTCGTCATCACCTCCGGTCAGGTTCACCATGGCCACAGCGGCCAGATGCGGCAAATGGCTTATACTGGCCACAATCTCGTCATGCCTTGTTGAAGACAGTATTTTCATCCTGGCTCCGGTAGTTTCCAGTAAAGCTGTAAAAGATTCCAGTATATGCGGAGGTGTTTCTTGGTGCGGTGTAAGAATGTAAACCGCGTTTTCAAACAGGTAACGATCAGCGCCGTTAATGCCCTTGATTTCAGCTCCAGCCATGGGATGGCCGCCAATTTTCCAAACGTTCTGCGGTAAGCTCTGAAAAAGGTTCATAACCCCTTCTTTGGTGCTGCCGACATCGCTGACAACAGCTCCTGTTTTAAGCAGGGGCGCGATTGTCTCCACAATTTTGGGATAGCTGCCCAGAGGAGTGCACAAAAAAACCGCATCTGCCTCTGGTATTCCTTGCGCAATTCCCATATATTCGTCAATGGCCCCCATTTCCAGGGCTTTCTTAACCGTACTGGTATCTGTATCAGTTCCGGCAATCCTGCCCGCCATGGGAGAGTCCTTTAACGCCAATCCCAAGGAACCGCCAATAAGTCCCAAACCGATAATATAAATATTCCAAAGCATAAAAACACCCGTTCCGGCAGTCTAATTCATGGCCGCACTCAGTCTCGTTACTTTTTCCACCATAAGCTTAAAATTGTCCGGAGTTAACGACTGAGGCCCGTCTGATAAAGCCTCACTAGGATTTTGGTGTACTTCTACAATCAACCCATCACAACCCGCGCCCACTGCCGCCAGAGCCATGGGTTCTACCAGTTTCCACTTGCCGGTGCCGTGGCTGGGATCAACTATTACCGGCAGATGGGTAAGCTGTTTTATTACTGGAACCGCGCTTAAATCCAGGGTGTTACGGGTGTATTTTTCAAAGGTGCGTATGCCCCGTTCACACATAATAACCCGAGGATTACCGCTCGAAATAATATATTCAGCCGCCATTATCCATTCTTCAATGGTTGCGGATGGTCCTCTTTTTAACAGGATGGGTTTATCACATTTACCCAGTTCACGCAGCAGGAAGAAGTTCTGCATGTTGCGTGCGCCCACCTGCAATACATCGACATAGTCACACATCATCTGAATCATACGCGGGTCCATTATTTCACTGACCACGGGCAAACCTGTAATTCGCTTAGCCTCGGCCAATATCTCCAGGCCTTCTTCTTCTAGCCCCTGAAACGAATATGGGGAAGTACGGGGTTTGAAGGCTCCCCCTCGAAGCATGGTCGCTCCGGCGTCTTTTACCATCTGTGCAACTTCCAGAAACTTTTCCCGGCCTTCTACCGCACAGGGACCGGCAATTACCTGCATACTGCCGTCACCTACCCAGCCATCGCCTACTTTAACCACGGTAGATTCTGATTTGAACTCCCGAGAGGCCATTTTGAAAGGCTGTACAATGGGGACCACCTTCTCCACTCCGCCCATGGTTTCGAAAGCTTCCATAATAGCCTGAGTTCTCTCCCCAATGGCGCCGATAATAGTCCTCTCCACCCCCTGGGAAAGGTGAACCTGAAAACCCTTGTCCTGCAGTTTCTGTTCCACCTGCCTGATCTGTGATTCCGGGGCGTTTCTTTCCATTACGATAATCATTAAAATACATCCTCCTTTAATCGGGAGGGTGAGAAAAACAAAATACCACCAGTGAAGAAATCACCAGCGGCACTCTTAGCCACTCGCTATATTTCCCACCATCCTACCATACTACATTATTATTGGTTCCTACCATACTACACTTATACAATAGCATTAACCATGACAGAAATTCAATCACTATTTCTTTGCATTATTTTGTCTTCCAGGGACACTAATGCTTCAATTTTCTAAACATATTAGAAAAATTCTCAGGAGTCAGTGACTGTTTCCCATCGGATAAGGCCTGGTCCGGATCTTGATGGACCTCTACCATAATTCCGTCGGCCCCGGCTGATAGCGCCGCAAGCGCAGCGGGCTCACCATATGCCACTTGCCGCTGGCATGGCTGGGGTCGACTATTACCGGCAGGTGCGACATTTTTTTAGCCAGGACGACCGCGCTAATATCCAAGGTATTGCGGGTGGATGGCTCAAAGGTCCTGATACCGCGTTCACACAGGATTATTTCACGGTTGCCGCCCGTCATTATATATTCGGCCGCTAATAGCCATTCCTCAATAGTAGCTGAGAGTCCCCTTTTCAATAATACAGGTTTGCGTACCCGGCCCAGTTCCTCCAGAAGCGTAAAATTTTGCATGTTGCGGCTGCCGACCTGCAATATATCAACCCGGTCATATAGAGATTCCAGATCCCTCACATCCATAATTTCGGTTACCACCGGCAAGCCCGTAACTTCCCGGGCCTCGGCGAGTATATCTAACCCCTCATTTCCCAAGCCTTTAAAAGAATATGGTGAGGTGCGCGGTTTAAACAACCCGCCTCTGAGTATATGGGCTCCGGCAGATTTCAAAAAGCGTGCTATGTCCAAATAGGATTCGCGGCTTTCTACAGCGCACGGTCCGGCTATTACAGCACAGTAACCTGTGCCGATCCTAGTTATGGTTTTAGGCCCATTTATTTCGATTATAGTATCCTGCGGCTGATATTCATGAGAAACCTTATAAAAAGAACTCATCAGCAACCACCTTGAATTTTAGAATCGTATTTAAATCCGCTTGAGCGGCTTTTGGGCTTGTATTGATAATTGATATCATTCATCCTAATAAGTATAACACTTAGCCCATAATGTGTCATTGCGAGCCCTAATAAGCAAATATTAAAAAAGAGGGGGAAATAAGATGAGTAAAATAAAGCTTGCGGTTTGCCAGATGCGTGTTGGTAATGATAAACAACAAAATTTAAAGCGCGCGGGTGAAATGATAGAAAATGCGGTTAACAATGGAGCGGAAATGGTAGTTTTGCCGGAGGTCTTTAATGCTCCATACCAGGCTGAACTTTTTCCTGATTATGCTGAAGCATTTCCCGGCCCCAGCACGGATTTTTTATCACAAAAAGCCCTGAAACATAATATCTGCCTGGTAGGCGGTTCGGTAATCGAAAGAGATGATTCCGGCAGGCTTTACAACACCAGCTTTGTTTTCGATTCGGCGGGAAAACTTATGGGGCGGCACCGCAAGATGCACCTTTTTGACGTAAATATCTCCGGCGGAATCAATTTTCAGGAATCTGCCACCCTGTCCGCCGGTGATCAGTTAAGCATCCTGTCATTTAAAGAATTCCCGTTTGCGGTTATGATATGTTTTGATATACGGTTTCCCGAACTGGCCAGAATGGCAAGTTTAAAAGGAGCTAAACTTTTGGTGGTCCCAGCCGCTTTTAATTCCACTACCGGACCTCTGCACTGGGAACTGTTAATGCGCACCAGGGCGGTTGACAACCAGGTATATTTAGCGGCAGCCTCTCCAGCCCTTAATCCCAAGGCAGTTTACCAGGCCTGGGGACATTCTTTAATCATTGATCCATGGGGCAATATTATTGCACAGGCCGGTAATAAAGAAGAAATCATTATGGCTAAGCTGGATACGGCCATAGTTGATAAGGTACGCCAGGAACTCCCGGTATTAAAACAACGCCGCACCGATATTTATAATATTGCCTGGCGATAAAAATCATGGGCAAAAATCTGCCCATGATAATAAATAAACAATATACGCTTATAAGGCTGAATTATTGTTAACTGCGCCAAATTATATCTGAACTTTCGTGACAGCTTGACTCAAGGCAATATTCAGCCGCTATCCGTGTCAACTATCTTTTTTTAAATACATCCAAAATTGAGTTTTTATGTTCGGTGTTCCTCACATATGTAGGAATAGACATATCCGTATCATCTATAATGTTGCCGCGTTCCAGGAAGGGAGGTGGTACTGGTGCAGTGGCAGGTTTATCCTGAACCGGAGTTGCTGCCCCTCTGATTAATCGAGGTTCCCGCACCGGTTTTGCCGGCTCAATACTGCCAAAACCAGTAGCTATTACGGTAATTTCCACTTCATCCCCCATAGAATCGTCTATGGAAGCTCCAAAGATAATATCCGCGTCATCATGCGCTATTCCTGAAACAATCTGTGCGGCTTCTTGCACTTCGTTAATGGTAAGATTGCTGCCGCCGGAAATTGTGAATAACAGACCCCGTGCACCCTCAACACTGGTCTCCAGCAATGGACTGGAAATAGCCTGCTTGGCGGCTTCCGCGGCACGGTTGTCACCCTGGGCTCGTCCGATTCCCATTAATGCTGAACCTTTGTTGCCCATTATTGTCTTAACGTCAGCGAAGTCGCAATTAATTAAAGCGGGACGAGCTATAATAGAACTGATACCTTGAACCGCCTGGCGCAATACATCATCTGCTATCTTAAATGCCTCAGTAAATGTAGTATCCTTTTTGGCTATTTTCATTAAACTATCATTGGGTATTACGATGAGACTGTCTACTTCAGGTTCAAGGGTTTTTATCCCGGCATCAGCCTGCTGAGCCCTGCGGCGGCCTTCAAATCCAAAGGGCCGGGTTACAACGCCCACGGTCAATATACCGAGCTGCTTGGCTATTCTGGCTACAACCGGGGCCGCACCGGTACCGGTTCCTCCGCCCATACCAGCTGTGATAAAAACCATATCTGTCCCCTGCAGACTTCTGTATATCTCCTTTTCACTTTCTTCGGCTGAGGCTGCTCCGACTTCCGGGTTGCCGCCCGCTCCAAGTCCGCGAGTCAATCTTTCTCCCAGCTGCATGGTTTGGGAAGCCTTGGATAGAGAAAGTACGTGTGCATCGGTGTTCATGGCTATAAACTCAACCGCCTTAACCCCGGTTTCAATCATGCGATTAACTGCATTATTTCCCCCGCCGCCTACGCCAACCACCTTTATTTTGGCATATGCTCCTTCTTCAACATCAAAGTCTAGAGGCACAGTTTTTCCCCCCGCTCAATAAGGTTATTTTTATTTATTTTACCTGATTAGAGAAGTAATAGTTGTATTCTTTTTGTTTTTTCTTTAAAAATATACTATATGTACTAATATACTCAGGAGGTATATCGCATGCGGTTTTATACTGAATACTTATGGTTTAATACTGAAAAACGGCGTGAGTATGTCCGCATTACTGATAAGGTGAGAGAAGCATGTAAAAAAAGCGGCATAAGCGAAGGCATGATTCTGGTCAGTGCTATGCATATAAGCGCGGGTGTTTTTGTAAATGACAATGAACGAGGTATATTGCAGGATATTGATAATATGCTGGACGGACTGGCCCCTTTCGGACCGGATTATAATCATCACCGTACCGGAGAAGATAATGGTGATGCCCATCTTAAAAGCATACTGGTGCACCACCAGATTATTGTGCCGGTCACCAATGGCGATCTCGACCTGGGGCCCTGGCAGCAAATCTTCTACGCTGAATTCGACGGACGCAGAAGAAAGCGGGTTATCATCAAGGTTATGGGAGAGTAAAATCAGATACGATTTATCTCCAGTAGAAAAGATACAAATAAAGATTAGAAACTAAAATAGATAAAATCATCAACGGGAAACCTACTTTTAAATAATCTATAAAACGAATCTGGGTGTTGTGACGTTCACTGATGCCCGCTATAATAACATTCGCAGATGCTCCAATCAATGTACCGTTGCCCCCCAGGCAAGAACCGAGAGCCAGCGCCCACCATACAGAATCCATTGACATACCTGTAACTTGTCCCATATCTTGCAATAAAGGAATCATTGTAGCAACAAAAGGGATATTATCAACAAAGGCCGAACCCAGAGCGGAAAACCACAAAACCAATATACCTGTTTTAACCGGGCTGTCTCCGGTTATTTTTAATACCGTATGTGACAGGTCTGTAATAACTCCATTGGCCTCCATGGCTCCCACCAAAATAAACAAACCGCCAAAGAAAAATAAAGTGGGCCACTCAATACTTAGTAAAGCCTCCTCAGGGTCCTCACGCACCAGTAACAACAGTAAGCCGGCACCCAGTAAGGCTATTGTCGCAGATTCCAGATGCAAAGTTTGGTGAATAAAAAAACCGATAATGGTAAGTCCCAGTACAAGCAGTGATTTTTTTAATAGTAACCATTCCCTGATATAATCAATTTCATTTAATTCAAGTATACGGGCCTTATTTTCGTCATTGGCCACAAGATCACGGCGATATATCAGAAGTAAAATAGCAAGTGTCAGTAGCAGAATCACTATTACAGGCAAAGTCAAATTGGTTACAAAATCCATAAAGCCTAGTCCCGTGGCACTGCCTATCATAATATTGGGAGGGTCTCCTATTAACGTGGCGGTACCGCCGATATTGGAGGCCAATATTTCCGCAATGAGAAATGGCATAGGCGATATTTCCAGCCTGTCAGTTATGGCAAATGTTACCGGCACGACCAGCAAAGCTGTGGTGACATTATCCAATAAAGCTGAGAGGACGGCAGTAACCAGAGAAATCACCAAAAGTATTTTCCAGGGTTCCCCCCCGGCCATTTTTGCTGATTTGATGGCCAGATATTCAAACACACCACTCCGGCGAGTAATACCTACAATCACCATCATACCGATCAAGAGCAATAGAGTATTGAAATCCACCGCTTCCACAGCTTGTTCCTGCTAATAACGCCTAAGGCCAAAACCATGGCCGCAGCCACCCACACTACTATAGTACGATGAACTTTATCCACGATTATAAAAACGTAAGCTGCCGCAAAAAAGACTATTGATAACCAGTAATCCAAGACGAATCCTCCATTGTAGATCTACTAATAATATACCCGATCATGCACATATCATTAAGCATGATCGGGCTGAGTACGTTTTTCAAGGGTTAATTTAAAATGCTTATAGCACGGCCTTCCCAATTTTGCAAATAAATCACGTCTTCTTCTTTTGACAAGATATAATTTGGCATTAGCGGAACCTTACCTCGCCCACCGGGAGCATTTACTACGTAAGTAGGTATTGCTAACCCAGAAGTATGGCCGCGCAGGCTTTCCATTATCTCCAAACCGGTCTCTATACTACAGCGCCAGTGAAGAGTACCAACCACATCCTTGGCCTGAAAAATATAATAAGGTCTTACTCGAATGCGTAACAATTCTTGGTTTAACTTGCGCATCACTATAGGGTCATCATTAATACCTTTAAGAAGTACTGCCTGGTTGCCCAGAACTACTCCGGCTTGAATCAGGCGATCACAGGCCTCTTTAGCCTCGGGAGTTATTTCTAAAGGGTGATTAAATTGTGTATTAATATATAACGGTGGATAAGAACGCAATATGTCGCATAATTCGGGGGTAATGCGCTGGGGAAGAGTAACTGGGACCCTGGTCCCCAAACGTATTATTTCCACATGCGGAATAGCGTGCAAGGTGGATAATATCCCGGCTATTATGTTGTCATTTAACAACAGCGCATCCCCACCCGTAACCAGTACATCTCTTATTTCTTGATTTCTTGCCACGTACAGTAAAGCCTTTTGTAAATCTTCGCGTGAGCAATGACTGTCATTCTCGCCTATGTTCCGGCGCCGCTGGCAATGACGGCAGAACATAGCACACTGATTGGTTACGTTTATGATTAATCTGTCAGGATAGCGCCTCGTAATACATGGTGCCGGAGAACTATTTTCTTCATCCATAGGGTCAAGGCAACCACCTGATTTAAGCTCGCGAATATCAGGAACTGCCTGCTTGTAAATTGGACTATCTCTAAAATTATCGGTTATCAGGCTTAAATAATACGGTGATATTGCCCAGCGATAACGTTTACTGACTTTAGCTATAAACTGTATTTCCTTTTGTCTGAGTTCAAGTATCATCCCCAATTGATTAGCATCTTTAATACGGTGTTTAAGTTGCCATTTCCAGTCCAGCCAGTCTTTCTCGCTGCCACCCAGCGATTCAAGTATTCTTTGTTTTTGCTGTAGTGCCAATGAATGGTTTCTGTACCCTGTAGACACCTCTTTTACGCGATCAAGGTATTCCCATGCATCCTGGCGTAGTTCCTCTTCTCTGAGTGCAGAATTTAGTGGCACCTTAGCTTTGGCCAATTTTTCTTTCATGCTTTCCACTCCTTTGTAATAAATTTGGAGAAAGATAACATGCGAAAAAGGCCCGGGGTATGGTTTGTTGGATTTAAGGTTAAAACCAACATATTTCTAATATTCCCCGGTTTCCCTTTTCACGCTTACGAGGTTAGCTGACGGGTTCGGGACAAGGGACATCCCTACCGGAAAACTTCCGGATTCACCCCAAAAACTCGGTTCCCCCGCTCTCCGGGTAATGGAGATTAAGCGGCATTAGGGGTAACATTTAAACTAATTCTTCAAAAAATGTTGTTGGTTGTATTAATGTAGTTAATTATCACCTCGCAAATAAATTTATGATACTATTTCATAACATAAAAAGGGTGTATAACCATTAAGGCTACCCACCCCAGTAAGCCGGTTTCTCATGATAGATTTCTCATATTGCCTGCTGCAACTTAGACTAATCTATCCCACACACCGGGTTTTCACCCGTTTAGCTTTGACCGTTTTCATATATTATTTTATTGTAGTATTATATCATAAGTAGATGCCCATGTAAAGGAGGTTCACCATTGTTCGCAGTCGTTACCGGATTTGATTTTACTGCTTTTTTTTGGTTAATGGTAATTGCCACTATGGTTGCCATGATCGGGCGTTACATTAGAGTCCCTTATGCTTTGGCTCTGGTTATAACTGGTCTGATAATTGCCCCAACCGGCATATTGCCGCAAATTCATCTCGAACCTCAAATATTATTTACTATATTTTTGCCACCGCTGCTATTTGAGTCAGCAATAAATATGAGAATAAGCCTTTTACGCATGAACTGGCGATCAGTCAGCATTTACGCCTTGTTGGGAACGACTGTGTCTGCGCTGGTAACAGGATATCTAGCCCACCGTTTTTTAGGCCTGCCTTTGGAAGTGGGTCTGGTTTTCGGAGCTCTTATCGCTCCAACAGATCCTATATCGGTTATCGCAATATTTAAGCAACTCGGGGTAGGTAAACGCCTGTCATTGATAATGGAAGCTGAAAGCCTTTTCAATGACGGGGTGGCTATCGTATTGTTTACACTGCTGGTTGCTGCTGCTTCTGGAGGTGATCTTTCAGTAATAACAGGTGTTAAAACCTTTTTTACGGTGGTTATCGGCGGAGCAGCATTGGGGGCCGGCATAGGCATCGTGGCATCTCGCCTCACCAGGGAATTCAATGATCACCTGCTGGAAATAATGTTGACAACTATAGTGGCATTTGCGTCTTACCTTTTAGCGGAATGGTTTCATGTTTCCGGTGTCATAGCTGTAGTATCCGCCGGACTGGTGGTAGGCAGCTATGGGATGCAAACCGGCATGTCAGCCACCACCAGATTATCTGTAAACTCATTTTGGGAATATGCTGCCTTTTTAGTTAATTCTATCGTATTTTTGCTGGTAGGCTTTGAAGTTAGTCTGATAAATTTCTTCCCTAAAATCGGCATCATCCTAAGCGGTGCGCTCGTAGTTCTAATAGGCCGTGCAATATCAATCTACGGGTTGTCTCCCTTAATCAACAGGCTGGGCGGGAATATTCCTTTGTCCTGGCAGCATGTTCTTTTTTGGGGAGGACTGCGGGGAGCAATTCCCATGGCCCTGGTACTTGGCTTGGGTAAGGATTTTCCAAACCGTTCGGATTTAGTTCTGCTTACTTTCGGTGTAGTCCTGTTTTCCCTGCTTGCCCAGGGTCTGAGCATCAGGCCTTTATTAAAGAAACTGTCGCTTACCGGAGTAAAGAATCCGCAGTCTGAACACGGGCGGTTAGCCAGTGAAATAATGGCCATTGAAGCCGCTCAAAAGGAGTTGCTCCGTTTGAAAGACAGAAAAGCCTTATCTGTTTCAGGCTATGAAAAGATAAGCGCTGAATATAATAAACGTCTTGCCGATCTTGAATATTCATTAAATCTGCTGAACGAAAAAGATGATCAATTAAACCAGACTCAAGAAAATGAAGCGTGGCGTATGGCCTGATAGCTGAAAAGGGCGTTCTTCTAAACGCTCATCGTAACGGGCTCTTGGATGAAGAAGACCTTCACGAGCTATATGTGCCTATAGATGAAGCCCTTGATAAATTGGGAGGTAATATCATACATTAATCCAGCAGGCATTTGGTCCAGATATTCATATCTTCGTAATTTCCACATATATTGCAATTATTTATCAGTCTGCCTTCGTAGCAATAACCATTTGATGAAAGAGACAGGTTAATCCCCGGGTTGCCAGCCCTGGCCAGGCTGTAGGCAGTTAGAAAATCCCAACGCCGTAAATCCTCTTCCAACTCACCAATCAATGCCGATAAACATCCTTTTCCTCGCCATTGAGGAATAGTCACGCAGTCGGTTATTTCTGCATTTTGATACATGTGATTCATATCAGCAGAAGCAATACTCACAATTTGCGTGTCCGCCAGGGCCAGTTTATACATTATTTTACCTTGCATGGTCTTGCTTAAGTACTTGGCATCAAAAACCGGTGAGGGATACGAAGCAAAATTCTGGCGAAATATTTTAATCATCTGTGGAATATCGCGGGTCGAGGCATTTCTTATTATGAACTCACAACCGGTCTTTTCAGCGGTCCTTTTCATCTCCGCCATAACTCGACATTGAGAAAGAATTTTATCCTGTTTGTCCGCATGTCTGGGAAAAGCGCGGGAAGATTGCAGGAAGCAAGAAACGCAATAAGCATCCTCCCCAGCAAAATAAGAGGTTATTTTTCCTTCCTGAACAAAACCGTTTTCAAGAAATAAATCAAGATGATCATTTCTGCATTTACTGATAATTTTTCCTATGCCCTGCCGGCTTGCATGCTCTTTAATTTGCTGCAGCATTTGTATAGAAAGGTCGCGATGATCATTTATGATTAGCCTATTACTGGCAGGCTCCGGATAACATAGATACGAACTGGGCAAAGTCAAACTATTTTGCGGAGTTTGGCTGACTTTGAAATCCATTAAACTGTTCCCTCCTCTTCAAACGAACATTGGTCAAGGGGACCAGACAATCTTCCGAATTCTGATACAACTTTTCCAGGCCACGATATTCATACTGCAGGTATTTCTTACAGATACCACATTCATGGCATTTCCTGGTCTTGTCTGATGGCTCTGTATAGGTGCAGATAACACCCTCATAATTCCTGAGAATTAATTTATCCTGGGAACTGGAAATAACATACTGAGGATTAACAGGAATTTTGCCGCCGCCACCCGGTGCATCAACAACAAATGTCGGAACCGCAAGTCCCGAAGTATGTCCTCTAAGCATTTCAATTATTTCTATGCCGGCCGAAACCGGAGTACGAAAATGCTCAATACCTTCTGACAGGTCGCATTGATATAAATAGTAGGGACGAACTCTCATCTTAACCAGTTTCTGAACCAGATCCCTCATAATATAAGGACAGTCGTTGACATTTTTTAAAAGCACCGTTTGATTACCCAGAGGAATTCCCGCGTCAACTAACATGGCACATGCCGTTTGGGCTTCAGGAGTAATCTCCCTCGGGTGATTAAAATGGGTATTTACCCATAAAGGATGATAAGTACGCAGCATTTCACATAATTGCGGTGTTATTCTTTGGGGCATTACTACGGGAGTACGTGTGCCTATACGGATAATTTCAATGTGTTCTATAGCTCTTAGATTCTGCAGGATATATTCCAGCCTTTGATCGGAAAGACACAACGGATCGCCCCCCGATATTAAAACATCTCTTATCTCACGGTTTTGTTTTATATACTCGATAGCTTTCTTGATGCTGCGAATTGGAAGAGCTTATCATTTTGTCCGGAAAAACGCCTGCGGGTACAATGGCGGCAATACATGGAACACTGGTCCGTAACCAGCAGCAGCACCCGGTCGGGATAGCGATGAGTAAGCCCGGGAACGGGTGAATCCTTGGATTCATGCAAGGGGTCCACACTGTCAGAATCGGAAACACTAATCTCGTTTAAGGTGGGTATGGCTTGCTTCCTTATAGGGCAGTTCACATCATCGGGGTCCATAAGCATAGCATAGTACGGAGTAATAGCCATTTTTAATCTTTGCAGGCTCTCGTT
>NZ_BBCE01000020.1 GCF_001311885.1 Syntrophomonas palmitatica JCM 14374 | reverse complement strand
TCACCCAATTTATAGCATCAGAAATATGACCGGTATGGCATTTTTTAGATCGGCTATGAGAAGGATATCCGGCACAATAGTCGAATATCCAAATATATTTATCAGTAATTTTTAAGGAGGAAATATTTTGCGGATTATAGCAGTAAACGGAAGCCCCAGAAAGGATAAGGTATCCAAGACCGCCATGATGCTGGAATCTTTCATATCAGGGTGCAGACAGGAAGGCGCCGCGGTTGAACTGATTAATCTGCGTGAGAAAGATATCAAAATGTGTACGGGCTGCTACGCTTGCTGGACAAAAAGCCCGGGCGAATGTGCGTTCAGAGATGATATGAAAGACGTTCTGACCGCGGTGAGAGAAGCCGATTTGGAGATATGGGCTACACCGCTATATTTCTTTGGTCCCACAGCTATGTTCAAGAACTTCCTGGACCGCAGCATCCCCATGGCTGAACCTTTCATAATAAAAAAGGATGACCTTTGCAGTCATCCCCTGCGCGGGAAGTCTCGCCATATTGTTTTCATGTCCGTAGCCGGTTTTTATGAGTCAGACCATTTCCAGCCTATGTCCGATTGGCTGCATTTCATGGAGAGGCGCGGTCTGATTAAAATAATAGCTGAAATATACCGGCCTGAATCCGAGTTTATGAGCGCTCCCCAGCTGAAGGAAAGGGTGGCCGAAGTCCTGGCATCTGCAGAACAGGCAGGGAGAGAGCTGGTTCGCAACGGTTCAATTGATAAAAAAACCATAACAAACATCCAACAAGAGATTATCCCCGACCAGCAAACGTACATAGATTTAGCCAACAAATACTGGAGCTGGGCTATAGAACGCAATCGGAAGCACCGGGAAAAAAGGAATTAATCCTGTAGTGCGCGCCCGACTGATTCGTGAATTATTTCCATCAAATCATTATATAACTTTATGAAGGCCCTTTCAGCTTCAAAAAAATCGGCCACGCCAGGTTCTTTGCATAACTGCGCGTGTTCAATAGCTACATCGCGCAGTTTGTTTTCCGGCAGGCTCTGTCCCATAACCTGGGCCCGGTTGATTTCCATCTGGTGCTCACGCAGGACAAGTATTTTCCGCATGATTTCCAAGTTTTTTTCTACATCTTCCTTGGCATTCAGGTAGTTGCGGTAAATGTCACTGTTCATGATAGCCTGGGCCAGTTCGTGAGCTTTATCATATGGATCAGCTGCAGTCATCTATTTATTCTCCTTTATCGTTTAATTTGGCATATCATTTCTATTTCGCAGGCGGCATTTAAGGGCAAGGCATTGACGCCTACCGCCGCCCGGCTATGTCTGCCGCGATCCCCAAAGATATCCAGCAGTAATTGTGAAGCCCCGTTTATTATCAGGTGCTGCTCATGAAAACTATCCGCACTCTGTACAAAACCCGTTATTTTAATAACCCGCACCAGATTATCCCAGCTTTCAATCTGATCCTTTAAAACCGCCAGGCAGTTTATAACCGCGGTACGGGCTGCCGCCTGACCATCTTCCAAACTCAGGTCCTGACCTGCACGTCCAGAATACAGCAATTTCCCATTAAATACCGGCAGCTGCCCGGATATGAAGAGCAAATCTCCTGCAACAACCCCTGGCACATAGGCTGCCACCGGTTTGCTGGCGGCTGGAATAAAAATACCCAGTTCCTCAATTCTCTTTTCTATATTCACAGATATCCCCCCGATATTTTACTCAATACTACTTAATTATTCCCGCAAACACACCCGTGAGGAACAGGACATAGAATAAACCTCCCGCCATTAAAATAGGCGCGCTGATATGTTTGCGGGTTCGCAGTTCCAAGTAGATAACCAGAGATGAAATCAGGGCCAGGGCTGCCGAATACAGGCTCCGGAGGTAAGCTGCCAATCGGTAAGAAATATCCCCAGGGCCGGAATGACAGAGCTTTGAAAAACCATAGCTCCGGTGATATTCCCCAGGGCCAGGGTATCCTTCTCCCTTGACACCCAGATAACACTGTTGAATTTCTCCGGCAGTTCAGTGGCTATGGGGGCGATAATTAAAGACAGAACAAAAGCCGGTACCGCATATACGATCGCCAGGGCTTCCACCTCCACCACAAACAACTTGGCACTGAATATTATTACCGCCAGAGCACCAGCCACCTGCAGCAGTATCACCAGCACAGGAGGATTTTGCGACTTGCGCGCCAAATATAATGGGGCCATTTCCGAGTCGCTTTCAATGTCGCGTTCTTCATTCAGCATGGTATGGACATACAGAAAGTATGAAGTCAGCATTATGGCTGCTATTGCCAGCTGGATAGAGCGGAAAAAGGGAGGAATAAACCCCGCCAGTATTGCGGCTGAGAAAACCACAATAAAAAATCCCAGGTCTCGTGACATGGTAGAGTAATCAGCTACCATTTTGCTCCCCGGGAACGCCGCCGCCGAAACGCCACCACCGCCACACCGGTTACAAACATAGCCAGGGTAGAGAGCATGAGAGGAGCGCCCAGAATAGCTCCAATGCCTATTTCATGGCCAGCTTTGCCGGCGCCGAACACTATGGCTATTATGGGAATTAGGGTTTCAGGCAAAGCAGTGCCAACCGCTGCCAGCACACTGCCCACCGCACCTTCAGACAGGTTCCACTTCTTCCCCAGCCATTCAATCCCATTAACAAACAATTCGGCCCCAACCAGGATAAGGCCCAGACTTACAATCAAAATCGCCAGGTTTTCCAATTCCACAATTCTCCTTAGCTGATTAATATGAAACAGCCGCTAATTAATACTAAACAATAGCAGATTTTTAGGTTTTTCAATTCCTTATGTGTTATGCTCTTATGTTTGTAACCTGCGGCCATGTTGGGTTAGTCTATCGATACCAGGCTTTGTTTGCGTCCTGCCAGGACCGCCACTTTTCTATAGCCCGCCTGCCGCGCTGATCTCACCACATCTGCCAGGCCTTCGCCCAGCTGTTCAGGGTGATGAGCATCCGAACCCAGGGTAATAGGTATATTCAAGGAAAACATAACCTCCAAAAGTTCTTGAGCGGGATAGATCTCACGCACCGGTTTACGCAGTCCGGCACTATTTATTTCTATTACCATCGGCGCCTTTAATACTGTGTAAAACCGGCTTGGCATATGCGAGGGTACTCTGCCGCCAAGGCCGGTGGCCCCATATTTTAATAAGGTCTAGGTGACCAACCACGTCGAATAAGCCGCTTAATGCCATCCTATTTACAAGACTAAAATATTCTTCATAAACCTGATCATAATCCTTTTTTTCAAATAAATAACCATAATCCGGGTGATCAAAACCCCAGCCGTCAATAAAATGAATAGAACCTATAAAATAATCCCAATCGTATTTGTTTCTTAAAGCCGCGATTTCCGGCTCCCGGCCGGGAATAAAATCAACTTCCAGACCTAATCTTATGCGAACATCATCGTATTCCCCGCGCAGCCCGGCCAAAACCTTAGCATCAATAAGCTGAACAAACTCATCATGTTCCGCAAATCCGACTTCTTTTATCCCTTGCCGGCGAGCCGTATCCAGAAATGATTTCAGCCATTCATAATCATATCTATATTCACCATGGGCCGCCGCATGGATATGATAATCGAGCAACATTATCAGGACTCCCCGCAATATTCCTTAGTATTTCATTAAATCACTAGCCAGGCAATAAATCAAGAAAGTAAGTGTTATGAGGTGCTGCATTAAGATGTGCATGCTGAATCAAAGACCTCTGACAGGGAAAAAAGTTGCAATAAGACAGGCTATAGTCTAAAATTTAGGCGTGTAAAGGAAATTGGGCAAGGAGGATTAACGTTATATATGGCTACCATTGTTCCCTTTCGCGGGCTGCGTTACAACCAGGAAAAAGTAAAAAAACTAAGTTCAGTGGTGACCCCTCCCTATGACATCATTGACGAAGCCGCCCAGGCCAGGTATTATGCGGAAGATCCGGTCAACATTATTCGTCTCGAACTAGGACTTATCTTTCCCCAGGATACAGCCTGCAACAACCGCTATACGCGGGCCGCACAGTATCTGCACAAATGGATGGAAGACCAGACTCTGATCGCTGAAGACAGCCCTGTTCTTTATCTTTATCAGCAGGAATTTACGATCAAAGGCAAACGGCTAATTCGCAATGGTTTGCTCTGCGGCTTAAAAGTAGAACCTTATGAAAACGGCAATATCCTGCCTCACGAAGAAACCCTGTCCAAGCCAAAAGCTGACCGTCTGCATTTAATGAGAAGTACCCATGCCAATTTTAGTTCCATATTTGGACTTTATTCCGATCCTAAGAAAGTTATTGATAACAGCCTTATTAAATACAGCCAGGAAAAACCCGCGGATATAAGCATTGAGGATGAAGCTGGTGAATTCCATCGCATCTGGGTGGTAAACGATCAGAAAATCATTGATAAAATAGTCAAGACTATGGCAGATAAAAAAATATTTATCGCCGACGGCCATCACCGTTACGAAACCGCCCTGGGTTATGCCGAGGAAATGAAAGAACAGGGACTTACAGGTTATGATTACGTTATGGCAACCCTGGTCAATCTTTTCGATGAAGGGCTGGTAGTTCTGCCAACCCACCGGGTAGCCGGTAAATTAAAAGATTTTAAGATGAGCAGTTTCCTGCAGCAGTTGGAAAATCTCTTTAGGATAGAAAAACGGGGGAATAAGGATAATCTGCCCGCATTAATAGAGGAAATGGCTTCAAAGGGTGAAAAGGAACACGTCTTTGGCCTCTATGCCTCTCAGGAACTTTACCTGCTCACACTCAAAGATTTTCCCCAGGCGTCCGCCTGTCTGCCAGCGGAAAAATCAGACGCCTGGAAGAATCTCGATGTAGCTTTACTGGATAACCTCATCCTTGATCAGATACTGGGCATCGGCGAACAGGAACGCCGCAATCAGGAAAACCTGGCCTACAGCCGCAGCGAAGAATGGGTAGTCGAACAGGTAGATAACAAATCCTACCAGATAGGTCTGCTCATAAATCCCACCCGGGTGCAGGAAATCGTAGACGTAGCCAGTGCCAGGGATAAAATGCCCCAGAAATCTACCTATTTTTATCCCAAGCTCATAACCGGTCTGGTGATAAACAACTTGGACATAAAATAGAATTTATAAACCGTAACACAAAAACCTGTGATTGAAGCGGATTAATAAAAAGGGACCAACCTTCCTCCGGGCAAGGTCGCGTCCCTTAATACATTATTTTGATTAAAATTCTTTTGGTTCGTCCGTTTTCTTATCTCGGTTTGCTCAAGTTTTAAGTCGGGCAATAATTTCATTATTCATCTTGGTATAACTTTCCCACGGATCAATATTGGCCGTAAAATAATGAGGATAAATATATTTATACAGCCATTGCATATCTCTTATTAATTTATCACTGGAGATTCCAGCTTCCCTGGCAAACTGTTCTTCTTTTACCGCAATAATATTATGCGCCGCTTTGTTCCTGATGCTTTCCTCAACAACGCGCATATCCTGAGCTTTTTTCAATACTGCTTCATTTGGAAATGAACCCTGGGGATTGCAATCAAACTCAATAATAGGTAACAGTGCGGAAAAAGATAAGTCGCTATCCTTAAAACCTGTTGGAAATCTCAAATCAAAGTAAGCCAACAGATTAGGATCCATCTTTTCCAATTTAGACCTTTTCATTTTCCAATGCCCAGAACCCCGCTGTTTTTCCTCACAATAGTCCCTCTTAATATGTCTCTGGCATTTTTCCTGCAAAAACAACTCAAAGAGTTTGCTCAATGCCGGTGAAATACCGCGCACAAAATCCATCAGCTGTCCAGACCGTTGCTGCAAACTTAATAAAAGCAAATATTCAAACAGTTCCTTGCCATCTCCGGATTTAATCGGAAATAAATCATATTTGACCCGTCTGCTTTCCTTTTCCGCCTGGGTAAGATCCATGTTCTTGCGGTATTGGGCCGCCTTTAATAAACATATAACATCAGGGGATATAAAATCCTTTACTCCTGCGAGAATATTTAAGGCCGCAGTATAGTTATATGCTTCAATATTGCTAATGGCAGCTTCCCGTAAAAACAGGAACCGCAGGTTAATTGATTGCACTAGACGGGTTCTGTCCCGGGGCTCCATCTCCGGGTGGTTATCCAGATTATTATTCCAGGTCAATTCTACATCATAGTTTGGTGACCCGTAATTTTCACTTTCATTTGGCGTTGTAACCTGAACAGGCATAACTGGAAAAGGAGCGGTCAAAGCCAATAACTGGCAGGCTGACTTCATCTGTGGCGTCCCGGAAGATAGGTTAATTATAATTTCACTGCCGGGATTTTCATTATGTATATTGACCAATTCTTTTTCAAAAATAGGATGAAAAAGGTCAAATTCTTGTGGATTATCTATATCAGCATAGCGCAATTCGATAAATTCACAGGCGAAACCTTCTCGTTCGCAAAGCCGTGCGGCATGCACCTGGTAGCGATCATCCTGATCCGCCAGTTCACAAACCCGCCGAGTCATAAACAGATAAACCTTATCCGGTTTATAGTGTCGCATAATATGCAGCAATGGCCCATCATAATCATTTTTAATAGGGTCGGTCATCCCCAGGGTACTGAATAAGACCTTAGACAATTTATTCCCTCCAAACAACACGCCAAAGGTTGTTTCAATCAAATAATTACAACTTCTTCCTCTTCCAGCAACTCTACTGACCCCCAGTATTTTATGTCAGCATTGCTGGTCAGCTTGTAAACCCTTACCTGATCTTCGGGTGCTATCAACCCGGGTATTCCTTTTACCAACTTATCATATTTGGACTGGGGCAGGATACATTCAAAAGCCGATTTTTGCACTCTGATCCCAAACCCCTGTAAATACTTGGCAAAGGCTGCGCGGCGGCGGTTATCAACAATATCATAAATAATTACCACCAAGTATTTTCGCCTCTCTTCCGCAATAAACTCGTCAAAAATAAATATGCGATTATGGCTTTGCATTACCTGATCACCACCGGTTGATATATATCCGGATTACCTTCTTCAACTGCATGGGCCAAACGCTGGCACTGCATTTCTATCGCCCGCCGGAAGCTAACCGAATAATCAACATAATTTATATAATTGGAACGACTGCGAACTTTCTTCTCGTATTCTGCAATATAGATTTTGGAAGCCTGTTTGTCCAAATATACTCCGCCCTCCTGGGCAGGTTTTTCAAAATGCTCGCGTTTAATAATACCCTTGCTGGTAACATAAAGAGCCAATGAATCTGCCAGGACAGGACGCCATTCTTCCATCAAATCCGAACACAAAGCCGGATGTCCGTTTCTGATGCTGTGCAGGAAACTGGCATAGGGATTTAAGCCTCGGTTCACTACAGCTGTATAAACGTCATACATCAATAATGTATAAGCAAAACTCAAAAGGGAATTAAAGGGATCACGCGGAGGCTGTCGACTGCGTCCCGAAAAAGAAAATTCCTGTTCCACCAACGACCCCAGGGCCTGGTAATAATGCCGGGCCGCATTTCCCTCATACCCCATCAGTTCCTCCCGGCATTCTGCTTTATTTATAATAGGCAGGAGCTTATTCATAGCGTCAATACTGGCTTGAGCTGAACTTTGCGGCCGGTTTCTCTGGTAACGCCTCAGTATAGTGATTTGGTTCTTAACTTTAGCACCAATAATCTTCTTTCCCAGGGTCAGGCAGAACTCTTCATCCTCACCGCAGGCAAATTGCCGCCTTTGGCGATAGATATTTACACTGCGCGTTGATTCCAAGCGTCCATAAAATTGTCCCTGGTTTGACAGCCAGGTGAGGTTGATATCCCGTTCCATAAAATGCTTGACGCAGTTAGAGCTCAGGCTGGTATCGCCAAAAATTATTACGTTTTCTATGCCTTCTATCGGCAGGGTACGTTTTAAATTATCGCTTTCGATAATCACGCAATTATTCTGTACACCAATTTTAGCGCCTCGTTCATAAACATATAAAAAGCTGATAAAAACACCCCCGAACCCAAATAGATTTTTCCGTCCCCTTAAAGGGGTCCTTCCGTTCAAATATTTTATACCCGCTACTCTCCAGTCCCCGGTTACCCCGGTTTCCGTCCCCTTAAAGGGTCCTTCCGTTCAAATGCCGTTCCCGGCGACAAATGCCGGGACGGTGGAGAGTGTTTCCGTCCCCTTAAAGGGGTCCTTCCGTTCAAATGCAAGGTCCGCACCTGCGGTTACGGTCCAGGTTGTTTTTGTTTCCGTCCCCTTAAAGGGGTCCTTCCGTTCAAATTGTAAGCCTGGAACCAGTAACGCCCGAAGAATGGGCGTTTCCGTCCCCTTAAAGGGGTCCTTCCGTTCAAATCTTGTATACCAGCATGATTATACCGATGACAACGGTAATGTTTCCGTCCCCTTAAAGGGGTCCTTCCGTTCAAATCTTTGACGCATGTGGTACCGGCTACCAGGGCATACGGTTTCCGTCCCCTTAAAGGGGTCCTTCCGTTCAAATCCTGGTGGAGAACGGCAAAATAGTAGCCGCGACCAGGTTTCCGTCCCCTTAAAGGGGTCCTTCCGTTCAAATGCTCAGAAAGGCCTCCGATAAGGTGGAGGCAGAGGGCGTTTCCGTCCCCTTAAAGGGTCCTTCCGTTCAAATGAACAAAAACACGTTGCAAGCGCATTTTGCAAAAGTAGTTTCCGTCCCCTTAAAGGGGTCCTTCCGTTCAAATTAAGGTGGAGGCCGCGGGGAGTCTGTACTAGACTGCCGTTTCCGTCCCCTTAAAGGGTCCTTCCGTTCAAATCCGATATAGTGTTCACTGACGCCGTTCCCGGCGACGTTTCCGTCCCCTTAAAGGGGTCCTTCCGTTCAAATATGGCGAACTGGATGGCTGGTATATCGAAATGTTGGGTTTCCGTCCCCTTAAAGGGGTCCTTCCGTTCAAATTTGATTGTTTTTCCCTGGAAAGCAATTTTCAAGGGAAAGTTTCCGTCCCCTTAAAGGGGTCCTTCCGTTCAAATCATATGGCATAATGTCGATAAACACTCCTTGTCCAGTTTCCGTCCCCTTAAAGGGGTCCTTCCGTTCAAATGGGAATGAAGTAAATCCTTTAGACCCTGCGGGTCTGGAAGTTTCCGTCCCCTTAAAGGGGTCCTTCCGTTCAAATCCGCCCCATCGGGGACGGAACCTGGCAGGGCGACTGGGGGTTTCCGTCCCCTTAAAGGGGTCCTTCCGTTCAAATTCTTTTGCCGTTGGTTCAATCATTTGGACGGCAGCGCAGGTTTCCGTCCCCTTAAAGGGGTCCTTCCGTTCAAATAATAATGATGCTCAGCAACGCCGCGTCCGTCCCCGGGTTTCCGTCCCCTTAAAGGGGTCCTTCCGTTCAAATAAAAACATGGAAATTAAAGGACAAGTCGAGTTGTTTCCGTCCCCTTAAAGGGGTCCTTCCGTTCAAATGGAGAAACTTGCCGCAATAAAATGTGGTACGAAGTTTCCGTCCCCTTAAAGGGGTCCTTCCGTTCAAATGAATTGGAGCAAAAATATACAGCTTCAGCGTTTTGCGTTTCCGTCCCCTTAAAGGGGTCCTTCCGTTCAAATGGGAGATTGAATCCGAATTACTCGATCTAAAAACGTTTCCGTCCCCTTAAAGGGGTCCTTCCGTTCAAATACACAAAAAGACACCATCAATAAAGAGATAGAGTTTCCGTCCCCTTAAAGGGTCCTTCCGTTCAAATTATGTAAAAAATTTTCTCCACCGGCATGTTTAAGTTTCCGTCCCCTTAAAGGGGTTTCCGTCCCCTTAAAGGGGTCCTTCCGTTCAAATGTTTGATGAAAGGAGAATCAACTTTTGTCTGAAGCGTTTCCGTCCCCTTAAAGGGGTCCTTCCGTTCAAATACAAGGCTGAAGGGAGGGACGACAAGTGATAGACCTGTTTCCGTCCCCTTAAAGGGGTCCTTCCGTTCAAATGCAATTTGCGAAACCTCAAAAGGCAGCCGCGTGTGTTTCCGTCCCCTTAAAGGGGTCCTTCCGTTCAAATTCTGGGGCCTCAGTAGGAACGTTTTTCCAGTTTAAGTTTCCGTCCCCTTAAAGGGTCCTTCCGTTCAAATGTTAAGGTTATTTATACCGACGAATCAGAACAAGTTTCCGTCCCCTTAAAGGGTCCTTCCGTTCAAATGGTTACCATAACCGATAAGTGGGAACTTGTAGAGTTTCCGTCCCCTTAAAGGGGTCCTTCCGTTCAAATTAGTTTTAGTGAATCGGAATAATACAGGCGAAATCGTGTTTCCGTCCCCTTAAAGGGGTCCTTCCGTTCAAATCCTGTCTTCGCAAACCCTCATGACAGCAGCTCTAAAAATATACTTTGCGGCGCTAAAAATGTTTTTGCCATTTTTATCCATATTGTTCAAGGCTATTATTTCCCCATTGTATAATACCTTCAATTTTCTTCGTTTTTCTTCTTTTTGCTCTCGGCGGCGGTCATTCATAACATATTAAAGCCATAGCGGTTTAATTATCTCTAACGCACAAAATTTTATGATACCTGGTTTACTCTCACCCCCCCCATTCCCAGGGCAGTCTTAATCCCCAGGCCGCTGTATTCAGCAAATGACAACAAGGCTCCGCTAAGACGAGCAAGCTGTTCCGGCCCATTTAGCACCAGGGTTATCTTGCCTGTATAACCGGTTATTTTGGTGTTATCCAGGTAATAAACAGCTGAACGAAGCGAATACCTTACAATGCGCATATGATTAGCCGCTTCCTGCATAACATTCGAATCATCCAGGGATATATCCTGAACAAACGCGCTATAACGCCTGCTCAAGCTGCCGACTATTAGTTCCAAACTGGGAAACAAAGCATAGTTGCCATTCTGTTTGTGTGTACACGGCGTTAAAAACTCTATTTCGTAACGGCGGCAGGGATTCTGGCACATAAAAAATCGGTTAAAATATTCTGTTTCAGTCAGAGTTATTCTTTGCACTCCGCAGACTTCCAGGATTATTCCTTTTTGCTCCAGTTCTATCCGTGAAAGCGGCATAACTGCCTGCACAATGCACTCTGCTATATCTGCATCCCACAGACCTATGTTCCAGGCAAGCTGCTGCGTACCAAGAGGCCGAACATACTGGGAAAAAGGACGTAAAACGCTTTCGTGAAGTAAAGCCGCTGTTTCAGCAGGAAGAACCCGCATTAAAAACCCATGAAAAAGCGAACCCCAGTTGTAGCTGGCCCGTTGATCTCCTTCATATTTACATTGAATAATAATTTTTTGCAGCATTTTCTACTCCTCATAACAGGCCAGTTTAGTCAAATACCAGTTCACAACGGCCCATTTGATAGTATTCATCTTTATATAGGGTAGTCTTAAGAATATGCGGTGAGACATGATGTTCTTTAACATCCCGGTGGTGACCATGCTTGGGAAATTGTTTCAGCATGATTTTAGAGACAAGCGGCAAGGCTTGTTCGTGCCGGGAGTAAAGATTATAGGTTAAGGTTTTGGAAACGTAGCCTGCACCGCCCCCCAGGATGATGTCAACTCCCCGGTTGGCAGAGACCTCAGCATCATTGGGCAGTTCATAAAAGTGCTGTTCAAAGTTGGCATAATGTGCATCGGCAAATTCATGCAGGGCGGTTTCAATCCTCTCAATATTCAGGCCAACTCTGGCCAGCATCGTTACGTCCAGGGTCATAGTAAAATTGACCTCCGTTCCGGGGATTAGACACTCCCGGAAAATCGGCAGGGGGTTAACGGTTCCATCCGGTTTGCGGTCGTATTTTCCGGTCAAGGTAAGAAAATTAAAATTCACCGGAGCACTGTCACTAATGCGAATGGCCTGCATAAAATCATTAACTGGACCGGATACCGGTTTCCCGTCACGGGGGTCCTGTATACCCAGGCGGCAAAATACTGTCTTCTCCAGCCTGCTGTTTTCATTGGACAGATAATACCTTATTTGCCGCGGTGCTTCGGCTGATTCTATGTCTCGTTTTTCCCGTTCCCAACTGCCCGTCTTCATCAGCCAGGCGGCCAGAGCGGTTCGAATGGCGCCTTTGAGGCTGGAACCAGGTATATAAGGATACCCGCTGCCATCCTTGATAAAAGTCAGTACTTCCTGGAAATTTACAGTCCGGGCGGCTTCACCCGCATCTATGCAGTAATTAACAAATACTGAATAATCTTTTTCGCCTACCTCATTTTCATGCAAAAATGTTTTAAAATCATTCTGGCGTGGCTGGAGCAAAAACTGCTCATATTTTGCCAGCAAGCCCCGGCTTTTTAAGAATTCTACCAGACGAGGAAAATCAGGGAAATAAATGCGGCCTTGGCGGCTATCAAAGATATATTCCTTCTTGTGCAGACGTTCGCCGGAACCGATAAATACCGGGGCCAGGGTACGCAAGGTAAGATGATGGGTTTCCAGGTGTCCGTATCTCATACATTAACCCCCACAAAAAGTGATTTTCCACAGCGCCATACCGGATGTGCGCCATGATCGGAGAGATCATACATACCCCCGGGGAACCGTTCAGCCAGGCAAGAACCCGGCCCCAGCATATACAAGCTGCGTTTTTTCATCTGTCCGGGGGCATACGCAGCGGAGCGAATGAATCCGCCTCTCCGGACCAGAGTATGCCAGCCATTTTCTAAAATTCGCTCCAGTTCTTCGTCTTCGGGCAAAGCGGTCCCCAAAAGCATCTGGTACCTCGCTTGATCATCCTCCAATAGTTTTAGTAACTCTGCAGGTACCGGACTGGTATTAATCTCGAATTTGCCCCAACCTGAAGATTGTTTGCCGCCTATCCCCGAAATACCAAGCCTGGCCAAAAGGTTCGTGAACCTCTCCCGCGCATTGATCCCTTCATAACGTAATATAAGATAGAGCCCGCAGCCCGGAGCGAAATTCCAGGCAGCCACATGATAGGGCAAAGGCGGACTGTTACCCTTTATGGCCACACGGCTAATGGTTGTTAATTGACCGAAGGTATATTGAAGGTTTTCCAAATTTGGCATAGCTTTTTGTAAGCCTTGCAGGTATTCGTTAAACAAAGACAATGGAATGTATTCTATTGCCTTCAGGCGCTTTTTCAGGCCCGCATCTCCCTCCCTCTTTTTATGGCCGATAAATAAAACCGGTTTGGGCAGAAATATCTCCTCTCCTGCAAAAGGCAGGGCATCCGATATGGTCATTATTCCTTCATTAAAATAATTAACCAGTTCAGTCAGGTTATTTCCTGGAGCACACTCACAGCAAAGTGCGGAAAAAAGCGTGTCCGCATGAATATTCATCTGCCCGTCATCGAGAGAAGCTCCTCCTGATCCTTTGCCGATATGCAGCGCAGTAGAAAATCTAAGCCTGTACAGCAAGTAGTCCATAGGCCTCCACTTCCTTTAACATTGTTAAGAGCAGATTGACATCCTCGGGACATTCTCCGTCTTTTACCTGCAGCTCAAAATCAGAAAATGCCACTTTTCCATAACCGCGTGAGCCATGTCCGCCCAGGTAATCCATCGATACCAGTTTTAAAGCCCGGGCAATATTATCAAAATCGGCCTTGATTTCGCCAGCTTCCTCCAAGTCATAAACCATGTTAACAGCAAATTCCGCACCCCTAACCACTCTTTCAATCTGCCGGGGATTGGCAACGCCGGTTAATCGTGAGATGTTGTTTTCAAATTTCACTTCGGTCAAGCCGCTGCGCTTTTTAAGAACATCAGCATTGATAAGGAAGGCATCAGCAAACTGCAGGCGAGCTGGCTTGGGGTTTTCTTGTCTGCGCTGGTCTCCAGCCGAGCCAAATAAGCGTTTCAATGTATCCGGATCATCAGCACATTCCTGGGTTAGATAATGATTCTTCATGGCTTTGGCCAGCAGGCTGCGCATTTTGCCTTTAAGACTGGAACCAGGCAGCATAGGTTCACCGGTCAGGCTGTCCCTGACAACCGGGCTGTCCACCGCTCCTATAGCTGAAAAAGCAGATGAACCTCCGATATGCAAACCGGTTAGAAGTGTTAATTTACATTTGATAACTATCTTTCCATACATTTTATCTTCCCCCCGTCTAATCGCGGCCTCCATGGAAACGGTGGTAGGCTACCAGAGCTTCCATGTAGCGGGCAAAGTTAATAAAATTCTGACGGCTGGCGCCGATTCCGTTTAAAAGCTGCAGTAATCCGGCTTTATCTACGAACGGCTTAATTACCCTGGGTTCGCGTCCACATTCATATACAAGGCGAACTTTCAGGTATTCAATGCGGCTCTGTATTTCCAGATCTAAAGTTTCGCTGTATTCAGCCAGAACATCATTATAAATCTCGCTCACCCTGGCCAGGATATTCCTGATCTTACTGGTGGTAAAGTTTTGATAATCTCTTCCCATTGCGGTCTTTAAATCCAGAATCACCTGTTCAGCCTGAACGGTATAATTTTGCTGCAGCTGAAACTTCCCCTGGGACGGCAGAGATTGCGATGACTTCTGTTCCGTCTTTTCCACTTTGTAACCTGCTTTTCTGAAAGCTTCCTCCATACTCACAATTTATTCACTCCTTTTCCTCGCGTTTATAGTAAACGTATATCAGGATAGCTGTAATCAATTGGTTCCGGTCTTCCGGATTCATGGCCCAGCTATAAACTGTCCGGGCAAAATTGCTATAGCTGTGCTTTAATGTTTCCGGTGAACCCTTTTTCGGTTCCCTCCTGGACAGGAGATAGGCCAAACGGGCTATATTGATGGAGTCATATTCAGCCTGCCGCAGCAGCTCAATGATGTTGTATAAAAAGGTGTTACCGTAGTCGCCATTAATAGAAAACAGTTCATTTATAAGCCTGTATTTTTCTCCCAGTACCTGCTTTTCAAAGCTATCCCAATTATAAGTATGCCTGGCCTGCAGTTCTCCTTGAACCATCTCCAGCCCAAAAAGCGAAATAGCATCTTTCTCCCCGCCAGGATGCTTGTGTTTTTTGGCCGCATCTTCCAAAGCAGCAGTCTCAGCTGCCATACGAGCTATAGGATAGGTGGGTTCAAATATGGCAAGTCCGGCTGACATGGTTAGTGTATGACCGGTATAGCTGTCAAAGGCCCGGCGGATGTCCAGGGCTGCTGCCAGCACTTCGTTCCAGGCACCCACCAAGAACAAATCGTCACCGCCAGCATATACCACGACAATATTGCGCTTACCTGCGGGAGCTAATAATCCAGCTTTTCCATTAGTTAGTATTCCATTAAGATAATACTTGAAAAATATGGATAAGCTTCGTGACAGGGTTGCGGTACGGGATAAGGTAAGATAACGATATCGGTCTTTATTTGCCTGCTGCCGCACAAAACCGCTGACAAATGCAGCGCCCATATTATCAACATCGGCCCGCAGAACCCCGATCCGTTTAATACCTTCTGAACTTTGCGCCAGTTCAGCAAAGGTTTTCATATCGCCTTCATTATTGACAGCTGCGTAGTCCCCCAGCCACAAGCGGGTGGCCAAATTCAAACCAGTTCTATATGT
Organism: Syntrophomonas palmitatica JCM 14374; assembly: GCF_001311885.1. Taxonomy (GTDB): domain Bacteria; phylum Bacillota; class Syntrophomonadia; order Syntrophomonadales; family Syntrophomonadaceae; genus Syntrophomonas_A; species Syntrophomonas_A palmitatica. The sequence continues at coordinate 41,378 of NZ_BBCE01000020.1, read as the reverse complement.
ATTCTTGCTGTAGACCCGTACTATCTTATCGGGATGGCTTGCCAAAAGTTCCTTTACCGATTCTTCCGGCAAGGCGTAAAAATACTGGTTTTCACCCCGGCTGGAAAAAAGCGGCCACGATGTGCCTTTTTGCTCCTCCTTAGCAACCACAAATACGGAATCTTTTTTAATCAGCATACGCGAGGTTTCGGTGAAGGCAGAACAAAATCGGCATACTGTGCCATCATCTCTCTCCACAAGCTCACTGGACACTCCGCAAACCTTGCATTCGCGCCCGTCCCGGTCCGGAGCGTTTCTGTTTAACAGGCGCAGTTCTGCTGCTGAATAACGCCTTAATTTGCGTTCCATTACCTGAGAGGCCAGACTGCAGAAAATGTTGCTGTAATCCTCAGGATCTTCCGTCTTGCTCATGAGTTCATTGCCGCAGCATTCTTGCAGTCCGTAGCCTACAAAAAGCTGGGTTCCAAATGAATCCAGCAACCTGAGATTGGTGTTTTTAATGGTTGAAACCGCCTTATCTCTGGCTTCATCGGTATTGGGCAGCAATATATAGGCATGTCCGCCGCCGGAATAAATGAGATTACAACGATAGAGTCCGCACTCGGCAACTATCTCATCAGCCAGGTTTTCCAGCAGTAGTTCCAGGTAAAATGACCGCGAACGCAATCCCTTCAAGGCTCCCTTAGATGAGATAGTGTAAATGAACTGCTGAATGCCGGAGATATCACAGGAGAACAAGCAAAAGGCCTTTTCCCTGTAGAAATTATGCCGCTCTTGAAATAATTCCAGCCGGTAATCATTCCTACCCTGGCTCTCCAAATAAAGAACAATGCAGGCTGCCAGAGCTGCGGTCAGTTTTGAATGGTCAAACAGAGATATGTCAGCAACTTCTCCCAGATAAGTGGATGACGGAACATATGACAGGTAAGCTTCTGCAAGTTCTAATAAAGAATTGACATATCCAGCCTTAAAATCTATACCCTGAAGTCCCTCGCTTAAGCCAAAAATAATTTTATTGTAATCAGATGCGGGATTATAGTCCGTAAAATCCTGAGGATAATTTATGTTTTCAATAATTGCCGCAGCCTGATAAGCTGCTTTCCCGATATTATTATTCAGGAGGTTGTAAATAGACTCCTGGGGGCGGTTTTTATCAAAACCTTTTAAACCTTCACCTTCAATCTCCCGCCGGTCAAGCCCGGAGGCAATATTGTCAGCAATATATACGGCATAGGCAGGATGGTCTGGATTCAAGCCTGCTCTGTCTAAATCCTGATGATGGTGATAGCGGATACAGTCCAGAATCTCTTGATTATCAGTATATTTCTCAATCCAGTCCCGGCCCGAAACACTGTGAGCACGACCGTCAATCTGGTCACCCCGATGCAATACTTTGCCGAAATCGTGTAAGATTCCAGCCATCGTAACCTGCATTGCCTTATTGTGCAATTTCTCATCCCTTTCCTGTGGATTATAGCCGATCAAAGTGCTTCTTACATAAACGCCCCTCCCCCAAGAGATGTTCCGCCTTCATTTATTCCAGCTCGTGCTGTAACCAGATATAATCAAAGCTAAAATTATATTATTTTTATTAGATGACAAGTATCTGTCATATTCCTTATTTTTTCTATTTTCCCCTAAATGGAATTAACAGTCATTTCGACATTTAAGCAGACATTTCCTCCCAGGTTAATCAATAAATCGGTATAATTTTCCTTGGAAATTAAATCAGAAAGGTCATCAAGGCCTCAATAAAAATGAAAAAGAGAGGTCCAATTTAAGATTGGGCCTCTCTCAGGATAACAAGGATATTACGCCGTAGTTACATTCCCCCAGATATGTGTTTACATTATGTTAGGGTTAAAACCTTCGGGATGGCGCGGGTGAACGTCGCGGTAGAAATCCTGTACCGGGGTCATATCAGCGACATAGTCTCCGGTGGGATAAAAGGTGTTTCCGATGCGGGCAATCTTCTTCCTGTAATCCAGCGAGGTTAGAACCAGCGGAACTCCGGCTTTGAGGGCCGCATAGTAGAATCCGGTTTTCCATTGGGTAACGGCTTTGCGGGTTCCTTCCGGACATACTATGATGCGCATATCTCTTTCTCTGGTCAGCAAACAAGCCATATAATCCACGAAGTTTTGTGATTTGTCCCTGGCGACAGGTACTCCGCCCAGCGATTTCAGAATGGGTCCGAACGGGAAAAAGAACCAGTCATCTTTGATTAAAATCCTGACCCTGATACCCCTGATAATAAATGTGGCAACACCCAGCACAAAATCAATATTACTGGTATGAGGAGCGAACACTATTACGCAATTCTCAACCTCTGCCGGTATGTCGCCGGTATTAATCCAACCGGCGGAAAAGAAACAATAACCTACAAATCTATTAATTATCCCGCTGACATTTTCCCGGACTCTAACCGGGTAATTCTGCTCCCACCACGACCTGGCCAGCTCGATCATATAATCCTCCTGATTATGATTTCTAGCAGTCAGATATTACAAACATTTAAATATCCTGCAGATATTATAACCGGGGGACGTTCTTAATTAAACCTAAAAGAATATCCCCCGGCCGAGATTTTACACGTAACAGGACAGTCCCCCATCGACCATGAATATATTACCCGTCAGCCACCTGGATTCATCGCTGGCGAAGAAAACCACACTGCCGTCCATATCTTCAGGATAACCTACCCGCTTCATGGGGAAGAGCTTGTTTAATTTGTCCATCTTGCCAGCGGCTTGCAGGCGGTCAATTTCCCACTGCATCATAGGGGTGATTATATGCGAAGGGCACAGGCAGTTCACCCTTATCTGCGGACCCAATTCGTGGGCCAGAGCGCGGGTAAGATTGACAACCCCGCCTTTCATAGCGCAATAAGTGCTTGAACCCCGACTTCCCAGGACTCCGAGTATGGAAGCCACATTAATGATACTGCCCCCATCGTTTTCCAGCATTAAAGGAACCATAACCTGTGACACTTCAAAAACACTGCGCAGGTCAATACGGTATATGTAGTCAAATTCCTCCATAGTGATTTCCAAAAACGGTTTGCGCATACCGGAGCCGGCATTGTTGACCAGAATATCGAGCCTTCCCCATTCTTCTTTGAGCATAGCGCACATTTTCTCTATGTCGGTGCGAAGGGTTACATCAGCGGGACACGCCAGGGCTTCCCCGCCGGCTTTTTTATCTGCTCCACCGTCTCCGCCAGGGGTTCGGGTCTGCGCCCGCTCACCATCACCCGCGCGCTTCCCGCGCCATAGCTATGGCTGCGCTCTGCCCGATTCCCGTACCGCCTCCTGTAACCAGTGCCACTTTCCCTTTCAGCCTCATTGCCATTCCCCCTTAAACTCTTCTAATTATTCTAATTCTCCGCTGCGTAATAAATCCCTGCCTTGTTTACGGATTATTTGTTAACGTAAAATCTAGATGCTGGATAAAGAGGTCCTGAAAGCCCGGGTAAGATGCCAGTTCGACATATTGTATCTTATCCCTTATAGCGGTGGCCTCGCATCGTTTCCTCTCTGACAGCAATGCTGCTGCCGCTCCCCGTGCGGCGGTATTGCCAGCGTTTATAATTTTCTTTTTATCCACTTGTGGCAAAAGACCTATTGTCATGCAGTTTTCAGGATCTAAATACGTGCCGAAGGTTCCCGCCAAAATAATACAATCGAGATCGCGGTGATTTATACCCGCCTCCCGCAATAAAACATCGATGGCGGTTCGCAGAGCAGATTTAGCCAGCTGCACCTGGCGTATATCATCCTGGGTTAAAACCACGGGGTTTAATTCCTGGCTTAAAACTATCGAGGGGCCGTTTTCGCTCCTTATAACAGATAGATTTTCAGATGCGCTCGGGTTAATTGTTCCCCGGGCATCAATGTACCCGGCTTTTAACAAACAAGCGGTCAAATCAATCAGACCCGAACCGCAGATCCCTCTGACCGCAGCATTGCCCAGAACATTGAAAACCAGTTCTCCCTCTTCCCGCAGCCAGCAGCGGTCTATAGCCCCTTCACCGGCGCGCATGCCGCAGGTTATATTTCCGCCTTCCAAAGCCGGTCCGGCAGCAGCAGACGCTGCCCACATCTTATCCCGGTGATTCAGTACTATTTCGCCATTGGTTCCAATGTCAATGAACAAATAGGACGCCGTTTTATTTATATCCAGAGATAAAAGCCCGGCAACCGTGTCAGCACCTACAAACCCTCCCACCTGAGGAAGAATGAATACCTCGGCCTGGCCTCCTAATAAACCAGGGGCTGAAGCGGGAAAGGTAAGATGATCTCTGAAAACGCCGCAATAAGGAGCATGTGCAAAACCTGCCACATTTATTTCCGCAAACAGATGCAGCATAACCGGATTTCCCACCACAGTATAGCGGTATATACTGTCCGCTGACGATCCTATTTGCGCCAGCATCTCTGCAATCATGCTGTTCACATTATTTATCAATACCTGCTGTAACTCATGCAGGCCATTTTCATTTTCCATACAGTAAGACACGCGAGAAATGATGTCTGCTCCATAAACACGCTGCATGTTGCTTCTGGAGGCTACATGCAGCGTCTCTCCGCTCAGCATATCCAGCACTGCTGCAAACAAACTGGTTGACCCCAGGTCAAGAGCAATTCCTAAAATCTTTTCCGGTCTGCGCATCACCCTGGTTACTTTACGGCCTTCAACAACTAAAGCATACAGTTCCAGAGCCGGCCGGCCAGCCCGATCAATAGCAGCCAGAAAACTAATATTATCAAGGGACAATTCCAGGGCGCAGGATGGCAATGCGTCCGCCAGGCGGCTCAATACCGGCAACGGTTGTTCCCGGTCCATGCCGGGAATAAAAATACGGCGTATCTCGATAGAATGGTCAAGCGGATATTCTTCCCCCGGTTTAAAAAATACCCGGGTTTTTCTATCCTGATCTAAGCTGTAGAGCTGAACCTTTATCTCATTTTGCACTGAACAATAACAGGCCAGCCGTTCACCTGCCTTGAGTTCCTCTGGCAGCAAATGGCGCCGTTCCGCCTCACCCGGAGGTTCGATTTGGCCTTCCACCTTGAGTTTACATTTGCCGCAGGTCCCTTTGCCGCCGCACGTTCCGCCTGTTTCCAGGCCATTAGCCGCAATAATATCCCACAGCCTCCGACCCCTGTCACTCCAGCAAGAAAACGTATGACCCCCGCTATCTATTATGTCGATTTTAATTTCGTTTGACATGTTTTTTCCCCACAAGCGAAAAAAGGCGGCATTGCCGCCTTTTAAATACAAGTTCTTATTCCTTGGTCTCAGCCATCAGCGTAAAAGCGAAAATAAAGACCCAAACCAGAGAGGCTCCCAGAGCTATAGTAGCCATGTTAATATCGCCCTTTTCGGTCCATTCCGCATTGCCCATAGAATACAAAACATTAAAAAATACCAAACCTAAACCGGTCAAAATAAAGATGGCCTTTTTAAACCCGGCTGATAATTTCATGGTCTTGGCCCAGCCACAGAACTTTAAGAAAATATACACTGCCACCAGAATCACAGCAATGGTAAATAACGGATTACCAAAGATCCCTGGCGCAGGCGGATTTCCTGAAGCAAAAACCGCTAACACTTCTTCACCCCCCTCTTAGGAACTTCCTTATTTGTCCAGTACCTGATTACCGATCCAATAAAGAAACCAGTTATTAAAATAATACCCAGTTCCCTCGTAATACATCCATTCTAGTTGAGTATTCTCTACAAAATCCTCGTTTCCTGCTTAGATTCATTTTTTTTTCAAAAAGTTCACCTATATCTAGACCCGCTTTACTTTTTTCCCTCTATTCATTATAATAGCTTGGGTGTTAAATTCAATTATAAAGTAAGTAAATTGAATAGTCGCGGGTGAAAGCCCGAGGAAAGTCGGAGCTCCGCAGGGCAGGGTGCTGGATAACGTCCAGTGGGGGCGACCCCAAGGATAGTGCCACAGAAACAAACCGCCGATTAATGTGTCAAGGGGATGTGTCAAGGGGACGGTTCTCCTGACACCTTTTTAACGGTAAGGGTGGAACGGTGAGGTAAGAGCTCACCAGCATTCAGGTGACTGAATGGCTAGGTAAACCCCACCCGGAGCAAGACCAAATAGAGGAACTTTGAAGTGGCCCGCTTCGTTCCCGGGTAAGGTCGCTAGAGCTGGCAGGCAACTGACAGCCCAGATAGATGACTATTCCAGACAGAACTCCGCTTACAGGTTTACTTACTTTAAATAATAACCGCTTATCCGGCGGTTATTTGTTTTTTCTGTAGCAGAGACAATTTAGGCATTGCTCCTGCGGATATAACAAGCTGCCAGAGGACTTTGGCAGTAATATCGTTTTATTTGTCATCATGACGCAAATATTGTTTCATGTATTTTTTGATATATTTTTTCAATTCTAAAAATATTTTAATCAATACTATTCATCAACAAACTATGCTATATTTTTTAGCAGAATAGTATACGGCATTATGGATCGACTTTAGTATTACTGAGTTCTAATTCCCATAATTGCGCGACTATTTGCGCTATTGCAATATATCTCAATTAACTTATGGTTGTTTGAGGTGTTTATATATTGTAAAAATGCAATACGCATTGTTTTTTTGCACAGTCGCGCTGATAAAAAATATATTATTTTCCCCCCTGCTAGGATTTGCACGAAAAATATAGATATGAAATACGTGCAGATTCATCTTACGTTGCCTGTTTGTATTCAGCACAAAGCCCAATCAACCACAAATACGCTTAAAATGCTCCCAGATTATATAGTCTATGTCTGGCATATTTCTTGCTTAACTATTATTGTGTGAGTTTCTTTAAGGAGGTGACGCTTTAAGATAATACTCCATCTAAAATAACTAGTATTAACTACAGCAGCAATATTTACAGAGAAAATTTAGCCGTGTTTTATCCCCCGTAACAATCCCATCTATATAAGACGAATAGAAGGAAGGAGTGTTATAGGTTGAAGGAAGTCGTAATCGTAAGTGCATGCCGCACTGCTATCGGCAAGTTTTTGGGCAGTCTCAAAGACGTATCAGCTCGCGATCTGGGCATCACTGCAGGTAAGGCTGCGGTAGAAAGAGCCGGCATCCCGGCTGACATGATTGATGAAATAGTATTGGGAATGGTTTATAACCACCTGCAGGGATCACTAATAGCACGTCAAATTGGTCTGGCAGTTGGTCTCCCGGTTCGAAGCAATGCCTGCAATGTAAATCAGAACTGCGGTTCCGGTATGCGGGCCCTGGATGTAGCCTGTACCAACATTATGTGTGGAAAAACCGATATAGCCTGGTAGTAGGGGCAGAAAATATGAGCAGTGCACCCTACATGCTGCCTAAAGCCAGAGCAGGTTATCGCATGGGACCTGGCACAATCGAGGATTCTATGCTGCATGACGGGTTGTTTGACCGTCTGGTTCCCGGTCACATGGGATTAACCGCTGAAAACGTAGCCGAGAAATATGGTATTACACGTGAAGAATGCGACCAGTTGGCCCTGATGAGCCACCAACGCGCTACCAGGGCTGTTAAAGAAGGAACCTTCAAACGTGAAGTTGTTCCGGTAGAAATACAGAGCAAGAAAGGCACCATTTTATACGAAACTGATGAGCATATGATTCCCGATGCCAATCTGGAAGCCATGGCCAAACTGCCCCCAGCCTTCAAGAAAGGCGGAGTGGTTACCGCCGCTAACGCTTCCGGTATCAATGACGCTGCCGCCGCAGTCGTGGTTATGTCGAAGGAAAAAGCGATTGAGCTCGGTATAAAACCCTTGCTGAAAATGATCAATATTGTCGGTGAAGGCGTAGCTCCCGAAGTAATGGGCCTGGGTCCGGCGGTTGCTATTCCCAAGAGCCTAAAACAGGCGGGTATGAAATTCGAAGATGTTGATTACTGGGAAATCAACGAAGCATTTGCCGCCCAGTTCCTGGGTGTTGGCCGCATGTTGAAAGATGATTTCGGTATGGAAATCGATATGAACAAGTGCAATCTTAACGGTTCCGGTATTGCTCTCGGACACCCGGTAGGATGCTCAGCCCTGCGCATAATCGTAACCATGTACTATGAACTGGAACGGCAGGGCAAAACCGTCGGCGGAGCTTCACTCTGCGTAGGCACCGGCCCGGCTTTGGCTTCACTCTGGACCAGAGATATCTAATAAATGTTTAAGGGTTAAGTTTTAATTAATAATGTTATTCTCCTGGGGAGTATAAAAATAGAAATGTCAGGGGGTTTTATATTAATGTCTGCAAATTTTGCTTATTTGAATACCAGAGATCTTGAATTTATAATCCAGGAATGGCTGCCCAGCGAAAAGGTTTTTAACTATGACCAGTTTAAAGACTATTATTCCAAAGATGATGTTAAATCAGTCCTGGCTCCTATCCTCAAGATGGCCAAGGAAGTAGTTGAACCGACCAATGATGATGGCGACAAGAATCCGGTCAAATTGGTTGACGGCAAAGTAATCCTTCCCAAAAGCTTCGGCCCGCTGTTCCACATGCTGCAGTCAGAAGGCTGGGGTACCAGCAATATTGATAAATCCGAAGACGCCATGGTTATGCCTCATGTGCTGCACGCCGCGGTTTGTGAACTGCTCTGTGCCGCCAATCCGACCTTCTATCCTTATATACTGCTCACCAGCGGCGCTGCCGATCTGATTCAGAGCTTTGCCGATAAAGATCTGAAGGACATTTTCCTGCCAAAGATGATGGATGGCACCTGGTCAGGAACCATGTGCTTAACCGAACCCTCTGCCGGTTCCGATGTGGGCGATATTTTATCCAAAGCCTTCCCCACTGACGACCCGCGCATCTTTAAAATCAAGGGACAAAAGATATTCATCACCGGCGGAGACAATGACTTCACTGAAAATACTATTCACCTGTATCTGGCCCGGGTTGAAGGCGCTGTAGCCGGTACTGCCGGTATCTCGCTCTTTATCGTTCCTAAATTCTGGGTAAATGAAGACGGCAGCTTAAGCGACAATGATGTAGTCACTACCGGAGTTGAGCACAAACTGGGCCAGCATGGCTCCTGCACCGCAGCCCTGGCATTCGGTGACAATGGCAACTGCCGCGGCTACCTGTTAGGCAAAAACCCGCTGCAGAACGACGGCAAAGGCGAAGGTATGGCCCAAATGTTCCAGATGATGAACCTGGCCCGTATGGAAACCGGTCACATGGCACACTGCTGCATCGCCAACGCTTTCTACAATGTCCGCGACTACGCCAAGGACAGGGTACAGGGTCGCCCCTTTACCAACCCGCGCGGAGAAAGAGTAACCATCATTAATCATGAAGATATCAAACGCACTCTCTTAATGGGTAAGGCCCATATGGAAGCAACCCGCGCCATGCTCATGAAAGCCCTCTTTAACTTTGATATTCGTGAACATGACCCCGATCCGGCTGAAAGAGCCAAAGCCAATGCCTATGTTGAAATGGTAACCCCGCTCTGCAAAGCCTATCCTTCTGATGAAGGCTGGTGGCTCTGCGGTGAAGCCATCCAGGCTTATGGCGGATACGGCTTCTGCGAAGAATATCCTGTTGCCCAGATTGCCCGCGACATTAAAATCTATTCCATCTGGGAAGGCACTAACTTCATCCAGTCCCTCGACCTGGTAGGCCGTAAGATGGGCATGCAGAAAGGCGCCGTTTATGCTGGGTTTATTCAGGAAATGAAAGACTTCTATGCCGCCAATAAAGATACGGCTGGCTTGGAGAAAGAGTTCCGCAATTTTGGCCGGGCTCTGGAGGCCAATGACAATATCCTGCAGGCCCTGGCAGAATGGAAGAGCAGCAATCCGGCTCTGATTCCGACCTATTCCCGCCGGGTCCTGACCGCTAATTCCCAATTGCATGCTTCCCACCTCTTGCTGGATCAAGCTCTGATAGCATTGAAAAAACTGGCTGAACTGCCAGCTGACCACTATGATGTGAACTTCTATAAAGGCAAAGTGGAAGCGGTTCGTTACTACCTGCGCAATGTTACCCCTCATATCTGCTACCTGGCAGATGTTATTGTCGATGCTGACACTTCAGTACTTGATGTGCCAATCGAGGCCTTCAACTACTAGCAATAACTCCTTCTATCTTAGACACCTCCGCAGTTTCGCGGAGGTGTTTTTTTTAAGAAACCGATTTGCCCCAGATGCGCACAGATTACGCACTGATGTTTTAATATTATAATGTAGCTATCAGGTTTGAGAAATTAGAATTACTCCGGGGAAAATATATTGTTAGTCGGTTATAACAAATTGTAATCATCTGTGTTAATCTATAGCTCATTCTGCTCTAATACCCACTGGCTGCCCAAGGACCGTAAACGAGCATATCTTTGCTCAATAAGCTCTTCTCTGTTTTTATTCATTAGAAGCGGAAGCTGTTTCATTAACGCTGCTCTAATCCGGGTCGCGGTGGTCTCGAAATCGAGGTTGGCCCCGCCTACAGGTTCCTCAATGATTTCATCTATAATACCCAGCCGCAATAAATCAGGAGCGGTCAATTTTAAGGCCGAAGCCATTTCTTCAACCTTTTCAAGGTTCTTCCATAATATTGAAGCGCAGGCCTCGGGTGAAGCCACAGAAAACACAGCATTGGAAAGCATAATCAAGTGGTCGCTTACCGCCAGAGCCAATGCTCCTCCGCTGCCGCCTTCTCCGGTTACGATGGCAATAACCGGTACTCTCAGCCCGGCTAAAGTCATCAGAACTTGAGCAATAGCCAGGGCCTGTCCTCGCTCCTCTGCGCCCACCCCAGGATAGGCGCCCGGGGTATCTATAAAGGTTATGACCGGCCGGTTAAATTTTTCCGCCTGCAGCAAGAGGCGCTCCACTTTGCGGTATCCCTCGGGGCTCGGCATGCCAAAATTACATTCCAAATTATCCCTGGTGTTTTTCCCTTTGCGATGCCCCAGAACAGTAACGGGCTGTTCCTGAAACAGCCCTATTCCCCCGCATATCGCTCTGTCTTCGCTAAACAGCCGGTCACCGTGCAGTTCAATCCATTCTTCACAGAGGTATTTGATATAATCAACCGTTCCCGGTCTATCAGGGTGCCTGCTAAGCAGAACCCTTTCCCAGGGGCTTAAAGACTGGTAGCGGGCTTCACGTATACCTGACATTTTGCTTTCCAGGTCCAGTAATTCATGCTTGAGGTTAAGATCCAGGTCACCGGCTTGTTGTTTCAGTTCTTCGATTTTATCCATAAAGCCCTGGTATTTTTGTTCAAAATCAAACTGTTTTTTCATGTTGCCCTCCCTGGTGAATGCGGAGAATAGAGGTCAGCGTGTCTTTTAATTGCGCGCGATCCACTACCATGTCTAACATACCGTGTTCCAAAAGAAACTCGGCGCGTTGAAAATTATCGGGCAGCTGATGTTTTATGGTTTGTTTAATGACACGCGGACCGGCAAAACCAATTAATGCCCCTGGTTCGGCAATAATGATATCGGCCAGGCTGGCAAAACTGGCTAAAACTCCTCCAGTAGTGGGATTAGTCAGGAGGCTTATGAAAAGCAGCCCGCTGCGTTGAAATCGCTCCATCACCGCACTGGTCTTGGCCATCTGCATTAGAGACACCATGCCTTCCTGCATACGGGCTCCTCCGGAAGCAGCCACAATAAGCAAAGGGCATCTCTCCGCCATGGCCTTTTCAGCGGCCCGGCAAACCTTTTCACCCACTGTTGCCCCCATGCTGGCCATCATAAAACGTGATTCCATAACCCCTAATACCAGCCTGAAACCATTAACAGCCGCATAACCTGTGATAATAGCTTCCCTGCTGCCGGTCTGCCCCTGGGCATGGTTAAGCTTGTTTTCGTAATCCGGGAAATCCAAAATATTCCGTGATGCCAGACCATTATCAAATTCAGCAAAGCTGCCCTCATCTGCCAGCAGCCGGATTCTTTCTATCGGACTTAACGGGAAATGGTGGCGGCAGTGGCTGCATACCCGGTATTCGCTCAAGGCTTCCGGGGCAGCTACATTTGCCGAGCAGGAAGGGCATACCCGCTGGCCGGGAGACTCGGTCAGCCGATTCATTTCATCACGGTTTACGTTTATCTCAATATATTTGGTTTTTCCCAACGGGTTTATAAACATTTTATCCTGACCTGCCATGGTTTGAGGCGTTTATGGTTGTCACTGCCAACCTCTCGCCTTACATCCTATTTAACCCAGGGCAAACAGGAATTCACCTCCACAGATGGTCTCTCCATCAACCTGAACCTGGCCTTTAGCCTTGCCTATGTTCCCTCTGATTTTTAATAACTCGGTAGTTATACGCAAAGAGTCCCCCGGTACGGCTTGCTTTTTAAATCGCACCCGGTCGACTCCCGCCAGGTAAGGCAGGACATTTCGATATTTCTCCTGGTTCAAGATTGCGCAAGCTCCTACCTGCGCCATAGCCTCTATCATTAAAACCCCGGGCATAACCGGATGACCGGGAAAATGCCCGGCAAAGCAAGGTTCATTTATGGTAATATTCTTTATGCCCGTCGCCTTTACGCCCGGCACGACTTCAATAATTTTATCCACCAGCAGAAAAGGATAACGGTGCGGCAATACCGCCATAATCTCATCGATATTCATAAACAGATCTCCCTATTGTATTGTAATAGAAGTAATTAACCACAGATGAACACATCTGTATCCCAGATACACACAGATGTATTCATTATCAATCGGGAAGAAATAATTTATCTGTGTTAATCTGTGTTGAATCGCAGCCCCTAATCCTTGAACTTGCGCACTACCAGCGCGGCGTTGTGGCCGCCAAAGCCCAGCGAATCCGATAAGGCGATATTTAATTCCTTATGTCGGGGCAGATCCCTCACATAATCCAAATCGCAGAAGGGATCAGGGTTATCGATGTTAATAGTCGGAGGAGCCACATCATTGTGCACAGCCATTACACTGGCTATAAGCTCCACCGCCCCTGCCGCCCCCAGCATATGCCCGGTTAACGGCTTGATGGAACTTATAAGCAGGTTATCAGCATGAGGACCAAACACATTTCGAATAACTCCTGTTTCCATCAGATCATTGAGCGGGGTTCCTGTACCGTGAGCATTGATATAATCAACATCCCAGGGATTAATGCCGGCATCGTCCAAAGCCATTTGAAAAGCCAGCTTAGCTCCCCGGCCTTCAGTGTCAGGCTGAACCATGTGATGGGCATCAGCGCTGGCGCCATAGCCAATCAGCTCCCCATAAATTTTTGCCCCGCGTTCCAGGGCATGGTTTAATTCCTCCAGGACCAGAATACCGGCGCTTCCCCCATAACAAACCCGGAACGTTCCAGATCAAATGGTTTACAGGCCTTCTTAGGTTCATCGTTTAAGGTAGACATGGCTTTCATGGCACAGAAACCGCCTATGGCCATGGGAGTAATAGAAGCCTCTGTGCCGCCGCAGATCATGGCTTCAGCTTTGCCGTTCTGCACCAGTTGGAAAGCCTCGCCGATAGAATTGGTAGCAGAAGCACAGGCGGTTACCGTACAGGCACACGGTCCTTTACATCCCAGCATGATAGCGACCTGACCGGCAGCCATATTGGGTATCATCATGGGTACGAAGAAAGGGCTTACTCCCCCCACTCCCTTTTCTAACAAGACCATATGCTGTTTTTCCATGGTTTCAATACCGCCTATGCCGGAACCTATCCACACTCCGGTCTTGCCAGCTTTTTCCGGGTCAATAACCAGTCCGGCATCATTTACCGCCAAACGCGCCGCCGCACAGGCAAATTGCACAAAACGGTCCATACGCCGAGCATCCCTGCGAGCCACATAATCCTCGACCTTAAAATCATTTATCTGTGCTGCAATTCTGGTTGGAAATGCAGAGGCATCAAAACGGTCAATATGATCAATTCCGCTTTTTCCCTGCAGCAAATTGTTCCAAAACTCGTTTTTGTCATTACCGATGGCGCTGATTACGCCTACACCGGTAATTACCACCCTGCGTTTTTCCACTTCATCACCCCAAATTTACTTATCGGCCAGCAGGTTTTCAATATATTCCACAGCATCCCGCACGGTTTTCATTTCTTCGGCGGCCTCTTCGGGAATAGTAATGTCATATTTCTCTTCCAGCAGCATCAGCATCTCCACAACATCCAGTGAGTCGGCTTCCAGGTCATCAGCGAAACTGGCATCCATAGTAACAGCGTCTTCCGGTAAATCTTTGATCTCCATGATTATCTGCTTCATTACTTCAAATACTGGCATTTTGTAAATTCCTCCTTAAATTAATATTTATTCAACTTTCTGAGTCGACTTGTAAACCATACTGTACTTCTCAAATCATTCCGCCATCAACCGGCAGGACCTGACCATTTATATAACTGGCGGCAGGGGAAGCCAAAAAGGCGGCTGCGCCTGCAATATCCTCTGGTTTGCCCAGCCTCTTCGAAGCGATAGACTCAAGCAGCCGGGCGGTCTGTTCATCATTGAGCGACGCTGTCATAGCGCTCTCAATATAGCCCGGGGCAATAACATTGGAGCGGATGCCCCGCCCACCGTATTCTCTGGCAATAGAACGGGAAAAACCCAACAATCCGGACTTGGAAGCGGCATAATGAGCCTGGCCGGCATTGCCGCTGATTCCTACCACGGAAGAAATATGGATCAGACAGCCATAACGCTTGCGGATCATGTGCTTCACCGCCGCCCGGCTGCAGTAAAATGCCGAATTAAGATTAGTGCGGATTATATCATCCCAGTCATTATCGCTGATGCGCATCAGCAGCTGGTCTTTATTGATACCGGCGTTGTTGACCAGTATATCCACCTGCCCCAAAGAAGCGACAACTTGTTCAATCATGGCTTGAGCTGACTGCGAGTTGGAAACATCCGCCTGCACTAAAATACCGCTGCTTCCCCCCGCCTCTATTTGGCTCAAAACCTCCTGGGCATTGGCTTTATCATTATCACGGTAGTAATTTACCGCCACCCGGCAGCCTTTACGTGCCAGTTCGAGCGCAATGGCCCGTCCGATACCCTGCGAACTTCCGGTTACTACAGCTACTTGTCCCTGCACAGCTTTTCCACCTTTTCTTTAACTTTTTCCAATGATTTTAAATCTTCCACATGCCCCAGCATCCGTTCACGGTCAATCCTTTTAACCAGACCGGATAAGCTGGACCCAGGACCTATCTCAACAAAGTAATCAACCCTGTCCAGCATATATCTGATACTCTCTTCCCACCTTACCGGTGAATACAACTGATGCACCAGCATTTTTGCCGCAGTATGAGCCGGGTTTTCCCGGCCATTAACATTGCTGACCACAGGTTGCTCAGGTTCTCTCCAGTTTAGTTTTTCCAGCCGGTCTTTCAGCTGCAGGCTGGCCTTATACATCAGCTGGCAATGGGAAGGCACAGTTACCGCCAGGGGAACCACCCTGGCTCCAGCCTCTTTTAAGATTGTCCCCGCTTTATCCACAGCTTCCTTTTCTCCTGATATCACCAGCTGCGCCGGACAGTTGTAATTAGCTACCGCCACATAACCCTCAGTTTGCAGGCATATTTCATCAACTTTTGCGTTGTCCAAGCCCAGTACCGCTGCCATAGCTCCTTGGCCGGGCGGAACAGCTTCCTGCATCAAACGACCCCGGAACTGCACCAGGGGCAGGGCTTCGGCAAAACTCAGCGCTCCCGCCGCTACCAAAGCTGTATACTCGCCCAGGCTTAAACCTGCCAGCATCTCGGCTGCAAAACCCAATTTCTTAACTACTTGCAATATAGCCAGGCTGCAAGTTAATATAGCCGGCTGCGCGTATTCAGTTTGATTTAACACCTCCGCCGGACCAGCAAAACATAATTCACTGAGTTTGTATCCCAGGATTTCATCAGCATTTTTAAAAACCAGTGCCGCCTCAGGATAAGTATCGGCGATTTCTTTACCCATGCCCGGATACTGTGATCCCTGACCGGGAAAAAGGAATGCTAATCTTAACATATTATGCCCCCAATTTGCTGTTTTACCTGCCGGGCGCTTTTCAATATATCGGCCACGATATCGGCTGCCGGTTCGATTTTATTTACCAGCCCGCAAATCTGCCCGGCCATCACACTGCCCTCTTCCACATCGCCTTGGACGGCTGCCGCCGGGTAGCGTCCTTTTCCCAGCTGCTCTAATTCCTCTTTGCTCATGCCGTTGCGTTCACATTGAAGATAATGACGGGTAAAACGATTATGAATGACCCTTACCGGATGGCCGGTAGTAACTCCGCATACTTCCGTGTCACGATCTTTGGATTTAATAACTTTTTCCTTATAAGCCAAATGAGCATTACATTCTTCAGCACAGACAAACCTTGTTCCTACCTGTACCCCCTGGCGCCCAAAGCCAGAGCAGCAATAAAACCGCGGCCATCTGCTATGCCTCCGGCAGCTATTACCGGAATATCTATGGCATCAGCACCATGGGTACCAGGCACATGGTAGTCATTGCACCGACATGACCACCCGATTCAGTCCCCTCGGCAATAACCGCATCCGCGCCCAGACGGCTGAGCCGCTTGGCCAGAGCTACGGAGGCCACAACGGGAATAACTTTTATTCCGGCGTTTTTCAAAGCTTCCATATAACGTCCGGGATTACCGCCTCCAGTAGTTACTACCGGAACTTTTTCATTGATAATTATCTCTACGAGATGCTCAATATTAGCAGCCGCCAGCATTAAATTAACCCCAAACGGCTTATCGGTTAATTGACGCACCAGATCAATTTCTCCCTTAAGCCAGCTGGCCTCAGCCCCTGCGGCTCCTATAACGCCAAGTCCTCCGGCCTGGGATACGGCTGATGCCAGCCTGCCCCCGGCTATCCAGGCCATAGCTCCCTGAATCAACGGATATTCAATATTTAACAAATCACACAAAGGGGTTTTAAAAACCACTTTAACTCCTCCCCCAGCGCAGTAAGATTCCGCCAAAAGTTAAACCCGCTCCGAAGGCTATCATCAAAACCAGGTCGCCGGCCTTAAGTTTGCCTTCGAGTTCAGCTTCAGATAAAGCCACCGGTATGCAGGCCGCTGACATATTTCCGTATTTTTGTATGTTAAGCAAGGTTTTTTCCAGGGGAATTTCGCTGCGCTTGATAGCCGTCTTAATAATACGCAGGTTGGCCTGGTGGGGAACAAAGAAATCTATATCCTCGTATCGCAAACCGGCCTCGCCCAGAAGCCTGTCACCCACCTCTGGAATAATAGAGGTGGCGAACTTGAATATTTCCTGCCCGTTCATCCGGGCAAAGTGCATTTTGTTTTCTACGGTTTCATGGCTGGCAGGTATCGCCGAACCGCCGGCTGGCATATAAAGGTGCCTGGCTCCCCTGCCATCAGCGCCCAGATAAGCGCTGAGGATTCCGTTTCCGCCATCTCCGCGGCCAACCACGCGGCCCCAGCCCCATCACCGAACAAAATGGCGGTATTACGGTCACTGTAGTCCACCATGCGCGAACACATTTCGGCTCCAATAACCAGGATGTATTTATTGTCAGGCGAAAGCAGAAACTTTTCGGCAACGCTTAAAGCATAAACAAAACCGGTACAGCCAGCACTCAAATCAAAAGCGGCGGCATTCCATGCTCCAAGGCGTTCCTGAACCAAGCAGGCCGTAGAGGGGAATAACATATCCGGTGTGGAAGTAGCTACAATAATAAGATCCACTTGTTCAGCTTTAATCCCGGCGCGTTCCAGGGCCATCTGCGCGGCTTCGTAAGCTAAATCAGATGTGGCCGTCCCGGGGGCTCCGATCCGTCTTTCTCTGATCCCGGTCCTTTCAACAATCCACTGATCATTGGTATCGACCATCCGTTCAAGTTCCTGGTTAGTCAATATCCTGGCAGGCAGTGCGTGCCCCACACCATATATTTGAATTTTCAATTTAGCACCACCATTATGTGATATTTCGACACGTTTATACTATATTTAAGCAACCATGTTGATAAAAGTCAAGGTTATTGTCGGAATATTGGGATAATTCCTTACTTATAGTCTGTTTTTCGGACAACATTATTTTTATTAAATTCCATTTATCCGCTTCTTATTATGCTTCCTTCATCTTCCTATTGACCGAACATTTGTTCTGTTGTAGTATGACTATACAAATAGAACATTCGTATGGTGACCGTATGCGCGCGATTGTATACTTCAGATTGAAAGAAAAAAAGCAAAACCTGTATGAAACATGCCTGGAAATGTGCAGCACCTGCACTCCCCTGGTAGAACCCATAAATAATGACGCGGTTTTTCTTGACTTGAGCGGATGCGGGGAAAGCCTGACAATAATCAGAAAGATAGCCCGCTGCATTTACAAACAGGCTGGTTTTTCATTATCGATTGGCTTGGCTGCTTCCAGGTTTATGGCCCGCATGGCGGCAGAATGCCAGGATTATTCGGTCTGTCCTCCAACCAGCTGCCGTTTTATTTCCTGGCCCGAAGCCCGGGTGTGTGAAGTTTTCCCCGGGCATGAAAAAGCGTTCCTGGCTGAACTGCCTCTGCACGATTTTTATCCTCTGCCGCCAGGAAGCAAAAAAAAGCTGATCCGTGCAGGTTTCAGCCGGTTGGGAGAGTTATTTGAACTTTCCCCCCATCGTCTTTCCATCCTTTCCGCTCAGGATGGTTACCTGCTGGCTGCTCTCCTGCAGGGTATAGACCCTACGCCGGTAACCGGGCTGTATCCTCCATCACGTTTGAGCTACCCGGTGCATTTTGCGGAAAAATGCGCTGATCTGCAGATTATAGAAATTGCCTTGAAAGAGGCTGCCTATAAACTGGCTGCGCTTCTGGAAGCAAAACATAGTTCGTGTTTATTGCTGAGCCTGGAAATTACAAGCGGCGAGGACAAATATATCGCCAAACGCAAGCTAAGCAGCGGATGCTGCCGTTTTGAACACATGAGTAATATCCTGCTGGGCCTGTTTAAGCGGGGCTGCCCGGAGAACGCCATATCCGGCTTCCTGATAACCCTCTCAGATTTACAAACCTTGCAGTTCTGCCAGCCTGATTTATTTACACACAGTTTTTTTTACGAGCAGGAACAGCGGCAGGAAAAGCTGGAAATGATAATGGAAAGCCTGGACAATCGTTTTCCGGGGGTATTGCGGAAAGGATTGGCGGGGGATCGCCGCGAACAGATCCTGGCCTTTTTCGACCCCTGGCGATTAGATTTGACGCAAGTACAGGGGACCGATTAACACAGATTTAACACGTATACACACAGATAATAAGTAAGTTGCTTTAATTTGCATAACGCTAATTTCCCTGCACTTTACAAACTTATCTGTGTTCATCTTTGGTTATTAGTGAAAGGTTATTATTTATGAGCAGGATTTTAAGACAGGATTTGCGGGTGGAATGTGATCGGGATGGTTTTCCGCTGGCTTTGCAAATTCGGGGAAAAATATATCCGGTTCGCTTTATACTGGAACGCTGGCGGGACACCGGGTGCTGGTGGGAAGGAGAAAGCGAGAAATTCTTCTTTCGTGTGCAATGCGCCAACGGTGTGATCTGCGAGCTTTTTCAGGACCTGACCAGCCGTAACTGGTTTTTATATAAAGTCTATGACTAAGAATAGAGGAAGGCTTGTAACTCATAATTGTTAAAGGGGGATGGGGTGATTGTCTTTTGTACATTTGCACTGCCACAGCCCTTTTTCTTTTCTGGATGGGGGCAGCCGCCTGGAGGACCTGGTGGCCAGGGCGGCCGAACTGCAAATGCCCGCTCTGGCTATTACTGATCATAATAATGTTTGCGCGGCGGTACAATTTTCCCGCCTGGCCAGGGAAGCCGGCATCAAACCCATACAGGGCGCGGAAATAGAGCTTGAAAACGGCAGCCATCTCACCCTGCTGGCTCGAAATGCCAGAGGGTATGCGTCCCTGTGTACCCTGCTTACCCGAGCCCATTTCTCCCATCCCCGCTTGCAGCCCCGCCTGGCCTTTGAGGAACTTGCGGGGTTGGAAAACTGCATAGTGCTTTCCGGCTGCCGTCAAGGCGAAATAGCCGCCCTGATTCTGCGCGGGAATTATCTTGCAGCCCGCCGCCGGGCTGAAGAGTACCTGCAGCTTCTGGGCAGAGATAATTTTTATATAGAAATGCAGGATAACCTGCTGCCGGGAAACCACCTTCTGAACCGGCGTTTGCTGGAACTGGCGGATGAATTAAAGCTTGAGCCCGCAGCTACCAATAATGTTCATTATTCCAACAGGGAGGACTTCATTATCCATGATTTGTTATGTTGTGTGCGCAGCCTGAGCAAAATACAGGAGATTAATCCCCTGCGTCCTTTAAATGCAGAGAACTACCTTAAATCCGGGGAAGAAATGGCAGGTCTTTTCGCTTTTTGCCCCCGGGCTCTGCAAAACAGCCTGCATATCAGTGAAGAATGCGAACCGGTATTTAAGAATAACCGCCTTCATTTTCCGCGTTATGAACTGTCTGGGGGAGATGCTGCGGCCAAACTGCGCCGCCTCACCCTGGTCGGGGCCAGACAGCGATACGGGGGCTTGAATCTGCAGACTATGAACCGCCTGGAACACGAACTACAGGTTATCATACAGATGGGTTATGCCGGTTATTTTCTGCTGGTGCACGATCTGGTGGGCTTTGCCCGCCGGGAGGGTATCCGTTATGCGGGGCGCGGTTCTGCCGCCGATTCGCTGGTGGCTTATTGCCTGTATATAACCGAGGTGGACTCCCTGCAGCGAGGTCTCTTGTTTGAACGTTTCATGAGCCCGGAGAGATCTGAACTGCCTGACATAGATATAGATTTTGAGGCCCGTTACCGTGACCGGGTTATTGATTATGTCTATAAAAAATATGGCGCCGAACGGGTGGCCAGGGTGGCAGCTTATAACACCTTTCGCGCCCGCTCTGCACTGCGCGACATCGGTAAAGCCCTGGACCTGGATGAAAATGAACTGGATGGTATCGCCAAAATGATGCCTCCTTTTGCTTATGCTGATGATATGCGCGGTCTTATGGAAAGGCTGCCGGAACTGCGTGAAAGCCCCTTGCGGGAAGAACGATTCCGGCTGCTGCTGGATGTATGTGAGAAAATTGCCGGTTTTCCGCGTTTTCTCAGCACACATCTGGGGGGAGTGGTGATAAGCGACTGTCCCCTGCAGGAACTCACTCCCCTGCAGTATTCGGCCCTGGGGCCGGTAATATGCCAGTTCGACAAGGATGATATAGAAGGTTTGGGCCTGATCAAACTGGACCTCCTCTCCCTGCGCACCTTAACGGCCGTAAATGATGCGGCCAGGTTTATTAAGCAGAGCGGGAAGAATCTGGACTACGATTCTATCCCCCTGGATGACCCGGAAACTTATGAAATGATCAGCAGCGGTGAAACCATCGGCATTTTTCAGTTGGAAAGCCCGGCACAGAGGGCTTTGCAGTCCCGGCTGGGAGCCAATCAGATGGAGGATATTATCGCCAGTATGGCCTTGATCAGGCCCGGGCCTATTAAAGGGAACATGGTTGAGCCCTATATCGCCCGGCGTCAGGGCAAAGAACCCATCAGCTTCCTGCATCCCCGTCTCCAACCCATATTGGAGAAAACCTACGGGGTGGTTCTGTTTCAGGAACAGGTTATAGAAATTGCCACTGCAATAGCGGGGTTTACTCCGGGAGAAGCCGACCAGCTGCGGCGGGTTATGACCCATGCCCGTTCAGGACGAATTATGGACGATATCGGGCGTAAATTTATCCATAAGGCCGAACAGAACGGCATTGATGCGGAAACAGCCGCCGCGATTTTTGCCTGCATGGCGGGTTATGCCAGTTATGGCTTCTGCGAAGCGCACGCCGCAGCCTTTGCTACCACCGGTTTTAAGACTGCCTACCTCTTGCATCATTATCCGGCGGAATATTACGCCGCCATACTCAACAACCAGCCTATGGGCTTCTACCCTTCACACATAATATGCGCCGAAGCCCGACGGAGGGGGGTTATAATACTGCCCCCGGATATAAATCACAGCCAGATAGATTTCAGCGTTGAAATGGGCGCTATCCGGGTGGGATTGAAACAGATCAGCGGGGTAAGCCGCGTCGAGCTGGATTCAATAGTAAAAATACGCGCTTCCCGGCCTTTTAGTTCACTTAGAGAACTGGTGGAGCGTACACCCCTGAAGATAGACAGCCTGGAGAATCTTATAAAATGCGGGACCCTGGACTCACTAGATTCCAACCGTCGTTTTTTATTATCATGTTTGCCCTGGCTGCTCCAGACCCGTAACCAAAAGCAAAGCGGGCAGGGAGAAATGTTTTCTGCTATGACTTTAGAAAATTACCGGGAGATTCGCGACTTTACATCAGCAGAAAAACGGTACTGGGAATACCGGCTTATGGGTATAGAGACCGGAGAGCATTTCATGGCTTCCCTGCGGACTAAATTAGAGAAAAGAAGAATACTATCCTCCCGGGATTTAAAAAACCTGCCTGATAAAAGCGCAGTTACCGTCAGCGGTCTTTTGCTGCACCCGCACCGTCCTCCCACCCGCAGCGGCAGGATTACGGTTTTTTTCTCCCTGGAAGATGAATTCGGACTGAGCGAGGTGGTGATGTTTGAGGATGTTTATATGAAATATGGCGCGGTAATCTTCGGGAAACAACCAGGTCCTCTGCTGGTGCGGGGGAAGCTGCAGCGCCGGGGAAAAGGCGTAAGCATAGTGGCCAGCTATGTAGGAGCGCTGAGGCAAACACTCTGACACTGGTTATTTGATTTGCCAGGATGGGCCAGAGCCTATTTGTTTTTAACTGCCATTGACAAATTAATAACCACCCGGCATGAAGCGCACCCCAGATGCTGGATTGAAAGGCTCAATATTCCCAGGCGCACTTCACTCAAGTGGTTTTGGGCGCGTTCGGATTCTGTTATTTTGACTGAATGTTCACGGTGCGGGTATTGTCATCCCAGTTTACGGCTGCTCCGAATGATTCACTGATAAAACGGACCGGAACCATGGTGCGGCTATCGATTATGGTAGCAGGGACATCCAATTTTATTTTTTCACCGTTACGCGTGGCCACTTTTTGACCCGCTTGCAGGGAGATCTGCACCTTGCCTTTTTGCGCTGTCACGGTTTTGGTAGCGTCATCCCACTTGACCGCAGCACCCAGGGCTTCAAAGATCTTTCGCAGAGGAACTACAGTTCTGCCTTCGATTACCTGGGGAGGCACATCAAAACTCAAGGTTTGCCCATTTATGACTACCCTGGCGGAATTCTGCAAATTAGGATTATTAACCGGCTGCATCGTATTATTGACAGGACTTGGAACAGCCTGATTGGGCTTGCCTTCCTCAAGAAGAGCCATGGTTTTGGTTTTTACAAATTCGTGCATCTGTTGATTTATAGCCGCAGACTGCTTTTTAAATATTTCATCGTTATCAGCCATGATGCGTTCCTCAAACACGGTAACCTGGATTTGGGCTGTTTCTTCAATCATTTGTTCTATTTGCGAACGTATGCCAAGCTGATCCACTTCAGGCGGCAGCAGGCTTTTGGCGTAATTGGCCGCAAAATCTGTACAATACTGGTTCATGGGCTTTACGATAGCTTTATGCTCTCTTTATTTACCGTCTCTATTCCGGATACAACCTTCTGGTCAATCTTGACAGCTACCGCATCAAAAAGTTCTTCCGATATCTGCGGCCGAGCTTTGGCTTCAAACTGCGGGCGCATTTGTTCCATTAATTTCTTTTGTTCATCCGGCAAGCTGGATTGCAGTTCACTAATCATAGCATCTATATCAGCATCAACAGCTCTTTTCGTTGCCGGTACCCCTTCCTGCAATTTAGCCAATACCAGGTTCTGAATGTCCGGCAAAAGCGCCGTCATTTCTTCCTGTATTACCGCCTCTATCAGCGGTCTCACCGTTTCCATCTCTTTTCTTTGTTCCTGATCAGCTCTGGTGATGGTATCCTGCTTCAATTGCGGCAGAGCCGAAACCAATGCGGATCTTATCAAGGAAGAAGGATCGCTTTGCGGCCCGGCTTGCATGACGGCATTCATCACTATGTTATTAACTTCATTTTTAATAATTTGGGCTTGTTCCTCTACATGAGCCTTTAAGGATGGTTGTATTGTGTCTATGCCGATTTTGTTTATTTTCCCGCCCATATCACTGGTTTTTTGGGCTACCATAGAGCTAATTTGCGGTATCAGAGGTTCGACAAGGTTATTCATATCGGTGTCAACCCGCTTAAGAATAACATCCATATTAGCTTGGATTTTACTGTTTAAGGCAGGATGCAGGTTCTGGTCTACTCCATTGGGAATAGTATATGTATCAGCCGCCTGTATGGGAATAGGATTAATACAGCTGGTGATTACGAAAAACATCAGTATAAGCAGCGCAATTACTTGTGACTTTTTACCCATTAGCGATAAACCTCCTTTAATTATTCGCGATTATTTTACATTAGAAACCAGTAAAATATCCAGTAAAAAACTCATTATAATTCGGTGTTTATCTGCGTCAACCCCTTCTGTATCATAAATATTATTCCGTGTTGTTCGTTTATATTAACTCCCTTTTTGCTGGTGAAGGATTTTGAGGTTGTCAAAGAGGGCGGCAACGGTTATGACCCCTACCCCTCCGGGGACTGCGCTGACCAGGCGAGCGCGGCTGCAGGTTTCTTCGTGTACATCCCCGCATATTCGTCCGCTGGCATCTACATTGATGCCGGCATCGATTATCACCGTTTTGTCCGTCACCATATCAGGGGTTATAAAGCCTGGTTTTCCTACCGCTGTTACCACAATGTCACCGGCACTGGTTTCTCGGTTTAGATTGCGGGTGCGCGAGTGGCAAAGGGTAACGGTAGCGTTTTCCCGGCTCATTAAAATGGTTAACGGAGTCCCTACTATAACACTGCGTCCGATAATAGTTACTTTTCGTCCGGTTACAGGCACTTTGTTTTCTCTTAATAATGCCATTACCGCCTTAGGAGTGGAGGGAGCCACACCCTGTTCTCCGCCAATGAGTTTGCCCAGATTGTAATTATGTATGCCTTCCACGTCTTTGCGGTAATCCATAGCGTTTATCAAGCACCCCGCATTAAGATGTTTCGGCAATGGCATCTGTATCATAATACCGGTAATTTCATCTTCATGGTTAAGATCAGTTATGTGTTTTATTATATGCTGCTCAGCGACATTTTCTGAGAAGGAACGGATTTCTACCCCTATGCCTGCTGCAGCCGCAAATTTGCGAATCGACCTGATATAAACCCCGGAGCTTCGTTGTCGCCCACCTGAATTACAGCCATAGTCATACTGTTATCCCGCGCATACATTTCTATCTCTTCCTGCATACGGTTTCTGATTTCCTGACCATAAATGAGCACCTGTTCACCATCCATTCTAAAAGGCAGCTTCAATATGATTGATCTGCCTCTCATTATCTGCAAAAAGTATACTTATTATATCAAAACGCATTTCCTTAAAAGCACTGGGGTGGTTATTCATATAAAGCATGGCCGCTTTCTTTAAATGCTCAATTTTGCGCGGGGTTATAGATTCTTCAGGAGTACCGAACTGAACGCTGCGCCGGGTTTTAACCTCCACAAATACTAGGCTGCGGTCTTTCTGGCAAACTATATCCAGTTCGCCATAGCGGGTGTAGTAGTTGCGGGGTTAATATACGGTAGCCCCTGGAGGTTAAGTATTGAGCCGCTATCTCTTCCCCAGCCTTTCCCAGTTCTTTGCGTTTCACAATTACCCCCTCCGAACAGAATTATCCACAGCCAATCGAAAAGCATACTTTCCTGCAAAACCTTACTGATACCTGCGATCCATGGAATATATAAAAGCCAGCACCTCTGCCACTACAGAGTATAGTTCAGGCGGTATTTCCTGATAAAGATCCAAGGCCATTAGATAGTCGGCCAGCTGCCGGTCTTCCTTCAATGGTATTCCATACTGCAGGGCAACCTCCTTGATGCGTTCCGCAATAAAACCCTGTCCTTTAGCAACTACCACCGGGGCCATATCCATTTCTTCATTATAATGCAAGGCCACTGCCTTGGATTTTTCTTGACCAGTTTTTTTAATCTGCATGAACCAACCTCTCTTATACTTTTATATCGATCCCCAGCGGTCTTATGGGAAGGGGTACTTCTTCAAAATGCGGTTTCAGGCTCTCTTTCAGTTCGGGCTGCGATACCTTGATCCCCAGGTTCTGCACGGTATAGCCCAATCGGCTCAAATTATTAATGAGCGTATTCATATTATCGGACAGGTAGCGGGCGACCTTATCGTTTTCCACCACACCCTGCACAGCTAGGCTGCGGTTGATTTTCCAGTTACAGTGAAAGAGCACCATTCCCATTTTGGCTGTATCCAAAGAAACAACGAAACTCAAGCTGTCCTGATCTTTCAGGTTCTTGCGCCCAGCTTCCCGGTTGATTCGCAGCTGGCAAAGGTGCAGTTCCTGATTGACCTGCACGGGAAACGAAAAATAATAATAGTTAAACTGGTTGTCAACGGAACTGCGGCTGATGAAATTAAATATATTCTGTCCGGCAATCTCCCTTTCGAGATTGTCGAGGCGCTGCAGAAGACTGCCTATTACGGGATTACGGGTCAGGCTGCTGTCATTTTTTAATAAACTGTCCAAAAGCATCAGCCCCCGCAAGGTGTCACGGTCGCCGGCAACCAGATTTTCCAATCTGGCCTTGATTTCGGCTGCGCTTTGCTGCCCGTCGAGTTTGAGGGCGTCAATTACGGAACGTATAAGATTAATGTAATCCGGTTTAGCGGTGTTTGCCTTGTTGTCTGCGGTTTCGGTCAAGTTAAACGCAGTCCTGGCCTCAATTTCAGGCAGTATTTTACCTGCAGCCGATGGCTTTGCGCCTGCTTCTGACATCTCATCCAAATTGGCAGCTGTTGGCGGGATCTTATCGTTTTGGGACCTGGTCTCATTCCCGCCGGGTAATATTTCTTCGGTCACTGCAGCCTGAGCTGGCAGGGAGGAGTTTTTCAGAGCTTCTGCTGCCGGAGCAGCTGCTGTACCTGCAGCCGGACGGGCATTTGCAGGAGATGAACTAACCTCCTGATCAGGCTGGTTTATTCCTGTCTGAGGCTGTTCCCCATCTGCTGACGGCCAGGGAGTGTTTACCGCGCGGGATGTTGTGATTACAGTCGGTTTGATGGCAAAGGATTCCTGGCTGCGTGCCGCCTCCTCGGTTGCTGCTGGCTGTTGAGCAGAGTCTGGGGTCTGTTTATTAATTGTCGTTCCTGCCGGTTTTGATTCCGGCAGCTGTTCATCAACAACCGCAAAGGACTGTATATTTCGTGCTGCGGGTTGTGTTTGGGAAGCCGGCGGTTGGGGTTCATCAGCTGCTATGCCTATTTGGGGGTTACGCCCGGCTTCACCGCCAAGGCTTTTATCCCCTTGAATTAAGGCGGATCTGTTATCACTTGCATTGCCTGAACCTTTGTTTGCAAAATCCCCTGCTGAATCTTCTGTAGTTGGTGCGGCTGGTGTATTCGGCTGGGAATTTGCTCCTGTGTTTTCAACAACCTTATCAGGCGGCAGTAAATCACCCTGCACAGGAATATTCTGCCCGGTCTCCCCGGATACCTGCCGTGCGAGAGAAGCTGCGGCGGATAAATTTTCTCCATTGACAGGTACAAAAGCAGGTTTCTGGGTTATGGAAGGTTGAAGAACGTCTTCTGACAACCCCGGATTGGACTGTATGATTGTAATTTCATCAGCGGCAGCTGCCTGGTTAATTGCACGAATACCTCCCGCGGAATTGACTGATGCCGGGGTCTTAATCGGCATAGCGGAATTTTGCGAAGCAGCCTCTGGTTTGACGGTTTCAGCGGATGCAGGCTGTAAGCTCCCGATTTGCCTGCTGTTCGTATCTTCAACACCCAAATTTTTAAGCAGCGAAGTTTTCTGTGCAGCGTTTGACATCTGCGTATTATTATAATTCTGCACGGCTGGTTCAGCAGGATTTTTTATCTGGTTTGCGGCAGCTTCCTGCCGCATAAGCTGTTCCAAGCTCTGGGATACCGATTGCAGCAGCCTGGCCAGGTTGCTGCCCGGCATGGTGTACTGTGCCAGAGCCTTGAGATTCTCGGGAGTTATTTTCACTCCCCGCGACATTGCAAAACCGACCAGTTCGAGGTTGCGAGGATTAGCATCTCCCAGGATTTTTACCCCGCGCGCCATTTCATTCAGGTTATTATGCGTTACCGGAAGATTATATTGCAGGAGTTTACGGGCCATCATAACATTGACTTCTTTGGCCTGCACCCCGATTTCAGCAAGGTTTACAGATATGTTAGTGTTTTCGATCTGCTCCATGCCTTCAGGCGTAAGCACCTTAAGATAGGTCTTTCCGTCTCTAAAATCATCAACGCGAAGATATAATTGCTGACCTGGACTGACCGGTACTTCGGCTGCAGCTTCGATCACCTGTCCCTTAATCTGCAACAGGACCGTCCCATCTGGACGCACCTCCTGTACGGTTCCCTTCAGTACCTCACCTTTGCTGAGGCTTATGCCCTGGTCAACCGGAGTGCTTATATTCAACATAGTCCTGGTCAAAGAGACCTGGCTGCTCTCCATAATTTCCTCCTGATAAAATTGATTTTACGGGTTCGAAACTGGCTCGGTGTATGGGGCAAATTCCAATTTTAGCTATTGCTTCGAGATGTTCACGGGTTGCATAGCCTTTGTGGCGCGCAAACCCATATCCCGGGTATATATCTTCATAGGCCTCCATCTTATTATCACGTTCTACCTTGGCCAGGATAGATGCACAGGCGATGGAAACGCTAAGGCTGTCGCCTTTGATGATCGACCTTTGCCTGATATTTATATCGGAAAGTTTGACCGCATCTATGAGCAGAAAATCCGCCGGAGGCGTCAGGTGAAGTACCGCGATGCGCATAGCTTCGCGAGTGGCGTTTAATATGTTAATTCGGTCCAGGCAGGGTGGGTTTACAGAGACTATGGACCAGGCTACAGCTTCCTTTTTAATAGCAGCAGCTAACTGAGAGCGATGCTGGGCCGCTACTTTCTTGGAATCGTCCACCCGGGGCAGAAAAAAGTCAGGCGGCAGTATTACCGCCGCTGCCACTACCGGACCGGCGATGGGTCCTCTGCCCGCCTCATCGATTCCCGCTATGTATCTGGCTCCTGAACGGCAGGCGTCATGCTCATAACCTTTCATGTCTTCAATCCTCTGCCTTTCCCGCTCCAGGAACCCATCATCCATAAATTTCAATAAACCACACACCCCTAATACTAAAGTGACAGGACGATTGCTTTAGTAATTGAACTCCGTCAGAGCTCGGGCCAGCATTTCCCCCTGGGCTATGGCTTCCCTTATGCTGCCTACCTGCATAGAGTCACCAATCAGGTAAACCGCATGATGCACTTTTTGCGCTGCTTCGTATAAAGGATTGTTGGAAGCATAACCTACGGCCGCTATTACGTAATCAACTTCAATTTCTTTCATTTCGCCCTGTTTATTACGGATTATAACTTTGCCGGAATTTATTTCTATAATTTCAGCGGACGTATATATATTGGCCTGAGCTTTTTCAAGGCGGTTTATAAGATCACGGCGGCTTTTCTTTTCCATATCAGGAGCAAGATACGGCATGCGTTCAACAATGCTTATCCGATTGCGGCCGACTAACAGGAAGTCAGCCATTTCACACCCATTGCTTCCGCCGCCCACAACAAGCACATGACTTTCCTCTATAGGGATATTACCAGTTAGTACGTGTTCAAACGGCAGGCAAAAGCTTTCGTCCCATCCTTTTATCTCGGGCCGCAATGGTCGTGAACCAGCCGCAATAACCAGATAATCGGGATATTCATCGGCAAGGGTTTTTAGATCGTAGGGATGCTCCAGTAAAACATTGACCCCGCTCTTTTCCAGCTGTCTCTTTAAATAATCACGCAGCCGCGCCAGCTGCTGCTTATGCGGCGGCAAACTGGCCAGGTTCAACAAACCTCCCAGCTGTTTTTCCTTTTCATAAAGGGATACCCTGAAACCATGTTTGTCCAGAGCCAGAGCCGCCTGCATCCCGGCTGGTCCGGCGCCTGCAATATGAACCAGAGGTTTAATCTTCTTGCTTAATGATGGATAGGTCTGTTTTCCCTCGTTCCCCAGCCAGGATTAACTGTACAGCTTACACTCATACCGCGTGAGTTGCTGGCAAAACAGTTGTTGCAGCTAATGCAGGGGCGTATATCCTCTTCTTGCCCGTCCCTGGCCTTAACCGGCCAGAGAGGATCAGCCATAAGGCTGCGGCCCAGAAATATAAAATCGGCTTGTCCGCTGGCAATCACTTCTTCTGCCATATGCGGATTCCTAATCATCCCTCCGCCCACTACCGGTATATTAACCGTTTTTTTGACCTGCTCCGCCAGGTACATACGCCAGCCTTCCGGATAAGAAGCAGGTTCTATACTGGTAAGGCCAGACTGGTAAGTTCCGCAGCTGCAATGAATAAGATTCGCTCCGTTCTTCTCCAACTCCTGACAAACCACCAGGCTTTCTACAGGCAGCAAACCACCCGGAACAAAATCATCGATATTCAATCTTACTGATAAGATTAGCTGGGGCAGTGATTTTTTGATCCTTCTAACGATATTTAAAAGAAAACGCATACGGTTTTCCAGACTGCCCCCATATTCATCCTGGCGCTGGTTGCTGTGGGGAGAAAGAAACTGATTAATCAAATAGCCATGGGCAGCGTGAATCTCTACGCCGTCAAAACCAGCCATAGCCGCGTATTGGGCCGCCGAAACAAATTCGTCTGTGATTTTTTCAATTTCGGCTACACTTAATTGACGAGGCATCTCACGGGTCATGGGACATGCCAAGGGTGATGGCCCCACTACCTGCGTACCGGTAATTAGTTGGGAGGTTTGCCGGCCGGCATGAAAGATCTGGATAAAGGCTCTGCATCCATAATTTTTTATAGACCGGGACAGTTTCTCCAATCCTGATATATAACGAGGATGGTTAATTCTAAGCTGGCTGTAAGTTTCCAGTCCTTCCTGATTTACGCATGCTGCCTCAACAATGATTATTCCCACGCCTCCGCGAGCCCGGGCTTCATAGTAATCAACCATGCTCGGACTGACTTCGCCATCGCTTGAGCCGTAACCCACTAACATGGGAGCCATAACCAGACGGTTTTTTATCATCAGCCCTCCCAGCTTGAAGGATGAAAACAGATGGGGATAAGATATTTGCTGCAGAATAATCACCTCTAATTCATAATCTCAATACTACAATCGCTGCCGATAAAAAATAAGAAGAACCAGTTTATAAAAGGTCCTTCTTATATTTTATCTTTAAATTTAATTTAGCTCTACAACATTAGTTTACGATTTCTTAAGCTGCATCTCCCAATCTGCTTTTTTCTCATTTCCTACTTCACAAGCGTAGCCCATGCTTTGTGCCAGTTTGCTTACATTTTCCCTGGCTACAGCTCCGCTGCCCATAACCAGGATTTCTTTAACCCCGGCATCGATAAGTTTTTTGGTTTTTATTACCGGCAAAGGACAGCTCAATCCTCTGACATCTAGCTTCTCCATTTTGTCCTCCTATTCTTCGCGGAAAGCCCAACCGATACAAACCATGACTATAATGCCAACGATACAGGCAATCTGCCCGTATATTCCAGGACCTCCCGCTACCGCCGGCATACCTGCCGCGGCCGCTTTGGCCGGTGCAGAAGCCAGTAAGAAATTATGGCAGAAGGCTGCGCCCACAATCATACCCAGCACTACGGAAGCAGCATCGGTATCACCCTCTCCGGAGAGGACAAGCTGCCGCAGAGGGCAGCCGCCCAACAATGTAGCTGTAATACCTACCAGGAATAATCCGAGGAAATTCCAGATATGCATGCTGTGGGCTATCGGCTGCCCGGAAAAACCAGCCTTGAAAAAGCCAAAATAAATGTTCAAGGCCAGAGCGCCCAGGAATATGCCTAAAAATCCCAGTAATAAATAATTATCGCGGATCAATATAAAATCCCGTATGCCGCCGCTCAAACACAGGCGGGTTCGCTGGGCCAATAAACCTACTATTAAGCCCGCTGCCAAACTTATGGCTAATGGCGCAAACATACTTCCCGGTCCTTCCTTGCTGAAGAACAACGGACCACCGGTTTTAGGGTCAAACACAAGTCCTTTAAAGGCTAAATACAGGAAGAAAACCATTAGCAGCGGCATAACCAATCCCCCCAAACGGGAATGGCTATATTCCGCCCGTCCCAGGTTAAAGCCCCGGCGCAGAAAAAATACTCCAGATGCAACCCCGGCTATGAACCTGCGAAACCTACTACTGCATTATAGTCCCCTCCGGCCATACGCAGGACATCGCGCAGCGGGCAGCCCAGGAAAACCAGAGCCCCGATCATCATAAAAGCTCCCATAACAAAACGCAATAAAGTGGACGAACCGCCACGCGACTTAAATTCGCCGCCAACAAAAGCAGTCAACATGGCGCCCAGTACTATGCCGATAATTTCCGGCCGCAGGTATTGAACCATTCCCGCTCTGTGCAATCCCAGCGCCCCGGCAATATCACGCTCGAAACAAGCGATACAGAACCCCATGTTGGGCGGATTCCCCAACTTAACCAACACAACCGCTACAGCGCCAATAAACAGCCCTGTAAATAGAATCAACCATTTGTTCCTGTCCATCTTTTTTCCCCGACTCTCCTTCCGCATTATAACCTTTATTTATACATATTATTATTATGTATATTAATATTCTCTCTTTTTTTTGTTTATCCTTTTTTTAAATCAACTTTCGCAGTTGATATAATAAAAATGTCATGGCTGGTTTTCTCAGCTATGACATCGTATCTCTTTATTAAAAAATATTATTTTAAATTATGCTGATTTTTCCCTTGGGGAATAATAAGAAGTATTGTCAGAAGTGATGTCTATTTACTGACGAAAAAGTCGGAGTCGGCGCGCATAATTTTGGTTAAAATTTAAATTCCAAAGAGAAAACGCCATGAATGAGAAAAAAGCAGAAGCAACCATCTAATATTAATTGGCCGCTTTGAATGCGGGACCCAGCTGTTGGCGGGTTGAAGCCAGAACAGATTGTAAAAGCGACAAATCAGCCTGGTTCATTAAGGGCTCCTCGCCCTGTTTAATCTTTTGTATGGTGCGCTCTATAGGAATGACCCGGAAGTATCTTTTTCCTGACTGGTAATATGAATGTGTAAAAGTAGGCGTGTAAGAAACCTCCTGGAGATCTGTTTTCCCCGCGGCAAAATCTTTTTTAAATTTCATTTTGAGAACTATGCCGCTGTTGCGTTCATTGCCAATCTGACTGCTAATAAAATTGCCCATGGAATAAATCACAAACTTATTCTGGCCTTTAATATTTATGGTTTCCATGGTCTGGATAACGTGCGGGTGACTGCCCAGGATAACATCCGCGCCTGCTTCCAGGAAACTGCAGGCTAACATTATCTGGTCCTGATTGGGCCGGGGCTGGTATTCTACGCCCCAGTGCAAGGCCAGTATTATAATATCCACTTCTGGACGCAGGGTTTTAATATCTTGCAATATCTTGTCCTTATCCAGGAAATTGACGTAATCAGGATGTTCAGACGGAATCGGAATTCCATTGGTACCGTAAGTATAAGCCAGGTAGGCTATCTTGACCCCGCGGATATTTTTTATGAGATATTTCTTACTGGATTCCGCGTTTTCATATGTCCCCAGTGTATCAAGACCGGCCTGCTTCAGAACCCTTAAAGTTCTTATCCCTCCGGCATAGCCCCGGTCCAGGCAATGGTTATTGGCGGTAATCACCAGGTCAAAACCAGCCCGTTTTAAAAAATCAGCTATGGCATCAGGACTGTTAAAAAGAGGATAACCGGTATATCCCGTTTCAGAGCCGGCCAGGGCCGCTTCAAAATCAGTAGAACTGTAATCTCCTTCTTTAATTAAATCCTCTACTTCGCGAAAAAATCCCTCAAAACGGTAGGAGCCATCAGGCTGCAAACCTGAACGAATCTGGGCCCATGCATAAGAATGTCTCCTGCCGCAGTAAGGGTAACAGTCTCAACCCTTTTGTGTTCAATTTGCTGTTGACCAATTACTGATGAGTCAGGTGATGCTTTCACCACCTGCCAGTTATATATATTGTATGAACAATAAGTACCCCAAATAATCAGGGCAAAAATGGCCAAAAGTCTTTTAAACACCAAATTCACCTCTGACCATATTTTACCCTTGTTTCGTCATTTAGTCTGCGATATTCTTTGCCGGTGTTCGCGGTAAAAGGTGAGTAACGAGGATTGCATATTTTCATATCAATCATCCAGAGCTATCTGCCCCAGCTTGCCTTTGCGGAAATCCTGCAGGAGTGAACGGCAGGTTTTTTCCAGATCCACCTGAGCCCCCTTGGATAGAAAACCCCGGTTTCTGGCTATCTGCTCCAGCATTTCGTATTCTGTACCGGTTGGGTTGTTTATTAATAAGCGTTCGGAAATAACCGCCGGGGTTTTAGCTTTTAAAAGCCGCAGGAGGTAAATGGCCACTTCCTCTTCCGCATACGCTCTTTCTCCCATTATATCAAGCAGGGCCAATTTTAAACCCTGTTCTTCATTTTCTACTTTGGGCCACATGAGTCCGGGAGTATCCAGCAATTCTATATCCTCACGGATTCTAACCCATTGTTTGCCCCGGGTAACCCCGGGTTTGGCTCCGGTGACCGCGGTTTTCTGCCCCACCAGGCAGTTGATAAACGAAGATTTTCCGACGTTTGGCACTCCGGCCACCATCACCCTGGCGGGACGAACCCGGCGTCCTTTCAGGCGCATGGCTTCCGCCACAGGAAAATAGGTCTTTTCTATAGCATGCAGAACATCCTTTTTACCTTTGCCGGTAAGTGAATTAATTGCCGCCGCAGAACGGCCTTCCTGTTTTAACCGAAACATGTAGTTTTTAAGTGTCTGGGGAGGGATAAGGTCTATCTTATTTAAAACCATGAGGCTTTTCTTTTTGGCGCCCAATCTTTCCAGCTCCGGATTGCGACAGGATAAGGGAGCCCGTGCATCCACCAGAAAAACGATTATATCCACCAGTTTCAAGTTCTCTTCTATTTCCCGCCGGGCGCGCACCATATGCCCGGGGAACCAGTTGATAGACATCTAATACCTCCATCAGCATCATTCATACCAGAAAGAAAAAGAGAATACCTGTCAGTATTCTCTCCGTTCTCAAGTTCTTTTTATTACTTAAAACGACCTTTTTCTTTAACCCGGGCTTTTTTGCCGGTGAGACCGCGCAGGTAAAACAGTCTGGCCCTGCGTACCTTACCCCTTCTGGTTACTTCGATCTTGGCTATGCGGGGCGAATGAATGGGAAAAGTCCTCTCTACCGCAACCCCGTAGGTAATTCTTCTGACGGTAAAGTTCCGGGATAATCCGGCGCCTCTGATTTTCATTACGGTTCCTTCGTAAACCTGAATTCTCTCCCGATTGCCTTCCACGACCTTAACATGAACCTTGACCGTATCACCAGGTCCGAAAGAAGGAAGGTCTTTTTTTAAGTATTCTTCTTCCACCGCTCTGATTATGTCCTGCACTGAGTATATACCTCCTTATAAAACCAGCGTTCATGCATGGCTGACATGCAGCGGACCGCCTTTTCTCATCGCGAACAGTCCTATTATAGCACAGGGAAACACTGTTCTCAAGCAATTTTAATTTACAAACCAATTTTCTCCCAGGAGACGATCCAAAATAATAGATACGGCACTGCGCACCGAGAGGTGATTGTAGTCTCGTTCCGATTCTACCGGTTCTAAAATATAATCACAATCCTGGATGAGTTCGGCCTGCATACCCCAACCGGTACCGAAAAGCACCAGGATCGTTTTTTCTTCCTCATTTATTATCCTGCGCATTTGCCTATAGGGAATCTGTCCCGGGTAAACCCGTGCATCTGTGGCTACTGTCAGTACCTGGTTTTGGGTTTCACCTCTCAACATATCTTTTACTTCATCCAGATTGGAAGCCAAACGTAAAAGGCTGAAGGCTTCTTTGCGATCGGGATTATAAGTTCCTCCGTAACCTTCCCGCCAGTAGGCCAGTATATCATTTATCAAGCCCTGCTGGGAAAGAGAGGGATGCACAACATAAAAGCCATCGACATCATAAGTCCGGGCCGCCCTGGATATATCATGCAAATCCAGATTGGTTACCGATGTACTGACGATATCCATGCGTTTATTGTACATGGGATGATGCAGGAGGGCTATATAAAACCTGGATTTTCGCACTCTGAACTACTCCCGTTGAAATAATATTTCCATCAGCAAACGTTTTTCCTCATCATCAAAGTCATGCTGCAGCAGCAGCTCCGGACGCTTAAGCAAGGTGTTTAACAGGCTCTGTTTTTTGCGCCAGATTCTAATATTCTCATGATGCCCCGAAAGCAGAATTTCCGGCACTTCCATTCCATCGCATTCACGCGGGCGCGTATAATGCGGGTATTCCAGCAACCCCCGGGCAAAGGATTCATCATAGGCGGATTCAATATCACCTAATACGCCCGGCAAAAATCTAACTGCCGCATCCACCAGAACCATGGCTGCCAATTCCCCTCCGGTGAGGACATAATCCCCGATGGATATCTCTTCATCTACCATAGCAAGCACCCGGTCATCGATTCCTTCATAATGTCCGCAGAGAATCAGAAGATGATCGCACCCTGACAGTTCTTTCGCTTTGGCATGGTTTAAGACCCTTCCCTGTGGGGACATATAGACGACCCGGGTTTGCGGCCCGCGGGCAGCGGCAAGAGCCCTGCCGATAACATCGGGTTTCATTACCATACCGACCCCGCCCCCAAACGGATAATCATCCACCTGGCGATGAGGTTTTGGAGCATAATCCCTGATATCAATGGTATTCAGTTCTACCAGACCTTTTTCCCGCGCCCGTTTAATGATGCTTTCGCTGAACGGGGAGGTAAACATACCGGGAAAAAGGGTCAAAATATCAATTCTCATTGTTTAATCATCCAGTAATCCAGGCAATAAATTTATCTCCATCTTACCGGCTGACAGATCAACCCGCAGAACTACATCTTTAATCGCCGGAATCAGCACTTCACCGTATTGTTCAGTTTGGATAACGTAAACATCATTGGCTCCGGTAGCCAGCACTTCAGTTAGACGTCCCAGGAAACCCCTTTGTGCATCGTAAACCTCCAGGCCCTCCAGTTGAAAATGGTAGTACGAGCCTTCCGGCAAAGGATAAAGCTGGCTTTCATCAATTTGCAGCAGGGCATTGCGGTATTTCACAGCCTCTTCCGGACTCTCTATTCCCTGCAGCTTAATTAGGTAAAAACCCTTGTGAGGACGGGCCCCTTCTACTTTAACATCGCGCACCATGCCGGCATGGCTTAATTTGACGGTCTTCATCTTTTGAAACCGTTCCGGGAAATCGGTCAGGGGTATAACCTTAACCCAGCCTTCAACGCCGAAAGAACCGGCAATCTTGCCGATATTAATTAAATCGCCATCCTTTATCGCAAGACCGTCCCCAGGCGTTACACCCTGCTTTTCCAGGCTGGCGCCTTTTTCTTTATTTTTCTCTCGCTTCATTTTACACTCCGTAAGAACGACTTCGCCCTCCGGGCTATGAGCGGCAGCGTTTTAGATTGCCGCGTTCGCTGCGCTCCTCACAATCTTCACGGGATTTAACCCATCACGAACAATGAAAAGCGTTAGGCCGGGGACGATTGCCGCGTCGCTGACGCTCCTCGCAACGACAAGTACATAGTTTTCATAACAATGACAGTAAGGTTGTTCCCGAAGCTAATCCTTTATTGTGTCATTGCGAGCTCAGCGAAGCAATCTTTCCCCGGTTTTGCGGCAATTACAGGGCGTGGTACTGCCGCTTGCGATGATGCCTAAGATTGCCCTGCCTATGCCTTCCGAACAGACTTATCTGCAATCGATCGAAAAGCATACTTTCCTCTAAATACATGAAAGGGCTATTTAATTAGCCCTCTCCGCATATCGTAGACTATTCCTCTCTAAGTATCTCCACCGAAACCCTTTTCCCTTCCTTGGCTGCTGTAGCCTTGGTAAGAGTACGGATGGCTTTGGCTATTTTACCCTGTTTGCCGATAACTTTGCCCATATCATCAGGGGCAACCCTTAACTCTAAAATCAAGGATTTATCGCCATTTATTTCGGTTACGCTGACCGCTCCAGGGTCATCGACCAGCGATCTGGCAATATACTCTACCAGTTGTTTCACCGCTTGCTCACCTCCTGAAGGATTCCCAATTTACCGTTTGGCGGCGAATTTGGCCATGATACCCTGTTTCTGGAGGAGAGACTTGGCGGTATCAGTTGGTTTGGCGCCATCAGCCAGCCATTTCAGGGCCTTTTCCTCGTCAATCTTTATGGTAGCGGGATCAGTACCCGGGTCATAATAGCCAATTTCCTCAATAAACCTGCCATCGCGCGGAGATCTCGCATCAGCCACCACGATTCTGTAGAAAGGGTTCTTCTTGGCTCCCATCCTTCTCAGTCTAATTTTTGTTGCCACTTAATCACCTCCTTAAGTAGATTAATTACCACAGATACACACAGATGTATCACTAATGTCCATAGATAATTCATAATCTGCGGAAAAATCTGTGTGAATCTTCGTTCAATCTGTGTCTATCTATAGTTAATCGTCTAATCGTCCCTTAAAACGGAAATTTGATAGGCGGCATGCCGCGTTTGCCTTTTTTTTGCCCCAGGTCGGCAAACTGTTTCATCAGCTTGCGTGACTCTTCAAACTGTTTTAACAAACGATTAACATCCTGTACCCTTGTGCCGCTGCCGCGGGCGATGCGCTTCTTGCGGCTGCCGTTTACGATTACCGGGTTCCTTCTTTCTTCGGGAGTCATGGATTGAATAATGGCTTCCACCCACACCATCTCTTTTTCATCTATTTGCGTATGCATGCCTTTCAGTTGTTTCCCCAAACCGGGTATCATTCCCAGCAGATCTTCCAAGGGTCCCATCTTGCGCACCTGCTGCATCTGCTCCAGGAAATCCTCCAGGGTAAATTCCTGCTGGCGGATCTTGCGTTCCATTTCGCGGGCTTTTTTTTCATCGATATTGGCCTGGGCCTTTTCCACCAGGCTCAGCACATCGCCCATTCCCAGGATGCGCGAAGCCATGCGGTCAGGATAGAATACCTCCAGGGCATCCATTTTTTCACCCATACCCACAAATTTGATGGGACAACCGGTAACCGCCTTGACGGAAATGGCTGCGCCGCCCCGGGTATCCCCATCCAACTTGGTGAGAATGACTCCGGTTAGGGCCAATTCCTGGTTAAAGGATTCGGCAACATTTACCGCATCCTGTCCGGTCATAGCGTCCACCACCAGCAGAATCTCATCGGGATTGACTACCTTCTTAATCTGTTTTAGTTCATCCATCAATTCAGCGTTAATATGCAGCCGGCCGGCGGTATCGAGAATAACTATATCCCGGTTGTTGCTGCGCGCATATTCCAGCGATGCTTTAGCAATATCCACCGGGTTGTTCTGACCCATAGTAAAAACTGGAATGCCTATCTGCTCACCCAGAACCTGCAGCTGTTTGATGGCTGCGGGACGATATATGTCACAGGCCACCAATAAAGGACGTCTGCCTTGTTTGACCAGTTTTTTGGCCAGTTTGGACACCGTGGTGGTTTTGCCGGCGCCCTGCAAGCCCACAGCCATTACTACCGCCGGAGTGCGGGAGCCCAGATTAAGTTTTGTCTCCGCTCCCCCCATAAGGTCAGTCATTTCATCATAAACGATCTTGACAATCTGCTGACCGGGGGTAAGACTTTGCAAGACTTCCTGGCCTACAGCCCGGTCTTTTACCCTGGTGGTAAAGTCCTTTACCACTTTATAATTCACATCGGCTTCAAGCAAGGCCAGGCGCACTTCACGCATGGCAACCTTTACATCTTCTTCGCTGATCTTGCCTTTGCCGCGCAGTTTCTTAAAAATATCCTGGAGACGATCTGATAAACCTTCAAAGGCCACAATATCACTCCTTTAATCCTGTCCGCTTTCCTAAATGCCCTGCCTCTAAATAGATTCGCTGATTTCCCTGATTATATCCAAGGCTTTGTTCACTCTGTCAGGGTCAGCTTCACCATCCATATATTCATAAGCTTCTTTCAGTTTGCGCCTGGTATAAAGAAAACGTTCCGCCAAACCCAAGCGCTGTTCATAGTCTTCCAGGGCTGCCTCGGCTCTTCTCAGCAAATCATAGACCGCCTGGCGTGTCACTTGCAAGTGTTCCGCAATCTCCGCAAAAGACCAATCCTGCTCATAATGCAAACTTAAAACCTCCTGCTGCTTTTCAGTCAGCAGTGGTCCATAAAAATCTTTGAGTATATTTATGCGGCTTATTTTCTCCAGCATCGGCCTTCTCCCGGTTGTAAAGGAAAAATACTTTACAAAAAGATTTTAGTCTGAAACATCACCGCTGTCAAGCAAGCGCATTATTTTATCCTCCCATAAATTCAAATGCCTGATAATGCATATGTATGAACCTGGCTGTGGTAAGTGGCTTGTCGTCCCATTCAATATATTTGTAGCGGCTGTGTGAAAGGACAAAGCCGAATCCGGTGAGTTTTACCTTTTGCCCCTGGGTATTTACCAGGGTAGTGAACCCTAAATCTATTTGGCCTGAAGCCATGGGCAACTCGTCTACTGCCTGGTATTGGCGCTGTATAATGGGTTTCTTAATGTTATGCTGGGTAAGTAAACTGCTTACATATCGTCTAAGCGTTCGCTCCCTTCCCTGATAATCTGGATAATGTTCTTTTAGCCAATCATGTATTTGTGCTGATGACATGTCCGGATATTCCTGCAACCATTTCACGATTTGGTCTTCGTATTTTTTAAGTTTTCTGGTTCTTTTGTTATTACGCCTTATCTTAGCAAATTCGTCCGGCGTCACCTCCCAGTAACGGTTAACTGTTTCCCAATCTATACTCAACTTGCGTTGAACTTGTGATTTGTTAAGCCCCATCTCCTTTAACTGCTGTAATTCTTGATACATCGGCCACCCCTTCACCTGGTTCCTCTCCTTGCTAAATTGTAGTTTATTACCCTACAATTTTAGCTGGTGTGTTTGGCAAGTAAAAAATACAGCAAACGGCAAAAAATAAATCCAGCACCCCGGTTTCCATTATTACCTGATAGTGGAATGTATGAAGCGGTAGCTCTGTCCACCAAAAACCAGCAGATGGCTATGGTGAATCAAGCGGTCAATAATCGCACTGGTTAGCTTCTCATCGTA
>NZ_BBCE01000019.1 GCF_001311885.1 Syntrophomonas palmitatica JCM 14374 | reverse complement strand
GCCAGATCTGAATATCATCTCTTACCCTTTCAAATTCAGCCAGGATTAAATCGTCGCTGCCAGTTGCTGCAGCCGGGTCATCGAAACTATGATGGATCCGATTTTAGAAAAATAGTAATCCTTAAAACTTAAAGGATTACTATTGCCATCTTAAAGCTTTGTAAACAAAATGATTGTTTTTCTGTAAATCGTATAGCTGTGACTAAATTATTTTAAAGTCCTATGTTAATGTGTTCTCACGGTTTCCTGGCCATAGTATTTTTTCTTATAATACAAAGCAACATTGACCAGACTGATTAATACCGGAACCTCGACCAGAGGACCTATGACGGTGGCAAAGGCCTGGGCCGAATGAATACCGAATACTGCTACGGCTACCGCAATGGCCAGTTCAAAGTCGTTGCTGGAAGCGGTAAAGGCTATGGTGGTATTGCGAGGATAGTCAGCCCCCAGCCATTTGCCGATGAAAAACGTTATAAACCACATAAAACCAAAATAAATGGTTAAAGGAATTACTACTCTCAATACATCCAACGGCAGGGAAACGATAACGTTACCCTTCAAGGAGAACATGACCAGTATAGTGAAAAGGAGTGCGATCAAGGTCAGTTTGCTGATGCGTGGGATAAAATTGGCCTCGTACCAGTCGCGGCCTTTCGATTTTACCATAATGGTACGGGTGATGATGGCTGCGATAAATGGTATGCCTAGATAGATAAATACGCTCTTGGCTATTGCCAGCATGGAAACATCCACAGCGATACTCGACATACCCAACCACCGGGGGATAACAGTCAAAAAGATATAGGCGTAAATCGAATAGGTCAAGACCTGGAATACTGCGTTAAATGCCACCAGACCAGCCACATATTCTGGGCTTCCATCTGCCAGGTCGTTCCAGACCAGGACCATAGCGATGCAGCGGGCCAAGCCTACCAGGATAACACCGGCCATCAGCTCTGGTTTATCAGGCAGCAGAAGAACGGCCAGAGCGAACATGACGAAAGGGCCAACGATCCAGTTCTGTATAAGTGAAAACAACAGGAGCCTGGTATCTTTGAAAACGGTGGGCAGTTCTTCATAGCGTACCTTGGCCAGTGGGGGATACATCATAAGGATAAGCCCGATGGCAATGGGGATATTGGTGGTTCCTGCCTGGAAATGACCCCAAAAGGCAGATATCCTGGGGTAAAAGTAGCCGGTACCCACCCCGATCACCATAGCCAGGACGCTCCATAAGGTAAGGAACCGGTCCAGGAAAGACAATCTGGAGATAACTGAATTTTCCATCTGCAACACCTCTTTCTTTTCATGTATAGGTTCTTGACGCGCAGTATCTGTTATAGCATGGCAGTTACAGTAATAATCAGGGATTGTTTTCGGGGAATTTACTTAAAATAACTGGTATAAGATCCGGATTCCTGATTATGGTCTTATCGTATAACCTGATAATTATTACAGAGAATATAAATGATATAAATGCACCTGCTGAGGCCATTAATGTTGCGTTGAGTCCTAACCGGGCTGATACGTTGCAGCCGGTAACAGCGCCTAAAAACATCAGTATGAAAGGCAGAATAAAAATTATGAACGCTCCTCCCACATCGCCTTTATCTGACGTTTCAAATATTACTACATCACCAACCGCGGCATTTATATCATTTCTTGCTTCAATCAGGGGCACCCTTATCTTCTCGTCATGACAACTGCAGCTAATAGTGCCGGCACCGGAAACGGGCCTTAAAAGTGCAAAATCACCCCTCAATTCTATTACAATTCCTTCAGCTTCTGTCTTCATAGCTTCGTCTCCATATTAAATGAATATTATTCTCGGCACTCTGCTCATGTTTTAATGAATTAAACCAAACAAGCAAGTAGGCTGATTAATTTTAGGCAATATACGCAAAATACCCGCCCATGAAGATGATGATAATTCCGGCGGCTTTCTCAACGATATAATTCCATTTTTCAAAGCTTCGCATGTGCGTAATAAGTCCGGTAAACGTTCCGGCCAAGATAATGGGAATGCCGCGGCCCAGGGCGTATACAAACAGCAAGGTGGCGCCGAACAGCCATTGCCCGCTGGCCATCGCCAGTGAGAGGATGACCAGCAGAATAGGAGTGCCGCACTGGGAGCCTACCAGGCCCATGACCAGCCCGAGCTGGTAGCTCCCCCATAATCCGCGGGCTTCTCCCACTCGTTCGAGAAGGCTACCGCCAAAGTTGATATTCAGTTTCAGCACCCCCAGGAGATTAAGACCCAGGGTTATACAAACAGCTGCTACCACATAGTAAAGGATACTCTTGCTGGTGCCGAAAATACCTCCCGCGGCAGCAATGAAAAGACCCAGCAGCATGAAGGTGGTAGCGGTTCCCAAGGTGAAGGCCACGGACAGGGCCAAACTTCTGCGGCGTCCGATTTCCATCCCGCCCACATAGGCGATAATAATGGGAGCCATGCT
Source organism: Syntrophomonas palmitatica JCM 14374 (assembly GCF_001311885.1). Taxonomy (GTDB): domain Bacteria; phylum Bacillota; class Syntrophomonadia; order Syntrophomonadales; family Syntrophomonadaceae; genus Syntrophomonas_A; species Syntrophomonas_A palmitatica. Next base: position 63,825 of record NZ_BBCE01000019.1, on the reverse strand, counting down.
GAGATTACAGGGACCGAAGCTGGTGACCAGTCCGGCCAGGAATACCAGCCCATAGCCGATAATAGAAAAGTGACTGAGAAATTGAGGAGCCACCTGGTTTATCCAGGTTTCCACGCTATTTCACCACCTTGTTGAGTTCCGCCTTAAGATCCTCAACCGGGATGACGCCTACATTTTGATAAGAGACCTTACCGCTGCTGTCCAATATAAATGTAGCAGGGATATAGCGAATTTGCCAGGAATTAACAACATCTGTATTATCCTTGTCATTTACATCAATGGCGATAAATCGGACCTTATCCTTATAGTCCGGTTCCAGTTTATCAAATACCTTTTGCATCTCCGCGCAAGGGCTACAAGTAGTGGAGCGGAAAAGCAGCCAGCAGCTCTCCCTATTCTTGATGGCGCTCTCTATCTGTTTCGCTATGGTCAACGGTTCCTTTTTATCAGCGGGAATTTCCGGATCAGCCTTTGCCGGTTCTTCTTTGGAGGGGGTATTGCTAGTGGCCGAGACACCTGCGCCTTTTGTCTGCTTCTGGTTGGTTGCGGGGTCAGCAGGCGTTGCTGTATTAGTTTCCTTAATACTGTTGGAGGCTACTGCTTTGTTATGGCCGGTTATGACCGGGGCTGGTTTTTTGTCCGCATAATAAGAATATGCAAAAAAACCCGCAACAATCAAAAAAAACAACCGCCGCTAATATATAGCCCTTTTTCATTTGATACCCCTTTCTCTGATTTGAATCATGCCGCTGAGAACAGCAGAAGAAAAATTTATACAAAATAATAATATAATTATATAATAATAACAAATATGATACAATAACATGCCTGCGGATGTAGATGATATATTTAAAGAATTTTATTTTTAGATGGATTAAAAAATATTTGACATGTAAGCAATATAATAATAATATAAGCATATACTTATTAAATTATAAACAGCTGCAATAAATCTAAGTTTATTTGATACGCGGCTATGGATTGAATTTTAACGGATTGCTGGTCGAGTGTACTATTTATAACAATAGCTAAAGATGTCTTGGGAGGTAAGAACAACTATGCTGAAATGGTTTGCTGATTTGGTTACTTATCAATGGTTATCGCTGGTCAAGGGGACTCGTCTGGCTGATGCGGCGAACTTCTTTATTTATGACACCTTGAAGATTTTCATAATGCTTTCGGTAATCATTTTTGTGGTGGCGATTATCAGGAGTTTCTTTCCGCCGGAAAAGACCCGAAAAATACTTAGTTATAAGCGCCAGTACGCGGGCAATATCGTGGCGGCTCTGCTGGGGATCGTAACGCCCTTTTGTTCCTGCTCGGCAGTACCGGTTTTCATTGGCTTTGTGGAAGCCGGCATCCCGCTGGGGGTAACCTTTTCTTTTCTAATATCTTCTCCCATGGTGAATGAAGTCGCCCTAATACTGCTTTGGGGAATGTTCGGAACCAAGATTGCGTTAATATATATCGCTACTGGTTTGGTAGTTGCCGTCGTCTCGGGACTGGTAATCGGGAAAATTGGGTTGGAGAGATACGTTGAAGGATATGTTTATGAAATTGCCCAGGGCATCGAGGGGATGGAAATGGTAATTGCCGAACAAACTTGGGAAGACCGCCTGTTATATGCCAGGGAATATGTACGGGATATTCTGAAGCGGGTTTGGCCCTACGTTTTAATTGGTATTGGACTGGGAGCTGCTATTCACGGATATGTACCAACCGATTTTCTGGCAGCCTATGCGGGAAAAGATAATATCTTTGCGGTGCCGGTTGCGGTACTGATGGGCGTACCGCTATATTCCAACGCCGCCGGGGTTATTCCGCTGGTGGCGGCCTTGCAGGAAAAAGGCATGGCTATGGGAACGGTGCTGGCCTTCATGATGTCGGTCACCGCTTTATCGCTGCCGGAGATGATCATTCTGCGCAATGTACTCAAGCCTCAATTAATCGGTGTATTTATCGGTATCGTGGCTGCCTCGATCATTATCGTTGGTTATCTCTTTAATGCCTTGTTAACGGTGTAGGCGGGTGATTATATAGGCACAAGAAAGATGATAATTATATTATAATATAACTGAGTTTTTGATAATGGGAGCTGAAAGACATGTTTGAAACCGTATTTAAGGCTCTGGGGGAGCCTACCCGTCTAAAGATTATTAAATTGTTGGCAGAGCGGGAATTGTGCGTATGCGATCTGGAGGAAGTCATGCAAATCAGCCAGCCCCGGGTATCCCAGCACCTTAAGGTTTTAAAACATGCCGGACTGGTCAATGAACGCAAGGAAGGGCAGCGCACCATCTGCAGTCTGAACCGGGACCTGTTGAATCAAACCATAAGCCAGTTCCAAGAATATATAAGCAAACCCCTGGAGTTGATACCCGAATTGGCCGGTGAGTTGTCGCGTATGCCGGTTATAGATGGTGAGGCTTGTATTAAGAAGTCTTGTTCAACAACGCTTGTAGGTTCAAAATAAACAGTCAAGCATATTTACGATGGGAGGTTGGAATATGAAAATCGAAGTATTGGGATCAGGATGTGAGAGATGCAAACAGCTGGAAAAGGATGTGGTTAATGCGCTGGCGGAGCTTAATATTACGGCCGATGTATCCAAGGTCCAGGATCTTAAGAAGATTATGAGTTATAAAGTCATGTCTACTCCGGCGTTGGTTATCGACGGGCAGGTTAAAATTGCGGGCAGGCTGCCGCGCAAAGACGAATTGCACAAGCTGTTAAAAGATACGCCTAGATAGACCTGCCGCGGAATTTTAGCGCCACTAACCTGAGAAATATTTTGGCTTACAACAAAAAGCTCTGTAATACAGAGCTTTTTGTTGTTTCTGGGATTTTGTGGCCTTGCTTTCGATACCATTTGGTATCGGCTTTTGGTGAAAATATGTACGCGGTTTTGCAGACATCCAACAGACTTGAATATTAATACTATTAGGTACTATAATAAAACTCATAAGTATCAAAATAAAACTAAGGAGTATTACAAATGAGAACCTCCCGCAAAGAAGTAGAAAGAAGCTTTAAAAAAGATTTTGTCGGGGAAATAGCTTTAGAGCTATTCCGCCATAAACCCTATGAACGGGTGAGTATGGATGAGATCGCCCGTAAAGCAGAATTTGGCAAGGGCACACTATACAAATTATTCAGCGGCAAAGAAGACATTATGGTCCATGTTATATGCCGGGGCATTGAAAAATTACGCTGCGATCTTCAAGAACAATGCATGGGCAGCAGCGACCCCCGACAGGCTATGAAAGCGCTGCTGGAATTGGAGTATGACTTCTATACTGAATACAGCAATCTGGTTTTAACCCTGGTTTTTCGCCAAAACGATAATTTTGCCTTTGCCATTATGGATCGGGTAAGGGCGGAACACCAGCAGCTAAGTGACCTGCTGGAACAGATATTTGAACGTGCCCGAACTGCAGGTATGTGTTTCAGGATGGATAATCAGGAGTTGATTCGAGCACTGGAAGCAGCCATGAAAGGCTGATGATACATCATATCGAAAAACCGTTCTCGGAGAAAAGCCGGGAGAAGGATCTGCAATTAATAGAAGCCATGTTATGTACAGGTCTGCTTGTTTAAATCGCAGCTGGCGGAAAAATTAAACATTTAGGGAGGGTTTAAGGTGGAGAATGAAATGGAAATGTTGGACGAGGCGATGCAAACAGGTACAGAAACAAAATCAGATAAACATAAAAACCGCAAATTTATGGTCATTATGATTATAGTATTACTGGCTGCAGCCGGAGCGGGGATTTATTGGTGGTATCTGCTGCAGACTACTCTAAGTACAGAAAACGCCAAAGTCACCACTGATATCAGCGATATCAGCTTCAGGGTGGGGGGAAGACTGGAACAGATAATGGTTGCCGATGGAGACCAGGTTGTCAAAGGTCAGGAACTAGCTGTATTGGACCGAGAACCATACCGTATTGCCATGGAACAGGCGAAGGCAGCCTTGGATCTGGCCCATGCTAATTATGAACGTCTGCCCTATGATTTACAGACTAAAGGTTTGGCGGTGGATAAAGCCCGCGACCAGGTGGGCATTGCCGCCGCCGCTGTGAGCACGGCCGAACTTGCTGCAGCAGATTTAAATCGAGTGCTGACTAAAAACGAGAAATTGTATGCCAGCGGAGCCATATCGGAGGAAAGTCTCAACGCTTCCCGCTTAAATTACGAGAAGGCATCTGCAGCCCTGGAAAGCGCACGCCTAAGCCTGCAAACTGCTGAAACCGCTTTGCTGGACACCCAGCAGCAAGAGGCCGCCGCCCTCAAAACTTCCCAGCCAGCTTTGCTGGCTGGAATAAAACAGGCTCAGGCGGTTTATGATGCCGCAGTCTATAACTATAACAACTCTGTTTTAAAAGCTCCTTTGGGAGGTACGGTAGTAAGAACCGCTGTCCAGCCTGGCGAAACAATTAACGCAGGCCAGACGGTTCTTTCAATAGCTCGCCCTGACAATACCTGGATCGTGGCTAACATTGAAGAAAAGAAAATAAACCGTGTTCAGCAAGGACAAAAAGTTCAAATCCGCATTGACAGTTATCCAGGCAAGGTCTTTACCGGATCGGTTGCGGCTGTCGGGGATGTCAGCCAGAGTACATTCGCGCTCTTTTCCAGTGAAAGCACTGCTGGCAGCTTTACCAAGGTCAGTCAGAGGGTACCGGTTAAAATTAGCGTTGACAAACAGGGACAGGTATTGAAAGCTGGAACTTCTGCCCGGGTTAAGATTTACACAGGCAAGTAGAGGAGCATACCCCTATGTATAACACAACCGACGCGGCAAAGGCCGGGGAAAAGCTCAATTTTGCTATACTTCCCGTAATTATTATAGGTACTTTTATGTCCGTAATGGACGGGACTATAGTTAATGTTAGCCTGCCCAAAATGATCAGTGTCTTTAACTCCTCAACAACTGATGCTCAGTGGATAGTAACTGCCTACATGCTTACCCTGGGTATCGTTATGCCTATTTCAGGATATTTAGGGGACCGTTTTGGCTACAAGCGGGTCTATTCTGCTGCCCTGCTGGTTTTTGTCATCGGTTCGTTCCTATGCGGAGCGGCCTGGAGCATCAACAGTATTATCGCTTTCCGGGTCTTGCAAGCGATGGGCGGAGGAATCATGCAGCCTTTGGGCATGGCTATACTCTATCAGAATTATCCGCGGGAGAGAATGGGTATGGTGCTGGGGCTATGGGGAATCTCAATGATGTTAGCCCCGGCTATCGGGCCAACTCTGGGAGGATATCTGGTTGATTACCTATCCTGGCGTTTTATATTTTATGTAAATGTACCGGTGGGCATATTAAATCTCTTTATGGCTAAATCCCGGTTAAAAGAGACACCCTTAATAAAAGGCCATAGTTTCGATTTTGTCGGTATCGCAACTTCCGCCATCGGTTTTTTCAGTCTGTTATTGGCTTTCAGTCAAGGCAACCGCCACGGTTGGACTTCACCCTATATCGTATTTTTGTTTTTTGTATCTGTATTTTTTCTGACTATTTTTATTTACAACGAGCTGCATCACAGTGAACCGGTGATGGATCTTCGATTATTTAAAAATTATGTATTTTCCATTTCCATTGTGGTAAGCTCGATAATCTCTATAGGTATGTTTGCGGTGGTGTTCCTTATGCCCTTGCTATTGCAGAGTATCCTGGGAAAATCAGCCGTTTTAACCGGTCTGATTCTTCTGCCTGCTGCCCTGGCTTCTGGTATAGTCATGCCGCTCGCTGGAAGAATATTCGATAATTATGGGGCGCGGGCTTTAGTGATGGGGGGATTGTTATGTCTGGTGATTACCACCTACATGCTGCATGGTTTTAATGATATGACACCCGTTTGGGTAATGATTTTCTGGCTGGTGATGCGGGGCTTCGGAATGGGTTTTTGCTTCATGCCTTCTACAACAGCGGGTATGAATACCGTGCCGCCGCATCTGGTAGGGAGGGCTTCGGCTCTAAATAATGTAATCCGCCAGATTGCTTCTGCATTTGGAATTGCTATGTTCACCAGTATTCTGGCCAACCGTCAGACCATATATTTAGCTGACCTGATACCGGCCATAAACGTAAACAGCAATGAATATCTGCATATTCAAACAGAGATTATGTCGATGGCATCCGGTTTGGGTATCAGAGGGGATTCGGTGTTTGCTATGACCGGCAGTATGATAATGCAGCAGGCAGTAAAAGAATCCATGGTCAAGGCAATGGGAGATTGTTTTATTATAGCTGCCGGATTGACCATTATAGCCTTAATTCTGGCATCCTTTTTCAAAGGGCGCCAGAAATAGCCGATTGTCTGCATATGCTTTTAGGGATAATAGATATAGAAAGCAGTCTTATAAGTGGAATATTAAATCATAACCTTTTGCCCGAAGCTTTTTCAGTATAAAATGTATAACAATTAAATAAAGTCTGAGGAGGATTACTTTGCGTTATTTAAGCAGCAGGGGACGAAGCCAGCCTGTTGAGGGAGCAGAGGCTATTCTAAATGGTATAGCTCCTGATGGGGGGCTTTTTGTGCCTGAAATAATTCCGGTGCTTGATAAAAATATATTTGCGGCCATGGGGGAATGGAATTACCAGCAAAAGGCTGTATACATTCTAAAACAATATCTTGCAGAATTCAGTGATGAAGAAATAGATTACTGCGTATATGGCGCCTACAACCCGAACAATTTTGATAATGATTCTATAGCGCCCCTTATTAAACTCAATGATAGCCTTTATGTTCTGGAACTCTGGCATGGGCCTACCTCTGCTTTTAAAGATATGGCTCTGCAGGTTTTGCCGCGGCTGTTGACCACCAGCGCACGTAAACAAGGGGATATGAGCGAATTTGTTGTTCTGGTGGCTACGTCCGGCGATACTGGCAAAGCAGCTCTGGAAGGTTTTAAAGATGTTGAGGGAACACGTATTATCGTGTTTTATCCCCGCGAAGGGGTCAGCCAGGTGCAGGAACGGCAGATGGTCACCCAGGAAGGGAAGAATGTCAATGTCGTTGCTGTCAACGGCAATTTCGATGATGCTCAGACCGGAGTAAAAAGGATATTTGCCAGTAGCGATATGATTAACCTGCTGGCTGAGCAAAACCGTAAAATGTCTTCGGCGAATTCTATTAACTGGGGAAGGCTTTTGCCGCAGATAGTGTATTATATCTCTGCTTATGTTGAACTCAGGCGCAATGGGAAAGTACCCGAGGGTGAATCCATCAATTTCGTGGTTCCCACCGGAAACTTCGGCAACATCTTGGCAGCTTACTATGCCGGGAGGATGGGTGTTCCCATTAACAAGCTGGTCTGTGCTTCCAATGCCAATAATGTCTTAACTGAATTTATTAACACCGGGTATATGACCGCCAGCGCAAGTTTGAAAAAACCATTTCTCCCTCCATGGATATATTAATATCGTCGAATCTGGAACGTTTGCTGTTTGAACTGACCGGACATGATGATGTTAGGATATCGCAGTGGATGCGGGAATTGCAGCAAAATGGTTATTATGAGGTGGATAAACAAACCCTGAACCAGGTGCAGGAATTATTCTGGGCAGATTATAGTTCTGATGCTGAAACAAAACTATCCATTAATAAAACCTGGAATGAAGAGCATTATCTGTTGGATACCCATACTGCTGTCGCTATGGATGTATACAGGAAATACCAGATGGCCACCGGTGATGACAGGGCAGCCATTATCGCTTCCACTGCCAGCCCGTTCAAATTTGGCAAGAGTGTGGCCGAGGCAATCCTCGCCCCGGAGATAATTAAAGGTAAAAGTGAATTTGAGACCCTGCGTATTTTAGCCGATGCTGCTGAACTCCAGATCCCCGAAGGGATAAGAAACCTGGAGGATAAGAAAATCCGGCATAGTGCGGTGACAGCTCCAGAGGAGATGGAAAATACCGTAAGATTATTGCTTGATAATTAGACGGCAAGGAACATTCAACCACAGATGAACACAGATGATTATTCTTGACAATTAGGTCTAACTAATACACTATCTGTGTGAATCCGTGGTTAAGTTCTTGGTTTCAAAAATATCGCCTTTTATGAACAGGTCCATTAAGCGATAGCCTTCGTCAATGACAATTCCTCTGGCGGCAGATGATTCATCATAAGTCAGATGATTTTTTCGGGGGTGACTTTTGTCAAATATCAAAAAAGGGACCGGCTCGGAACTGTGTGTTCGAGTGGACAGCGGGGTGGGATGATCTGGCAACAGCATAATTTTAATTTCGTTAAAATTGTCTAGTTCCTGCAATATCATTCCCAAAACCTCACGGTCTATCTGTTCAATACTCCAGATTTTGCTTTCCAGGCTGCCCTGATGACCGGCTTCATCTGGTGATTCTATATGCATATAAACAAAATCCTGTCCCCGCTTTAATTCATCCAGGGCCGCCCTGGCTTTGCCGGCAAATTGGTATGAATGCCTCCAGTAGCCCCCGGTACTGCAACCGAGGCCATGCCTGCAGATATACCCAGCCCTTTTACCAGGTCAACCGCAGCAACAACTGAACCTTTCAGACCGTAACGATCAAAAAAACTGGGCAGTACCGGCTTTTTGCCTTCGCCCCAGAACCATAAGGAATTGGCAGGTTTTAAACCCTGTTTACGGCGGGAGTTATTAAGGGGATGATTTTCTAAAACCTTTTCACTGGCTTTCATTATCTCGAGAAGCACGGCGCCGTCTTGTCCTTGAGGAAGATAAGCGGAAATGCAGCGGTCAGAAATATCATGGGGAGGTGTTAAAACAAGTTCTTTTTCACCGCCATTGGTCCATATCATTAAATGGCGGTAGCTGATACCGGCATAAAAATAAAAATTATCATTACCCAGTTCCTTTTGAACTGCTGCCATAAGGATAGCCGATTGTTCGGAAGGAATTTCTCCTGCACTGTAGTCAAGCATAGTCTTATTTTCATATTCTGTTTCTTCTGACAGACTTACCAGGTTGCAGCGCAGGGCCAGGTCGTTTTCCCCCATTTCCACCCCCATACTAACGGCCTCCAGCGGGGAACGTCCCGTATAGTATTGACGGGGATCATAACCCATAACCGAGAGATTGGCCACATCACTTCCGGGAGGAAAATCAGCAGGAACAGTTTTGACCATTCCTATTAAGGAGGTTTTAGATAAAAGGTCCATGTTAGGAGTTTTTGCTGCCTGCAGGGGAGTCTTATGGCCAAATTCACTTAAAGGGTAGTCTGCCATGCCATCAGCTAGGATTAACAGATATTTCAAGAAATTCAACTCCATCATCTCTGTAATATTTCTAAGTATATCATTTTATTTGATTAACAATTATTTTTACTGGTATGAAAGGTTCATAAAAATCATAAACATTCGCATCGGCTGTACAAAATAAGCCGCTAATATTTGAATGATTTTAAAGGAATAACTTACTGAGATGACGAAATATTATGAAGATAATTTTGCAGATATATAATAAACAGGGAGGAGTGTTATTATGGGCAGCCGGTTACTTGACGATTTTCCGGAGTTTATTTCCAAGGCCTATACGATATTTCCCAAAAATATAACGTTCTATTCAACTGACCTTGAAAAATTTTTATTTAAAGATACACATAGTTTTGATGTTCCGTTTGTAAAGGTTGGAGAAGCTTTTGCCAAAGGCGGGGCAGCAGATAAAGTAATTCAAAGCAAGAAACCTTTGGAGATTGAACTGGATGAAAGCTTTTATGGAATAGCATTGAAGGTACACTGTGCACCAGTTTTTGATGATGAAGATAGCTCCAAGGTGGTGGGAACCATCGGGACGGCTTTGAAACGAGATAATGCTTATGCCTTGCGCCGGATGTCTGATACCTACCAGACCGGTATGCACGAAATTTCTGCGGCTATTGAGGAAAACGCCACGGCGGCAGGTGAAATAAACAGCAGTCAGAGAGCTTTATACGAGGAAATAATTAACATCCGACAGAGTGCAGTAGAAATCGTTAATACCCTGGATTACATAAAGACAATTGCTGATCAAACCAAGATGTTGGGTTTAAATGCCGCCATAGAAGCAGCGCGAGCCGGAGATGCCGGCAAGGGCTTTGGGGTGGTAGCGGAGGAGATACGCAAACTGTCTGAAAGCTCTAAAACTACTGCCATGGAAATACGCAGACTCACTCAGGATATACAGGATAAAATTACCGCAGCGATTCGTGGTTCGGAGATAACAGTCAAATCCAGTGAAGAGCAGGCGGCCGCCAGCGAAGAGATTACCGCCAGTGTACAGGAATTAACCAGCTTGATAGAGGAATTGCGTCGTATAGCCTACGAAATATAGTTATTTAATACACATAATATTTAATCCTGCAGATAAAAATTATATGTAGAATTAAAATCGAGGTGAAGGTATTGGAGCAGTCACTTTACGATATTGTTATATTGGGCTGTGGCCCAGCGGGATTGTCTGCAGCGGTTAATGCCAGAATCAGAAACAAACGGGTAATTATTGTCGGGGCTGCACTATGCAGCCCTCCTTTGCATAAGGCACAATTAATTAATAATTATCTGGGCCTGCCCGGTATTACTGGCCAGGAATTGTTAGACAGCTTCATGGATCATGTTGATAAAATGAATCTTGAACGTACCAGCATGAAAGCTGACAGCATTATGGAAGAGAACGGCTGGTTTAAAATACTGGCTGGTGAAGAAATAATCACAACCCGCAGTATAATTATTGCAACAGGCATTCCATATAAGGAGACTCTGCCCGCCGAAGAGAGCTATTTAGGGAAAGGTTTGGGCTATTGTGCCACATGTGATGGCCCTTTGTACAGGGGCAAAGATATAATTATAATTGCTCACAGTTCTGAAGCCGAACATGAAGCCAATTTTATGGCGGAAATATGCCATAAGGTTTATTATTTACCGCTATATAAAGGGATCGGTGTTTTAGATCAGAGGGTAGAGATAATATATAATAAACCCGCTAAAATATTGGGGCAGGAATATGTGGAGGGTTTAGTATTTAAGGATAATCAGAGGCTTGAATTGGATGGGATCTTCATTTTGGGCGGTGAAACATCTCCAGAACGCTTAATATCTGGTTTGGAACTTGATGATAAACATATTAAGGTGAATCGCCAGCAGGAAACCAATATTCCAGGTATATTTGCGGCTGGTGATTGTACCGGAGCCCCTTATCAGGTGGCCAAATCAGTAGGAGAAGGGCAGGTGGCTGGCTTAAATGCCGCCCGCTATGTTTCAGAGAAGAATTTTGTCTTATCCCACAGATGAAAAACCTGCGATAAATTGTGTTAATCTGGGGCTAATAACAAAAAGCGCTTATGCATTAAGCATCAAGCGCTTTCGTTTTTGTATGGAGGGCGGGACCGGATTCGAACCGGTGGATGGCGGTTTTGCAGACCGCAGCGTTAGCCTCTTCGCCACCCGCCCAAAGCAAGTATTATTATATCAGCATCCAAGAATACTAGCAAGGCTTAAGTTCTCGGACAGGAAATGAAAAGCGCCACATTAAGCAGCGCTGTTTTTTCTGGAGCGGAAGACGAGATTCGAACTCGCGACCCTCGCCTTGGCAAGGCGATGCTCTACCACTGAGCCACTTCCGCTTATTCATGGTGCCTCGGGGCGGAGTTGAACCACCGACACGCGGATTTTCAGTCCGCTGCTCTACCTGCTGAGCTACCGAGGCTAATATGGCGAAGCCGAAGGGATTTGAACCCTCGATCTCCGGCGTGACAGGCCGGCATGTTCACCGCTACACCACGGCTCCGCAACGAATTATATTTTACCATCACCTATTTTAATAGTCAACATATTAGAGGGTATTTTTGCCCCCGGGCGTAAATCACCAAATATACTCAAACATGATTATTAAACAGTACAATAAAATAATTATAAGGAAATTGTGGCAGGAATATGGAATACACAAATTGAATTATTTATCACTCACGTTATGCCTTTAACTACACCGCAAATTTGGGTTTTGCGAGCAACTTGACGCGGCTTCTCTGCAGAGGCTGATATGAGGTAATATAAGTAATCGGAACAACCGGGGGGCGTCTCTTGAAACAAATATGCAAAAAAGTAATTTGGACGGTGCAGTTACTATTTATTATTATTCTAGTGGGAACTATTGGATATTACATAATAATGAAAGGTACTGCAAGCTGGCTGGATTGCGCATATATGACCATAATTACCATAGCCAGTGTAGGATACGGGGAAATATTTGATTTATCCAATAATCCCAGCGGCAGGATCTTTACAATGATTCTTATTATATGCGGGGCGGCAGGTTTTCTATTGGTTACTTCAAATGTTACCGCTCTGCTGGTAGAAGGAAATCTCTTGCATATTTTTAGGAGGAATAAAATGGCTAAATTAATTCAGAAGCTTGAAAATCATTATATACTGTGTGGCTGCGGAGAAACCGGCATACATATTGTACGGGAGTGTATTGCTACTGGGCGTCCCATAGTTGCCATTGAAATCAACTCCGAACGTGCAGCGTTACTGGAAAGGGAAATTGATTCTCCGGATTTCTATATAATAAACGGTGACGCAACACATGACGAGAATCTTATTAAGGCCGGAATTGAAAAAGCACGCGGACTTATTGCCTGTGTTATGGAGGATAAAGACAACCTGGTTATTACCCTCTATTCCCGACAAATGTGCGAAAACTTAAGGATTATATCTCGCTGTAAGGACAGCCGCATGATAGATAAGCTGCGCAAAGCCGGCGCGGATTCGGTAGTTTCTCCTAACCAGATCGGCGGTTTGAGGATGGCTTCTGAAATGATTCGCCCCATGGCAGTTAGTTTCCTGGATATAATGTTAAGGGACAAAGATAAAAACTTGAGGGTGGAAGAAATAAACATAAGCGAGAAAACACGCTATATTGGCAAGAGACTCGCGGATGTGGATTTTTGGAAAATAGCAGGACTTTTTCCCATTGCCCTGCAGGACAAAGAGGGGCAATGGCTGTATAACCCGGGGCCGGAAGCTAAAATACAAGCCGGCGGAAAACTGGTCATCATTGGAAATCCAGAGCAGAGAGCGAAATTAGAGGATATATTTGCCTGATACATGTTATTTTAAGGTTAAAATAGATAGCTTCGCTAACGCTCGCAAATGAATGAAGCGATATGTCAGCAATAACAGATAAGCTGTGTCGCATTATGTGTCAACTGCGATAGTTGGTTACTGATTAACGTAAGGCAAACTGAAATACCAGCTAGTGGCCTTGATAAATTAGTATTTATCTGTTAAACTCTTTTTTGTGATATTAATGCCCGGATGGCGGAACAGGCAGACGCAACGGACTTAAAATCCGTCGATTGGTGACAATCGTGCCGGTTCGACCCCGGCTCCGGGCACCAGACAAAAACTAAACCCCCTGTCCTTAAAAAACAGGGGGTTTTTGCTGTCATGTTATTGGGGAGCGTTTGACTTCCACAGCACTTTGCCAAGTACCAAACAATTAGCAGAATCATACACCTGAGCAGGGTATGCTTGATTATCGAAGTATAACACAATTTTATCGGGAGTATGTGTTACACGGGCTATAATTGATTCTCCCCAATCGCATAACAGCACAGCTACTTCGTTATTATGAACACTGCTTTGTTTGCGTACCAGGACCACTTCACCTTTTAAGAGGGTAGGTTTCATGCGATCGCCGTCAACCCGCAGGTAAAAGTAATTATTAAGGTCATTGCCATACATATTGGTGATAGCCGTTCCTATCGGCCAGTAATCCTCTATAAAATTCACCCATTCCGCCGGATCGCTGCCGGAAATCTTACTATAAACAGCGACTGTACTGGCATGAAGTGTTTGGAATTCATCCTCCAGGGTAAATGATTCAACTGGTGAATCTTCAGCCGGTTGAGTTTGCCGGGGAGGATCAATCGCAGCTTCTTGCATCATTTTCTGCATTTTTTCTTGTTGTCTCGCTTTGGAAAGTTCTCGGGCAATTCGATAACTCTGAACAGCTTCTTCTGGAGGGAGATTTTCCATTACAGTACCCAGCAGAAACTTGGTGGATACGTCAAAATACTCCGCAAGTTTTTCCAACATCTCCAGATTAACATCCAGCTTGCCTTTTTCCCAAAGCCTTACTGTAGTCTCCGTAGTCATGAGTTCTTCCGCCAGTTCTTTTTCGCTGAGACCCTTTTCAATCCTTAATTGTTTCAGCCGTTCATCAAACTTCATTAATAAATACCTCCAGCAACCCATATCATATAAAAATCAATACAGCCAATAATCTGCGACTATTATATACTACGTTGCCCGGGGTTAATCCTTTACTGAATACTTCTTCCAGGGCATATGTTCGGGTTTGATCTTGGATAATACGTGTACTATATCTTTAGGACCGTAAAACATACCGTCGCCGCGATAATCCTGAGCCATTAATACTACTGGCATCAAAGGAAACAATTTGCCAAACAGCTGACTGGCTTGTTCTGATTCATACTTATCCTTAATAATTTCTTTCTTCACGATTACTACCACACAGGTTAGATCATCACGTTTATAAATAGCTGCTGTAAAGTCCAAATAACATGCTCCTTTCGGCATAACTAACGAAGCCTATCAAATCGCAAAAGAAATAGGCCCATTGGTAGGAAATTGTACCACCAAAACCACCTATAATACTATATTACCGAAAAAATATTTTATAGACAAGGATATCCGGGTTAGGGAAAATATTTGAAATGAATTAATGAAAAATACCCTTGCTTCTTATTTTATTCAGTGCAAAAATTACTGGCAGGAAGAGTGCATGTTATAGCGAATATTAAATTAAGTATATGCTGGAGAGGTGTTTGTTCGTGGAATTACTGGAAGTAATCAACTTAAGAATGATTGACCGAAATGTTGCGGCAGGAGAGGCGATTTTTGTTATAGATGGCAGGGAGCATCGCGGTGAGCTTTTGTTTTACCTGCAAAGTGATTACTGTGTCGGTATAAGAGCAAATCGCTGCGGTCCTGATCTAAAATTAGAACAGATTGAGGAATATATAATAAATAATAAGAGTCGTTTAAAACGATTTATTAATCCGCAGGTACAGAAACTGCGACAGGAACAACGTGAAGCAATTGCTAAACTATATGAAGATTAATTGCTCTTGAAAGGGGAAAGATTTTATATTAAACTAATAATCTGTGAGTAAAACCGGAAAATAGATTAGCAATTACCTAATTTATTTAATGGTTTTTAACAGGGGCTTCACATATAATCTATGTAATGAGAGTACAATGTACTGTGTTATAAGGGAGCTCGGCTTTGTCCAGTAGAACTTGCAGTTACCCGTAAAATCCGTATGGGATCGGTTTGCGGCAAATAGATGCGGAGGTGGGACTATGAAAAGGAAATGGAGCAAAGGCGACCCGGTTAGTTTATCAGATCTCTTGAGAATTACGCCAGTGGCCAATGAGATTATGCAGCTGTGTGAAGAGTTGGAAATGTCCTACACAGATGTTTTATGGATAGTAGCTCAAATTATAGACAATACAGAAAATCTTGATACCCAGCCCCTGGAGGAAATACTGGGGGCAGAAGCAGCATTTGAGGAAAACTGGGATGATATTGAACAGGATATTGGAGATGAGGAAATTGATTCATCCTCCTACCAGGTGAATGTGCAGATAAATGGCAGCAGCAGGTTCCCGGAAATAGGATTTAAAGCCGGAGTTAACGATAAGGAAGATATCAGCTACTTTTTTGATATGGTACTGGAGATGCTGGATAAATTGGAATAAACTTTACACATATTCTATTACAGCAGAACAGACGTTTTAGGTAAATGCCGAGGAATAAGCAAATTCTGCGAACAAGGCGTATATTAGCTGCGCTGATTGAACAGGTTTGTAAATAAATGAAATTCGCTTTTATCGATGCTCTGAGCCCGGGAAAAGCCCGGGCTTATTGCTATTTGTTGAGCTGCGGTGATTTCAAATGATTATTGATCTGACGGATACAATTAAATTATTAAGACCCCAACCACGCGCATCCTTTCCTTACAGTAATTCGATTTTTATTGATGATGATATTAAAACTGTAATCGATGCCGGCGCAGGGGGACGGGTATACAGTGAAATTCCCACTTCTGCTGTTGAACGGATATGTCTTAGCCATTATCATTTTGACCATACCCACAGTCTAGGTTACTTCAGAAGCGCAGTCGTTATGGCTGGAGTCGAAGAAGCTCTAGTTTATAGTTCTCCAGAAGCATACTTTGATTTCAGTGGTTTTGCGCGCTGGGAGATGCTGATGGGTCAACCCAAAAGACAGCTGTTTTCAGGGGGCAGTAATCTGCCGCCTGATGTTCCAGAGAAACCTGGATTTCGTCCTATTAGTCTCCATAGTGTTTTTAGTGATGGAGATATAATCTCATGTGGAAAGACAAAAATAGAGACGGTGCATATACCCGGGCATACAAACGGTCATTATGGATTTTGGTTCGAAAAAGAGGGGATTCTGTTTACTGCCGATATAGATCTATCACCGGGTGGTCCCTGGTATGGTGAGGAGTATTCGGATTTTGACCAGGTAATTACATCAGTACAGCGTATAATGGAGTTAAAGCCTGAAATCCTGGTGACTTCGCACCGCCGAGTATTCAAGCGGAATAATGATAATGTAGATGCTTTGCTGCGTGATTATCTGGCAGTTGCTTTGCAAAGGGAAGAGGATATACTCAGTTTTTTGGACCAACCTCGGACTATTGACGATATTGCCCAACAGGGATTGGTGTATGACCCGGCCCCTCGCACTGAACATTTGGTTTTTTGGAATAAAATGATGATATTAAAGCACCTGCAGCGCTTAAAAAAGTGGGGCCAGGTTATCCAGCCGGATGATTACCATTTCATTCGCACCGGAGTTTGAACGAACGTAACCGTTCTCAATCTTTATTTTGTTTCTTCTTCGCTCAGATTGGATATAGATTTATGCTTTAGGTTGTTGCTGTTATAAATGCTAATTATTTCACACAGCGGAGAATAACGCAATAATGCCGTAGCCAGTTCTACACAACCCAGGATCGCACAGGCAGCCGATAACCAACCCGTCACCATTTGTGAACCTAATAAAAAGAAACATAAAGCAAATATATAACGGGCGATAACTCCGTCACGTGGCAACATAAAACCACCTCCAAATAATTACTTTATGAATTAGTTTGGAGGTGTAACATGCAGACAATACGCACAGTCTGCAGGCATTTTATAGAAGAGAGGGGAGAATCTGTGAACACTAATTTTATACTTTTGATTATTATAGCCATCATAATCGTGGCGTTTTCAGGTTCTTATTTTGCAGCCCGGATGTTGCAGGCTCGCGCAGTTGTTCGTGAAAAGTCTTTGCGGTTAGGGGAGTTAGAGAACCTTTTGCACCAGCGGGATAGAAAAATAGAAGAACTTCAGGCCATAAACACTGAACTGCGTGAAAAGACGGTACAATTGCAGATGCAGCTTGCTCAAGAGGAGAAGATCCTGCAGGAGAAAATGGCGGTACTGCATGAGGCGCAGGATAAATTCAGTGATGTTTTCCGGTCGCTGTCTGCCCAGGCTTTGCATAACAACAACCAGTCATTTATAGAACTGGCCAGGGCTAGTTTAGAAAGCTTTCAGGAAAAAGCCAAAAACGATCTGGAGAAAAGGCAGATGGCTATTTCCCAATTAGTGTCTCCATTACAGAATTCATTGCAAAGGGTGGACCAGGAACTGCAGCAAATGGAGAAAAACCGTATAGCTGCTTATTCAGGACTTAGCCAGCAGTTGGAAAATCTGGCACGCAGCGAACTACAACTGCAGACGGAGACAGCAAAACTGGTGAAAGCCCTGCGTATGCCTCAGGTAAGGGGACGCTGGGGAGAAATGCAGCTGCGCCGGGCAGTAGAATTAGCCGGGATGACCCCGTACTGTGATTTTTATGAACAGGTATCTGCAAGTTCAGATAGCGGGCGTTTGCGTCCTGACCTGCTTGTAAAAATGCCTAACAATAGGCATATAATTATTGATGCCAAAACTCCACTACAAGCATATCTGGATGCCATAGAATCACAAGAGGAAAATTTACGCCAGGAGAAATTGAAGGACCATGCCAGGCAGCTTAAGACCCATGTCAATCAACTGGCCAGTAAAAGCTATTGGGAGCAATTTCAACCGGTCCCGGAATTTGTAGTTTTATTTGTGCCCGGAGAATCCTTTTTCAGTGCTGCTTTGGAACAGGATCCGGCATTGCTCGAATACGCTTCACAGCAAAAGGTTGTATTGGCTACGCCTACAACACTGATAGCCCTATTAATGGTCGTGGCCTATGGATGGCGGCAGGAGCAGATAGCCGAAAATGCCCGGGAAATAAGCGGACTGGGAAAATTGTTGTACAACCGGATCGCTACCATGGCTGGTCATTTTAATGATATAAGAAAGGGACTTGAAAAATCCATCGAGGCTTACAATAAGGCGGCAGGTTCATTAGAAAGCCGTGTGCTGGTCGCGGCCCGCAGATTCAAAGAATTAGGCGCGACCCAGGATGATGAGATAATATTTCTAGAATCGGTATCCAGGATACCTCGTCAATTGGTATCCTGGCCTGAACAGAATCATGAGGATAATGATAAATAGAAAACACTGAATTGATATATTAATCAAAATTTTACATTATTTTAACATCTATAAATGATATAATTTAAACATGAAATGTTATTGTATAAAAAAAGAAGGGAGGGATTCCATTGGATAAAGCCTTGATTGATGAAATACTGCGGGCCATAGGGCTGGAGCATATCGAAGGTTATACCGACGAAGACTGAAGAGAAGCCATTTAAGCGATCACTTAAATGGCTTCTCTTTTTCTTGGTTTTACTGCTTAGCTTAACTAATCGGCTGGTTTTTCACTGCTGCTGGGAACTTCTTTTAGTAATTCTGATACAGTTACAAACTGGTAACCCTGGTCTTTGAGATTCTTTATTACTACAGGCAAAGCTTCCTGGGTTTGTTTACAGGTATCGCTGGCATGCATAAGGATAATATCGCCCGGATGAACTTTTTTTGCTGACGCGTTCAATAATAGTATCAATTCCCGGATTCATCCAGTCCAATGAATCGGTGGTCCATTGAATTGCTTCATAATTGCTTTCATGGATGGCTTCTATAACCTGGTCATTAAAATCTCCATTGGGGGTTCTGATTAACTTGGCATCAACCCCGGTAACCTCTTTAATATTTTTGTGTGCTTTTTCGATTTCATCTTTAATTTCACTCTTACTTAAATTGCTCAGGTTAATATGGCGGTATCCATGACTGCCGATTTCGTGGCCATCCTTCTTAATTCTCTGCGCAATTTCTGGGTATTGTTTAACCCAGGGACCGGAAAGAAAGAACGTACATTTTAGATTGTTCTGCTTAAGTATCTCTATTACGGGCATTGGCGTCTGGTTGCCCCAACTTATGTCAAAAGTTAAAGCTACAATTTTTTTGTCGGTAGGCACCTCATAAACCGGTTTTAAACGATGGTAAGCCTGAACATACACTATGCTGCTGGTAAGCAGAACCATTACAATAATAGCGGCCAACATAATTTTAGCCCTATGGGACATGGTGTAAAAACCAATAATTCTGGGCATGAAATCGCGCCCCCTTTAAAAGGTTTTTTACATATTTATGGCCTTATCCTATACATTATTCCTTGTTTGCCAGAGCCATTAATTCGCTCATAGTCACGCAGCGATAGCTTTGTTTTTCAAGATCATCAAGCAATATATCAGTGGCCTGGGCAGTTTGCATTCCGTTAGGGGCGCCGTCATGCAAAATTATTATCTGTCCCGGTTTAATCCTTTTGATGATATGATTGGCAATTTGTTGTGCTCCTACCCCGGGGCGCCAGTCTTTACTGTCCTGCTGGTAGGTCCAGTAAGCGATAGTCAGATTTTCTTTACGGCATATTTCAACCAACTGGTAGGAAAGAAAACCCCCCGGCGGTCTGAACCAGAGCGGTTTTTTTCCGGTGATAAAATGAATTATTCGATTCGTAGTCTGTATTTCCTGAAGCATGGCAGCTTTATTTATTCTATTAAAATCGGCGTGACTGTAACTGTGGTTGGCGATCTCGTGGCCTTCTTTACTTATACGCTTCACTATTTCTGGGTGATTTTCAGCCCGTTTACCCAGAATAAAAAAACTGGCGTGAGCATGGTGCTTTTTTAAAATGTCCAGAACTAAAGGGGTGAAACGTGGATCAGGCCCATCGTCATAGGTTAAGACCACGATTTTTTTATCGGTTGGGAATTGGGAGATAACAATTTTTTCTTTGAGCCAACTTTCCATATTGGGATGTGCAGCGATATGAAATGTTGACCAGGACAGACCTATAAAGAGGATGCCACAGAGAAATACAATCAGATCTTTTTTGCGGAGCACGAAAAACATAATCGAACCCCCTGCCCCAAATTCATATCATAAATATATTGCGGGGGTACAAAAACTATGTTATTGGAATATTGGGGTTTATTTTTATCTGCCTTTTATCTGAGTAATATATACCTTTGTTGATACTTAACGATTTAAGGGAAATGCCATCGACCTGGAATAATATAGCCAGAATAGAAAAAGCCTGATAAAATCAGGCTTATTAATGTTAAATATGGTGGGCCGTATAAGATTCGAACTTATGACTTCTTCCGCGTCAAGGAAGCACTCTCCCACTGAGTTAACGGCCCTTGTGGTGATTATTATATCGTGAACAACACTTAAAATCAAGCCTATGGCCTATTTCTTGAGGAAAATATGACGATTGAAGACGAAGGAAAACCTATGGTAAAGTCGGTCAGACGCAAATCAATTAGGTAGAGGGGGCTTTGATGATGTGCGGGCGTTATACACTGACAATTAATACTGATGAGTTATCAGAACGGTTTGGGTGTGTTGTTATTGAAAAAATAGGCGGACCCCGCTATAACATCGCCCCACTGCAAAGAGCGCCCCGTGATAATTTATTATCGCGGCGAAACGCAGATGCGGCAGATGCAATGGGGACTGGTGCCTTGCTGGGCCAAAGACCGTACCCTTGGAAGCAAACTTATTAATGCACGTTGGGAAACTATAGCTGAGAAAGCATCATTTAAGGAATCACTGCGGCAGCGGCGATGCCTCGTTCCAGCTGATGGTTATTATGAATGGCAAGGACTAGGCTTTGAGAAACAGCCCTATCGTTTTGTGGTGCCTTCGCGCGACTTATTCTGTTTTGCCGGCCTATGGGATGAATGGATAGCTGAGGATGGCCAAGTTCTGCAGAGCTTTACCATAATTACCACCGAAGCCGCCTCTGCAGTATATAAAATTCATAAGCGTATGCCTTTCATAATAAAAAACGGACAAGAAGATCTCTGGCTGCGCAGCGGCATTATAAAACGCCAGGAGGCACAAACTTTTCTATCCCGTTTTAAACCTGAAGACACCCTGAAGTTCTACAGGGTATCCAAAATGGTAAACTCAGTTAAAATAGATGTTCCCGAATGTATCCAGGTCTTAAACTGACTATATCCCCCATAGGTCATAGATATTGGGAATGATATACGAATGATTTTACCCGGCTTTATGCCGGGACTTGTTTTTTCTGGGTTATGGTATCAATATCCATTAAATCAACGCAAGGAAAATAGACCTAATTAAGCTGAAAACATGGGACAAAAGACCAGTCTAAACCGAATGAAAATAATATTAGAAAAAATGAGTCGAGTTGTGGATATATTTGTCGAACATCACCTGTTATCCTTAAGACAAGCATTAAATAGTCTTTTAAAAAAATCTGGAGGTGGCGTTTATGTTTAAAATGGGAAAGAAGCTTATAACCAATGAAGAAGGACAAGGTATGGCTGAGTATGGACTAATTTTGGCTGGCATCGCTGTAGTTGTAATGGTTGCCATTGCCGCGTTAGGAGACAGATTGGTCGCTCTTTTTGACAGTATTGTATTTTAATTAATCTGCAGACAGCCCTGCTTTTTAAAAAGTAGGGCTATTTTTCCTTAAAGGGTGGTTGGCTTCATGGATTTGCATGATGTTCTTATGGTAGTTGTATTGAGCATAGCGGTATTTTTTGATTACAAGGAAAGACGCATTCCAAACATTTTGTTGGCGTCTGGTTTGATTCTGGCTCTTTTACTGCATGCTTGGACGGGAGGGAGCGCTGATGTGTTATCCGCTTTAAAAGGGCTGGGAACGGGATTAGCGTTATTGATAATTCCGTTCGTATTAGGAGGGATGGGGGCTGGAGATGTAAAACTTTTAGGTTTTATCGGCGCTTGTCAGGGAAGTATTTTTGCTTTAAATACGTTTCTGTGGATGGCAATTTGGGGCGGGATTATTGCGGTAATAATTTTAACTATGCAGAGGCAGCTTGGCGCAGCCTTTAAAAGATTAAGGCGCGGGGTTTTTTTAGCTGGAATAGGCATGGCAAATCTGACCGATATGGTTCATAAAGATGAATTCAGTATGTACTATCCATATGCGATTCCTATTGCTCTGGGAGTATTGAGCAGCTTCATTAGGGGTTGGTGTTAAAGATGAAGTATTTATCTGGAGTGCTTAAAAAGGAAAAGGCTCAGGCGTTAGTTGAACTAGCTCTGGTTTTGCCAATATTAATATTGCTCTTTACCGGGATATGTGAATCTGGAAAGATAATCGGCACCTACTTACTGATCAGCAACCTGGCACGCGAAGGAGCGCGTTACGGTGCGGTAGGTCACACTGACCAGGAAATACAAAACCGTATCAATGAACAAAGAAGTTGGTTAGAACAAGGCCGTATGGAAATTAGAATATCTCCAACATCAACAGACCGCAGTATGGGTGAAACTTTACGGGTGGGGATAAATTACAGATCAGATTTAATGACACCACTTTTTGCCAGTATTTTGCCCAATCCGGTTTTATTATCTGCGGAATGCAGCATGAGAATGGAATAGCATCAAAATTGGGGGGAGGCAGGGTCCTTGAAACTATGGCGCAGGCTGATATTTTCAGATAAAGGAAACGCAGCGGTATTTGTGGCCCTGGCCATGGTGGTTTTCGCCGGTTTTGCATCTTTGGTTACTGATGCAGGCTTAATATATCTTAACCGGGCACGTATGGCTAATGCCCTCGACAGCGCAGTTTTAGCGGCAGCTCAGGATTTGCCTGCTAAGCCCGATGTATCACTGGGGGTTGCTGACCAATATGCCGGACTTAACGGATTATCCGATGAGGAAGCCGGATTTGTGCTGGATAATGATAACCGCCGCATTGGCGGGGCGGCCACCAGACAATTGACTTTAGGTTTTGCACGTCTGTTGGGATTTGATAGAGCAAAGGTTAAAGCACAGTCAAAAGCCAAAGTAATTCCTGTATCCTCAGTATATGGGGTGGTTCCCTTCGGAGTCTTAGAGGGTGACTTTAATTACGGTGAAGAAATCATATTGAAACAAGGTTCGGGGGATAACCTGTATCATGGTTGGTTTGGAGCACTGATACTAGGTCGTAATGGGGCGGACCTTATCGGGACAATATAAAATACGGCTACTCGGGTGAAATTAAAGTGGGTGATATTATTTCGATAGAATCAGGCAATATGTCCGGACCGACTAAAAATGGAGTGGAGTATC
Organism: Syntrophomonas palmitatica JCM 14374; assembly: GCF_001311885.1. Taxonomy (GTDB): domain Bacteria; phylum Bacillota; class Syntrophomonadia; order Syntrophomonadales; family Syntrophomonadaceae; genus Syntrophomonas_A; species Syntrophomonas_A palmitatica. The sequence goes on along the minus strand of NZ_BBCE01000019.1, from coordinate 40,168 downwards.
GTATAAACATGTGTAAACACACGCCATCCTGTAGCTACTATCAGTATCATAAGGGCTGCCCGCGTATTCTTTTGGTTCCGGTAGTCCATATAGAACAGGTAAATTGGGGTGAACATCCATGCACAGTTAAGGTTGTTGGATTTGCAGCGTTTTTTACAGAGGAATACGCAGGTCAGGGGATTGAAAATAAAGTAAAAGGCAAATTCATGCGCTATGTAATTTCGGCAAAAGGGGACGAAAATGTCAGCGACAGCGGTTTATATACAGCCAAATTATGCGACTAGGAGGATCAACCATGTTAAGGGGCAGCAGAAAATATTGGTTTATAGCGATAATGTGTGGCTTGATTACGGCGGGTCTGGCTTATCAGTACCTCCACAATCTTAAAGCGAGTTACAGCCCATCTGAGCTGGTAAGGGTAGTTACAGCCAGCAGTAATATTAAAAAAGACACCATAATTGACAGTAAAAAAATAAAAATAACCGAACTGCCCAAATCATATGCTCATCCTTTGGCTCTATATCAGGAAGAGAGCGTTGTTGGGAAGACCGCGATTTCAGATATAAGTGCCGGGGAACAGATTCTCAGTTCAAAACTATTAACCGTCCATGATATGAAGCAGCGCCTTGCATATGCCGTACCCGAGGGGAAAAGGGCTGTATCTGTAGCCGTAAACGATGTAAGCGGGGTTGCAGGATACATAGAAGCGGGAGACCGAGTAGATGTGGTGGCAACGGTAGATATACCTGTTGATGATCAAGGCAGATCAAGAACGTATACAGTGCTTAATCTGCAGAACGTTCAAGTAATTGCCGTAGGGGAAAACCTGAAATTGGTTGATGAAAAGAAAAATCCCTCTAATAAGACTATTACTCTCGCGGTGGGAGTAGATGAAGCATTGCCATTGGTTTTGTCTTCAGAACGTGGCAGCGTACGTTTGATGCTGCGTTCACCGATTGACAAGACGAATTTTACACCAGATCCCTATCAACTCAACAACTTATTAAATGCTCCTGTTCAGCGATAAAGTGGATTGATGGCGGAGGGTGGATAAATGAAAAAGATAAAATTAATACTGGCCGATCGTAATGAATCTTCCCGGGTGAGCATTCGTAATCTCCTTGAACTGGATGATGGTATAGATATAGTCGGGGAGGCAGGCAGCGGCAAAGAGGTTATGGAACTTATAGAAACCACCGAACCGCAGGTTTTGGTTACTGATGTCAATCTGGATGGCATGGATGGTCTGGAAACCGCCCGGCAGATCAGTATAAATTATCCCCGTATTTCAGTTATTATGTTATCGCTTACCGATGATCTGGAAACAGTTAAGAAGGCTATGCTGGCCGGGGCCAGGGAATATCTGGTTAAGCCCTTGTCGCCGGGGCAGCTGCATCGTACCGTGCGGCAGGTCGCTTCCCTGCCCGGTAAAGTAATTACCCAGGAAGAAAAGAACGAAATTGAGACAAGTCATAAACCAGAAGGCAAGAGCAAACAGTTAATAACAATATTCGGGACCAAGGGCGGGGTAGGCAGGAGCGTGGTTTGCTCTAATTTGGCCGTGGCTGCGGCCAAGGAATATAAGAACCAGGTAGGAGTAGTTGATTTAGATATTCAATTCGGTGATATCAGCCTGATGATGAATTTAAGTCCTCGCAAAACCATTTCTGAATTAATGCAAGAAGGGAACAGACTTTCAATACAGATTTTGGAGGAATACCTTTACGAACGCAATGGAGTACAAATCCTGGCCGCGCCAAATAGACCTGAGCTGGCTGATCTGGTTAACCCTGATGGCGTGCAAAATATACTGGAACTTTGCCGCATGATGTTCAAATATACCTTCATAGACACGCCTTCATTCATTGACGATACTACTCTCACAGCGCTTGAAATCTCTGATTTAATCCTGCTAATAGTAAGTCTTGATCTTCCTACAATCAAAAACGTAAAAAAGGGCATTGATATTTTACGTTCACTAAACTTGTTAGAACGCACCAGGTTAATATTAAACCGATCTTCGGGAGTTGCCGGAATCGAGCCGGATGATGTTGAAAGGGTTTTGGATATGTCAATTGAGGCGGAAGTGCCCAGTGACGGTAAACTAGTGGTAACCTCGCTTAACCAGGGTGTGCCTTTCGTTAAAATGAATCCTCGTTCTCCGATTTCCAAAGGAATATCTGCAGTCTTAAAAGTAGTGCAGGAGGGATAAAAAATGTCATTGCGATCACGCTTACAGAACAATAATAATGGAAGCCTGGCATTGGTTCCTGCAGCACAAGAGCTGCCATTACTGCGTTTTCAGGAACAGGTATACACAATACATCGGCAAATTGTTAAGGAACTGGGCGGAGATCATCTGCACACAAATAAAGCGGGAGCAGAGAACAATGAACAGGAGTTATTAATCCGGCGGAGGGTAGAAGAAGCTCTGGATCATGAAGGTGTTTATTATTCGCGTAATGACCGAGAGGATATAGCAAATCTGGTTTTAGATGAAGTTCTAGGTTTCGGTCCTATTAATCCGCTTATAAAAGATGAAAGTATATCAGAAATCATGGTAAACGGACCTGATCAAATCTATGTGGAAAGAAGCGGCAAAATAGAATTGACCAGGATAAAATTTCGTGATGACCAACATTTGCATGCGATTATCGAGAGAATTATTTCACCATTGGGACGCCGTATTGATGAAAGTATGCCCATGGTTGACGCACGGCTGCCGGATGGATCCCGAGTAAACGCTATCATTCCTCCGTTGGCTCTCAATGGCTGTGTTTTAACCATTCGCAAGTTTTCTGCGCGATTGCTGGGAGTTGAAGACCTTATTAGAAATAATACCCTGGATGTGCCTATGGCGAGGTTTCTTGAAGCCTGTGTTAAGGGACGTATGAACATAATTGTATCAGGAGGAACTGGAGCAGGAAAAACCAGCACTCTCAATATTATTTCATCTTTCATTCCCGAGGATGAACGTATTATTACAATTGAAGATTCCGCAGAACTGCAACTGAAACAGCAACATGTAATCTCTTTGGAAACCAGACCGGCTAATGTTGACGGCAAAGGGGAAATAGGGATTCGTGATCTGGTTATAAATTCACTGCGCATGAGACCCGATCGCCTGGTTGTTGGTGAGGTCAGAGGCGGAGAGGCCCTTGATATGCTCCAGGCTATGAATACCGGGCATGACGGTTCATTAACAACTGGACATTCCAACTCTCCGCGGGATACCATATCCCGTTTGGAAACCATGGTGCTTATGGCAGGCATAGATTTGCCGGTACGAGCTATTCGTGAACAGATCGCTGCGGCCATTGACCTCATTGTGCACCAGAGCAGGCTGCAGGATGGTTATCGCAAAATAACCCAGATTACTGAGGTTGTAGGAATGGAAGGGGATGTCATTACCTTGCAGGATCTCTTCGTATTCGAGCAAAATGGAGTAGATGAGCGGGGCAGGGTTAAAGGCAGACACCGGGCCACGGGTTTAATTCCCAGATGCCGTGACCGCCTGGCGGCCCAGGGGATATTGCTGCCCACAGATTATTTCTCAATTTAATAAGGCAGAAATTCACCAACTGACGGATAGATTAAACCCTGATGAACAATGATGTTTTTATGAAAATGAATTTTAATCTCATCTTATCGTAGACAAGAAGTTATTCATTAATATTATTTTAAACTTTTCATCTTAGAATCTAATATTGAAATTGTACGTTTCGGTGGTAAATCGCGTCTAAGGGAGGTTCTGTTTGTGGAATATATGATTTGCCTGGCTGGATTTGTACTTGTAACAACAACAGTAATTGCAGTTTGGCGATCGGTTTCATCTTATGATATTTATCAGGAGCGCCTGGCTCAGTTAGAGACGAACGAAAACCCAACTTCAATAGAAAATAGCGAGAAAAGGCTGTTCTTGAAACCATTAATAAATAGTATTACGCGAGTTTTTGCGAGCCAGTCTCTGGCCAGGACATTACAGTTTAAACTGTTCAGAGCAGGTATTCCCTTAAAAGGAGAAGAATACGTCGCCTTGTGGATTGGCAGTATATTTTTAGCTCCACTTGCAATGTATTTGCCAACGCGAAATATTTGGGCCCTGCCCATAGGACTATTTTTAGGTTTGTGCCTGCCCCATATATATCTTAAAAGTAGAATGGACAAGAGGCTGCAGTTGTTAAATCAGCAGTTGGGTGACGCGCTGGTAATCATGGCCAATGCTTTAAGAGCAGGGATTGGGTTTCAACAAGCCATGGACGCCGTAAAACGAGAACTACCTGATCCAATATCAGCCGAGTTTGCCTGGACTCTGCGCGAAATGAACCTGGGTATGAGCCATGAAGAAGCCATGCTGAACCTGGGGCGAAGAGTCGGCAGTGATGATCTGGATATGATTATTACCGGCATAATTATACAACGCCAGGTTGGCGGAAATTTGGCGGAAATACTTGATAATATATCCAGTACGATTAGGGAAAGGACAAAAATTAAACGTCAAATAAAGGTTTTAACAGCCCAGGGCAGGTTATCCGGTTTGATAATCGGCCTGCTGCCTGTAGTTCTAATCGCCGTCATGCTTCTAATAAATCCGACGTATTTTAATATCCTAATATATGATATCAGGGGAATTACCATTTTGGTTGCGGCGGTAATTATGGAAATTATGGGGTTTTTGATGATTAATAAAATCGTGGATATCGATATATAGTTATTAGGTGGTGGTAAAATGGAAACCCTTTTGGTTACAGGATTTTTCTTAACAATAGCATCTTTAACAATGGGAATAATACATATGGTTAAACGTGACAGGCTTACTGTTTTGGACCGTTTGGATTCTCTTGAACGTGACGAGAGAAGCAATCAATTACCGCCGGAACTGCAATTGCCTTTGATGCAACGAATACAGAGTTTCGTTAAACCCGTATTTAGAAACATTTCTCAGCGGTTACCCCGTCAGAAAAATCAAGTTTATGAGAATAAGCTTATGGCGGCAGGCTACCCCCATGGTATGGACGCATCCAGTTTTGTATTGTTAAAATACTTATCTGTTGCTGTATTTGCTGTAATGGGATTAATCAGTCATAATGTTACCTGTTTTGTTGTCTTAGTCTTTATTGGCTATGCAGGACCAGATATATATTTAAAAATGCAGGAAGGAAAACGCAAAGAAAGCATGTTAAAGAGCTTGCCTGACATACTGGATCTTTTGAGCGTAAGCGTGGAGGCAGGACTGAGTTTTGACGGGGCCTTGCAAAAAGTAGTCGAAAAATCAGAAGGTCCGCTTACGCTTGAATTTGAAAAGACCCTGAAAGAAATAAATCTAGGGACGATTCGCCGGGAAGCTTTGCGTAGTATGGCCGAACGAGTAAATGTGGATGACATCAGGTCTTTTTTGGGTTCAGTCATTCAAGCTGATCAAATGGGGGTCAGTATGAGCAATGTTTTGCGTATACAATCAAACCAGGTGCGCAACAACCGCCGGATGCGCGTAGAAGAACAGGCTCAAAAAGCACCAGTTAAAATCCTGCTTCCGCTTGTGCTCTTTATTTTCCCAACTATACTGATTGTTTTGCTGGGTCCAGCTATGATTCAGATAATAGATTCGTTATAAAAACAGCCATAGATTAACACTGATTAAAACATGTTATTTAAAATCAACTTTCGCAGTTAACTGGTTACCATATTGTGTCTCAATTTTAGCTGCAAATTGTTTTCAAAATTTTAATTTTAATTTGAATAAAATTGAGGAGATATTTAAAGGATGGAATACTTGCGAATATGGAACATAAATAACCATGAATTAATTGCTCAAAATGCACAGAAGGCCGATCGGTTTATCAGCCGTCTTAAAGGTCTGTTAGGGCGAAGTGAATTTTTAGAAGGTGAAGCACTGATTATATGCCCCTGTGATATGGTACATAGTTTCGGAATGAAATTTGCTATCGATGTAGCTTTTTTAGATCAGGAATATAAGGTCTTATATTTACTGGATAACATGGTTCCGCAAAGAATAAGTCCCCGGGTGAAAAAAGCCCAATATGTGCTGGAACTTCCCGCCGGCAAACTCAAACGCAGCAAAACAAGAACGGGTGACATTCTCAAGATAGAAGCAGCCCCAAGGACATGAGGCTGATAAGGTTAATCATAGTCCATCCAGGTTTATTTCCTGCAGAAGCTGCTTCAAAGCCTGCAGTTCTTCTTTGCTTAATGTAACTCCCTTACCCATCCGCTCATTTCCCGGACCCCAGTCACGAATATCGAATTTGGGCGGCCGTTCATTCCAACTCACCATATTAACCTCTTTTTGCCATCCTTTTGAACCCTGCGAAAGCACCCCCAGATGATTTGTAATTTCAAATTTGATATCCGCCATATAGCAGCCTCCTAACCTTAAAAACCAAATTATATCTTAAATAATGAATCATTAACGTAATTATATTATACCTTTAAAATGGGTATATTTACAACAAATACAAATACAATCTGCTGATCCATGCTAAATATGATTAATTGCTTTTTTGACATGCTCAGTATCCTTATATAGCTTTTTAGGCACTGAATAATGGTCAACAGCCATACATATAATAAAGTAAATTTTTTGGGGAGGCCAGCCATGGATTACGAATTTAAAATACACACCATAGGCAATAATAAAGGCCAGCCATTAATCAGTGATTTAGAACAACGCTTGCAGTGGATTAAACAAAGGGGTTATGAAATAAATATTTCCCAATTTATAAATGAGGACCAGAGGACATGCATAATTGATTTGCGTCTGCGGGGAAACATTAATAACCTGGTGTTTCGTGACGAAGACATAATATATATTTTTAAACACCAATTATCTGAGAGTCTGGCGGAACATATTATGAATAACTGGGAAAATGAACTCTTATGGAAAGAGATACAACGCAATTGCCGCCGCTACTCTAATGAAGAAAAAGATATAATCTTTGAGAAGTCAGTATCCTTTATGTCTCGATGTCACGATAACGAGAGCCTGAATCTTCTTATGAATTACGGACGCAAGAACCGGATTACCAGGCGTATATTCGATTATATGGGCGAAAACAGACAGATTGTAGTCGAAGGGTTTATTAATTTTTGCTTGAGAGAATACCTTAATGAACTGAAGTTTTCTGTAGAAGTAGCCTGTGAAGAACTTAAAAATCAAAAGGAATATAATGATTTTATTAACCTGCTCCGTTATTTTGTAGATAGTCAAGTTCCGCGTATGCAAGAAGTCAACTTGATGATTGGTGAAAAAGGAACCTTTTACCTCTGGGATGGAGAAGGCACTAAAATAGACGAGCATTTCATGAATTATTATCTGGAAGATATGCTCGTGGAAGAGATAAATCTGGATGACGTATTGGTCAGCATATTAATAACCATATCACCATGTCATATTATTCTTCATAATACCATGCATATGGAACCCAGTGAACCTGTACAAACCATACGCAAAGTTTTTAAAGAAAGAATCAGTGAATGCTGCGGCTGTGAACGCTGTAAAAACATTAATGTAAAGCCTTCAACATTTTAAATGATATTTTCAACGGAATACCGATCAATAAATTTCCCAAAGTATAAAGGTTTTAGCCGGTTGAGCCCAACGCCATCCCCCGGACGAATATATCTTGAAACTCCAAAGTAGAGGCAAGATCCAAGCAGATAAGTCTTTTTGATATTTCATCTGCCTGTTTCAGGGCTGTAGTTGACATTAATACCATAGTTGCGCCCAGGAGGGCCGAGTTGCCTGCTGGGCGGATTTTACCGCGCCATTCGGAAGGGAAAAACCCCAGCTCAATCATTAAATCGTAGTTAACATAGTTTCCGAGAGCTCCTGCCAGGTTGACCCTATATACATCCTGGGCTTCTATCTTAGCTGCATCCATTAATAATTTGATTCCGGCACAGATGGCTGCTTTGGCCAGTTGCAGCTGACGGATATCATGTTGGCTGATGAATATAGCATTTTTCGGTCCTCGACATGGAATTAAACAGAACCTAATATTTTTTTCTTTTTCCGTTATGAATTCTGCCCAGATGGAAGAAGAATAACTGCGGGGATTAGTTAATATTTTCCCATTGGCAGCCAGCAACCCCTTATTCCACATAACTCCTGCTGCTTCGATCAGACCGCTGCCGCACAATCCTCGGGCGGGTTTTTCGCCTATGGTATGAAAACACAATGATTCACCTTCGGTCCACACTTTGTCTATGGCACCAGCTTCAGATCGCATGCCACACTCAATGTTCATTCCCTCCAGGGCTGGCCCAACTGCGACCGAACAGGCATAAAGCTGGTTTTTACTGAACAAGACCATCTCTCCATTTGTTCCTAAATCAAGTAAAAAACAATTTTCTTGCTCTTGATGCAATCCAGTGGCCAGTATGCCTCCTACAATATCCGAACCAATAAAGGCCGAAGCGGAGGGCATAAGATATACGTCAGCTTTGCAAGGTGCTTTCATACCCAGTCCGGCGGCGGATATCTGCATGGCAGAGGTGAAAACAGGTGTATAGGGGAAGCGTCCCATGGCCGCAGGATTTATTCCGGCCAGCAAATGCAGCATAACCGTATTGCCGGCTATCACTATTTCTTGAATATCATCGGCCTTGATCCCGGCAGCACTACAGTTGTCTATCACCAGCTCGTCCAAGCAATCGAGAATAAGACGATTAAGTTTCTGGATACCGCCATCACGCGAAGCATAATCAATACGAGACATTATATCCAGGCCATAACTACATTGCGGATTAAGCCTAGAACTGGTGTTTATCTCCTCGCCTGTATTCATATTGAACAGGCTTCCTACGACAGATGTTGTGCCCAGGTCCACGGCCATTCCAAATAGTTTGTGCGTGAAACCCTTAACAAAAATCCTTTTTATATTGCCAGTGTTTGATAGAATCTGCGTTGCCGTCTTTTCCGGCAGGCCTAGCCTGATTTCACCTTTTACCTGACAGAAACAGGCCAGCCTTATGCCTTCTTCCATCTCTGACGGGCTAAGCCAAAGCTGTTCTTCGGGGGAAAGGGATGAAACATCGCCATTGAGAACCATTACGCGGCATTTGCCGCAGGTACCTGCACCGCCGCAAGGACTGTCAGCTAATAACTCTGCCAGTCCCGGCAAATCAAAAACTCGCGTCCAATTATCTTGGTTAACAGTAAATATATTATTATAGATATTACAGCTCATCCACAAACGACTCCTGCTTAACTTGTTAGGTTGAATTTCCTGGCTGCAATTGACATGGCCTGCAGATTTAACAGGGGAGTGCTCATACTAAGGCCACAGGCTGGAGCCAATACACCGACCCCCTGAATCATACAGCGACGGGCGGCTGCTTCTACCTTTTCCGGGCTGGCCGTCTGCAAAAGATGAGTACTTACATTGCCAACCACAACTTTATTTGGTACGGCGGCCTTAATAGCCGTTACGTTGGTTGCCGAGTCAATGCTGATTGCCGGCGAATCTAGTCGGCGTAACTGAGGGAAAATGCTGTCTAGATGGCCGCAGATATGGATCAGTGAAGTCCTGTAAACATCATCCGACTCCGCGATTATCTGGTTGATATAGGGCAGCGCAAATTCTTCAAAAATAGCTGGCCCCAGAATCTCTCCGCTGGAACTTGGGTCGGCGATGGTTAAAACATCGGCCCCGGCTTGCGCCAGCGCCAATGCCAGTCTTATCAGGTTGGAGCTGAGAAACGCCAAAAAGGCATGAATTTCGTCTTTATTGCCTCGCATTCCGCGGAAAAAGCTCATCGGTTCAATTAGGGAAGTGGCCAGACTAAGCGGACCAGTCAAGCTCACAATTATGGGCATTTCATTGTCCAATTGCGCCAGTTGACGGATTGCCTGCAACATGATCGCTATTCGGCCTTGGTTTAGGTCAAAATCCCTTAATTCGTGCCAATCCTTCACCTGGGCCAAGGGGTATTTGACAACTCTGGGTTCGGTATACTGCGAGCCCCAGTCTATCCCGGCCCCCAGCCCTTCAGCCTCTACTGTCATACAAAAGGGAACCCCTAGGTTTTCAATACCGCTGAGTTCACGTGCCTTCAGCGCTAATTCGGCAAGCAATTTGGGGTCTCCATAGACCTGCGGCCAGGAAAGGTCAAGCTTATGCAAAACCTCAGCAGTAACCATATTCATCATCCCGCCCGGACAGACAAAGGGGGGGCGGTCTACTTCGCTTCCCTGCAGGGCATGCACCAAACGAGTCTTAGCATTTATCAAAGTTATAGCCTCTTTCTACTCTTTTATTCAGGACGAATCAGGTTGTACTGGCTTTTTGGATCAAATAGATGCAATTTAGCAGCATTCAACCTAATCATTAATGTTTGTCCTGGTCTGACACTATAGTCGGATTTAACAGTCGCGACTAAGCTTAACTCTCCAGCCTTGAGATGAATGTACATCTCGGAACCGATAGGTTCCACTAATTCAATTGTACAAGGGAAAGCGTTATTTCCATCAGCAGAGATGATTATATCTTCGGGTCTTATGCCGACTATTACCGTTTGCTCTGCCGCTGGTTGATACTTGAGAGACTGGCATAATTCAGTTTCTAACTCACAATCCTGCCCGGAGAAGACAATATAGCAACGATGCCCGTTCCTTTTCAGAGCAGCTGAAAAAAATTCATGGTGGGATTGCCAATGAATCCGGCTACAAAGATATTAGCCGGATGTTCAAATATTCCCTGGGGGGTATCAATTTGTTGGATGCGTCCCTCGTTCATTACTACAATACGGCTTCCCATGGTCATAGCTTCAGTTTGGTCATGAGTGACGTAGATAAAGGTGCTGTTAAGCCGCTGGTGTAGCTTTAAGATCTCCGTTCGTACCTGGCTCCGAAGTTTAGCATCCAGATTGGAAAGCGGTTCATCCATAAGAAAGACCCGCGGTTCTCTAACCATAGCCCGACCTAGGGCTACGCGCTGCCGTTCTCCTCCCGACAGCATACGCGGGAGGCGGTGCAAATAATCTCCGAGATTTAAGAAGGCGGCCGCTTCCTTTACCCGCTGATCAATTTGAACCATAGGAATTTTCCGCATTTTCAGAGCAAAAGCCATGTTATCATAAACCGTCATATGCGGATACAGGGCATAATTCTGAAAAACCATGGCGATGTCTCGTTCCTGGGGAGGTATGTCGTTAGATAATCTTCCATCTATATATAGGCTTCCGGAAGTGATTTCCTCCAGTCCAGCAATCATACGCAATATAGTAGTTTTGCCGCATCCCGATGGACCAACCAAAACCAAAAATTCATTTTCATAGACCTGCAGGCAAAAATCACAGACCGCTTCTTGTTTTCGGTCATATTTTTTATATATGTGCTCCATAACAACCTTGGCCTTTTCCATATACATCACCAGATTCTTAAGATTTTTTCATGGATTAACACTGATTTATAGCAACCTATAGCCATCTGTTCTCCGCAGAGTTAATTACCCTACAGGTACAACGCTGTTCACCACTGCTTAGATTAGCTCGCCAGCGGACAGATACTCGCTATAAGGTCTCGCCTCTTACCTTATTACCGCCAACAAGGCTGCTTTCAAGTTCTCTAGCGGGGTGTCGGGAGAACAATCACAACCAAATGAAAACAGGTAATTAGGATAGCCCTGCATGGACTTCAGCAACTCAAGAGTACGTTCTCTGACCTCGGCGGCAGATAATTCCCTCAAAACACTGATCGGGTCCAGATTGCCGATTAGCACCACATCGGGCGGCACCTGGGCAGCAACCTGGGGAAAATCCATGATCTGATCCAGGCTCAATCCATCAACCCCGCAGCTTATCATCTGCGGCAGCAGGTAATTCGTATCCCCGCAGATATGAAGAACTCGCCACACATCTTCCGGCAAGCCCTGGTAGATCGCCCGCAAAGAATCTCCCACCATGGTTTCAAAATGGGCCGGTGACAAAATAACCGCTGTCGGTTCGCTGATGCAAAGCAAGCGCACTCCGGCATTAGCCAGGGCCCGGGCATATTTCCCTACCAGTTGATTGGTGTAACGTAATACCTCCTCAATGAACAGCGGGTTGCGAATAATTGCGCGGGCAAAATCAGTAATGCCCACCAGTTCAACCGCCAGGGTGAATGCCCCCCGCATGGACATGGCCAGCGGCTTGTGAAAATGCTTGGCGATCATGCCAATACCCTCGAGATAATTAGAAATATATCTATTATTATCCCAGTCAACCCGCGGCAACCTGGCCAAATCATCCACGTTCTTGACTGGATTATCCAAGGTGCTAGGGAAGCCGAAGTCTGATTTCATCTGCGGCAACCCCAGGACTTCTATGAAGATAGCCCCAAAGTCCAACGGATAAACAAAATCCGCCGGGAATTCATGGTCCATGCTATAGCCAGCTCCAAATGTTTGGGGGGAGATAGATATACCTCCTCCAGCTTATAGCCGGTCAAGCGCAGGCCGATGCTGGACATCCAGGGAAAAGCCAAGCGACGATCAAAACCTGAGACATATTCATATAACCTCATTAAGTGCTTCCTCCCCGCTGCCGCCGTAGATTCAGGCAGCGTCCATCATGGCTTGAATATTGGCCCCCGGGGTACCGATAGGAATCTGGCATCCGGAACTGATGATAAATCCGCGTGGGTTATTTTGGGCTTTCCGTATGCACTCCCGCACCTCCCGGTGAACATCAGCCACTGTTCCTTCTTTTATGGTCTTGACCGGGTCAACGTTTCCCATCAGGCAGACTCTGTCACCGACCGCTTGTTTGGCTTCTTCCAGGTCTTCAATATTGTCAATACTCAGAATGCTGGCTCCGCAATCGACCATATCATTCCACAGATTTTTGGTTTTGCCGCATATATGCAGTCGGCCCCCGCTGCCGGTCCATTTGCGTATCCGGTCAATACATATTTTCAGGTAAGGTTTGGCAAACTCCCGAAAATGCTCTGGACTGATCATGGACCCGGAAGCTACCGGGTCGCCGATTCCGGTACCTAGTCCAAGTGAACAGGCAGAATCAATGTAGCGCAGATTATTCTCGGTTACTACGGCGAGTATGTCGTGCACGGCCTGGGGATTTTTATATATATCTCTGAGCAGATTTTCAAACCCGCGGATAGCGGCTGCCAGTGTAAATGGGCCGACTATCCCTGAAGATACGGCAACCTGATTGCCGATGGCATCCTGCACCATTTGATTGGCTCGCAGAATCATCGACAAACACGGGTCCCGCCAGGGGTCTATTCGTCTTAGGTGTTTAATGTCATCATAGTCTTTGAGCAAAGGTTCTTGAATATAGGCAATGCCATAGTCAGGATAGCCGACTTTCGCCCCCATCGCTTCAGGCATAGCCCGCAGGCCCATGCCGATACCTGCTCCGTCCGGTCTAAATCTATTAAAAACCTCAATTTCAATTTCAGCCATGCACTCAGCCGAACGGTAGTATGTGCTGGTTTTCATCCCGAACAAGGGCGCACAGGTTTCACCCAGGGAAGGACAGCAAGGCAGCCTATCGATCTCCTGGCCGCTTAAAAATGCAGTCATTCTTTCTTTTGGAGTCATTTTATCTGTTTTGCTCTGTGGTCTGATAGCAAATCACCCCCGGCATGTTTCGATTAAGCCAACCGATTACTCCTTAACTGCGCCCACCGTTAAACCCTTGATAAAATACTTTTGCACCGCGATGAAAAAAGCTAAGACTGGCAAGACCATTACCATGCTGGCTGCGGTTAGCAAACCGTAATCAGTTCGGTAATAGCCGAGCAGGGTTTGCAAACCGATTGCAATGGTTCGGTTGGTATCGCTTACAATCAAGGTGTTGGCAAAGAGATATTCACTCCAGGCCAATATGAATGAAAAGATCATAACCGCCGTAACTCCGGGTAGTGATACTGGTAGAACCACCTTCCGCAGCAATTTGGCATAACTGCATCCATCCAGCAAGGCTGCCTCAATCAATTCAATCGAAAGGGATTCAAAGAATGATTTTAGCATCCATATACTGAAAGGCAGGGAAAACGACAGGTAGGTTAATACCAGTCCGGCCTTGGTATCAACCAGGTTCAGGTGGTAGCACAATAGAAACAAGGGAATCACCAACAAAATCTCTGGAAACATATAGGTGAACAATATTGAGCGTACTATCATTTGTTTGGCCGGGAACTTCATCCATACGATAGCACAAGCCGCCAGTGAGGCAATAATAAGGGTTATCAGCGCAGTCGTACTGGCAACCAGCAGGCTGTTTAGCAAATAGTTGGGAAATTCTCTAATACTGAACAGGTCAATATAATTCTGCAGAGTATAGATATGGGGGAGTATAGAGGGTTCAGCCGTGAATATTTCCCCCGGCGGCTTCAGAGCGGTAAAGAAAGCAATGATAATGGGAAATGATAATACAAAAGCAATCAAACCAAGAATGAGTAATTTAATAGTATTGAAAAGCAGATTGCTTCTAATTTTCATAAACCTGGTTCCTTCTTATGGTCCAAAAATACAGCATAGTAAAACTGAATAACAAAATGAACATAATAGTTGACATGGCGGAAGCCATACCCAAAACCTTGTACTCAAAGGCCTTTTGGTATATATACACACTAAGAGTAAGTGTTGAGTTGAAAGGGCCTCCATGGGTCAGCAGGTAAACCAAATCAAAGGAACAGAAATTCCATATGATCTCCAATATGGTCACAATAATGATGGCAGGCTTCATAGCGGGGAAGGTCACGGTCCAAAAAGCTTGCCAGCGGTTGGCTCCATCGATCTGAGCAGCTTCATACAGAGTTTTATCAATGGTTTGCAGGGTAGCCAGGAAGAAGACCATTACGAAGGGGTAGTGATGCCAGATCATCGGCATGCTGATGCCTACCCAGGCCAGGGACTGATCAGCCAGGAGATTGACCGGGGCTTGTATGATGTGGTATTTAACCAGGACAAAGTTGGCATAACCGTAAAAATCATTATAGACCCAGCGAAATATCAGGGCCGTTACCATGGAAGGCATGACCCAGGGTATGAACAGCAACCCCCTGAAAACCTTGATATACTTCGCATCATTATTTAGTAATAAAGCGAGCAGCAGGCCCAGCAGCAGGCTGCCCACCACACTGATAGCCGTTAACTTGAGCGAATTGAACAAAGACAGACCGAACAATTCATCATGGCACAGATCAAAATAATTTTGCAATCCGATAAAAGAGTAATGGTCATAGGTAAACAGCCGATCGGTAAGACCGATATATATGCCTTCTCCCAACGGATATACCATAACCAACAGGATACTTAATATGGCTGGTGCAATATAAAACACCGGTTTATCAAGTCGCATTCTTTTTATCCCAGTTCCGTCCATAATCTGCTACCCCAAAGTAGATTAACGTTTATTAGCTAACAACCGTATTATTTGGGGCCAGAAGACCTCCAGCCCCAAACAACAGGGATTACATTTGATATTTCTTTACCATTAAAAGAGTTTACTTGGTGTTTTGCGCCTTGGCTTTAGCCAGCACATCCTTAACGCGAGTGTCCAGGTCTGCTAAAGCCTGCTCTGGAGTTTTCTTGTTTTCAAGTATTTCTACCACTGCTTTGGCCGGATAATGAGCGGTACGCAAGATATCCATTCCATATACTATCCCGTAATCCCAACCCAGATTTACGGTAGTCGGCGATTGTTGGGCAGTCGCCCGATACCATTCATATTTGGTAAGATCAGGGTCCTGGGCAATGGTGATGAAAGGAGATACATTGCCGGAAATAATGCACCATTCTTTGCTGATCTCGGGACGACTCATAAATTTGATAAACTTCTTGGCTTCTGCCGGATGCTTAGCATCCTTAAACATGAAGAATCCGCCTGCTCCTGACCAACTTCCGGAATGACCGGAAGGACCGACCGGTATCGTTGTAAAGCCTATATTTTTGTAATCCTTGGGAAACATGGTTTCTAACAAGGTGCCGTATCCAGCCCACATGAAGTCCATAGCCACTTTCCCTGAACCGATTACGTTTACATCATCTCCATACTTCCAGTCGTTGGCGCTGGGGGGGACTACCTTATGAACCTTAACGAGATCAGTCATATATTTTAATGCCCTTAAGTTCTCTGGAGAATTTAGAGCAACGTTTCCTTTGTCATCCAGCATTTTACCGCCTGATGCTACCATCAATGCAGATATAATCTGGTCAGTCAATATATTGTCACCAGTAAACATGCCCAAACCATAAACACCGTTTTTTGTAGTAGCTTTAGCAACCTCAACCAATTCGTCCCAAGTCTTGGGAGGGTTTTCGAAGCCGGCTGCTTTAAGCAGATCTTTGCGGTAAGCTAAAACTACGGCTGCGTCACAATTCGGTACTGCATACCATTCTCCACCGGTTTTAAAATATTTCATCGCGCTGGAAAATGCGCTGTCTCCGCCCAATTCATTTACCACATCGGTTACTGGTAATAATCTGCCTTTTAAGGCATAACCAATAACATTTGAAGGACTGGCATAACCGATATCGGGGGTATCTTTGGACTGAAAAGCTGCCTGCCATTTAAGGAAGACCCCATCATTGTCCCAGCTTTCAACTGTCTGTTCGATTTTGATATTAGGATTTTGTTTTTCAAACTCGGCAATATACTTTTTCCAAAAAGCATCTTCCTTCTTAGAATCATACCCAAACGGAGGATAGGAGAATTTCACAGTAACAACTTCATTTTGTGATGATTCTTTTTTTGCGTTGCCGCATCCGGCCACAATTGTCATACTAAATATTAATAAGAGTATAAATGCGAGTATTTTCTTGCTTTTCATTAATCAATCTCCTTTATTAGTTAGTCGATTCGAACGGTTTATAGACCATACCACCAGTTGGTATACTGAGTTTTATATTTGACCCAAACTCACCTCCTTTGATTTACAGACCAGGCGCTTAATTACTGCTTGAAAAATATAATTTGATGAATATTTGAAATAATACTGATCATTCTTTTTTGTCTTTCAAACCCAGTAGTTCTCTAGCTGCCTTAACGGCCGCGTTAGCATTGGGAGCATAGGCATCAGCTCCAATGCGGCGGGCAAATGCTGGAGTGATTGGAGCGCCTCCGACCAAAACATAGGGGCGCCGATCAGAAGATATAGCAGAAACATCATCTACTACCTGCTTCATTCCTTCCATTGTAGTGGTCATTAGTGATGATAAGGCTATGATGTCTGCATCTACTTCCAGGGCGCATCGGGAGAAATTATGCAGAGGAACATTCCGGCCCAGATCAATAACCTCAAACCCGCCTGCTTCTAGCATCATGGCAACAATATTCTTGCTATATCATGAGTATCTCCTTCAACCACACCTATTACAATTTTTCCCTTGGGTTTGATCTGCCTGATCACAGCAGGTTTGAGAATATTTAAACCGGCGTACATGGTATCAGCACAAACAACAACCTCGGGGACAAAATATTCGGCGGCGGCAAATAGATCTCCCACTATCTCCATTCCCCGAGACAGTCCATTTTCTATGGCTTCTTCCGCTGGAATCATCATTTCTAATGATTTTTGCGCCAGGTTAATGACTGAATCAGTATCCATGTTTACTACTGCCCTGGCTAAACCATCTAATATCTCATGTTTTTTCATGGGTAGATATGCCTCCTATCAAGGTATAAAGGGTAATACCTGAAAAATAATGAGGGTAAATCCACCAGAAGAATATCTTCATTAAATCTGCTTTCAACTAAGTAAGCATCTCCAAAAAAGCGCTGACCCTGGTGTCTATTTGACCGGTATCGCCCTGGGAATAATCGGTTTCCAGGCAAAGATAGGGTAGATGCTTTTGCTCGGTTACAAATTTCCTTACCCGACTTGATTCAATGGCAAAGGTGTGGCAGGCCTGAAGGATCACCTCGATTACGCCGTCCACCTGGTAATCTTCGATCATTTCATCCATAGCCTCGATGCGCTGGGGATTGGGACTCATTACCGAACAATTTACCCGCAGGTATTTTTCGGCTAGAGCCAGTAAGGGGTCTTTGTTTTCGTCCACCAGATCTTTTTGTTCCCGCGGCCCCGAACAGTTTTCAAAGCCCACAATGTCGGCTCCCAGTTCTTCAATCCGGCGGATGATCTTTTCCCGAACGCCGCCCGTAGGACAGCCGGTAATTAATATCCGTGGAGGAGAGTGTTTTCCTTTAAAGTTTTTCTCGAAGTCCTCTCGCAACTCAGCCGTCCGTTTTTCTAATATCGCGATCTTTTCTTCGGTATCAAACAGAAAACTGTTGTTGTCGATCAGGGTATTGATTTCATATCCAGAAAGCGGAGTAGGCTTTAGTCTGCCGATTTCAAAAAAATCAAGAATAGCCTTCCTCTCCCGGTTCTTGAGATGGATAGCCTGGCGTAGTTCATCATCGGTTATTTCAACCTGCAGTGCCAGAGACAGGACTTCTTTTAGCCGCTGCATTTCTCTGTGCCAGGTAGTCAGCGACAAACTGCTGGTCCTTCCCGGCGGCAGTTGCATAACATGGGTGGGCTTTAGTTCATTCATCCACTCAAACATCTTCTTTTTACCATCGCATGTTGTTTCTCCGACCACCAAATCCGAGAAATAGAAATAGGGGCAGGTGTCGGAGGCGGCAAAACCATAACTCGATTTAATGAGTGGACACAGGTTCTTGGGCAGGGTTTTTTCTGCAAAGGGTATAGGTTCCTCGATGGCTCCGCACAAACTTACTGGAATTGCACCAGCTGCCAGAATCAACTCAGTAGGAGTATAAGAGCAAAATACCCCTATCACCTTTTTGCCTGATTCCTTTAATTCTTTTAAGCGTATGAAACCTTCCTGTCGGGCTTGCGAATAGCTTTTGAAATTCTCGGGTAGATTTAACATTATTCTGCCTCACTTTAATATTTGAATTTATCTGCCGCAATCAGTGCTGCCCCCAACGCGCCGGCATATTTCCCCAGATCATGAGTGTGAATCTCTCGCCCCAGTTTTGCTCCAAGCTGCTTCCTGAAGTATTGGTTATGACTCAATCCTCCGGTTAAAACACAGATGTTCTTTATATCATGCCTTTCCACCAGCAAAGCTACCCGCGATACCACAGATTGTACAATACCAGCGGCCAAATCAGTTTTTAATGTTCCAGCGCCAATATGACTAATTATTTCTGACTCAGCAAAGACTGTACACATTGAACTGATCGGTATGGGTGTACCGCATTCAGCCAAGGAAAAAAGCTCGTCAATATCTACTGCCAAACGATTGGCCATTATCTCAATGAACTTGCCAGTACCGGCAGAACATTTATCATTCATCAAAAAGTTGGAAACCATCCCGTTTTTTATAGTAATGACTTTAGTATCCTGGCCTCCCACGTCAATGATCAAGCTATCCTGGGAAAATAAATGATAACCGCCTTTGCCATGACAGGTAATTTCAGTTAAAACCATATCGGCATATTCAACCGAAATGCGCCCATAACCGGTTGCGATTGTTTTAATATCTGGGGACGTAACATTAAACCCCAGATATTCCAAGTGACCTTTAATACGTGCTGCAGTTTCCTTGCTGTTCCAACCGGTAGGCATAACGAAGGACGCAATTATCTTTTCTCCGTCATAAACAATTGTTTTTGCGGCAGTTGATCCTATATCAATGCCGACATAATTCATGAAAACACACCAACTTGCCCATTAATTCTTAATTATTATACGAATATACAATCAAAGTGTAAATAAAAAACGTAATTATATATATAAGAATAATTTATATAATAAAATGTACAGAGTTCTTTGACAATATACCAAAATATAATTAATATTCCTGCAAACAGTGCTAATGGTAATGAATGAAACACACAAATCGGGATTTATGATATAATTCTGTATGTAGGGGTGGTTTAGTTGTGACAAAGAGAAAGAAATCATTGAATATAACTGGTCCAGTTTCTGAACAAATGAAGTGTATACAAAATCTTATATACAATTATGATGTGGATACATATTATCATTGTCAAAAAGTAGCTCAAAATAGCGTAATGATTGGGCAAATAATCGGTCTAAGCAGAAAACGCATCCTGCTGATATACAATGCTGCACTTATTCATGACCTGGGTAAAATAAAACTGCCGATTGAAGTGTTTAGAAAAAAGGAAGGTCTTACCGATGAGGAGTGGGGTTTAGTCAAACAACATCCGCAAATAGGGACTGATTTAATTAATTCCCTTAATGATTCTTCTCTGGAAACAACAATTCCAGTTGTACTTTATCATCATGAACATATGGATGGGAGCGGGTATCCTTTTGCGCTGCAGGGAGAACAAATACCATTTGATGCGAGAATAGTGGCTATTGCTGATGCGCTTGACGCTATGATGAGTCCGCGCCCTTTCAGGGACGATATCTATTCTATAGGACGAGCCCTGTTGAAATTAATAAATTATTGCGGTACTCAATTTGATGAAGAGATTGTTCATCAGGTAATCACCTGGTATAAAGGAAAACCGCTGTATTAAATTGTTTATAGCAGAATAATATGATCTGCCAATAAATAAGGATTATTCAATCCTTATTTTTTGCGCGATATTCTGTTGAAGTCGTTACTTCATTGCGATATATAGCAAAATCTGATATATTCTTTAGGTAATCAACAGCGATAGATATAGTTCAGGTGATGGCATGAAAGTTCAGTTATTATTAATACCACTTATCAGTGCCTTAATAGGTTATATCACCAATGTCGTCGCAGTTAAAATGCTCTTTTGGCCTCGGCAGCCTATAAACCTGTTCTTCTTTGAACTTTATGGGGTGTTGCCCAAGAGGCGGTCTCAGGTTGCCAGCAGTCTGGGACAATTAGTCGAGGAACAGCTCCTAAGCATTGATGACCTGTTTGATAAAATCAATACCCCAGATGTAAGAGATAAGATTATTAGCCGCATCATGGTGCTGCTGCGGGACAGACTGAATAATTTGCTGCCTCGCCTTATACCAGCTAAAGTGGTCCAGGTTATCAGTGAGACTCTAGAGAAAATTCTGCGCCAGGAAGCTGAAAACATGGTGCATCAGATTATCGAATATGGCCGCGACTATCTAACTAAGGAAGTTCAGATCAGAAAGATAGTTGAAGATAAGGTTAATGCTTTTGATTTGAAGCAGTTAGAGGATATGATCTGGAGTGTATCTTCGCCGGAACTTAAGTTCATCGAAATCCTCGGCGGAGTTCTGGGACTGATTATTGGATTGGTGCAGGTGTCTATTATGTTCATCTTTCCGCTCTAGTGGTTTGTATATACGGGAGGTTATATTATGGTAGCAATTAAACTAAAAGACGGTTCCAAACGCGAATACCCTGAGGGTATAACCCTTTTGCAGGCAACAAAGGACATAAGTGCAAAATTGGCTAAAAACGCTGCAATAGCTTTATTTAACGGAAAACTAACCGATCTCAATACTGAAATAACTGAGGATGGGGAACTGGAGATTCTGGGGCTGGACGATCCACAAGCGCTGGATGTCTATCGCCATTCATCCGCACATGTAATGGCTCAAGCCGTAAAAAGGCTTTGGCCTGATACCAGGCTGGCTATTGGGCCGGCTATAGAAAAGGGATTTTACTATGATTTTGACGGTGAACATACCTTTAGCCCGGAAGATTTTGCTGCCATCGAAGCAGAGATGAATAAAATAATCAAGGCTGATTATTCAATAGTTAGAAAAGAACTGAGCCGGGAAGAGGCCCTGAAATTATTTGCCGAACAGAATGAGAATTATAAGGTTGAACTTATTGAAGACTTGCCCGAAGATGCGATTATTAGTATTTACCAGCAGGGCGAGTTTGTTGATCTATGCGCGGGGCCGCATCTGCCTTCGACCGGAAAACTAAAAGCCTTCAAACTGATGAGTTTAGCAGGGGCTTACTGGCGGGGCAGTGAGAAAAATCGCATGTTGCAACGGATTTACGCTACTTCCTTTCCTAAAAAGGAGATGCTGGATGACTATCTCTTCAAACTGGAAGAAGCAAAAAAAGAGATCATCGGCGCTTAGGCCGTGAGTTGGGTCTTTTTGTGGTTTTGGAGGAAGGTCCTGGTTTTCCTTTCTTTCTCCCTAAAGGCATGATCCTGCGCAATGAATTGGAAAGTTTCTGGCGGGAAGAACACCGCAAGGCCGGTTATCAGGAAATACGTACTCCAATCATATTAAATCAAGAACTCTGGGAGCGTTCAGGTCATTGGGACAACTATAAGGATAATATGTATTTTACTACTATAGATGAAGCTAATTACTGTATTAAACCCATGAACTGCCCCGGCGGTATGCTGGTGTATAAACAAAACCTGCATAGCTACAGGGAGCTGCCTATTCGCATGGGAGAACTGGGCCTGGTGCACCGTCATGAATTATCGGGAGTTCTGCACGGGCTTATGCGGGTACGCAATTTTACTCAGGATGATGCGCATATATTTATGCTGCCAGAACAGATTATAGATGAGATAAAGGGTGTAATAAACCTTATCGACCATTTCTACAGTCTGTTTGGTTTTGAATACCATGTAGAACTCTCTACAAAACCGGAGAAAGCTATGGGTTCGGACGAAATGTGGGAATTGGCTACAAATACCCTGAGCCAGGCTTTAAAAGAAAAAGGCCTGGATTTCAAAATAAATGAAGGCGATGGTGCCTTTTACGGTCCGAAAATAGATTTTCACCTGCGTGATTGCCTGGATCGTACCTGGCAGTGCGGAACCATTCAGCTTGATTTCCAGATGCCGGAGAGGTTTGATTTAAGTTATATCGGGGAAGACGGAGAGAAGCATCGCCCAGTTATGATACACCGCGTGATTTACGGCAGCATTGAAAGATTTATAGGTATTTTAACCGAACACTTCGGCGGTGCATTTCCTGCTTGGCTGGCTCCGGTTCAGGTTAGAGTGCTGCCAATAACCGAAAGACATCATCATTATGCTCTGGAAGTACTGGAAGAATTGCAGAAGGCGGGCATCAGAGCCGAAGGAGATTTCGCAGCGAAAAACCGGCTACAAGATTCGGGAAGGACAGATGCAGAAAATACCCTACCTGCTGGTTTTAGGCGACAAAGAAGTTGAAGCTGGCGGCCTGGCGGTGCGCCATCGTCAAAAGGGCGACCTGGGCGCCATGGAACGTGCTGATTTTCTTAAAATGATTAAAGAAGAAATCACCAGCAAGGCATTATAACCACAGATTTATAAAGATTATTTCGATCTTTATAAATGAGAAAAGTATTAATCGTGGTTGTTCTAATCAGTGTAAATCAGTGGGTAATTAAAACTTGCGCTGGTTAGGGGTTTGTGATAGACTATTTTTTGTACTAAGCAGAAGCTGCGCTTCTCACCTTACAACTACTGTTCGTAAGGTAACTAACGGCTAAATTAAAGGACTCTAAACAGTCCTGAATTAATGATGGCCAGATGTAAGCGGGTTTTTGCGACCCGCTTTTTATTTTATCAGGGGGTGAAGAGCTTATCAGCAAGGATTGGCGAATCAATGAGGAAATCCGGGCCAGGGAAGTAAGACTGGTCAGTGACGATGGAGAACAGTTAGGCATTATTCCATTGCGACAGGCATTAGATACGGCTATGGAAAAAGGACTGGATCTGGTTGAGGTGGCTCCCTCAGCCCAACCGCCGGTGTGCCGTTTGATGGATTATGGCAAATTTAAGTTTGAGCAGAATAAACGTGAAAAAGACGCCCGCAAAAAGCAGAAGATTATATCCATCAAAGAAGTAAAAATGCGGCCGAATATTGAGGATCATGATTTCCAGGTAAAAGTTAAAAATGCCCGTAAGTTTTTAAACGCTGGGGATAAAGTTAAGCTGACCATTATGTTTCGCGGCAGAGAAATAACTCATGCCGATCTGGGTGAAAAGCTTTCGCTCAGATTTGTGGAGGAACTGACTGATATATCAAATGTTGAGAAACTTCCCAAGGTTGAAGGAAGAAACATGACCACCGTCCTGATACCCAAATTCGATTCCGAAAAAGAAAAGGATAAAGATAAAGAAAAGAAGGAGGAAGCCTAATGCCCAAGACCAAGACCCATCGGGGTGCAGCCAAAAGATTTAAGAAAACGGGTTCTGGTAAAATCAAGAGGTCCAAAGCTTATGCCAGCCACCTCCTGGGAGGGAAATCGCCCAAGAGGAAGAGACATCTGCGTAAACCAGGCCTGGTGAGCGAAGTTGAAAACAAGAGAATCACCAGGTTGATTCCTTACTAAATGGCACAGGAGGTATTAACATATGCCGAGAGTTAAACGTGGTGTAACCACTCATCGCAGACATAAAAAGATATTGAAAATGGCCAAAGGCTACCGCGGCAGTAAATCCAAGCTCTACCGCGTGGCCAATCAACAGGTTATGAAATCAGGGCAGTACGCCTATATACATCGACGCTTAAAAAAGAGAGATTTCCGCAAGCTATGGATAGCCAGAATTAACGCCGCGGCACGTGATAACGGCACTACCTATAGCCGTATGATGCACGGACTTAAGGTAGCCGGAGTAGACATTAACCGCAAAGTACTGGCTGAACTGGCCATTAGCGATCCCGCTGGTTTCACCGCTCTGGCTGAACTGGCCAAGAAACAGTAAAAATTAAAAAGTATGGCTTAAAAGCCATACTTTTTAATTTTATGGTGAATATTTTATGAGATATATTGCTTCTAAAGACAATCTTACTATTAAACAGGCTATAAAATTGAAGGATAAAAAATACCGCTGCCGGGACGGAATGTTCCTGATGGAAGGCCGAAACAATGTAACGGAAGCCATTAAACGCCAAGATCTGCTGATAAGAATTTTTATCGAAAACGGCCGTGAAGAAGAATACGATTCATTATTGCAGAAAAACCCACAGATTGAATGGATATCTGTAGATAAAAAGCTGCTGGACATGATTTGCGATACCGAGCACCCGCAGGGAATCGCCGCAGTTATGCGTATACCGCAGGCGAACCTGGTAAATTTGACGAAACAAGCCAGCCTTTTGCTGCTTCTGGATCAATTATCAGATCCCGGCAACCTGGGGACCATTATTCGTACCGCCAGGGCTTTTTCGGTCGATGGCATTTTAATGAGCCGTAACTGTGCCGATCCCTTCAGTCCTAAAGTTGTCAGGGCCAGCATGGGCGGTGTTCTTAATATTCCTATATATTCGGATATTGACATAATGGATATAGAACGACTGCGGTGTCAGGGTTATATTTTGTATTGCAGTTCACCCAGCGCAAAGGATGATCTCTACGATCTGAATTTAACAGGCCGCAGCATAATTGTGATTGGGAACGAAGCACGTGGTGTGAGCAACAAAATAAAATCCCTATGTCAACATCAGTTTAAAATACCTCACGATTCTCAAGTAGAATCTTTGAACGCAGCGATTGCCTGTGCTATAATCTTAGGAGAGGCGTTCAGGCAGCGGAGGCCTTCCTTGTTTTAACAGTTGCACTATGCTATGATTGAACTCGCTTGAGTTCTACCTCTCTGAAAGGGTGGACCAGCAATGACGAGTCAGGCTGAAAGTTTATGGCGTCTTTTTGAAGCATCAGGTTGCATTGTTTATTATCTTTTATATAAAATAATGATAACCCAGTAATTTTATTGAAGGATAATAAGCGGTAACAGTTTTGCTTTGTTGCACCAGACATAATAAATGCGAGGAACAGGACAAGTAGCCTGCCAGGTAGCCTTACAGGGAGGTTGTACCGGCGACTGGAAGTACATCCAGGGCGAAGGCGGGTGAATTCACCTGGGAGCAGGGGGTTGAAATTGCAGTAGACCCTTCCGGTAACCGCCGTTATGGGTTTGGAGGTGAATTAAACCTTATAGGTTTAATTAATCAGGGTGGTACCGCGGAATTGTGCTTCCGTCCTACGGGGAGGGGAGTTTCTTATTTTCTGCCAGGAAGGATGGTTAAAGGTGTTTGATAAACTAAGGGAAATAGAAAAGAACGTATCAGAAACCTTGAGTAAGGCTCGCAGCCTTGATGAACTTAATGAAATCAGGGTCAGGTTTTTGGGTAGAAAAGGTGAAATCACAACCCTCCTGCGCGGCCTTAAGGATCTAAAACCGGATGAACGCGCTGAATTTGGACGCACTGCCAATGAGGTAAAAGATCATTTAGAAATGGCAATAAGCAAAAAAATTAACGATTTAAAGAGACTGGAAATGGAAACCAGGCTGCAAAATGAAAAAGTTGATGTCACCCTGCCGGGACTGCCGTTCCAGAGAGGCGGGAAGCATCCGCTGAGTCTGGTTACAGAAGAAATTCGCGAGATTTTTACCGGGATGGGCTTTAGTGTTGCCGAAGGTCCGGAAATAGAATCTGACTATTATAATTTTGAAGCTTTGAATATTCCTAAGGATCATCCGGCTCGTGATATGCAGGACTCTTTCTACATAAGCGAAGAAATCCTGCTGCGCACCCATACATCTCCTGTACAAGTTCGAACTATGGAAAAAATGGCTCCCCATCTGCCGGTTAAAATCATTGTGCCGGGCAGGGTATACCGTCGTGATGATGATGCCACTCATTCTCCCATGTTTCACCAGGTAGAAGGCCTCCTGGTCGACACCCGTATTACCTTTGGGGATTTGAAAGGCATATTGATGACTTTTGCCCGCAAGATCTTCAGTGAGGATTTAGAGGTTCGCTATCGTCCCAGCTTTTTTCCCTTCACTGAGCCCAGTGCGGAAATGGATATCTCTTGTGTAATATGCAAAGGCTCAGGCTGCAGGGTATGTTCAAATACCGGTTGGTTAGAAATACTGGGAGCTGGTATGGTAAACCCCCGGGTTTTGCAGTACGGCGGATATGATCCTGAGTATGTTACCGGTTTTGCATTTGGCATGGGAGTGGAACGTATCGCCATGTTAAAATACGGTGTCAATGATCTGCGTTTATTCTTTGATAATGATGTGAGATTTTTAAAACAATTCTAAGGAGTGTAGCAAATGGGAGTTTCAATCAAATGGTTGAAGCAGTATGTAGATTGCGAGTGGAGCCCGCAGGAACTGGCCAATCGATTAACTATGGCCGGCATCGCTGTGGAGGGGGTCGAAAAAGCGGGTGACGATTTTCTGCTGGAAATGGATCTTACTCCTAACCGTGGTGATTGTTTGGGTATAATCAACCTGGCTCGTGAAGTGGCCGCGCTAACAGGTTCTAAAATACAGCTGCCGGAGATTAAACTTCAGGAAAGTGAAGAACCGATTGAAAACTACATAAATGTAGAAATCAACGACCCTGATCTTTGCCGCCGTTATGCTGCCCGCTTGATTAAAGATGTAAAAATTAAACCGTCACCGGTTTGGATGCAGGAGGCTCTGGAGAAAGCCGGCATAAGGCCAATTAACAACATAGTCGACATAACCAACTATGTAATGCTTGAAAGCAATCAGCCTCTGCATGCCTTTGATTACCGCTTGCTCAGCGGCGATCCTAAAAAAATCGTGGTTAGAAGGGCCAAAGATGGTGAACTCTTTACTACTTTAGATGGAGTGGAACGCAAGCTTGATCACGATATGCTGGTAATTACTGACGGAAATCAAGCCATAGCTCTCGCCGGTATTATGGGCGGGGAAAACACTGAAATTCGTGATGACACGGTTGATGTTTTGCTGGAATCGGCAAATTTCTCCGGACCTAATAATCGCCGCACCGGGCGAAAACTAGCCATTAGAACCGATTCTTCACAGCGCTTTGAAAAAGGCCTGGATGTGAACGGCGTAATTTATGCTGTGAACAGAGCCGCAGCTTTGATGCAGGAACTGGCTGACGGTAAAATCGCCAGGGGCATTTGTGACGCTTTTCCGCATCCCGAACCTGTGAAAAGAATCACGCTGCGTCCCGAAAGGGTGAACTACCTGTTGGGAACTGAATTAACTGAAGATAAGATTGTGTCTTATCTAGAGCGCCTGGAATTCCGAATTGATAAAAACGGGTCAGCTCTGGTGGTGGAAATTCCTGGCTACCGGCCTGATATAACCATGGAAGTTGATTTAATTGAAGAAGTAGCCAGACTGTACGGTTATGAAAATATAGCGCCTACATTACCTGCGGGCAGCGCTGCACAGGGAGGCCTAAACCCCTGGCAAAAATTTCGGGATCAGGTCAAAAACCTGGCCGCCCGCAGTCTGTTTGAAGTGGTTACGTACAGTTTTATTAACCCGGCTGCTTTTGACGCTTTGTTGATTAATGAGGACAGTCCTCTGCGTGATACTGTGGTAGTAGCTAATCCATTATCAGAAGAACAGGGAGTGATGCGGACCTTATTGCTTCCTGGACTTCTTGCTACCGCCAGTACGAACCTAGCCCGCAAAAATGAAAATCTAGCTTTTTTTGAGATGGGTTCAGTATTTATGCCTTCAGATTCCGGACTTCCCATAGAAAGGCTGCAGCTGGGGGGCATAGTGTCGGGAAGCAGCGAGATAAATTGGTTGAGACACAAAGTGGAAATGGACTTTTTCTACCTTAAAGGAATACTGGAAGATATATTTATACAACTGGGCATTAATGGAGCAAAATTTGTTCCGGTGAGAGATGATTCATTCCATCCCGGCCGAACCGCACGGATAATTAAAGATGATCTAGTAATTGGTATACTGGGGGAGATTCATCCTCTTGTTTTGGAAAACTATGATATAAAGCAGCGCTGTTGCGCTTTTGAACTGGATATGGAAAAGCTGTTCAGCTTCAGCCAAAATAAAACCATGATGGAGGAAATAACCCGTTATCCTGCGGTAGAACGTGATATTGCGGTATTAATGTCCCAAGAAATTGAGGCCGGTGAAGCCCTGCAGGTGATTGCCGAGGCGGAAAAAGATTTGCTGAGGAATATTGTAGTTTTTGATATATATACCGGTGAACAGGTTCCTGAGGGCTTTAAGAGTGTGGCATTTAAGATGACCTTCCAATCTTCGGAACGTACTCTGACCGAAGCTGATATTAATCAGAGCATGGAAAAAATCATTAACAGCCTGGAAATTAAATTAAAAGCGACTCGCAGGTAGAAGAAATGGAGTGATGGTTCTCCTCACACGGGCAATCCGTGTATATCACTCATGTCCTCCTTTTACTCGTATTGTTATATAATATAAACAGTACGGGGATGAGGAGGTTTTTTTATGGCTATCTCCAGCCTTGAAGTACCACATATAGAAGTGGTAGTAAAAGGTCACGGTACTTATAGTATCCCGGCAGGTTCCACGGCAGAGGATGTGGCAGCTCTGGTACAGGATGATTGCCCTCACCAGGTTGTAGCTGTGGTTATAGAAAATGAATTAAAGGATCTGCACCACAGCCTGTGGATTCCCACAGAATTAGAACTGGTAGATGTAAGTTCAGAAGCGGGTATGAGAATATACCGTCGCAGTGCTGCCTTCCTTTTAATTAAAGCATGCCGGGATCTGTTCCCAGAGCGTAAACTGGTGATTAAACATTCGTTGTCCAATGGCTTGTTCTGCGAATTTTTGGAGCATCCCTGTGAGGATAAGGATATAGAATCCCTGGAATCTTATATGCGGGAAATGGCAGCTAATGATATGCCTATTAAGAAAGAAATAGTATCCAAGGAACAGGCACGTCAAATATTTACCCGGCAGGGGCAGGCAGACAAGGTAAAGCTGTTTGAGTTCCGGGATAAGGACCATGTTCATATATGCGAGCTGGACGGATTTTATGAATACTTCTATGGTTACATGGTTACCCGTACCGGGGTGATTGATCATTTCAAACTCTTTTGTTATCCGCCGGGCATGATTTTACAGACTCCTGAAAAGGAAGACCCCGAATTCATTAAACCATATATCCATCAACCCAAACTGGCCCGTGTTTTTCAAGAGGCCAAGAAGTGGGCTGAAATGCTGGAAATTCCTCATGTAGCCGCTCTGAACGATATGATTGAGTTTGGGGATATCGCTGATATGATCAGGGTTAACGAAGCCCTGCACGAAAAAAAGATCGCTTCCATAGCAGATATGATCTGTTCTGATCCCAGAATTCGGTTGGTTCTAATTGCCGGGCCTTCATCGTCAGGTAAAACCACCTTTGCCCAGCGCCTGCTTATTCAGCTCAGGGTAAACGGCCGCAGACCGGTTTCTATATCTCTTGATAATTATTTTGTAAATCGAGACCGGACTCCTCGGGATGAAAACGGAGAGTATGATTTTGAAGCCCTGGAAGCTTTGCGTTTAGAACGTTTTAACCAGGATCTGCTGGGACTTATCAGGGGAGAGATTGTGGAAATGCCCGTTTATAATTTTAAATCGGGCTGCTGTGAACCCATGGGTATTCCCATGAAAGTTCCGCCGGGCGAACCAATTATCATTGAAGGTATCCACGGCTTAAATGATAAGCTGACATCTTTGATTCTGCCAGAACAGAAATTTAAAATCTATATCAGCGCCCTGACCCAGTTGAATATCGATTATACAAATCGTATACCTACTACAGACAGCCGGCTTATTCGACGCATTGTCCGTGATGCCCGTACCCGCGGCTACAGTGCTATAAATACTTTGAAGCAATGGCCTTCGGTACGGCGGGGGGAAGAAAAAAATATTTTTCCCTATCAGGAAAATGCCGATGTAATGTTCAACTCGTCTCTGGTTTATGAATTATCAGTTTTGAAGCCGGTAGCTGAACCGCTGCTGAGAGAAATTACCGCAGATTATCCTGAGCATATGGAGGCCAGGAGGCTGCTCAAGTTTCTGAGTTATTTCCGCCCTCTTTCCACCGATGCAGTGCCGACCACTTCGATAATACGGGAGTTTGTGGGCCAGGGATGTTTTAAAGTGTAATCAAGTTTCATTATTATTCATCATTTAAAACCATATAACCACTATGCGGGCAAAGCCGGGGAGGATAACAACCCGGCTTTTAACCATAACAAATGTAAAATTCGCTGACGTCACATGTAAAAATTTTGTTTCATCGCTTTTATAATGATTAGGCAAGGTATAGGATAAGCTTAGAGAATGAATATATGTGAGGTGGGTACAGTGCAGGGAAAAATTTTGGTAGTTGATGATGAGGAATCTCTGGTGCGTTTGATCAGCTATAACCTTAATAAGGAAGGATTCACTGCAATTGCTGCCTATGACGGAAACGAAGCCATAAAGTTATTTGAGGAAGAAAAGCCCGATTTAGTTATCTTAGATTTGATGCTGCCCGGACGTGATGGTCTGGATGTGTGCAGACATTTACGAGGAAAAGATTATAGGACACCAGTTATAATGCTTACGGCGCGTGACGATGAAGTGGATAAAGTAGTGGGCTTGGAACTGGGCGCGGATGACTATGTAACGAAACCGTTCAGTGTTAGGGAGCTTTGTGCTAGGGTGAAGGCGGTCTTGAGAAGAGGTCAGGACTATAAAGAAGAATTAACAGATCAGAAGGAAATTGTAGCTGGCAGCTTTGTGATAAAACCTGATAGTTATCAAATTTATTATAACGGAAAATTGTTGGAACTTACTCTGAAAGAATACGAGCTTCTGGATATATTAATTCGCAACAAGGGGCGTGTATTGAAAAGGGATTACCTATTGGAAGTATTGTGGGATTTTTCCGAGAGCGCCAATACGCGGGTTTTGGATGTGCATATCAGCAAATTACGTGACAAAATTGAAAAGGATTCAAAAAATCCGGTTTATATAAAAACCATACGCGGCCTGGGCTACAAATTTGAGGAGGCGGCGAATGTTTAGTTCGTTTCGCTGGAGGCTGACGGCAAGTTATCTTCTGTTAATCAGCTTGGTGTTGTTGGTAGTAGGCATTTTTGTTTCATTATCATTTAAACAGTATTATTATCGGGATTTGGAATCCAACCTGATTTATGAAGCGCGTTTACTGGCTGAAACCACCTCCAATTATGAATTTAAACATGATACAGAAAATATTTACCAGCACATTGCCCATAAAGCTGGCAGGGATACTGATAAACGCATTACTATAGTTGATTATAAAGGCAAGGTTCTAGGTGATTCCGTATACGATCCGTCCCAGATGGAACCGCATAATGACCGACCTGAAATATATGCTGCCTTGCACGGCAGGGTGGGAATAAACAGCAGGCTAAGCAGTACAGCTCATGAAAAAATGCTGTATGTTGCGGTGCCTTTTTCCAATAATGATACCCGGGGAGCAGTGCGTTTGGCGGTATCATTGGCTGCCATTGAAGATTTTTATAATCATATTATACTGATGATGGTTTTGGCAATTTTAATCAGTGGATTTATTACTGGTATTATCAGCTTTTTAATTGCCAAACGTGTATCTGAACCAGTAGGCGTAATTACGCAGGCCGTAAAAGATATGGCCCAAGGCGATTTAAAACGGAGAATATCCTGGCATGCTGATGACGAATTGGGGGTTCTGGCCAGAGCTATTAATAATATGGCAGATCGAATTGACCATAATATACATGAAATATCTGCGGTTAAAAATCATCTCGAATTATTATTGAACAATACGGTTAATGGGATTTTGATGGTGGCTGCAGATGGACGTATTAACTATGCTAATCCGGTTGCGCTTCAGTTGATAGGCAGGAACGATAATATGGTAGGAAAAAAGCCTTTTGAGGTTATCAGTAATTTTGAGCTTCTGGATATGATTGATGAGGTAAGATGCAAAAACAACAATGTCCGCAAGGAAGTAAAATTATACAATCAGGGTGAAAAGATACTTGTGGCGCATGCTGTTCCCATTGCTGAAAATGAAGGTTTTTTGCCGACTGGAGTCCTGCTGGTGCTGAATGATATAAGCGAATTAAAAAAACTAGAAACTGTCCGCCGCGATTTTGTAGCCAACGTATCCCATGAATTAAAAACTCCTGTAGCCAGCATTAGCGGGTTTGCTGAGACCCTCCTGGCCGAAGACAGTGATAATCCGCGAGTGCATGAGTTTTCCAGGATAATATTTGAAGAAGCACAGCGCCTGAAACGCATTATTGAAGGTTTGTTGGAACTATCCCGTCTGGAATCAGGCAAATTGCAGATAAATTACCGGGAAACTGATCTGCAGGAAATAATTGCTGACAGCATTAACACTATAAGACGCAGGAGCGGCAGGATTATTGAGTTTACACCATCTGTTGAACCTGTCACTATCAAAGCCGATCCAGATCTGATCAGCCAGGTATTGATCAACTATCTGGATAATGCTGTTATTTATAGTGATGAAAACACACCTATCAATGTTGCTTTGGAAACCAACACCAGGCTGGTTAAGGTAATAATCAGCGACCAGGGAGAAGGCATTCCAGAAAATGAACTTGACCGGGTTTTTGAACGTTTCTACCGGGTGGATAAGACCAGGTCGCGCAAAACAGGGGGAACTGGACTGGGGTTATCCATAGTCAAACACCTGGTTGAAAACCATGGGGGAGAAGTAGGGGCAGAAAGCCGCCTGGGCAAAGGTTCTATCTTCTGGTTTACCCTGCCGCGTAATCTTTAAGCTAATAATTTCATCCCAGGGAAGTATAAAGTCTCGGAATAAAGCATTCCGGGACTATTTTTATGAGCTTTAATGTTTTTATAATCGATATCAATCATGGCAAAAAAACAAGAGACTGTTAAAACGTTTAATAATATCTTTACATTAATCAAACGTAATTTTGATATATACTGATTCTTACTTTAACAAACCATTGTTATTCTGATAACAGAAAAGGTGAAAACCAAGATTTATTTTAGGGAGGAATGTAAGAATGGTATCAAAAATTGTGAGACGGGGAATTAGTTTTGCGCTTCTGGGGGTTCTATTACTGATGGCCGCATTTCTTGCTGGCTGTGGTCAAAAGACTGATGAAAAAGCACCTGCTCAAAAGGAAGATCATGCGCTTACCGGTTCTCTGACCATTGCCGGATCCACCTCAGTACAGCCTTTCAGCGAAGTTTTAGCAGAGAAGTTTCAAGAGATTAATCCTAAGGTGCAGATCAATGTTCAGGGCGGCGGTTCCAGCCAGGGTGTAGAAGCTGCAATCTCTGGCGCTGCTGATATTGGTTCCAGTTCAAGGGAATTAAAATCTGAAGAACAGGGTAAGGGATTAGTTGAAACTAAGATTGCTCTTGACGGCATAGCTGTAGTAGTACACCCGTCTAATAAGTTGGTTGACATGAAAATAGAAGATATCCGCAACATTTATCTGGGTAATATTAAAAACTGGAAAGAAGTTGGGGGAGAAAATGCTCCCATCACCGTAGTATGCCGGGAGGAAGGATCAGGTACCAGAGGAGCTTTTGAGGACATAGTTATGAATAAAGAAAAGATCTCTAACAAGGTTATAATTCAGAACTCAACCGGGGCAGTAAGAACCACGGTGGCTGGCGACCCCAAGGCTATCGGATTTGTATCTTTGGCTTCTCTTAACAATGAAGTTAAGGCGGTTAAAATTGATGGAATTGAAGCCAGTGTAGAAAATGTTAAAAACGGCAGCTATAAAATTTCCCGTCCGTTCTTATATTTGACCAAAGGTGAGCCCCAGGGACTGGCCAAGGCTTTTATCGATTACGTTATGAGTGATGAAGGCCAAAAAATAATGGTAGATGAAGGCGCTATCAGTATTAAATAATGTATTTATTCGGCACAGACAGACGCTGTGACCATCCCATTGTAAAAAATATATAGTTAGGGAGACCGTATAAAAACGGCTCCAAGGCTAGAGTGGATAACTTAAAATGATCATAAAATGACAAAGACCCGAACTTCAAGAGGAGGACGGGTTTTTGCCTTTTTACAATCACTTTACATAAGCAGTCACATAATTTAAAATTCTCTATCCTGAGTCTTAACATCCCGGTGCTATGCTTTCAATATGAACAGCTTTGCCAAGGGAGATAGAAATATGAATACACATGCCCTTAAAGATAAATCAAACCTGTTGCCAAAGAGTAAAGTTTCTGCTGTATCTGATAATAATGAAACGTCTGTCAATGCGTTAAGACATCCGCTGCCTGTTAAGAATCGCAAATTTCGCATGGAACATCTGATTGTCAGGTTGCTGCAGCTATTCGCCAGTGTTTCTATAATAGCTATTTTGGTGATTACCGCCTTTATTTTTATGGAAGGACTGCCGCTGATTTTTAAAACCGGACTGGTAAAATTTCTGTTTAGCTTGGATTGGAGTCCTACGCGAAGCAGTTTTGGTATTGGCAGCATGTTAGTAGGTTCATTATATTTAACCTTTTCAGCCTTGTTATGGTCGGTTCCCCTGGGAGTATCAGCAGCTGTATTTATGGCTGAAATCGCTTCAAAGCGGGCAGGCAATTTACTGGGGAGAATGGTTGAACTCCTGGCTGGGATTCCATCGGTAGTTTATGGCTTTTTTGGCTTGATAGTAATAGTACCCTTAATCCGGGAAAACCTGGGCGGTAATGGCATGAGTCTTCTGGCCGGAGCTATTGTTCTGGGTATTATGGTTCTGCCTACCATTATTAACATATCGCGTGACGCTATCATAGCCATTCCCGAAGAATACAAGACAAGTTCATTAGCCCTTGGAGCAACGCACTATCAGACCATTGGCAGAGTTATTCTGCCCGCGGCCCGCTCCGGGATTATAACCGCGATTGTGTTGGGAATGGGGAGGGCAATTGGCGAAACCATGGCGGTAGTAATGGTTACCGGAAATTCAACAACAATCCCAGAAGGCCCGTTATCCCCTTTGCGAACTATGACCAGTAATATTGTTCTGGAAATGGGCTATGCTTCCGGGGACCACCAGGCGGCCCTTTTCGCAACCGGCCTCGTATTGTTCATTTTTATAATTATGCTTAATCTGGTTGTAAATATGGTGGTTAAGGCAGGTGGATTAAATGCCAAATAACAAATGGGGTGAAAGATTATTAACCATAGGATTATGGCTGAGCGCGCTGTTAATTACTGGCATTCTGCTTTCTATCATAGGTTATATAGTATACCGGGGAGCCGGCAGCGTTAATATGGATTTCATATTGCATGCTCCCGGCAGAGCAGGCAAGGAAGGCGGTATATCAACCACTATTGTTAGTACGGTTTATTTAACCTTAATGGCCTTGTTGATAGCGGTACCCCTTGGGGTAGGCACTGCTGTCTACCTGGAGGAATATACTAAAAAACGCAGCCGCTTTGCCTATTTAATAAATCTTACTACGGAAACCCTGGCAGGAGTTCCATCTATTATATTTGGCTTGTTTGGCTTTGTGTTTTTCGTTATATTTATGGGTCTGGGATGGTCAATAATCTCAGGCAGCATGACCCTGGCCATCATGATACTTCCTACGATAACCCGTACTTCTCAGGAGGCCATACTGGCAGTCCCTAATGAATATCGTGAAAACAGCCTCGCACTGGGAGCTACACGCTGGCAGACAGTGCATCGCGTGGTTCTGCCTCCGGCAATACCGGGAATAACTACCGGGATTATTCTTTCCATCGGCAGAGCCGTTGGGGAAACTGCGGCCGTAATTTTGACGGCGGGCAGTTCACTTAATATGCCTGTGGCCCTGAGTGACCCTGCGCGCAGTATGGCAGTTCATCTTTATATACTGGCCATGGAAGGTTTATCAGTCGAAAGGGCATTTGGCACAGCATTTCTTATTATAATCCTGGTTCTCGTAATAAATGCTTTTGCAAATTTGAGCATTCGCCGCTTGGCGAATATTGGTACGTAATAAAAGGGGTTGAGCTTATGAACGAACAAGTAAAGATTAGAGTTGATAATCTAAATCTTCATTATGGCAGTTTCCAGGCATTATATGATATTAATGTCGACCTCCTGGCTAATCGGGTAACGGCTTTAATAGGTCCTTCCGGGTGCGGCAAATCCAGTTTCCTGCGCACAATAAACCGGTTAAATGAATTGATAGAGGGAACACAAACCAGCGGGCAGATTTATCTTGATAATGAAGCTATTTATGATAAAGACCTGGATGTGGTTTCTTTGCGAAAAAAAGTAGGGATGGTTTTTCAAAAACCTTCGGTTTTTCCAATGTCTATATTTGATAATGTTGCTTATGGTCCGAGAATTCATGGAGTGAAGGATCGATACCGCCTTGACGAAATAGTGGAAAAAAGTCTTAAAGCAGCCAACCTCTGGAATGAAGTCAGTGATCGTTTACGTGATTCTGCTGCCCGGCTGTCAGGGGGACAGCAGCAAAGGCTGGTTATCGCCAGGGTACTGGCAGTGAACCTGAGGTAATTCTTATGGATGAACCTGCCTCAGCCCTTGATCCGATTTCCACTTCACGGTTGGAAGAGTTGATAGTAGAACTAAAAGAACAATACACAATTGTGATAGTTACCCACAATATGCAACAAGCTGCCAGAATATCTGATAATACAGGTTTCTTCCTTAATGGAGAACTGGTTGAATATAATGCCACCGATGAACTGTTTGTTAATCCTGCGGATAAAAGAACCGAGGATTACATTACCGGAAGATTCGGTTAATAAAGGAGGTTTAGTAAATGGGTAATGATATATTATCGGAAGAATTGGACAAAGTTAAACAAGATGTGCTTAAAATGGGACGGTTACTTGAAGAACAGGTGTTTAAAGCTACAAAAGCACTGGTTGACAAAAACATGGAACTGGCTCGTGAAGTTATCAGCAATGAAGATGTAATTGATAGAATGGAACTGGAAATAGAAAAAAAAGCTCTGGGATTGATTGCCCTTAAGCAACCTATGGCAAGAGATCTGCGTCTTATTGCCAGTATTTTAAGGATGATTGTAGATATTGAGAGAATGGCCGATCATGCGGAAGATATAGCCTTGATCGCTATTCAACTGCATGATCAAGCCTACATTAAACCGCTGATTGATATCCCCCGCATGGGTGCCATTGCTCGTGATATGGTAGAAAATGCCCTGCAGGCTTTTGTGGAGGAAAACCCTGCGCAATCAAGCAGCCTGGTATATATGGAAAAGGAAATGGATGGTTTATACGATCAGATATTTAGAGAATTGTTGTCATATATGATGCAGGACCACAAAAATATACCCCAGGCTACATCCTTGCTTTTAGTGGCCGGACATCTGGAGAGAATTGGGGATCATGCCACCAACCTGGCGGAGATGGTTTTCTACCTGGTAGAAGGACGCCGCGTTGATTTGAATAAAATCGCGCGCACCGATACATCACAGTAATCGGGTTGTTATATTTAACGGTTTTTTTACCTCTTAAATAGCTTGCAAAAAAAATAAATCAAGATAAATGAATTATGGTTAATTAAGGAATTCCACTCAGTGACCGGTTGCTATGCGGAATGACTAATATGAACAATGCTTTTGCTGATTATGTTCATGTATTCCGAAAGGCAGCTCAGACTGAACGTGCCAGTCTGTGGTCATATGGTGGAATTTTATTTGTCTCTATAATTTTAGAATCTTGCCAGACAGAGGGGGTATTAAAATGTCGGACAAACTCAGGCGAACTTTCAGCTTTAGCATCCTTTTCCTATTGCTCTTGCTTTTAATATGGCATACCAGGACCTAAGGAGATAGTTGCACACTATTTTTACTTAAAACAGCTCAGTTATATAAAATGGTAAGGATAACCATTAATATTTATCAGTTAAGGTTAAACCAAACAAATAACTTGCTTAAAAGAAGGGGGAACTGAGCAATGTTAAAACGGTTTCAAAGCCTTAAAATCCAATCTAAGTTAGTAATGGGTTTCTGCCTGGTAGCGGTATTCATAATTATTGTTGGTTTAGTTGGTCTACTGAATATGAAAAACATAAATACGGCTATGATTGCATTAACGGATAAAAATCTAAAAAAAGTGCTTGAACTTAATGAGATTCAAACCCATTTGATGTCTATAAGAGGAACCATGTGGGAAACCTTGGCGTTAAAAGATGCAAACCAGGGTCGGCAGTTGGTTGTACAAATAGAACGAGATATGGCCAGGGTTAGTATGAAGTTAAATAATCTGTATAGAGCGTCTGATGATAAAGAAAAGAAAGTATTTCAAGATACAATAATTTCTTTACAAGAATACAAGTCATTAGTTGATTCTTTTAATAACATTGTGAGACAGAATGAAATTGAACAGGCTGCAACGCTAGTGCCTGAGCTAAGAACTAGACGTTCAGAATTAACGGGTTATATTGAAAGTCTTTCGGCACTAAATCTGCAAAAGGCTAATATGAAAAAAGAAAATAGCTTAATACTTTATAAGCATTCTATTAGAGACATTCTCCTTGCCACTGTTTTGGCTTTTCTGACAGCCATAGGCCTGGGGGTATTAATGGGGAGACATATTGCTATTCCTTTAAACAGGGCTATAGGCTGGGCTACCCAGATATCTCAAGGAAAGCTGGATACTGAACTTGAGAAAATAGATAGGCAAAGGCAAGATGAAATAGGCAGCCTTAATAGTGTTTTGGGAAAAATGATGCATCAACTGCGAGAGACAATCGGTCACATTGCGGCTAACACCAGAAATGTAGCTGATACAACTGATCACCTATCTAATGTCGCTCAGAACCTGGCTGCTACCAGTCAGCAGCTTTCCGCCATGACCCAAAATGTATCTGCCGATATACAGCAGATATCATCTTCGACTCAGGAGATCAGCAACAGCATGATTGACATATCAGCTGTAACTCAGGAGATATGCGCAGCAGGGGAACAAATAAATGCTTCTATTGCGGTATTAGTTTCGGAAGCCAATGAGCAAAAAGGAAAAGCTGAAGAAATAGAAAAAAGAGCCCGCATCCTGGAAAAAGACACTCAAGATTCCTATGACTTTGCCACCCAGCTTTACCAGGACATACAAAACCGTCTAAATCAAGCTATAAACGATGCCAGTGTAGTTAATGATATCTCTAAATTAGCTAAGAACATAGCAGGTATAGCAGAGCAAACCAATCTATTAGCGTTAAATGCCGCTATTGAAGCAGCCCGTGCTGGAGAACAGGGCAAAGGTTTTACTGTGGTTGCTGAACAGGTGAGAAAGCTGGCGGAGGAATCTGCACTCACAGTCTGTACCATTCAGGATTCAACTCAACAGGTTCAACATTCCATTGAAAATCTGGTGGTAAATTCCCAAAAGGTTCTTTCTTATATAAATGAGCATGTTGTCAGAGACTACAAGGTTATGCTTGATATAAGCAGACAGTATAAAAATGATGCCGACTCATTTTACACATTGGCTGAAAAAGTGTGT
>NZ_BBCE01000018.1 GCF_001311885.1 Syntrophomonas palmitatica JCM 14374 | reverse complement strand
CCGGGCTATTTCAAAAGAGGAGCTGCTGGACAAGCTCTGGCCGGATGATGATCCGGAAAAGGCCATCCGCCAGCTATATAACGGAATATACCATATCCGAAAGGCTTTGTGGGAATATGGGATTGACAGAAGCCTAATCCGTATCGACAGTAATTATAATCTGAAGCTCGGCCCCGCCGATTACGATGTGAGACGTTTTTATGAACTTGAAAACAGTATTTACGCCAACAGCCTCGAGCCGCTCGAGGAGATGGAAGCACTCTACGCGGGAGACTATTTGGAGGGTGAAGACTATCCTTGGGCGCGTTTTGAAAGGGAACGCCTGATACAATTAAACCTGCAATGCCTGATAAAGCTCTCGGAGCAGTATATCAGAAAAAAGCAATTCGCCAAGGCGGAGAACATACTGATGACAGCTTATGAAAAAAGTCCTTATGAAGAAGCCATTACGGAGCTTCTGCTCACTCTTTACATAGAAACAGAAGAAAAAAGCAAGGCCGTGAGGCATTTCAACGGGTATTTGAAAATATTGAAGGAAGAGCTCGGCGTAATACCGTGTGATAAGCTATATAACCTTTATCATTCAGTGAAGTAGACAGAACAGTTAATTCCATAAGAAATCACATGGGCGCCGTTCTTTGCATGCTGTTTCCTTTATCCCCGGAAAAGGTGCTGTCGATCTTTCGTTACGCCTCTTATATGCGTGCCGATCCTTTCCAAAAACAAGTTTAAAAATATTTCACGGCACAATTGACCGTTGATCCGTCAAACACTGATGTATCAACGGTTTTTTTGTGTTTGTGGATTTTATCTTTGGTTAAATTTTGGTGAAATCTGTCTCATATAATAAGGTCAGTTCCCCAATATATCGATTTCATATGATTTCCATTGTGGTTTTGGCCGATAAAAGGGAGTGGTTGATTGAGGGTATATATTCTGGACAGGCGAAGCAAAAGCCGTGACCAAGTGTTGGGTTGGTTGTCGGAAGATAAGAGAGTAATCGAACTCAAGGCATTTGAAGACTACATACAGTTCATTGAACAGATCGAGAATTCTCCTCCGGATTTCTGCATCATACGGTTGGGTCAGGATGATATACCGGGGCTCCAGGCCGCCGATATGGTAAGGCAGAAAAGCCTTACCATCAGAATTATTTTTCTATCCGATAACAGGGATTATGCGCTGGACGCTTTTGAACTGGGTGTTCATGGATTTTTGCTCTGTCCTTTGACAAAAGCAAAGCTTGAGAAAAATTTAAACATAACACAAAAGGAGATGTGAGCCATATGAAGAAAAAAACATTTCCAACAATATTTATGATCATTGCAATGATGCAGCTTTTATTGCCTATTGCAGCGCATGCTGCAGCTGCAAATGCTATAGCCGCATCCGTTGTGCCGGGAACGGCGGTTTCCAGCATAACAATCAGCGGTCTGGGCAACCCTGCAGGGTTAAAATATGTGTACAAAATATCAAATTCGGCGGATGCCATACCGGCACAGGGGGCGGCGATACCGACGGCTGATTACGGTCAGTATGTGCCGGGAGTTGATATAGAGAACGTATCCGCCGGGAAATGGCTGAACCTGTACGACGTCAACTATGTCGGAGAGGTTAACGGAGTAGAATCATATGCAGTACTTGGCTACTACCAGAAGCAATTGGAAAGCGATGATATAAAAGCGGCTGCAAATGCTATAGCCGCATCCGTTGTGCCGGGAACGGCGGTTTCCAGCATAACAATCAGCGGTCTGGGCAACCCTGCAGGATTAAAATATGTGTACAAAATATCAAATTCGGCGGATGCCATACCGGCACAGGGGGCGGCGATACCGACGGCTGATTACGGTCAGTATGTGCCGGGAGTCGATATAGAGAACGTATCCGCCGGGAAGTGGCTGAACCTGTACGACGTCAACTATGTCGGAGAGGTTAACGGAGTAGAATCATATGCAGTACTTGGCTACTACCAGAAGCAATTGGAAAGCGGCGACATAAAAGCGGCTGCACCCTCGGACACAGTAACCGATAATGGCAATACGTATACCTATACCGTTGCGGACGGGAAGGTAACAATAACGCAATTTACACTTGGCGGTTCGGCAGATATAACAATTCCAGGTACCATAAGCGGTTATCCGGTAACCGGAATAGGGACCGAAGCATTTAAAAACAAAGGCCTCACGAGCGTAACAATCCCGGACGGCGTGACGAACATTGGTGATTGTGCATTTGCTTCCAACAACATTACAAGTGTAACAATTCCAAACAGCGTAACCAGTATCGGTGAAGGTGCATTTGTTTATAATGAGCTTACAAACATAGTTATTCCAAACAAGGTAACAAGTATTGGAAGCAATGCGCTTTCCAGCAACCAGCTCGCAAGCGTGACGATCCCCGACAGCGTAACGAGTATTGGCGATGGTGCATTTTTCAACAACCAGCTCACAAGCATAACGATTCCAGACAGCGTAGCGAGTATCGGCAAAAGGACGTTCTGCCGCAACCAGCTCACAAGCGTAACGATTCCGGACAGCGTGACAAGCATTGGCGAGGCTGCATTTGCATACAACATGCTCACAAGCGTAACGATTCCCGATAGTGTAACGGGTATTGGTGATGGTGCATTTTTCAACAACCAGCTCACAAGTGTGACAATCCCGGATAGAGTGACTGATATTGGAGAAATGGCGTTTGCAAGCAACAAGCTTTCAGATGTGATTATAGGAAACAGCACGGCGGCCATCGGCGACAATGCTTTTGCGGATAATCAGGAGACAGCGTCCAATCTGAAAATCCATGGGTACACAGGTTCAACAGCACAGACCTATGCAACGGATAACGGGCATACTTTTGTCGAACTGGCAAGCGGCAACGCGGACGCAGACATCGTGGCAGCACAGGCAGCCCTGAGCCTGTCTGACATTAGCTTTAGCGGCACGGATTCGGCTGCAATGGTAACGAAAAATTTCACCCTACCTCTCGTAGGTGTTAACGGAACCACAATAACATGGTCCGAAGTATCGGACAGCGGCAATAATGTAAGCTCCGACCCTGCAACGGGGGTGGTGACTGTAACGCGTCCTGCCAATGGTAGCGGCGATGCTGTCATAACGCTAAGGGCAACCATCAGCAAGGACGGCGGGGCCAGCGCAACGAAGGATTTCACTTTTACAATCCATGCAAAAGAACCAACCGGTGTTTGGTTGGATAATGCGGTTGTGACCGAGGGCACTG
Source organism: Syntrophomonas palmitatica JCM 14374 (assembly GCF_001311885.1). GTDB lineage: Bacteria > Bacillota > Syntrophomonadia > Syntrophomonadales > Syntrophomonadaceae > Syntrophomonas_A > Syntrophomonas_A palmitatica. Next base: position 64,557 of record NZ_BBCE01000018.1, on the reverse strand, counting down.
ATTACACCTTATATGGAAACACTTATGTCATTAAAACGGCAACCGGGCTTGCATGGCTGGCTCAGCAGGTAAACGGCGGAAATTCATTCAGCGGCAAGATTATCGAACTTGATAGGGATATTGATATCTCCGAGCATTATTGGACACCGATCGGAACGCAATACCCATATTTTGAAGGAATCTTTGACGGCAAAGGCCATAAAATCACCGGGCTCTATATCGGGACTGGTGTTGGGTCGCCGGGTTCAAACGGCTTTGAAGGGCTATTTGCCACTATTGCCGGTACGGCCGAAGTAAAAAACCTCGGCATTGAATCGGCAGAAATATATGCAGGTTTCGGTGAGTTTGGAGGAATACTTACAGGCGTCAACTACGGGAAAATAACGAACTGTCATACAAATGGAGAAATAATAGGCGCAAACGGCGTAGCCTTAATTGGTGGGTTGGTTGGTTCCAATGAGGAAGGACTGATAGCAAACAGTTATTCTACAGCCGATGTGGCTGTTGGCAATTATGTAGAGCCTTATCCTCCGGCAGTCGGAGGTTTGGTCGGAAGAAATGTGGGCAGCCGTAGTTATGGCGTCATAGTTGACTGTTTTGCAACGGGCAATGTCAACGCAGGCTCCGGCGCATTTGGAAACGAGGTTTATGCGGGCGGAATTGCCGGAGAAAATAACAGCAAAGGCAGGATTGAAAATAGTTTTGCAACGGGAAACATTACTGGCGGAGCAAATGCAGAAATTGGCGGTATAGTTGGCTTTTTGCATAACGGCTTCCAGCAGGTGCCTAATGTGAAAAATGTTTATTGGAACAGCGATGCGATATACACTCTGAACGGCAACGTACTGGATTCGGCAAATAAAAAAGGCGCAGGCTATATATTACAAGGTTCAGACACTACAACGGCCAAAATTGCAGCTGATATGAAGGTTGTGGTTTTTAAATCACTGCTTAACAGCAATATAATAAGCAGCACATCTGTTCCAAATATCATTTATCTTGCCTGGGACGTGGATGTGAGAAATGAAAACAATGGCTATCCTGTTATAACTGATGTACCTATCAATGCCTACACCATAACCTACAATAGTAATGGCGCTACATCAGGCAGTGCTCCGTCAGACAGTAATACCTATTTGCAAGGGGACACCGTAACGGTTCAAGGCAACACAGGCAGCCTGATCAGAACAGGTTACACCTTCTCAGGCTGGAACACCGCAGCCAACGGAAGCGGTAGCAGTTATGCGGAAGGTGCAACCTTTACAATGGGAGCCGCTAATGTGACGCTGTATGCAAAATGGACGGCAACCGGCGGCAGCGGAAATAGTGGCGGAAGCAGCGGAAACAGCGGAAATTCATCTGCACCGGTAAATTATTCTGATATTTCAGTTAACGGGCAGACGCAAGGCAATGTTGCGACAATTAAAACCGAAAAAGGTACGGACGGACGAACAACGACAACGGTAATACTTGACGAGAAAAAGGTTGGAGAATTATTAGATAAGATTCCAGATGCAGGTACAAGTACCAGTACTGCTCAAAATCATCCAATCATTACATTATCGGTTTCAGAAAATACGGGTACGGCGGTTGGCGAGCTGAACGGCCAAATAGTTAAGGATATGGAGAAAAAAGATGTAATCCTGGAGGTCAAGACCGAGAAGGCCACCTATTCGCTTCCTGCACAGCAAATTGATATATCTGCGGTATCTCAGTCTTTCGGGCAGGACGTAAAGCTGTCGGACATTAAGGTTCAGGTTGAAATTGCACAAGCGGTCGATGCCACTGTCAAAGTAGTAGAAGACTCGGCGAACAAAGGCAATTTTACTCTTGTAGTGCCTCCGGTTGAGTTTAATATTAAATGCACATATGGCGGCAAAACCGTTGAGGTCAGCCGGTTCAACAGTTATATTGAAAGGTTTGTGGCAATACCTGATGGGATTGAACCTGAAAAGATAACGACAGGAGTTATAGTAGATCCCGATGGTACGGTAAGACATGTTCCTACTAAAGTTATTGTTATTGATGGCAAATACTATGCGCAAATAAACAGCCTGACCAACAGTACCTACTCAGTAATCTGGCATCCGCTGGAATTCAAGGACATAACAGATCACTGGGCAAAGGAAGCCGTCAATGACATGGGCTCCAGGATGATCATCAGCGGCACCGGAAACGATAAATTCGAGCCCGACAGGGATATCACCCGCGCAGAATTTGCAGCCATTATCGTCAGAGCGCTGGGCCTAAAACACGGAATCGGAGGCAACCCATTTACAGATGTCAGCAGCGACGTCTGGTACTGTGATTATGTCAAAACAGCGACGGAATACAAACTCATATCCGGCTACGGCAATGGCAAATTCGGTCCAAATGATAAGCTTACCCGTGAACAGGCCGTCACTATTATTGCAAGAGCGATGAACATCACAGGGCTAAAAGTCCAGTTCGCAAACGGTGAAATGACCAAACTGCTGGCGGACTTCAGCGATGCGGCTAAATTGGATGATTATGTGAAAAACAGCATTGCGGCTTGCATAAAGGCAGGAATTGTTAGCGGCAGGGACGGTAATCTGATTGCGCCGAAGGACAACATCACAAGAGCGGAGGTTGCGGAAATAGTAAGAAGGCTGTTGCAAAAATCCGGGCTGATATAACATTTTGTGCAAACTCGTCGCATAATGATAGCTGCGGCGAAGATCTGGAACAGCGTCCGAGATGTAATATAAAACACCCGACCTCGGATATAGAGGCCCGGTGATGAGATAAGAAATAAGTGAACTGACAAATAGCGCTCTTTGGTTTCTCATGAAGCTGAAGGGCGCTTTTTAGATAGGGGAACTATATAGTGCACTTCCTGAGCTACGGTGAGTCTGCTTTCCTTAAGGCCATGCTCACAGATTGCGTAATAGTATATATTCATCAGCTTAGCCAAGAACAATTTTGTCTTCAACATGAGTCCCAGGGTCTGATTTGAACTGCATAAATGCCAGTATGCAGGGAAACCTACCAGTAAAAAGATGGATGGTATTCCCATGCAGAAGATAAAACCTACTCCAGCAGGACATAAAAAGGTCAATAATAAACAAACCGAGTCAGCCGATATTCTTCTGCCAGATGAATTAGATGAAAAGCTCCATCTGTTGGAACCGAAATTAAAACCCAATTCAGATATCAAAATCAGAGAAATAACCATCAGTGGTCCGAGTGCGGTCAGAGCGGCGGTAATTATTATTGAAGGAATGGTTGATTCACAGGCTCTTAATCATGACATCCTGCAGCCATTGATGTTGGGTCGGAGAGAAGAGGCAGCAGATGCAGCCAATTTGAATGATCTGGTTGACCGTCTGCAGCGGACTGTACTTACGGTGGGCGGAATTATAAGGACCGACCGGCTCGACCAGCTCCTGGACTACATTTTTGATGGCTTTACCGCAATTATTATTGACGGTCATGCTGAAGCCTGATCATCGACATACGCGGCGGGATTCAGAGATCTATCGAAGAACCGCCCAGCGAGAGAACCACCCGCGGCCCACGGGAAGGCTTTGTGGAACAGATAGTCCCTAATATAGCTATGGTTAGGCGCAAGTTAAGACATAAGAACCTGGTGGTGGAGAAAATTGTAGTGGGGCAGCGCAGCCGAACCGAGGTGGCGCTCCTATATGTTCAGGATATTGCCGATCCGGCTATTGTCAATAATATAAGGAACCGTATCCAGGCCATTAGTATTGATGGAGTCATATATTCAGGCAAAATTGAACAAATCATTGACGACAATCCATACTCAATCTTCCCCACGGTGAAAGGAACCGAACGCCCCGACAAAATGGCAGGAAGCCTGTTGCAGGGACAGGTTGGCATTATTGTTGATGGAAGTCCCCATACCTTGTTGCTCCCTTCTTTGTTTGTCAGTCAGATGCAGACCACGGAAGACTACGCAGAACGGACTTATGTGGCTTCATTTACGCGGTTGTTCCGCTTTCTGGCCTTCTTTATGGCAGTATCGCTTCCGGCGCTTTATATAGCCTTAATTAGTTTTCAACCGGAGCTGCTGCCCTTTGAACTTATCATACCTGTAGCCCGGGATCGCAGTATGGTGGCTTTCCCAGCGGTTATCGAGGCCTTGATTATGGAGGTTGTGATTCAGCTGATAGTGGAGGCTGGTTTGCGATTGCCGATGCCGGTAGGTCAAACGATAGGTGTAGTTGGAGGTATAATACTTGGCCAGATGGCCATTCAGGCTCATCTGGCACCCCGGCCATGGTTATCGTGGTGGCCGTAACGGCTATCAGCACCTTTGGGATTCCAGATTATAGCCTTTCTCTGGCAATAAGGGTGCTGAGGCTGCCTTTGATGCTGTTTGCGGCTATGTTCGGTATGTTTGGTTTTTCCCTGGGGTGGATGGTGATTATATCTCATCTGTCTTCTCTAAAAAGTGCAGGCATTCCCTATATGGCACCAATTATGCCCACTATCTACGCTGATCTTAAGGATACCTTTATACGAGCTTTTCCCTGGAAAATGAAAAAAAGGCCCCGTTCTATACCTCATCTGGACGATAACCGCCAAAAACCTTAATTTATACAATCTAAGGAGATTAAACAATAGTGCTTGACAATTCCCAATTTTCTATCAGCAATCGGCAATTAATATTTATCATATTGGGTAATACAGTAGCCACGGGGATGATTTCCCTGCCCAGCATAGCCAGTAAGCAAGCTCACCAGGATGCGTGGCTGGTGGTTATGGGAGGCGCCTTTGCCCCACTGCTGGTTTTATTGCTGGTGGAGCGATTGTTCAGACGTTTTCCGGGATATAGCTTTACAGATATATCATGCCTGTTGTTCGGTAAGATCATTGGGAAAATACTGGTTTTATCAGTCTTAGCCTATTTTATATATTTTCAAGCGGTAGTGCTTAGCACTGTAACCCAAGTCACAAAGGTTTTTGTTCTCCCTCAGACCCCCAATAGGGTCATTCTGATTGTAATTGCACTGGCGGTCGTTTATGTAGCTTCTTTGGGAGCTAAGGCAATAGCTAACATCAATGAAATATATTTATACCAGTTTATACTATTTAATATATTGTGGTTAATACCGCTTTTTCTTGCAGGTGATTATACCAATCTGCTGCCGGTAGGTGAATCAGGCTTTAAGGGCCTCGGTTATGGCATCCTAACCACTTCTTTTGCCTATTCTGGTATTGAGATTCTGCTTTTGGTCTATCCTATGGTTGACAAGTCCCAACCGGTACTCAAGGCAGGCTTCATCGCCGTGGTTTTCACTATGGCTTTTTATCTTTTGCTTACCCTGTCCAGCCTGGCTGTTTTTGGAAGTAACGCCCTGGGCAGCATTATTGTATGGCCGGGAATCACCATCCTTAAAGTGCTTGATTTTCCTGTTATCGGGCGCTTTGAAATTTTCTATTTATTACTATGGATGGGCTTTGGCTTACGGCCTGCCTTTATCATGCATATGGCCTCTAGCTATACCTTGAGCGGATTATGGGGAACCACGACCAATCGTACTTATCAATATTACCTCCTGGGCTTGGGTGCAGTAATGGTGCTATTTGCATTTGTTCCAATAAGCACTGACCAGGTATTTAGGATGGCGGATTTTTCGGGACGGATGTTTTTAGTAATAGGTATTGTCTATCCGTTTTTATATCTCTGCATGGCTGCCTTGCGCAGCAAGCTTGGAAGTTTGCAGCAATATTCATGAGGTTTATTTGAAGTGAACAATAACGGCGTAAAGATAACCAATAAAGAACTGGTTTTCCTCACCAATGGCAGTGTAGTGGGTCTGGTATGGGTTTACTTGCCGCGTGCCCTATGCAAGGAAGCGCAGCAAAACGCCTGGCTGGCTGTATTGATCTCGGTTTTATATCCAATCCTATCCTGGATACTAATCGAAAGGCTTTTGCGGCGTTATCCGGGACAGAACTTTTATCATGTCAGCAGGCAATTGTTTGGGAAAATCATAGGTTCTATTCTGTTTATTTCGGTAGTCATTTATTTTATGTTATTTTCGGGGACGATCATTAGTAATTTTGCCCGTTTGGTTAAGGTATACGCTCTGCCGGAAACACCCCTTTCGGTAATAATCACGGTAATCGTAATGTGCGCTATTTGGGTAGGCATCAAGGGTATTAATGTAACCGCCTGGTTTGATGAAATATCATTATATTTAATCTTATTTTTAATGCTGGTATACTGCCTGCCCATACCCATTGGTGATTATACCAACCTATTACCGGTTGGACAGATTCCCTGGCAGAATTTAGGTCGGGCCACCCTGCAGGCAGTATGGGCTCAGGCTGGTGTTGAAACATTGCTGGTCTTTTACTGCCTGGTGGATTCTCCTCAAAAAGTAATCAAAGCGGGTTTTATCAGCATTGGTTTGAACACCCTGATCTATCTCTGGGTCGCCACTATATGTGTTCTGGTAATGGGCGCTGACATTACCCAGCAATACCTATGGCCGGGTCTTACCATCCTAAAGGTATCATATGTTTCCGTTTTCGAACGCCTTGAGTTCTTCTTTTTGTTGTTGGTTTTTTTCGTTGTATCCCGTACCTGATAACCTCGCAGGTTGCTGGCGCATTTGCCTTAACAGGCATGTTTGCGGATGGCCATAAATACTACTCATATGTGCTGGTGTTCATTGCTCTGGGAGCTCTGGTTACAGCCATTATCCCCAGAAATGTTATTGATGTATTCAGCTTTGGTACCTATACATCCTATGTATCTCTCGTTGTGGGAATAGGTTATCCATTGGCCTATCTCTTGTTAGCTAATCTCCGTGGAAATAAGGAGGGTTCGCGTGTATAAAACTGTACAATGGCTGGTGTTGTTTTTCCTATTACTGAATATATGCGGCTGCTGGGATTATCTGGACCTGGAAGATCAGGATCTCCCTATTGCGGCTGCTTTCGATCTGATCAAGAATTCTAATCCCGAATCGGAGAATCCTCCGAGAGTCTTGTTTACTACCCTGACCCCTAATCTCACTTTGGGGAAAGAGGGTTCGGTACGAATTATCTCCAATCCCGCCCCGGTAGTGGCTATGGCCCGGGAAGGGAAATCCGGGTCTTTAATAGCCAATTATAATCCTACCATGATCCAAACTGCAATTTATAGTGAGGAATTAGCTCGCCAGGGATTGAGTGATGTTCTGGACATTACGCTGCGAACTCCCAGAATTAAACATACCGTTTTTTTGGCTGTCGTTGATGGCCGGGCTGACGAACTGCTTAAAACGAAGGTAACGGAAGATGTTGATAATACGGGGATGTACCTGCTTTACCTGTTAAAGACTGGTGCAAAAAGGGGGTTCATTGTCACAACTACCTTGCATCAGTTTGCAGTCAACTATATTACGGATGGTAAAAATCCTATCTTGCCAGTAATAAAGGTCAGCCAAGATAATATAGCGATTACCGGCACCGCCATATTTAACAAGACAAAAATGATAGCCAAGATCGGCAAACCGGAAACCCGCAGCCTCATCCTCCTGCGGGGCGTGAAATCAGGTGGGTATATTCCGTTTAATATACAGCTGGGTGAATATACCGAGCAGGGAACCGTGTACGTAAAAAACCAGCGTTCAATAAAAGTAGAACGGGAAGGAGCTAACTATTCTTTTCTGATTGTCATCAAGCTTAACGGTACTGTGGTAGAGAAAACTGGCAGCCGTTCATTTATTGATGATAAAAAAGGACTAGAAACCGTAGAGAAAACAATTGCTGCTATGGTGGAAAAGGATTGTCAACGTTTTATTGATAAAATGCAGAACGAATATCAGGTGGATTGTATAGATATCAGCAAATATGCGTTGGCCAAATGGCGCGGTGAACTCCATGGCATAACCGATCAACATCTTATTAGCAACTCTTCCATCCGGGTTAAGGTGCAGGTTAATCTGGAGAATTTCGGGGAACGCACATAGGGGGGCTTAATGAGTCAGAAGGTGCGCTTTTTCCCCGAGATGTTTTTGAACGATTAAGGAAAGAAGCCGAGGATATGTGGAAAAACGGGAAACCGAAGAAGTGGGGGTTGTCTCTGCACCAGAAAAGGTCCCCAACAGGCTGACAGTCTTTCTATTGGCTTTTTTAGTGGATTTAAATATAATGATAAACAAGCCTAATTTTGGTTCCACAAGAGACAAATTAAGGGCCAGGTCAAAGTGGCGTTTATTATTACGCCCCTCTATTGGCTATGATGATTCCAGATCATAAGGGGAGCAGCAATATAATGCCGAAGAAGTATTATAAGAATCAGTTCACCCCCTCCGGTAAGAGACTTGAGGTAGTAGAAAATTACGGGCATCCGGGAACCACCGCTTATAAGATACAATTCTTCCGAACCATGGGACGAGGCATTTTACGCAGGCATCGCGTTGTTTTCAAACATCCACGCTATGGCCGTGACGTTAAATTTAAGTTATATAAACAATCTCAACGCAAGTGGTACAAGCTGTTCCAAGTACCCGATGACGTTATAGTACCGTTTACGTATTTTGACTACTCTCGTGCCCTGGGGTTTATGAAGGTCATATCCGGATTAGGAGTTAACTTCACAAATATTTTGCATTTGAAAAGTGAAATGTGGTTTTACAAACCCCTGGTTGCCGGAGAAAGATATGTCATCGATTATGTTTTTGAAGATGTAGTCAAAGTCAAAAGAGACAAAGCCGCTATTGTAAGTTACTCAGCGATTAACCGTAATGGCGAGTTGTATCAGGAGGTTAGGGATCATTTCATTATTAAGAACGTTGAGGAAAAATATCTGTCCCGGCTGCACACCGACGAGATGAACCAGTTCAAAGGTATTACCCGTTTACCGGCAGAGCCGATAGAAGATGTCAAAATTAAGGAGATATATATTCCTTTAGATTTGCCGGTCAAGTACACGTCGACCTCCGGCGACTACAGCTTTATTCATATTACACCCCGAGCCGCCAGATTTTTTGGTTTTGGCAAACCGTTCCTGCAGGGGCTTTGTACGGCTAACCTGTTGTTAAAGGAACTGGTTATGGCCGGTATAAAACTGGAATATTTTTCAATTGTTTTTTGCCTGCCGGTGTATCTTGATAATACCGTTTATCTGCATTACAACGATCGCGAATACAGGCTTCAGGATGCTGAAGGCCGTGTCCTGGCGTTTGGATTATTGCATAATGACCACAAGCCCAGATTAAACAGTTCATTTTAAATATTTTATTGCAAATATTCGGAATTAAACGGCTGATTAAGGCTTTTACCCATTGAAAAAACCAAAACAGAGTTGAAATTAAATTAAAAAATTGCCTGACAAAAAGTGGCCCATATATAAAACAGATTACCTGGGCAAACTATGAATGGATTTCAATGGGAGGTGGTGATTTTCGGTGAAAAGTGATAAATTCAAGAACAGAATGATGCCGGATGCGAGTGTGCTGGATGGCATCCCTGCTCATAATCCTCATGAGGAATTCATGAAAATGGATACCGAATTCAAAAGGAGCAGAGGAGCCCAAAGATAGTCGGTTTAACGGGGGCAGTAAAGCCCTCGTTGCTGTTTGCGTCTGGGCAGAAGTGTCCCTATTAAAAATGGGTAAGAGCGTTAATTAAAACAAACCCAGCCGCTATACATATTTAAATTAACGGCCCCCTAAAATGCTTAGGGGGTCATATTTATATTTAGAATGCTGTATTAATCTCATGTGAGATCTGTTTAATTTTCTGACAATTAACTATAATAAGTTTTGAAACGGAGGTTGTAATGATGATAGTCACACCAGAGCAATTAATTAAGCAGTATTTTCCCGAACCGATTGCGACGACCAGAGAGCTTTATAAACATTTAAACCTGGAACAATACGGATATTCCTACTTAGACTGGTTAAAAGGGGCGGAAGAACACTGCCTATCCCAATTTGTAAATGAATTAGATTACAAACTGCTGCCTGAAGCCGATAAAAATTATTGGATTAGTGAAAAGGTATTTTTTACGCTTATACAGGCTAGTCCTTCCAAAATATGCGATGAGATCAGGGCCGGGTTATTAGAAATAACCAATAAAATTGCCACAGACCGGGATTTCGCCAGGCGATACCGGGATCAACTTGACCAGGAGTACGGTATCGCCAAAGTAACTCCCAAAGTATCCAAGAAATTAAAAGCAAAGTTCAATGAATTGGGGCGGGATGCCTTTGAATTCTCAGTGCAAGCAGACACCAGGTTATATTTGGACATAATTACCAACTATAATTTCAAACCGGGACAAAAGCTCAAGAATGTATTTATCTTTTTCAAACTCGAAATAGATGAGGGTGTTCCTTATCATATAATTGATATTACATTATCTCTAACCAATGATGATATTCTTAAATACCGGACTATTTGGTGCTGCAGCCAGGAACGGCTGCGCTACGGCGCCATACTGGGCAATAAAGTTATCAGGATTAATCTCTTTGAAGAAAATAGGAAACTGGTAGATAGTTATGAATATTCGTTGGGCCCGTCAGATATAAAAACCCTGGTAAGTGAAATGGAAAAGGTAATAGGAATGATTACAGATTTAGATTTAAGCAATATTGACCTTGACCGGCTAGGACAAAAAATACTGCATCGTTATACTCTTAACGAAGAATTATATACCAGGGCTGTTAAGGCAATCATTTTCACAATAACCGCGTATACAGATAGTACCGAATCAATGGAGACTGCCTTTCTTAACGCTGTAGATAAGTATTGGGAATATTACGTTTTGCAGCCTGACCCTACAAAGAATTATGCAGATGACGTGGAACAGATGATTAATGAACGTATACCCAGGGTTACACTGGGGTTAATAGCTGGAAACATGCTGGGTAATGAAGAGCTATGTGATAAATACTTTAAACGTCGTTACAGCAAAAAACAGAGGCAGGCGCTTCTGAATGATGGCAATGTAGGGTTGATATATGCTTTGTCGGCTGCAGATTTTGACCCTGATGCTGTTTCTGACCAGCGCACGACAGATATATGTGTTTGCATTACCAACTATCTTGATTTGATGAAAAACGTATTTATTGAACTGGGTCAATGGCCTGCCACGCAGTGTTAAAAGTGTACAAAATGGAACGCCGCAGCATTATTGGCTCTAATTGCCAGATTAAATTCTTTGTCCCTGATAATGCTAAACATATATAACAATATTATCAGGAGGTGAAGTCTGTGGCTGAAAATAAAGATATGAACCATAAGAAACAAGAAGTATCGCCAACGTGGGGTGTGCCCAGCGAAGAATGGGCTGAAAAAGGCGGGAAAAACGACATGAAAGTTTCCGCTGTTGATAAAAAAAAGAAGAAAAAATAAGATGGCTTGAAAACATTCTTTTAAGGAAACTATTAGAACCCCCTGATTTTAAGGGGGTTCTAATTTTACCTATCATTTTCAACTATCTTGATTTTGATTGATTTTGAAAGATAAAATAAATGGCTGATATGGCTGATGGGATGGGACCCTTGTCTCTATATAAATAAATGATATATTCTAGTTTTGAGAGAAATTGATGCTGGGATTTATTAATTGACCAATAAAAAAAATCGTGGTAAATTAAAACTAACAACCGGTTGTTAGTTTTTTCCGCGGAAAGAGGCAACAACAACTATGAAATTAAACACCAAAGAAAGGATCAGAGAGGCCGCCCTTTCTATCTTTGCAAACAAAGGTTACGAAGGGGCCACCATGCAGGAAATAGCTGAAGCAGTCGGAATCAATAAAGCATCTATCTACAACCATTATAAGGGGAAGGAGGATCTGTTTTTTGCCGTTTATCAGGATGTGGCCGATGATTATGTAAAGCTTATGGAACGGGTCATTGGTGATTCAAAGGACATGAAGCTGGCTGAAAGGCTGTTTTATATCTTTGAAGAAGAAATCCTGTATTTCTACAGAAATCCTGAGAGCCAGGCGTTTTGGAACCAGATTACCCTCTTTACTCCCGATGTGTTACGCGAAGAGTTCTGGAAAGACCTTGCTCAACGTGAACTTTTTTTCAGAACCCAGATGGAAGCGTTATTTTTTCAGGGCATGGAAGAGGGAATCATCCGCAGGGATGATCCTGCCAAACTGATGTTTACCTTTCGAGCCATGAAAGAAGGACTTTTAAACTGGATGATTGCCACCCCCAAATCCGAAGAGGAATGGATTCGAGCAGTTTGGAAAGATTTTTGGCTCGGATTTAGGGCCAGATCAGACTTTGAGGAAAACGATGAATGGCTGAATAGGAAAACAAAACCCAGATCTTCAAAGTCTAGCCCCTATCAGGAAGGGCTGGATGAATATAAAGCTGAATGCCTGATCTGCAAAAAGGATTTCCAAATCCCCTTTACAGATTTCCGTTACAAAGACATAAAATACAACCGCGGAGCTTTTCACGTCTGCGATGATTGCGGTAAAACGATTCAAGATGAAGCTCAACTGATCACCGGACTTACCCCAGAACTGATCGACATTTGGGAGAGACTGTTCCCAGGACAAAAGACGGCTCAAAGTAAAAAACTAACTAAAAAGAAATAACGCGGGTTCAACTTTACAGATAGGGATAAACCCAGGGTAATTGCGGCAGGCCACGGAGGAGCGGTTTGCAACGCACAGATATTTTGCGCCCTAAATTCCTGGAATAAAATAACAAAAACGCCAGTAAGGGGTGAACTAAAAGCCCGTAAACGTTGGGAGTGATGAGCATATACACAACCATATGTTCAATCTGCAAAAAGCAATTCGGGATTCCATTTTCCGATTTCCGTTACAAAGACATTAAATACAATCGTTGTGCAAATCATGTCTGTGATAAGTGTAGCAAAATGGTACAGGATGAATGCCAAAAGGTTACCGGGCTAACCCCGGAAGCAATTGACTTCTTTGATAAGATTCTCAGTGCCAGGAGCAGGTAGATTGTATTTTGAGGAATTTAAAATATGGGAACGAGGAGTGTTTTTCTGATGAAGATAACCAAAGAATTTAAACTGGTGGAGTGCTGTGGCACCGCCTATGAAATCGGATTGCAATGGGGCGAAGGCTGCCGGGAGAGTTTTTATCAGACTACCGCAAACAATTTTAATAATATGGAGTTAATGTACCAGGTTAAAAAAGAACAAGTTATGGCTATGGCAACGAAGTTCCTGCCATTAATCCAGCAATTTGACCCTTATTTGGTCGACATCATGAAAGGCCAGGCGGATGCAACTGGGTTAAGTTTTGCGGAAATCTTGACTAATCGCTGTATTTTTGAACTGCTTTTTTATTACCAGGCCATCATTAGCTTGTGTACTGGTTTTGCAGCTGCCGGAAACGCCACGGTTGGCGGTAGGACCATCCTAGGCCAGAATATCGACTGGGCACCTAGTGCAACGATTGACTTCTTAAAAGTCCACCATGAAGGTGGTCCAGATCAGTATATTCTCAGCTTCGCAAATTCTTCCGAGTATATCATTTCTTCTGCTGGTTACGGCATTTGCGCCATGGCTACTTTGGGTAAAAATTATGCCTTTAATCTTCCTTTGGCCTGTTATATGCCCCGGGTGATGCGGCAACAAAATATTCATGATGCTATGAAACTTCTAAGTCAAGTGGCCCGCGGCCTGGGCTATTATCATCTGGCTGATTCTAATGGTGTTATTATCGGTATTGAAAGCACCTATAATGATTATGAAATCATTTATCCGGATAACGACCTTATACTGCACTCCAACCATTATCTGACCGAACGTTTTAAAGATGACGATATGATGGCATATCTGGCGGAGATGGGATACATGCCCCCGATAATGGCCACGGAGAGCTTTGACCGTTACAAAAATATCAGCAGACTGATGCATAATGACTACGGCCGGATTACCCCTCAAACTGCCATGGAGATACTGGCAAACCACGAAAACTTTCCGCTTTCCATCTGCCGTCATGATGATTCCAGCACTACCCCGTCAGTGACCCTGGCATCATTTGTTATGGTTCCCGAGGAAGGAGCTATATATGTCACCTGCGGCCATCCCTGCGAGAATGAATATATCCGCTATAGCTTTTAGGTATGCGAATAAAATAAAACGCAGATGACAAGTGTGACGATAAAAAGAAAGAGTAATCTGTTTTGAAGGGAAACAGCGACAAGACATGCGTTGGCCTGGCAATTGCAAGGCTCTTCTTTTTTTAAATATAAATATCACGTTTTTGATAAGTGATATAGGTTAACACTGTGCAAGCAGTTATTATTGCTGCAGTTAAAAATATGAAGATGAAGCTGAAGGAACCTTTCATAACCTCGATAACTGGAAAGTATTTGAAAGGGGTTAGATATTTCAGAAAATCAATTTTATTATAGAGATCAATGGCCGCTGATAGAAAAAAGGTGGTTAAAAATAAGGCTGTGGACAAAGAGGCCGCTCTCTTAGCGTTATTCGCCAGGCCCGATATAGTCAGGCCAATGGATGCATAAATAAATTGCTGCATGAATAAGGAAATCATCAGGTAGCCTATCTGATTGTTAATAGGTTCGCCCCGGTTATATTTAGCCGCGAAGAACAACGACGCCAAATAGGTTACTAAATTAAATACCGCCAAATTTATAATAACCGCAGCTAACTTGGCGGTAATAATTTTACTGCGGGTAACAGGTTTTACAAATAAAAAATCGGCGCTTTTGTCCCGTTCCTCTTTGGAAATGATGTCCGCTCCCAGCATAACGGCATGCGTGCCGCCCAGCAGTGAGAAATACAGAAAAAAGATTCCGTAAAAACCGGATATAGAAGTTAAATCCAAATAATTAATGCCTAAAATACCTTTTATAACCGGCGGCAGCTGATTCAGGAATTCGTGGGCGCTTTGCCCTGCCGCTTCAAGGCCTGCAAATTTGACCATACCAATAGCAATCAGAATAATCATGGCCAAACACCATATAACCAGCGATGTTAAGTTGGAGCGCAGCTCTCTTAATACTATATTCATGGTGTACCTGCTTTCAGGTTTTTTTTAGTAAACTATAACGATGGAATATCCTTATGCTGGTAGATGATGAATGTTAGCAAAATAAAAAATACAGATAAAACTGCATCACTTAATACATAAGCAGTTTCATAGGCCTTGGCGTGATAATCCTGGCAATATCGAAATAGGCAAAGGGCGTGAAATATGCCAGCACCGGATCAGTCAGGGATTGATTCAACATTTGTAAAACGGCAAAACCGAAAACTATACCCAGCGCAAGCGGCAGTACGTTCTTAATCTTTCTAATCACGACTGAAAGAAAGAGTCCCAAGCCGGCAAAAAAAAGTCCTACCAGGAATAGACTAAGATTTATCAATACAAAGACAGATTTATTAAAAGGTTGAGCAGCTATTACCTGCACAATAATTAGTGCGCCAAAAAAATATAGGACGGTTTGCAGCCCTAAAAGCGTTAATACACTCAACCCTTTGGCAGTTACTATGGCATTGCGAGAAACGGGCTTGGATAATAAAAAATCGGCGGTTTTGACGCGGATTTCCTCTGATAAGGCTGACATGCCGGACTTCAGAGCGTAGACCGAAGAGACCAGCAGGATAAACATGAATATATAACCGTAAAAACCAATACGGTAGTCAAGTCCAGGGTGGTCAATCCCATGGCCCGTACTACCTCGGGCGGAAATTGGCTGGCGATTTTACTGATTAAAGCAGCGTCTTGTGATACGGCGGAAAACATCATCATGAAGAACCACAATCCCAGGATCATTCCCAGGGTCCAATAGAGCATGGAACGTATTGACATCTTCAGCTCGTGACAGTAAATATTCATAAGATTAGGCTTCCTTTTCATAATAGTGCATGAATATCTCCTCCAATGAAGGTTCTTCTACAATAAGGTTGTTTATTTTTCTCGTATATAGTTTGGCAATGATTTTATTGATATCACCGTTATAAAGGAAGCTTACCGTCTTTTCATGCACAGATAAACTTTCAATTCCCGCCAGATCAAAATAATCCGCCATAACCGGTTCCGCCATTTCAACCTTGAATCGCTTGTAATTTTTTTGTCCCAGTTCATTAATATCTTCGATTTTAACCATGGATCCTTCTTTAATTATGCCTACCCGTGTACATATTTTCTGTACCTCGCTCAAAATATGCGATGAGAAAAGAACGGTAACTCCGTTTTGGTTTTCTTCACGAATCAGTTCAAAGAACCTGTGTTGCATGAGGGGGTCCAGCCCCCCGGTCGGTTCGTCCAAAATGATGAGTTTGGGGCGGTGCAGCAGGCCTTGTACTATTCCGACTTTCTTTTTACTGCCATAGGAGAGATCGTCAATCTTTTTGTTTACATCCAAATCCATTATTTTAGCTAATTCATAAATACGTTTGCTGTTTGTATGGGGATAAAAACTGGCGGAATACTTTAACAGGTCGATAACCTTCATATTGTCATAATAGTACACCTCGGAAGGTAGATAGCCTATTTGCCGTCTGATTTCCGGTCCTTCTTTGATGCAATCCCTGCCGAATATTTTTGCTGATCCGCTGGTTGGATATATTAGTCCCAGAAGGGTTCTGATGGTAGTGGATTTACCAGCCCCGTTGGGCCCGATGAACCCGAATATTTCTCCTTCCTGCACCTCAAAGCTGACCTCAATAATCCCCCGGGCCTGTCCATAATATTTGGTCAGTTTGTTAGTTTCTATCACATGCATGCTGTATTCTCCGCGTCTATTATAAACCTGTTTTTATCTTAACCGGCCTGGGCGGGAAATATGCCGCGGACGCTGGCCTTCAAATATGTGTGGTTTCGGACAGGCTTCTAGCGTTTTAACGTGATAAACAAGGAAATAGTAAATATTAAAAGAATATTTGCCAGCGATGAATCGTAAATTACCTGCTCCCTCCCTGAGAAATCAACAAGTATACAACTCAAATTGACAAATCCTATGTTAAAATGCGATATAACAATGTTACTTTGGAGGTAAATCATGAAGAAGATATTCGTTGAATTAGATCAATTAAGGGATATTGTCAAAGAGTATCCCACTCCGTTTCATCTTTATGATGAGAAGGGCATTAGGGAAAATGCGCGCCGTTTGTACGAGGCCTTTTCTTGGAATCCCGGTTTCAAGGAGTTTTTTGCGGTCAAAGCCACGCCTAATCCCACCCTGCTTAAGATATTGAAAGAAGAGGGATGCGGGGTAGATTGTTCATCTTATACGGAACTTATGTTAAGTGACGCTTGTGGTTTTGAAGGAAGCGACATCATGTTTTCATCAAATGTTACGCCTCGCGAAGATTTCATACTGGCCCGGCGGCTGAACGCTACTATCAACCTGGATGACATTACCCACATAGACTTTTTGGAGAAGGTTGCGGGGATACCGGAAACCATTAGTTGCCGTTACAATCCCGGCGGTGATTTTGTTATAAACAATCAGATTATGGATACGCCCGGTGAGGCCAAATACGGTTTTACACGCCGGCAGCTGACTGACGGGTTCAAAATTCTGCAGGGCAAAGGTGTCAAGCATTTTGGCCTGCATGCATTCCTGGCCAGCAACAATACTGATAATAACTACTACCCGACATTGGCTCGCATATTGTTCCAAACGGCGGTAGAACTGAAACGGGAAACAGGGGCGCATATAGCCTTTATAAATTTCTCAGGGGGTATTGGCATACCTTATCGTCCGGAACAGGAGGCTGCCGATATTTTTGCAATCGCCGACGGGGTGCGTCAGGTTTATGAGGAAATCCTGGTTCCTGCGGGTATGGAGGACATTGCTATCTATACTGAATTGGGACGTTATATGACTGGTCCCTATGGCTGCCTCGTAACTACGGCCATTCATCATAAGAACATCCATAAAAATTACGTGGGTCTGGACGCCTGCGCCGCCAACCTCATGAGACCGGCCATGTATAAGGCCTATCACCATATAACTGTTATGGGTAAGGAAGACCTGCCTGCTGATCATATGTACGATGTTACTGGCGGACTATGCGAAAACAATGATAAATTCGCTATTGACCGTATGCTGCCTAAAGTTGATATTGGAGATCTGGTCGTAATTCATGATACCGGCGCGCACGGCTATGCAATGGGATACAATTATAATGGGAAGTTACGCTCAGCTGAAGTGCTGCTGAGAGAGGACGGAACGGCGCAACTTATAAGGCGCGCCGAGACTCCGGCCGACTATTTTGCGACTTTTGATTTTGATGAGTCGGTTAACGCCAAGCTAATCGGAAAAAGATTTCGCTAAACACAAATCATATGGCAGTTTTTCGATTAAATATGGAATAAAGCGGGACAAGGTTGTCAGTATTGGCTTTAGTCAAGCATGCACACAGAACAAACGTTTGCCTCATCGCTGTAATAATGCTATACTAAAGTAATCTATACAGCTTTGAGGTGAGTTTTGTGGATACAATGACGAAGCTTTCGGTTTTAACCGGAGCGGCTAAATATGATGTGTCCTGCGCCTCCAGCGGGATTTCGCGGGGTAATGCGGGAGGAATGGGCAGCACCGTATCATGCGGGATATGCCATGCCTGGTCAGAGGATGGACGCTGCATATCGTTGCTCAAGGTACTATTGAGCAACGATTGTATTTATGATTGCCGCTATTGCGTCAACCGGCGTTCTAATGACGTACCCCGCGCGAGTTTTACCGCCCGGGAGATTGCTGATCTGACTATGCAATTCTACCGGCGTAATTATATCGAAGGATTGTTTCTTAGTTCCGCTGTGGAAAAATCTCCTAACTACACCATGGAGAAGGTCATTCAGGTTCTGACCGAGCTTCGCCAAAGATATGAGTTTTTCGGATATATACATATTAAAATCATCCCGGGCGCTGACCCGAATTTGGTTTATCAGGCCGGGCTGCTGGCCGATAGGATGAGTGTAAACATTGAACAGCCCAGTGAAGAGAGCCTGCGCTTAATGGCGCCGCAGAAATCCCTCCCTATGGTTTATTCACCTATGAAACAGGTGAAAGAACAGATTATCATAAATAGGGAAGACCGCAGACATTTCCGCCATACTCCCAAATTTGCACCTGCCGGCCAGTCCACCCAGATGATCATCGGAGCCAGCCAGGATTCAGATTTGACCATCCTGCAGACCACCCAGAACCTGTACCAGAATTATAAATTGAAACGTGTTTATTATTCGGCCTATGTTCCGGTTAATGAAGATTCTAATCTTCCGTCACTTGCTACCGCTCCGCCTCTTTTACGGGAGCATCGTTTATACCAATCTGACTGGCTCCTGCGTTACTACCATTTTACAGTAGATGAAATAGTCGACCCATCTCATGCCTACCTGGAAACAGATGTTGATCCCAAGATGTCATGGGCTTTGCGTCATCCGGAGTATTTCCCGCTGGAGATTAACCGGGCCAGTTATGAAGAGCTGCTAAGGGTTCCGGGGATCGGGGTAAAATCAGCCCGGCGCATTATGTCCCAGCGCCGGCTGGCCTATATCTCTGCTGATGATTTAAAAAAGCTGGGGGTAGCTTATAAAAGAGCCCAGTATTTTATCACCTGCAAAGGCGTTTATTCCGGAAATAAACCCTTTGACCCCTTGACGGTGCGCAGGATTTTAGCCCCGCCGCAGCCTCAAGCGGTGCAGCTGTCTTTGTTCTGAGGTGTAAGGTGTTGTCTGACTAATGTGTTGGTGATAATCAGGAAAGGAAAAACATGGATTATTTATACGATGGCAGCTTTGACGGGCTATTAACCTGTGTTTACTATAATTATTACCGGGAAAAAGCCAACGGCATCTATTACCGGGAAGGCTACCAGCCTTCGCTGGCAGATAGCAGTTGTGATGTGGTCACCAACCCCGATTATGCTCATAGGGTATATAAGGCCATCGAGGAAAAACTGTCCGGCAATTCACTGCATAACATCTATCATACTTTTTTATCGTCATGTCCGGACAAAGAGAACCTTATTTTAAACTATCTGCGTTTGGGATTTCGCCTTGGCGCGAAACTTGATTCATACCATACTCACCCTGATGTTCAGCCTTTGCACAAAACTGCCCGCAAGGTGACTCTAGAGGTGCATCGCCTTTTGGGGTTGCTGCGCTTTAGCGATAACGGCAAATTCTTACATGCAAAAATTACACCCGATCACAATATTCTGCCTTTATTAGCCGATCATTTTGCCGAGCGTCTTAAGAATGAACGCTGGCTGATTGAAGACTGTAAAAGATACCTGGCCGTCATTTATGATGGACAGAACAAAAACAACCGTCCCAACACCCAGCGGCCCTGGTACCTGCTTAACCTGGAGCAACCTCTGGACAGTGCCATACTTGAACAAGACCCTTATGAGGAACTATGGAAGCTTTATTTTTATAAAATTTGTATAGATTCAAGACGCAATCCGCGCCTGCAAGCGCAATTTGTTCCATATCGTTACCGTAAACATCTGGTCGAATTCCAGCCTTATTTTAATGATAACGATTCATAAGGAGACGCCTTTGAATTACGCGGCAGCTAAAAAGCAAGCGGCAGAAAATAGAATCTCTGATAGCGGCAGAGCAGGAAAGGCTTATTAAAATAGATATCGCCATCTGGGATATGGCGGAAGCATTTGCTCAGGGCGAAGGGTGCTTTTTTTGACTTAAATTAGGTATGGATTGGATACTGTTATCTCTCTATGGTTGTGATAGAATATATATTGGTGCTCCGGCAGGAGTATAAATTATATTTATATAATATTCTAATTTAATCAGAGGTGTTAAATTTGAGTGGATTCTTTGGAGTTGTTTCAAAGGGTGACTGTGTTACTGATGTTTTTTTCGGTACCGATTATCATTCCCACCTGGGGACAAGCCGGGGGGGTATAGCTGTTTGGGATGGAAACAATTTTAATAATTCCATACACAACATAGAAAATACGCAGTTTAGAAGCAAATTTGAATCCGAACTGCCCAAAATGAAAGGCAATATGGGAATAGGATGTATTAGTGACATAGAACCACAGCCTTTGATAGTACGTTCACACCATGGTCAATATGCCATCAGTACAGTAGGAAGAATAAATAATTTAGATGAAATATCCAGCCGGGTTTTTACCAAAAACATGCATTTTCTGGAAACAAACAAAGGCACAATTAATCCAACTGAACTGGTATCTGTGATAATTGATCAGGAAAGTTCCTTTAAAGACGGGTTGTTAAGAGCCCAGGAATTAATCGAAGGATCATGTTCAATTTTGCTGTTAACCCCTGAAGGGTTATTTGCGTCCAGGGATAGATTGGGCAGAACTCCTATAATTGTGGGCAGGAAAGAAGGTTCATACTGCGTTTCATTTGAATCCTGCGCTTTCCCCAACCTGGGATACATGTTTTATTATGAATTGGGTCCGGGAGAAATTGTATTTCTAAACCCGGATGGGATTGAGAAAGTATCTCCTTCTCGGGATAAAATGAAAATTTGCGCTTTCTTGTGGGTTTATTATGGCTACCCGTCTTCAACCTATGAAGGTATGAACGTAGAGGTAATGCGGTATAGAAACGGCGCCCTTTTGGCGAGAAACGACAATGTGGAAATAGATATGGTGGCCGGCATACCTGATTCCGGGGTTGGCCATGCTATAGGTTACTCTAACGAATCCAAAGTTCCATTTGGACGCCCGTTTATTAAATATACCCCTACATGGTCCCGCAGTTTTATGCCACAAGATCAGGATATCAGAAACCTGGTGGCCAAAATGAAACTGATGCCGGTTCCGGAACTTGTATATAATAAAAGTTTGCTTTTTTGCGATGATTCCATTGTTCGCGGCACACAGCTGCGGGAAACTGTAGATTTACTCTATAAGTGCAAAGCCCGTGAAGTGCATATCAGACCGGCCTGCCCGCCGCTGGTATTTGGCTGCAAATACTTGAACTTTTCAACTTCTCGATCGGAAATGGATTTGGCGGCCCGACAGGCCATTATAGAACTGGAGGGAAAAGAGCCCGAGTCACTGGATAATTATTGTGATCCGGCCAATGAAAAATACCATTGCATGGTGGACTGCATATGCAAAAGACTCGATTTTTCTTCATTAAAGTACCAAAACCTGCACGATATGATCGAAGCCATCGGTATAGAACCGGATAAAATATGCACCTATTGCTGGAACGGCAAGGAATAAAATAAGGTTTTGAAAAACCAACGAAAGACCTCCGTTGAAATACGGAGGTCTTTTTTATTATAAGACGCATCGTGAAACAGCTAATAGTAAAAACTAATATAGCCAGCGCATCATAAATGGATTATAAAGGAGAAAGACATATGGCAGACAAGCAGGCAAATGAAGAAAAGCACCTGAATATTCTTCTATTCAGTGCGGATTATGATAAATGTTTGGCGGCTTTCATCCTGGCCAACGGGGCCAGGGATATGGGGATGCAGGTAACCATATTTTGCGCCTTCTGGGGGTTGCTGATACTAAGAGAAGAACATAAGGTCAGCCCTAAAAACAAGGATCTTTATAAAAAAATATTTGCGGCTATGACCCCTGCCAATGTCGAAGATTTGCCGTTATCCAAAATGAATTTTGCCGGTGTAGGCAAGTCTATGCTGGTCAGCATGATGGATAATCAGGATGCCCCGCATCTTTCTGATTTTCTTAGAGGCGCCAGAAATAAAGGCGTTCGCTTTTGTGCTTGTAAACTGTCTATGGAAATCATGGGTTTTACCGAAGAAGAACTGATATCCGATATAGAAGTCGCTGATGTGAAAATATACCTGGAAGATGCTGCCAAGGCCGATATCAGCTTATTTATTTAAAATTTAAACCAACTTGGCCTGAAATGGTTTGCTGTTTGATCTCATTAAATCCAGGCAGTTCATCATTGCTGTTCAGGGCTTATCTGAACAACATCAATTCGGATCGTGATTGGGCTTAAACATTCAAAAAGAGACGCGATATAAACATTATTTATTTCCAGAAGGCTTATCGATATGATGCTTTTAATAGTCTGATTTCTTCAGCATAGCCGGATATTTCATTCGGGGTTTCCAAGTAGAATGGTAAATGACGCAAGAGGGGATGATTGATAGTATTTATAATGGCTTCCACACCTATTATACCTTCCCCGATGCGGGCATGGCGATCCTTCAAGCTGCCAAAAGGCTGCAGGCTGTCATTAAGGTGAACAGCCTGCAGCCTTTTTAAACCAATTATCTTATCAAATTGTTCTAACACTCCATCCAGGTCGTTGACAATGTCGTAACCCGCACAATAAATATGGCAGGTGTCCAGACAGACTCCCAGCTTATTATCTAATTCTACTCGGTCCAGGATCTGTTTGATTTCCTCAAAACTTTTACCTATTTCACTCCCTTTTCCGGCCATTGTTTCAATCAGCACGGTTGTGGCCTGTTCTGCGAACATAACGCTATTAAGAAGGTTAGCAACAAGCTCAATTGCGGTTTCAACTTTTTGCTGCATACGGTTTCCCGGGTGAAAAGCATATAAATTATTCGGTAGATATTCCATCCTGCCAGATCATCGGCCATTACAATATGTGCAAACTCTAGTACTCTCGCATCAGGGGAGCAGGGATTTAACGTATATGGGGCATGAGCCAGAATCGGCGCAAAATTATGTTCCTTTGCCAATACCATCAGCATAGCAGCATCGTTTGCATCCATTGGTTTGGCCTGGCTTCCGCGAGGATTGCGGGTAAAAAACTGAAATGTATTAGCGCCTATACTCAGCGCTTCTTCTCCCATATGTTTGAAGCCCTTGGAGGCAGATAGATGACAGCCGATATTTAACATATAGCTTTGAACCCCCTGATTCAATAATAAAAATAGCAGATATCAGATATGATGAAAGGACTGGTCAATGATATAACCAGCCCTCTTCAGTATTATACCAGCTTGTTTATTGATTTATAATGTCCGCGTGGTATTCCTGCAAAGATTTTAACCTGGTGAGTGAATGATCATCTTGGTTATAAGCGGCAATACCCTTGGCACTGGCCAAGGCTGCAGCCATAGTCGTCAGATAAGGTACTTTTGATTTAATGGCCGCTTTACGTATATATGAATCATCCTGTTTGCTGCGTTTTCCGGAAGGGGTATTGATGACCAGATTAATCTCTCCGTTAGTAATAGCGTCTACAATATTGGGACGACCTTCATAAAGCTTTTTGATTTCTTCGCAGTCTATGCCATTTTCCTGCAGGAACTTGCAGGTTCCTGCGGTGGCTTTTATTTTAAAGCCCATCTTGGCGAATTCGCGAGCCGTCTCCAGAGCTGCCGGTTTATCCTGATCATTTATACTAATCAAAACTGTCCCCGATAAGGGCAGTAAAGATTGGGTGGCTTCCTGAGCTTTATAATATGCCAGTCCAAACGAATCGGCGATGCCTAATACTTCTCCGGTAGACCGCATTTCCGGGCCCAGTATGGGGTCGACCTCCTGGAACATATTGAAGGGGAATACTGCTTCTTTGACTCCATAATGGGGAATGTTTCTAGATTTAAGGTTATTGACGGAGTATTTTTTACCGGAATGAGCGGCCATCATTATTTCAGTAGCTATCCTTGCCATAGAAATATTACAGACCTTAGATACCAGGGGAACAGTCCGCGAAGCTCTGGGATTGGCCTCTAGAACATAAACCCGGTCATCAGCTATAGCATATTGCATATTCATCAGGCCGATTACATTGAGTTCTTTGGCAATCTTTCTGGTATACTCCTCAATGGTAGCAACATGCTGCGCCGGGATGCTGATGGGCGGAATTACACAGGCAGAGTCTCCAGAGTGGATGCCGGCCAGTTCTATGTGCTCCATTACAGTTGGCACAAAAGCATCGTTTCCATCGGCAATGGCGTCAGCTTCAGCTTCTATAGCATTGCTGAGGAACCGGTCTATCAGAATCGGCCTCTCCGGTGTTACCCCGACAGCCGCAGAAACGTACTGGCGGAGCATTTCTTCATCGTGAACAACTTCCATACCTCGCCCACCCAAAACATAGGAAGGCCGCACCATCAAAGGATAGCCGATGCGTTTGGCGATGGCCAGGGCTTCCTCAATATTGACCGCCATGCCTGACTCGGGCATGGGAATATTCAGCTTATCCATGATCTTGCGGAAACGGTCACGGTCTTCGGCCAGGTCTATTGTTTCCGGGGTAGTACCCAGAATGGTTACACCTGCTTTAGCCAGTTCTGCGGCAATGTTCAAGGGGGTCTGACCGCCAAATTGAACGATTACCCCCAGGGGTTTTTCTTTTTCATAGATGCTGAGAACATCTTCCACAGTGAGCGGTTCAAAATACAATTTATCCGAAGTATCATAGTCGGTTGATACCGTTTCTGGATTGCAGTTGACGATAACCGTTTCATAACCCAGATCCCGCAGGGCAAAGGCGGTATGCACGCAGCAGTAGTCAAATTCAATACCCTGACCTATCCGGTTGGGGCCTCCGCCCAAAATCATAACCTTTTCGCGATTGCTGGACGTGGTTTTATCCGGAGCATTATAGGTAGAAAAATAATATGATGCGTTTTCCACGCCGCTTACCGGGACCGCTTCCCATCCTTCCACGACACCCAAAGCGGTTCTGCGTTCACGAATTTCGGTTTCGGACTTATCTAACAAGAAGGCTAAGTAGCGATCAGCAAAACCGTCCTTTTTAGCCTGAATAAGCAATTCGTCCGGCAGCTGCCGCTCTCTATATTTTAATATTTCTTCTTCAAGCTCAACCAGTTCTTTCATTTGCTGTATAAACCACGATTTTATATGGGTCAGGTGATAAAGATGTTCAACATCAGCGCCTTTGCGCAAGGCTTCATACATAATAAACTGGCGTTCACTGGACGGTTCTGCCAGCATTGAAAGCAGTTCATCTAGTGAACGTTGGTTAAAGTCTTTGGCGAAGCCTAAACCATATCGACCGATTTCCAGGGAGCGAATAGCTTTTTGAAAGGCTTCCTTATAGTTTTTGCCGATGCTCATTACTTCGCCGACAGCCCGCATCTGGGTTCCCAGCTTGTCGATGGAACCCGGAAATTTTTCAAAGGCCCAGCGGGCGAATTTAATTACTACATAATCGCCTGAAGGCGTGTATTTATCGAGGCTGCCATCCCTCCAATAAGGAATCTCATCCAGTGTCATACCTGCTGCGAGCATGGTGGAGACCATGGCAATGGGAAAGCCGGTAGCTTTGGAAGCCAATGCGGAGGAACGTGATGTGCGGGGATTAATTTCGATAATCACTACCCGCCCGGTTTTGGGGTCGTGGGCGAACTGAATGTTAGTTCCGCCAACGACTTCTATAGCATCCACAACATCGTAGGAATACTTTTGTAATCGCTGCTGGAGTTCAGGGCTGATGGTCAGCATAGGGGCCGCGCAAAAAGAGTCTCCGGTATGCACACCCATGGCATCGATATTTTCGATAAAACAGACTGTAATCTTCTGGTTCTTGGCGTCACGAACCACTTCCAGTTCGAGTTCTTCCCAGCCCAGAACCGATTCCTCGACCAGGATTTGCCCTACCAGACTGGCCGCTATTCCTCGGCTGGCCACGGTTCTTAATTCTTCAATATTATAAACCAGACCGCCGCCGGTACCCCCCATGGTATAGGCAGGACGAATAACCACGGGATACCCCAGTTCGCCGGCTATTTGTTCTGCTTCCTCAACACTGTAGGCTGGTTTGCTGAGAGGCATTTCTATACCCAATCGAGTCATGGTTTCTTTGAAGGCGATGCGGTCTTCACCCCGTTCGATAGCATCAACCTGCACGCCGATTACTTTGACCCCATATTGTTCCAAAACACCGGTTTTGTATAGTTCAGAACTCAAGTTTAAGGCTGATTGGCCCCCTAGATTAGGCAGCAAGGCATCAGGACGTTCTTTGGCAATTATGTCGGTGAGACTTCTAAGATTGAGCGGTTCAATATAAGTGGTATCCGCAATTCCCGGATCGGTCATAATAGTGGCAGGATTTGAATTGACTAATACAATCTCATAACCAAGTTTGCGCAGTGCTTTACAGGCCTGAGTACCCGAATAGTCAAATTCACAGGCCTGTCCAATCACAATCGGACCTGATCCAATAATCAATATCTTGTTAATGTCGTTTCGTTTCGGCATAGTATACCTCCTGTCTAACGATATTAAGCGGCTTTTAACCAGACATTATCAGTGTATTTCAAATCAAACTTACTAATTTTATCACAAAAATCAAATATGTCAAATGCGTTAGCAGCCTAAAACGGCGTGTATACTAGTATTCTTTTTCAAGAGAGAAGTGAATTGAGTGGGATTATCTGGCAGGTGTTTGCGCAATCATCGCCGCTGCTATTGCGGTACCGATACTGGAGCCGTCTTTACAAAGCCGCAGTGATATTTGGCCTGACGGAACATTAAGGATTTGGTAAAGGTTTTTTTGCAAGTTTTCGGCAAAACCGGGCATGTTTTCATATACTGAACCGTCAATGGCAATGGTATGTTCGTGCTGCAGAGCCGGATCAATGTAAACGAGGATACCGGCAAAGGAAGCAGCTATTAATTGAGCGGAACGGTTTACTACCAATTCACCAACATCTTTAATCAACCTTAGATCGTCATAACCTGGAGTGGTTATACCCCAGTTTTCCCTGAGAACCCCGGCTGTTTTTTCGAGTTCATAACTATTGTCATGCAAAATAGATGCTAAGTGGCGGGATTCTAATGAATAAGGTGTTTCCCATGAAGCTGTCTTAGTTATTTTTAACCAGAGACCTTTTTTGTATAAGTCTAAACAAATAACCCTGACCAGTTCACCCAGGTACTGGCCGGAAACCATTTTCTCATAAAGCTGTTCTCCAGGACCCTGGCTGTTAAGGTCTATTTGCTTATCCCAGCGGGTGCTCTTTATACCAGTGTAGTTTCCGCATTCCAGGTTAATTATTTTTCCTTTTCCATCCGGTAGTTTTTGCACGCAGCAGCTGTTATGACCTGTGGCAATAATGGAGCCAATATCGGTATTGGGATCTGAATAGGCTGATGTCAGCAAAGTAGCAACAGTATCGTTGATCGTGACCACCAGATTGATTTTATCTGCCAGTCCATTGCGTTGCAAAGCCAGATTTAGCAGCTTGACTACATCCTGACCTTCGACACCGGGAGTTTTTATTTCCTTGGCCCATTTCAATAATTGACAGTGGTTAAGATTATTTTGTTTACAGGGAAACGAAAAAGTATAGCCTAGATTTACGACATAATTACAGTTTTCTATAACTTCAGCAATGAGGTTGGCCTGAAAATCAAAGAGGTCAGCAGCCGATAATGTATAATCCCTTTGCGGATCACGAAAACCATATGTAACCTGTGACAGGATTTTATAACGACCCTGACCCTGAAGTTCAATAAGTGAAGCCCGGGCTCTGGTTCCGCCAATATCCAATACACAGAATAAACCGGTTTCTTCGCCATTTGGCAGATTTAAGGCATAAGAAACTATAGGCAGACTGGAAGGCTTTCCGCTGAGTGCGGTGTCAATTTCCTGTTTAAATCCCCGGGATATCTCCACAAGTTCCTGTATGCTCAATATAAATTCATTTTGCAGCTCCTGCAGGCAGTTTTTCATAAATATGCGGCAAGAAGTATAAACGCTCCCACCATATCCTCCTCAGTTGATTGATAGGGTTAGTATGGCAGAATTATATTTATAATTTCAAAATTATGTACGTCTATTTTTAAATAAATAATATTTGATTATACTTAGTATAACTGATATTATCCATATAAAGGTTCGGATAGGAGGTTTATTTGTGAAAGTAAAAATTGAAATACTTAATGGAACGAATGCCTCGGGGGGAGGGTGCAGCTGCTGCCCATCGGCTGGAAGCTGCGGGACCAATCCCTACGAAGAGTACGAGGCAGTAGTGGAAAAGGTATCTGAGGATTTGAAAGAAAAATTCGGTGAACAGGTGACGATACAGTATATCAATGCTGATCAGGAAGGATTGGGTAATTACCCGCTGGTAAGCAAGGTTCTGCAGATGGGTTATCCCTATCCAATTACAGTCATCGATGGAGAACCCAAATTTGCCGGAGGAATCATGGTGCCCGAATTAGTAAGCAGTATCGAGGGAATTCTGAAACAACAATAATTACAGCAATATTAGGAAAAACGAAGACGGTTCCAACCTTAATACAGGCTGGCGGGAACCGTCTTTTTATGTATAAAAATAGCTATATTATTGCATATCCTTAGGTTATAGATTGTTTCGGCTATGTCCGGTAAACACAGGCTTTGAGGAGGATGTGTTCAGAGGGAAGTGTTTGCAAATGCCGATAAAACCGTATTTTTCTCGCGGTTTTAGGTTAGAATATCATTGATTCTCCCTATTATAGCTGTTATTATCCATGTAACCGGGGAAATTATTTATATTGTTTTTAAGGAGGCATAGACATGTCAAATGAAACCATACTTGTGGAGATCCTAAACGGTACTAATATGTCCGGCGGCGGGTGAAGCTCATGCGGCTCAGCGGGAAGCTGCGGCACAAATCCTTATGAAGAATACCAGGGCATAGTGGAAAAAGTATCGGAAGACCTGAAAGAAAGCTTCGGCGATCAGGTTAGCCTGAAGTATATTGATGCGGATAAGGAAGGATTGGTTAATTACCCCTTGGTAAATAAGGTTTTACAAATGGGTTATCCATTCCCCATAACCGTGATAAACGGTGAGCCAAAATTTGCGGGCGGAATAATGGTTCCAGAATTAAAGAGCAGTATTGAAGAGCTTTTAAAACAATAAGTACAGTAATAAAATAAAAATGTTTTACGTGAAGCGGATTATATATCCGCTTTTCGTTTGTATTAGACAGTATATATTTAGTAAGCTATAAAATAAGTGATTGGATTTGGTATTTCCATATGAGAATGGAGCATGTCATATAATGAATATTAAAAACCCTGCGAATATTGGCCAAGGGAAGAAATATTACATTCTAACCTATGGCTGTCAGATGAATGTAAGGGATTCGGAAACCATGGCCGGATTATTGGATGCTATGGGTTATACGGAGAGTCCATCTCTTGAAGAATCTGATCTCATCGTTTTTAATACCTGCAGTGTGAGGCATTCGGCTGAAAATAAGGTATATGGGAAACTGGGAGAAGTAGCAGGTTTAAAAAGGCGCAAACCGGATTTGTTAGTAGCTTGGGGGGTTGCATGGCTCAGCTGCCGGAAGTAAGACAAAAGCTTCGTAAAAGCGGGGTTGACATCGTTTTCGGCACGCATAATTTACATGAATTGCCCTGGTTGATAGACGAAGCTGTGGAAAGCGGCGGCCCCGTTTATAGAATAACCGAGGACATGAGAGAGATTGTTGAAGGGCAGCCTGTGCGCCGCCATCAGGGGATCAGCGCCTTCGTTAATATAATGTATGGCTGCGATAATTTTTGCAGTTATTGCATAGTTCCATATACCAGGGGACGCGAGAGAAGCCGGGAACCAGCGGATATTATCACTGAACTGCGCCAAATTGCGTCTCAAGGGTACAAAGAAGTAACCCTTCTGGGTCAGAATGTTAATTCATATGGCCAAGGCCTGGAACATAATGTGGATTTTGCGGATCTTTTAAATCTCGCCAGTGAAGTTGAAGGCATTGACCGCATCCGTTTTACTACCTCTCATCCCAAGGATGTGAGTGACAAACTAATTCAGTGTATAGCTGCTAACCGTAAGGTATGCGAACATATACACATGCCGTTGCAGGCCGGGAGTAACGAGGTCCTGCGCCGCATGAACCGTAAATACTCTCGTGAACACTATCTCGAACTGGCAGGAAAGGTCAGGAGCGAGATACCCGGAGCAGCTATAACCAGCGATTTGATAGTGGGTTTCCCGGGTGAAACCTCCCGGGACTTTGAAGACACGATTGATATGGTGGAAAAGGTGCGGTTTGAAGCGGCGTTTACCTTTATGTACTCAATACGCTCCGGCACCAGGGCGGCGAATTTGCCCGACCAGGTTCCTTTAGAGGAGAAAAGGCGCCGATTGAAACACCTTAATGACGTGCAATATGCTATCGCCGACCAGATTAACCATGCTATGGAAGGGATGGCATATGAAGTGCTGGTGGAGGGGCATAGTAAAACTAATCTTGCCAAACTTACCGGGCGCACACGCAGCAATCACATCGTAATCTTTTCTGGTCCAGAATATTTAATTGGGCGGCAGATTAATGTTAAAATAACGAAAGCAACTACATTTTCATTATTCGGAGAATTAGTTGAGGAATAAGGAATGATTTCACGCGGATTGAGAAAGGTTTTTGCAGATTGGTTACAGTGTTATATATCCTATTAATCGGAACATCATTTTCAGCGTAAGTCATAGAAAGTCTGCGTCTAATTAGTATTTAAAGGAGGAGAAGCATTTGCACATAGAAGAGATTATTCGCATGGCGACAGAATTGGGTAATGCCATCGCCGAGTCCGAGCCTGCAGAGGAATTAAGGGATGTCCAGGCGCGGCTGCTCCAAGACGTTGAATCCTATCAACTCATAATTAAATATGAGGATATGAAAACCAAGATTGAACACAAAATAGAAGACGGTCTGCCCGTAAGCCGGGATGAAGAGGACCAATTAGAGGATTTTGAAAACCTGTTAAATATGAATCCGCTTATCAATGAATTAATTCAAGTGCAAGAACAGTTTAATGACCTCTTGCGGGCTGTTTTTCATGCTGTTAATCATGCCTTGTCTGGCGGCTGCGGGGACGATTGCGATTGTGACGGCATGTGTATGTAATTAAAAGACAGATTGAAACGAGATAGGCTTGCCGTCAGGACAAGTCTTTCTTTTTGGAGGATCAGGGATGAGCGGGTATACCCCGATGATTGAACAATACCTGCAGATAAAAAACCAGTACCAGGATGCCATTCTTTTTTTTCGCCTGGGCGATTTTTACGAAATGTTCTTTGAGGATGCAATAAAGGCTTCAAGAGAACTGGAGATAGTACTCACCTCACGTGATGGCGGACAGGAAAAGGTTCCTATGTGCGGTGTTCCATATCACGCTGTGGAGAACTACCTGGCTAAACTGGTGTCCAAGGGGCATAAGGTAGCAATATGTGAACAGGTGGAAGATCCGCGTGAAGCCCGAGGAGTAGTAAAACGGGAGGTTATACGGATTGTAACCCCGGGCAGCATCCTGGAAGACATAATGCTGGATGAAAAACGCAACAACTACCTGGCTGCGGTTATAGAAAGCCACATATGCGCTTTAGCCTGGGCGGATATCTCTACTGGTGAATTTCGCGTGGCAGAGTTCAGCGGTAAAGACGGCTGGCCCAAACTGCTTAGTGAGCTGCAGCGCCTTGCGCCCGCGGAATGTTTGGTTCCCGAATGGAGTTCCCTGACGCCATCAGGGGGCGATGATCAAAATTGGCTTGATGATATAACCATAACCATAGATCACGAACCCATATCCACTGATAATGCCCGGCGCTTGTTACTGCAGCACTTTGGCGTAAACTCTCTGGAAGGCTTTGGCTTAAAGGATTATTCCTCCGGTATTCAGGCTGCAGCCGTCATTATCCGATTTCTGCAGGACAAATGTAAAACCAGGATTGACCACCTGCGCAGTATCAGTACATACAGTAAAGGCGATTACCTGGAAATGGACTTCAGCACGCGCCGTAACCTGGAACTTACGGTAAGCCTACGTGAGAACCGCCGCGAAGGTTCACTGTTAGCCATTTTGGATGGCTGTCTCAGTGCTCCCGGCAAACGCACCCTGCGCCGTTGGATTGAACAGCCTTTGCTGGACCTGGAAGAAATAAGATTGCGCCAGGATGGAGTAGAAGAAATATTAACAGATATAGAACTGCGTGAAAGACTGAAAAAGCTTCTGGCGTCAGTAAATGACCTGGAGAGAATAGCCGCGCGCATAGCGCCGAAATGGCCAGTCCCCGCGATCTGGTAGCCATGAAAAATACGATTCAGGCTGTACAGAATCTGGCCGACCTTCTAACTGAAAGCCATAGCAGCATTCTTCAGCACATATCTGCTTTAGACCGCCTGGATGACATTTATAATCTTTTAGAACGGGCCATCATGATGATGCATCCATTAATATCCGGGAAGGCAATATCATCAAGACCGGCTACCATGAAGAAATTGACGAGCTGCGCCGCTATTCCCAGCAGGGTTCACAGTGGCTGCTGGAATTCGAAAACCGGGAAAAACAACGAACCGGCATCAAGTACTTGAAGGTAGGCTTTAACCGGGTATTCGGCTACTATATTGAAATAAGCAAATCCAACCTGAATATGGTTCCGGACAATTACCACCGCAAACAAACCCTGGCTAACACCGAACGCTTTATTTGTGAAGAACTTAAGGAATATGAGGAAAAAGCCCTGGGAGCGCGAGACCGGCTTTTTGCCCTGGAATACCAGGAATTTGTCAAGCTGCGTAATGAACTCATTAAGGATCTGACGCGCATCCAGGACAGCGCACACAGGATCGCCGTCCTGGATGTGCTTTACGCACTGGCTGACAGAGCCTATATGTATAATTATAACCGCCCGGTGCTGAATAACAGCCAGGGTATAGTCATAAAAAACGGACGTCACCCTGTGGTCGAACAGAGCCTGTCTGATGCGGGCTTTGTTCCCAATGATATCTGTATGGATACTGAGGAAAGGCAATTTGCCATTATTACCGGTCCCAATATGGGAGGCAAGAGCACTTTTATGCGCCAGGTAGCCTTGCTGGTAATCATGGCGCAGATGGGATCGTTCGTACCGGCAGAATCTGTGCAAATGGGGATAGTTGATCAGATATTTACGCGAGTCGGAGCAGCTGACGACCTCAGTGCCGGGCAGAGTACCTTTATGGTGGAAATGCTGGAAGTAGCCAATATACTGCATAATGCCGGCAGAAAAAGCCTTATAATATTGGATGAGATCGGCAGAGGCACCAGCACCTATGATGGCTTGAGCATCGCTCAGGCGGTGGCCGAGTATATTCATGACAAAATTAAAGCCAAAACGTTGTTTGCTACCCATTATCACGAATTAACCTCCTGGCGCAAAGCCATACGGGAATATACAACCTTACTGTAAGCGTCAGAGAAAGTGGTGAAAGGGTGGTATTTTTAAAGAAGGTTTTGCCAGGGAAGGCTGACAAGAGTTATGGACTGCACGTAGCGGCCCTGGCTGGAGTCCCCGATGAGGTAGTCAAACGCGGACAGGACATATTGCAGGAATTAGAGAAAAACCAACCCCCAAAAGGCGTTCCCGCTCTAATTCAGCCCATGCTGTTTGGTCATGATGACAATATAATACTGGAACTGCGGGAACTGGATGCTGATAAACTCAGCCCCCGCGAGGCCCTGAACCTGATATATCGTTGGAAAGAAAGCTTATGAACGTGGAAAGTAAGGTTTAAGGAGCATAACAACGGAGTGGCGCAAGTAAGACTGAATATTTACTGGAGGTGAAAGCGTTGTTAATCGGCATTGATGTAGGAGGTACTTATACCGATGGAGTGTTGTTCTCTGCGGGAAAAATAGCTGCCACCAGTAAACGGCCCACCAGCGAAGAGGATATCAGAGCTTGTGTGCTAGAGGTTCTGGATGATTTGCTTGATAAAGCCGGACCGGGAGAAATTGAGCGAATAGTATTGAGCACCACTCTGGTTACAAATATTCTGGCCACAGGACAGGGAGAGGATACCGCCCTGATTTTATTGCCCGGTTACGGACTGCCGCATGATGCCTACCAGATTTCCCCGGCTACTTATTACTTAAAGGGGGCCATAGATTTTCGCGGGCGCGAAATTGAGCCTCTGGAACCGGGAGAATTAAAAGCCGTATGCCGAGAAATTGCTGATTCCGGGGTCAAACGGGCGGCGGTGGCGGCCAAGTTTGCTAACCGTAACGACAGCCTGGAAAAACAGGTGCGTGATTATATTAACCGGCAATATCCAGACATTATCGTTTCCATAAGTTCGGAAGTATCAGCTAAGCTGAATTTCCCGCGTCGGGCGGCCAGTACTTACTATACAGCAATGACTATAAAAGAATGGAACCGTTTTGTGGATGATATAGAAAAAGCTCTGGCAGACAGAAAGTTATTCTGTGAGGCGCATGTTCTAAAAGCAGACGGAGGCACGGTTCCTCTGAATGTTGCGCGCAGGATGCCTTGTGAAACGGTTTTCTCGGGACCTGCTGCCAGCACCATGGGTGCTCTGGCTCTGAGCCGGGATGAATATAACTCGGTGGTCCTTGATATAGGAGGAACCACCACAGATATTGCCCTGATTATCGGCGGGGAACCCCTTTATGCATCAAAAGGAGCGCGCATCGAGGAACATTATACCCAGATCAATGCCTTTGCGGTTCGCTCCATTCCTCTGGGCGGGGACAGCGCGTTAACCGCGGGAGAGCAGGGGGTAAAACTTGAAAGTTTCCGGCGGGGACCGGCGGTTTGCTTTGGCGGTCAGACCCCCACCGTGACTGATGTATTTAATGTTTACAACCAACTTGCTATTGGGGATGAAGAACATTCCCGAAAAGCCTTGCAGGAACTAGCCGCAGCCAGTGGTCAGGATATGGAAGCGCTTTGCCGGGATGTTATTAATCAGGTCAAGGAAAGAGTATTGAAGTCTATACGGGAAATGTTTGAGGAATGGGAAAATGAACCGGCTTATAAGGTATGGGAGGTTATACACCGCCGCAGATTTGAACTGCAGCGTATGATTGGCATCGGGGCTGCAGCCCGGGCCATAGTCCCGTTGCTGGCAGATGAAATGAATGTACCCTGCTTTTTGCACCAGTACGCGGATGTGGCCAATGCGCTCGGAGCCAGTGTGGTCCGCCCCACTTTAAGCGTACAACTGCATATCGATACGCAGACTGATTCTTGTGCTATTGACCCAGGTGGAATTAAGACCGGTTTAAAACTGAACCGCAATTTTCAGCTGCAGGACGCCAAGGAAATGGCCCGGCAGCAGCTGGAGGAAATTGGCCGCGCCAGGGGGATGCAGGATTATACCTCGCAGTACAAGTTCTTTATGGAAGAACAGTTTAATATGATCCGGGGTTACAACAGTTCAGGCAAGCTTTTTGAAGTTGGCATCCAGGTTACACCTGGTTTTATTGAGGAATTTAAGGGGGTTGAAATATGAAGCCGACCGGTATTCTATTTTTTCCGGCTTTTGACTGGGCTATTACCCCGACTCATCCTGAAAGGGAAGAACGTCTATTATATACCAGAGACCAGATATTTGAGGAAGGCATCATGGATTTGCCGCAAATCAGGGAATATGAACCGGGAATTGCCAGTCATAAAGATATTGCCCGGGTTCATTTCTGCGTTCCTGATGTAGACGCGCAGATAACTGAGGCTCACCTGATATCGGCGGGCTCTGCTTTGCGCATCGCTGATGCCGTGATGCGGGGAGAAGTTCGCAATGGTTTTGCTATAGTGCGTCCCCCGGGACACCATTCCATGACCGTAAGCCATGGCAACCGCGGCTTTTGCAATATCAACAACGAAGCCATAATGGTCGAGTACCTGCGCCAAAAATACGGATTGAAAAAGATTGCCATTGTTGATACCGATGTTCACCATGGTGATGGTACGCAGGAAATATTCTGGGATGATCCCGATGTGCTGTTTATATCTTTCCACCAGGATGGACGTACCCTCTATCCCGGCAGCGGTTTCATAGATGAACTGGGAGGACCGTTGGCCTTCGGAACCACCATTAATATGCCCCTCAAGCCGCGCACTACCGATACTGGTATCCTCTATGCCCTGGATCAGCTGATTATGCCGCTCCTGGAAGAATTCAAACCTGATATAATAGTCAATTCAGCCGGCCAGGATAATCACTACAGCGACCCTTTAGCTGATATGGCCTTCAGCGCTCAGGGTTATGCGAAGCTGAATGCCAGGCTGGCACCCGATATAGCAGTTTTAGAGGGGGGCTATTCGGTGGAAACGGCCTTGCCCTATGTGAACATGGGCTTGATTATGGCTATGGCTGGGCTTGATTTCAGCCGTCTGCGGGAACCGGATTATAAACCGGAACGTTTTAAAGAGTCCTCTTCCAATCTGGAATATATCCAGAAGATAGCGGACCGGCAGCTAGAAATTTTCCGCCGCCGGGAGGATTTTATCGCCGCCAACCGGCAAAAGGGAGGAGAGTTCTTCCAAAATCACCGCAGCATTTTCTATGATACCGATTATATCCATGAGGAACAAAAGGTACAAATAAGGAATTGCAGCGACTGTGGAGGCTTCAGATGATAGAATCTTCAGCGCAGCATCATAATGGTCACTATTACAGGGTTCATTGCATTTCCATACCAATCAACAGCTGCACCCGCTGCCAGACTGAAGCCCGGTCCATATATAAAGAAAAATCAGGCTATGGCAAATTTGATTTGATTTACCTGCAAGACCGGGCCGCAGATGTTTATCGCTGCCTGGATGTGAAAACAGATAATGAAATGGTGCTCTAAATATGACTATTCAGCTGCTAAGCGACAGTTTAATAAACAAAATCGCCGCCGGTGAAGTTATAGAAAAACCTGCTTCGGTAATTAAAGAATTGGTGGAAAATTCACTTGATGCCGGTGCGACTGCCGTTAAGGTCAGCATTAAGAACGGCGGGCTTGACCTGATTGAAGTGGAAGATGACGGCCAGGGTATGAGCTTTGAAGAAATCCCGCTGGCTTTTTTGCGCCATGCCACCAGCAAGATTAATAAAGAAGAAGATTTATATAATATACATACCATGGGTTTTCGCGGTGAAGCTCTGCCCAGCATTGCATCGGTTTCCCGCGTGGAACTTTATACCAAAACTGTTAATCATGATGGAGTACACGCCCGGCTGGAAGGGGGGCGAATGGATGAACACGAATACCATGCTTGTCCAGAGGGGACCAGGTTGATTGTCCGTGAGCTGTTTTTTAATACCCCGGCCCGTAAGAAATTTATAAAATCGCCGGTTAGTGAGGGCAACCAGGTTTATGATCTCATCACCCGTTACGCTCTGGCCAGACCGGAAGTGTGCTTTAGTTTCAACAATGAGAAAAGGACTTATTTCAAAACCCCGGGCAATGGCAGTCTGCGTGACACGGTTATCTCTATTTATGGCAGTGATTTCGCATCTCATCTGCTGGACATAAGCTATATCAGCCCTTCGGCCAGCCTTACCGGGCTTATTGGCAGACCTGAACTGGTGCGGGCCAACCGCAGGCAGGAGATGCTCTTCGTAAACCAACGTCCGGTGCGCAGCGCCTTGCTGTACCGCGCGGTGGAGGCGGCTTATGCGGGGTTTCTTTTGGCCAGGGAGTTCCCGGTGGTTATTTTGACCCTGCAGCTCCCGCCTGATAGTGTGGATGTAAATGTTCACCCGCAAAAAAGTGAAGTGCGTTTTCAAGATGAGAAAGCTGTATTTCAAATCGTGCAGGGCGTTTTGAAAGATGCCCTGGTCAGTGCGGACAGCAGGCCAGGCGAATATATATTCAAGCAGCCGATTTCATATAATTATATGCCGTCCCCCCCATCAGCAGCCCCGCTGTTCAGGGAGCAAAATGTGTTTCAAAATTCGTCAGGCTTTGAACAGTCAAGGCCAACGGCTTTTAACAGTATAGATTATATTGGTTTGCCGCACAATGAAGCATTGGAGGTATTACCTGGGGATGAACTTAAAATAATCGGCCAGGTACTTAACAGCTACATTGTTATCGAACACCAGGATGCGCTGTGGCTGGTGGACCAGCATGCTGCTCATGAACGGATACTATATTCATATTTAATCGGTTCAGCCTCGGCTGGTGAGGAAGCGGCGCAGATACTGGCCATTCCCTTGAGCATTGAATTGTCCAGCCGTGAAATGGAAACGGTTGAACAGCATAGGGAAGTTTTTGCTGCGATGGGATTTCATCTGGAGTCACTGGGACCTAACACTCTGGTGATACGTTCGGTACCAACCGTGGTGGCAGGCAATGAAGAAGAGATTCTGCGTGAAGTCCTGGAAATGCTTACAACGAAACGTGATCCCGATATAAAACAGCGCGCTGTGACTATGATGGCCTGTAAAAAAGCCATTAAGGCCGGCGAGGTTTTACGTCATTATGAAATGGAAAAACTGCTTATAGATTTGTTAAGAGTCCCGGATTACAAGAACTGCCCGCATGGGCGGCCTACAATGGTGAAACTGGATCATCATGACTTAGACCGTATGTTTAAGAGGTAAAGATGCGTATTATAGCGACAGGAACCCGTTCCAGCCAGGAAATAGATCAGAAATTCCGAGATTTTTTAGCTGAGACCCACATCCCTTATTGTCCGCGCGAAAATAAATCCCTCGAATTAATAGCCCGGGAAAATGAGGCACAAGCGGTATTGGTGTGGGAATCAGGACGGCCGGTGCTGAATATGGGGGCGCAAAAACTCTTTTATCACCCCAGTATGGCCAAAAACCGACTGTCTGCTCTGCGTCACCAGCGGGGAACCGAACCGTTTCTGGAGGCCTGTGGTCTGAATAAGACGGATGAGTTTTTGGATTGCACCCTGGGAATGGGGGCTGATGCTGTAGTTGCTTCCTACATCTGCTCGGAGGGCCGAGTAGTAGGATTGGAATCGGTAAGGCTAATTGCCGGGCTTATAAAATGGGGAATGCAGGCTTATGAAAGCTCCATGCCCTGGCTGGATATGGCTATACATAGGTAGAAGTGATAAACAGCGACCATTATTATTACCTTTGCCATGTTCCCAGCAATTCCTTCGATGTGGTCTATTTTGACCCCATGTTTCGTCATCCTCAGCATCACAGCACAGCTATCAAACCTTTACGGCAGTTAGCCGATCATCGTCCGCTTGATGAACAGAGCATAACAGAAGCCTGCCGGGTAGCCCGCAAAAAAGTAGTAATAAAAGAAACCCGCTCCAGCAAAGAATTAGAACGATTAGGTGTGCAGTTCATAGTAGGCAGTCACCACAACCCCATTGCATATGGGGTTATAGAGCCATAGTGTCAAGAGAACCGTCCCTTTGACTCAAAACTTATTTCATCCTATTTTCTTTGGTTTTCTGTAATACCTCTTCAATGTCAATGCGGAAGCTCTTCATGACTTCGGGTTGGGAGAAATATATGCAGTTGTCTTTATAGACATGCTGCCAGATGGCCCAGCGGGCATTCCAATCAGCCGGATCAGCCCAATCAGGTACTTCGCGCACCGCACAATTCAAGGCTGCGGTGATCGAGTATTCCGCCAGTTCACCTACGTGCATGCAGCCGTTTTTCCCCATAACCCTTTGCCTAATAGTACGCAGAAATCCGCTGCCGGCTTTAATACCAACCAGTTCTTTTATGGCTTGAATACCCTGATGGCAGATTTCAAAGGGGACGGATATACCTTCGGCTTCTGCTTCAACTACTTCATAAGTTTGGTAATTGAATACAATACGGGTGCGTATATCATGAATATCGTCTTTCCACTGGCCCCGCACTTCATAGCCGACATTGGGAACAATATTTACTTCATATTTTTCTGTTTTTTCGTACAAAGCCCATCCTCCTGCAGTGAAAATTTCTCCGCTAATTATAGAATTGGTACAAAAATAAAATCAAGATAGACAATAAAAAGCGACAATATAATATATTGTGTCTTAATTAATAGTTTTAAAAAACATTTCAACCATAACTTGAGAGGGAATGGTTTAACGGATTTTGACTTTGGCTTATGTTATAATGCACTTATCCTGGACAGGAGTGTTGATAATAATGGATATAATTACTTCGCATAACGCTCTGGATTTTGACGGACTAGCCGCGATGGTGGCTGCAGGGAAATTATACCCGGCGGCGGTAAAAGTATTCTCCGGAACCCTATCACGCAATGTAAAAAAATTTATGGCGTTATATAAAGATCTTCTGGCTGTTAAAAGCCCCCGGGAAATCGAATTTAGCACGGTATCACGCATGATAGTTGTGGACACTGCCAGCGCTAATCGCCTGGGACAATTAAAAGAACTGGCTATGCGGCCTAATTTAGATTTTTACGTTTATGATCACCATCCTCCTGCTCCTGATGACCTTTCGGGAAGCATTTACCACGTAGAAGGAACGGGTGCCGCCACCACCATTCTGGTTGAGGAGATTATAGCTCGCAACCTGCCGGTTACGGCCTTTGATGCCACTATTTTTGCCCTGGGCATATACGAAGACACCGGGAGTTTGCTTTTTACCTCCACCACTCCGCGTGACGTGTCAGCAGTGGCCTTTTTACTTGCCAAGGGAGCTAACCTGGCGGTAGTCGCTAATTTTATGGAGACTCCTTTTTCAGGCGAACAGCGACAGCTTCTCCAGAGCTTGCTCAATTCCGCTCGCCATTATCAAATTAAGAACCTGGATGTGACCATAGCCGTTTGTGATAATGAACAGTTCATTCCCGGGCTGGATGCGGTTACATACAGCCTGTTTGAGATAGAAAACAGTGATGTGGTATTTGTTCTGGCGGTGATGCAAGGCAAAGTTAACATCGTTGGCCGCAGCCGCAGCAATAATATCAAGGTTAATGAAGTATTGCGTCCCCTGGGGGGCAAGGGGCACGATAAAGCCGCGTCTGCAGTTGCCAAAGGAAAAAATATTGAAGAGAGCATAGCCATTATTTTAGAGAATTTGGGTGAAAACATTAATCCGGGTTTATGTGCCGGAGATATTATGTCAACGCCGGTAAAAAGCATTCCTATGTTTATAAGCATGGAGGAAGCCGGGCGCATAATGCTGCGCTACGGGCATACGGGTATGCCGGTGGTTGACGGCGATACTATGGTGGGGGTTATTTCCCGCCGCGATGTGGACAAGGCCCGCATGCATGAATTGGGACATGCTCCGGTAAAGGGCTTTATGACCAGCAATGTTTTATCTATCGATACTAATACCCCGGTGACCGAAATACAACGAATTATGGTAGAACATGATATCGGTCGTCTGCCGGTGGTTGATGCTGATGGCCGCCTGGCAGGCATAGTATCACGTACCGATATTATCAGAACTCTGCACGGGGAAGACTACCCTGAGGATCATGCTGTTTTGTATCGGTCCGGCAGTGAAGAACAGAACTGCCTGGATCTGATGGAGGAGCGCCTGCCATCCAGAATTATGGCTAATTTGAGACTGGCAGGGCAAATCGCGGCCAGCTTGGGCAGCATGGTTTACTGTGTAGGGGGGTTCGTGAGAGACCTTTTTCTGCGGGTTCCCGATTTTGATGTGGATCTGGTGGTAGAAGGCAGCGGGGAGGAACTGGCCCAGAAACTGGCTGAAAGATTAGGGGGGAAAGTACGGATTCATGATCGCTTTCGTACCGCAGTAATTCAGCTTCCTGACGGCAGTAAAATCGATGTAGCCACAGCCCGGACCGAGTATTATGAATTTCCGGCGGCTCTGCCTAAAGTAGAGAAGTCTACCATAAAAGAGGACCTCTACCGCCGCGATTTTACCATTAACACCCTGGCGATTTGTTTGAATCCGGAACGTTTCGGAGATTTGATAGATCATTTCGGAGGACGCAGGGATTTGGAACAGGGTATCATTCGCATACTCTACAACCTTAGTTTTGTAGAAGATCCCACTCGTATATTACGGGCTATACGTTTTGAACAAAGATACAGTTTTACCATTGAAGAAGATACCTTACGGTTCGCCTGCGATGCCATTGAACGCAGACTTCTAGGTAAATTATCCTATAAGCGTATTTTGAGCGAACTCATCCTGATTCTTAACGAAAAAGACCCTGGACCCTCCTTAGACCGTATGAAGGAAATAGGGGTTTGGAATTATATATTACCTGAAGTGAAACTCGAACACCTGAACCGGGTAACCTTAAAAAGGATTCCTATCATGGCTGCCTGGCTGGAAGAGAGGTATTACCCTGTAAATATTAAAAGCTGGCTGGTCTATATTATCGTATTGTTGGCTCGTCTGGAACAGCAGGAAGTGGACAGTATTCTGGAACGATATCCTTTTGAAAATTATGCCGCGCAAACTATACAGGGCTCCCGCAAGGTACCGCAGATTGCGGAAGCTCTTATGGCTGATCCCAAACTTCCCGCACCTGAGATCGATCATATGGTAGCAGACCTGAGCCGGGAAAACATCGTATACTTGCTGCTTTTAGTCAGGGACGAAACCGCCTGGGAAAACCTGGTGCACTATCTGGATCTTAAAGAAACGGTCGAGGTGGAAATTGACGGCAATGATTTACAGGATCTAGGTTTGATTCCGGGACCAATTTTCCGTTTGATTTTGGATGAATTGTATGTTTTAAAACTGGCGGAGAAAATTAATACCCGGGAAGATGAAATCAATACTGTAAAGAGATGGATAGAGGAGGAAAGGTTTAAAGATGCAGTGGTTGATTAATACCTTGATCTGGCTGCCTGCCATAATTATCGGACTGACCTTTCATGAATACGCCCATGGCAGAGTGGCTTACTGGTTAGGGGATGACACGCCCTATTACCAGGGACGGCTGACCCTGAACCCCCTGCCCCATATCGATTGGGTAGGTTTTTTTATGCTGCTGTTTTTTAAGTTTGGCTGGGCCAAACCGGTCGAGGTTAATCCTTATAATTTCAGGAACAGCGGCGTAAAACAAGGTATGATGCTGGTATCTCTGGCTGGGCCGGCTATGAATCTTATGCTGGCTCTGACGGGTATGCTTATTTTAAAATTTTATGGTATAGATCCCGGAGCAGGTTTCAGTCTTTATACCAACAGTACAGTGTTGTTGCTGGTAGGACCGCTGGTCTACATTAATCTTATCCTGGCGGTGTTTAATCTTATTCCCTTGCCGCCTTTGGATGGGTCAAAGATTCTGGCCGGGCTCCTGCCTGATTCCGGAGCCCAGTTCATGTATTCGATTGAACAGTATGGGCCGTTGATATTGCTGCTTTTTATTATTACCGGGGCCTTTGGCAAAATACTTAATCCCTTGGTGAATATCATGTATAGCTTATTATATACAGCTGTATTCTAAAACTGGCAGGGGGTGTGATAGTGCCCTACGTGGTTGATTTGGAGGCCTTTCACGGACCGCTGGACCTATTATTATACCTGGTGGAAAAAAGCGAAATAGATATTTATGACATACCTATAGCGGCTATCGCGGAACAATACCTCGAATACCTGCGGAATACCGGTCATATTGATTTGGAGCAGCTGGGGGACTTTCTGCTTATGGCATCATATTTGTTAAATTTAAAATCTCGTTTAATACTGCCGAATCGAGTGACGGGCGATAATGCTGAGGACGGTGACGAAGCCGTCGATCCCAGAACAGAATTAGTGCAAAAGCTGCTGGATTATAAAAAGTTTAAAGCGGTATCTGATCATCTGGCTGCGTTATATGAAGGCGAATTGCCTCGCATTTATTACCGTAACAGTGAATCCGGAGATTTAATATACGAAGAACTGTCGGCAGATCTAAAAGCGTTGGTTAAGGCTTATCAGAACATGGTCCAGCAAATACCAGT
The DNA here is from genome assembly GCF_001311885.1 of Syntrophomonas palmitatica JCM 14374. Taxonomy (GTDB): domain Bacteria; phylum Bacillota; class Syntrophomonadia; order Syntrophomonadales; family Syntrophomonadaceae; genus Syntrophomonas_A; species Syntrophomonas_A palmitatica. The sequence goes on along the minus strand of NZ_BBCE01000018.1, from coordinate 20,040 downwards.
TAAAAGCACTGACTTTAATCTGGCTTTGGAAGATATCAAGGTAGAAGATAAAATGGATGACATTGTGCGCATGCTCAAAAAAAGTCATAGAGTCATGGTTTTCCAAGAAATGTTTAGAGATATTAAAAGCCGGCGTGAAGCGTTGGCTTTATTTCTGGCACTTTTGGAGCTTTTGCGTTTACAACGGGTTAGAGCCGTACAGGAACAGGGATTTGGACAGATAGTAATCCAACTGAAAGGGGCGAAAAAGTCCAGTGTTAATTCGGGATGAGATTAAGGCTGCATTGGAGGCCATTCTCTTTATCAGGGCTGAACCGCTGGTTATAGAAGAACTGGTGGAAATACTAGACTTGCCGCTCATTGATCTTAAGAGCGTGTTGGACGAGTTGATTCTGGAGTATAATGAAAAACAGAGAGGTATACAAATTGTACGTATTGACAATTCGTACCTTATGTGTACTCATCCCCGCTGCGCGGATATAATTAACCGCCTGGAAAAACCGGTGCGGCGCAGGCTTTCCCAGGCTGCCCTGGAAACACTGGCGATAATCGCTTATCGTCAACCGGTGACAAAAGCGGAAATTGAAAATATACGCGGGGTGAAATCGGAAAAAATAGTTACGAATCTCTTGGAAAGAGGACTTATTGAGGAAGCGGGACATAAAGCTGTCCTGGGTAAACCGGTGTTATACAAAACCAGCCCTGAATTTTTGAAGGTTTTTGGCCTGGGCAGCCTCAAGGAATTGCCGGTTTTAGAGGAGGCTTAAAATCAAGTGGCGGATAAATCTATCGAGGAACAGGTAATAATTAAACTGCAGGAAGCCAGGAAACTGGCGCGCTATATGAGCAGCACTGAGGATTTGGTGGAGGAACAGATAAACAAAGCCCGAGAACGGGGCGATTTCGATAATTTAGAGGGTGCAGGCAAACCGCTGAGCTTTGAGGAAAATCCCTTTGAACCTCCTGAATTACGTATGGTGCTAAAAATCCTTAAAGATAACGATTTCGTTCCCTACTGGATAGACCTGGGCAAGGAAGTTGATGCCGACCTTAAGAAATTTTGGGATGAAGTGGAGTATTTTAAAAAATACACTCGATTGTTTTACCGGGAAAAACACGGTAAGATGGCCCTGGAAAGATTCAATAAGAAAAAGGCGCATTTTTATTATGAACAGCGTTTATTAATGGAGAATATCAACAGAAAGATAACCGATTTTAATCTGCACTGTCCTACATTTCGCCTGGGCCGGGCCAATATTAAGGTTGATGATGAGATGTACAAGGTGATTTCACAGGTGGAACAGATTATTGAGGAAGCTTTGCAGGGTAAAAAAACCGAATAAATGTTAAGACCTGCGGGACAATATGGAAAAAACAGGAGAATCCTATAATGAAGGCTGGAATTATCATCGCCTTGCTGGTAATGGTATTGTTGTTAATTAATGCAATCTATCTGAGACTTCGGTTAAGATTTGAACTGGTGTTAAACCAGCAGGCCAAATCGGTAAAGATTGACGTTTTACCTGTATGGAAACGGTTTGAATGGCATAAACACATGGAACTGCCAATTGGCTGGGCGCAGATAATTAATGATTTGATTGAAAAAAGAAAACATAAAGCCCTGCATCCCACATCTAAAAAACGTAACACTCCAATCAATCCCTTTAAGGATATCCATGCAGTATTAAACTTGGGACGACTATTTTTTAAATATATGGCAGTGGAAAAACTAGACTGGAGGACACGTTTGGGCCTTGATGATATTATGTATACCGCCGTGGCCTGTGGAGGAATCTGGACAGCGAAAGGCACTATTACAGGTATGATTGGCAGTTTTAGCCGTTTACATGACCTCAACCTGGAGGTTGAGCCTGATTACCTTCATAAAGAAATATCCAGCAGCTTGTTTTGTATATTAAAAATGCGTATCGTATATATTATGTTTATAATATGCTATATATTGTTTTTGTACGTAAGGGGGTACTGGCATGGATTCACAACAAGAAAAACAGAGCCATCCTATTGAGGGACTGATGAAAACCGCAATGCAAGCCATCAAGGAGATGGTAGATGTCAATACTGTAGTAGGTGATGCGGTCGAAACCAATGATGGAACAGTGATAATTCCGGTTTCCCAGGTAGCCTGTGGTTTTGCTGCCGGAGGCGGGGAATACGAGATGTTTAATAACCAGCGCGCACAGGAACTGCCTTTTGCAGGAGGCAGCGGCGCCGGTGTTTCTGTAAAACCGGTGGGCTTTTTAGTGGTTAGAATGAATGATGTACGCCTTATATCTGTAACCGGTAACCAGTTGGCTGAACGTATCGTGGATACTGTTCCTCAAGTAATGGATAAGGTTGATCATATTATTGATAAAAGACGCAAAAGAAATGGCGAAGGCAAAGACGATATAGAGTTTTAAAAAGAATACGCACACAGCGAATCTAAAGAGTCATTGCATGCGCAGCGAAGCAATCAATAAATCGTTTGGTCTAAAAACAAGGAACCGTTCAGTAGATTACGAACGGTTCTATTTTTTTTGCCTATACATACCCTTCAAAAAGGGTTTAAAAAGGGGACTGTTGCGGTATGTTGAACGTGGTCTGGCTGGTTCTATTAGGCTCTGGGATAATTGTGGCAGGTCTGACGGGCAATATTGAAACAGTGACAGAAGCTGCTCTGGGATCGGCGCGGGGCGCGGTTCAGGTTTGCATTGATTTGATTGGCATCATGCCTTATGGCTGGGAATCATGAGAATTGCGGAAAAGGCAGGTATGATACAGGGGCTGGCTCGTTTACTCAGACCGCTGATGATTCGTCTGTTTCCTTCAGTTCCACCCACCATCCGGCCATGGGAGCCATTATTCTAAATCTCAGCGCCAATATGTTAGGTCTGGGAAATGCCGCTACCCCCTTTGGCATGAAAGCCATGCGCGAGTTGCAGAATCTCAATCAAGGCTCAGATAATCCTTCCGAGGCCATGTGCACATTTTTGGCTCTGAATACTTCCTGTATTACATTACTGCCGGCCACCATTATTGGGGTGCGTTTATCATATCATTCGGCACATCCTGCGGAAATTGTCGGCCCTTGTATATTTGCTACTGCTATAGCCATGTGCATTGGCATTACTTTAGATTACTGGTTTCGTACATTTAGTCCCTGGAGGGACAGGTAGATGCTGTTATCTGTACTGACACTGGTTTCAAAATGGACTATTCCTTTCTTATTACTGGTTATTCCCGTCTATGGTTATTATAAAAAAGTACCGGTTTACGAAAGCTTTGTGGAAGGAGCGGAAGAAGGATTCACCACCGCTTTGAAACTCATTCCTTTTTTAGTGGGAATGATGGTGGCAATTTCGGTTTTTCGCGCTTCCGGGGCAATGGAGTATTTAGGCCGGGCGTTGAGTCCGTTCACCAATTTGATGAACATACCCTCAGAGATACTGCCCCTGGCCATTATGCGTCCGTTATCGGGCAGCGCCGTCCTGGGCATGGCTACTGAACTTATGAAAGTTCATGGGCCTGATTCTTTTATTGGTCGTTTGGCTTCTACCATGCAAGGAACTACAGATACAACCTTTTTTGTACTCACTATATATTTCGGTTCGGTAGGAATAAAGAGATTCCGTTATGCCATTGTAACCGGACTCACCGCTGACCTCACCGGATTTCTCGCCTCGGTCTACATTTGCCATTTGTTATTTAAGTAGTTAACTCAATTTTTGCACTTGACTTAGGGTAAACATAACGCTTTGTCCAAGCCATAAAGGCAAGGCGGTAAAAGAAATCTTCCTGGTTAGAAATGTGAAAAGTATCGTTATTATGTTAAGGATGAAATAACAAGGCCTTAACATATTTCTAACAGTACCTGTGGTAAAATAAGACTGTAAAATCGCCTATGCAAATAATTATTAAACGAATCAATGAAAATTGTTAGTCAACGGCTAATTATAAAACAGGGGGTCAAAGGATGAAAAGCGACATTGAAATAGCCCAGTCAGCTAAAATGCTGCCCATTGGAGAAATTGCCGCCAAAATTGGTTTGAGTGAAGACGATATCGAGTATTACGGTAGATACAAGGCCAAGCTTTCCATGGATTTGTGGCCCCGGCTGCAGGACAAACCTTCAGGAAAGCTGATTCTTGTGACCGCTATTAATCCCACACCGGCAGGGGAAGGGAAAACCACTACCACGGTAGGGTTGGGACAGGCGTTAAACATGATTGGCAAGAAGGCGGTTATCGCACTGCGCGAACCTTCATTGGGACCGAGTTTTGGAATCAAAGGCGGGGCTGCCGGCGGGGGTTACTCTCAAGTGCTCCCTATGGACGATATTAACCTGCATTTTACTGGCGATATCCATGCAGTTACTGCCGCTCATAATTTGCTGGCCGCCATGTTGGACAATCATCTCCATCACGGTAACGAACTGGGGATAGATCCCCGGCAGGTTGTTTGGAGACGAGCTATGGATCTGAATGAAAGGGCTTTAAGAAATGTTATTATCGGGCTGGGCGGGAAGATTAATGGGGTACCAAGAGAATCAGGTTTTGATATCAGCGTAGCCTCTGAAGTAATGGCTTCGCTTTGTTTAGCCACTGATTTGATGGATTTGAAGGAAAGATGCCGTCGCATGGTGGTTGCATATACATTTGACGGCAACCCTGTTACTGCAGGACAGTTAAAGGCTCATGGCTCCATGGCTTTACTCCTGAAAGACGCTATTAAACCCAATTTGGTGCAAACTACGGAGAACACCCCGGCTTTTGTGCATGGGGGGCCGTTTGCCAATATTGCTCATGGGGCTAACAGTATTGTGGCTACCCGCCTTGGTTTGAAACTGGCTGATTATATGGTAACCGAAGCCGGATTCGGCGCCGATCTGGGTGCGGAAAAATTCTTTGATATCGTATGTCGTTATGGGGGCTTTAAACCGGATGCAGTTGTACTGGTAGCTACTGTAAGGGCATTGAAGCATCATGGCGGAGTTGATAAGGATAGATATGCAGAACCCGATCTAAATGCCTTGCAAAAAGGTCTGGAGAACCTGGAAAAACAGGTTGAAAATATAGGGAAATACGGGCTTCCAGTCGTAGTGGCCGTGAATAGATTCCCGTCTGATTCAGATGAGGAGATCAATATGGTTATTAATAGATGTGAAAGCATAGGCGCTGATGCCGCACTTTCCAGGGTGTTTACCGACGGAGGCGCCGGGGGCAGGGAACTAGCAATTAAGGTTGTCGCCGCCACTGAAAAAAACAGTAAATTTAATTTCTTATATGAGTTGGAACAGCCCATCAAAGATAAGATTGAGGTTATTTGCCGTGAAATTTACGGAGCTGACGGTGTTGAATATACCAGTGAGGCTGAAAAGATGATGCAGCGTTTGGAAAGCATGGGTTATGGGGATCTGCCCATCTGTATCGCTAAAACGCAGTATTCTCTATCTGATAATGCTGAAAAAAGAGGGCGGCCTAGAGGCTTTAAAATTACAGCCCGCGAAGTTAAGCTGTGTGCCGGGGCAGGATTTATCGTAGTTTTAGCCGGTAATATAATGACTATGCCGGGTCTTAGCAAAAGACCTGCAGCCGAAAAAATAGATATTTTACCTGATGGCGAAATAGTAGGGTTATTTTAATTACGAGTTATTAACTCAATTTAGCTTCGCTTTCTATACTTTATAAAAAATAATAGAAGCCAGACGGCAGAGGATATCCTGTGCTGCCTGGCTTCTTATTTTTTTGATATCACTATAATTCGTTGGGTTATATTTTGACGCTTGTCGAAAGAAAATGTTCCCTATTTATGAAGAAAATTTTGCAGAAAAGAAGGAATTCCAATTTTACTGGAGAAATAACTAAAGGTCTGATTACAAAATTGTTTGAATACTTGCAAATTTATCTATAAGTCTTGGGATTGACGACAAAAACAAAACTTTGAAAGGCGGATTATATGAGGAGATACTTAAGCGCTTTGATATTGAGTCTGTTATTGGTCGTACTTATTGCTCCGCTGGCTTTAGCTGATACATATCATACTGCTCGAGAAGGGGACAACCTATGGACCATAGCCCGCAAATATAATACAACAGTCGATAAGATCAAACAACTCAATAATATGAGCGGCGATTTTTTAAGCCTGGGTAAAAAACTGCTGGTCGTCAGGTCTGGATCTGCACCAGTCGCAACCAGGTCAGTTCAAAGTCCAACAAGCTATGTTCAGGCTACGCCATCGCGTTCTTCAACAGGGCCTGTTTCCGGTCAGAGTATTATTGAGTTTGGATCGCGTTTTTTAGGCACTCCGTATCGTTATGGCGGATCAGGTCCGGGCGGGTTTGATTGTTCTGGCTTTGTCAGTTATTGCTTTAAACAGTTCGGCTATAACCTGCCACGCACTGCGGCTGGAATGGCTGGGATCGGTACGCATGTAGATAAGAGCAATCTGCAAATAGGTGATCTGGTGTTCTTCCAGGGGCCCGGAGCATGGAGCATTAATCATGTCGGTATATATGTAGGTTCTAATCAATTTATTCACTCCAGTTCAGGCAGCTACAGAGGGATTGTTTATTCACGATTATCGGATGCTTATTATTCATCTTATTATGCAGGTGCTCGGAGGATACTAGATTCAAGTACAGAAACCATAAATCAACAACCCCAACCCCAGGAGAGCCAGGAGGCTGAGGTTGATAACGTTAATGCAGGGCCTGAGGACGGAGCTTCTTTAAACGATAAGCAAGCTGAATAATATAATATAGCCACAGATTTATACAGATTTTCACGATTAATATTAGGTAAAAACCGGGTAGTGTATTGTTGCCCGGTTTTTATGCGTATATATTAAAACCAGTTTATATATGACGCGCCGCAAAGGGGAACGATAGACGCAGGTTCGTTGTCAGTTGATTAAAGGTTGATTTTTTACAGAGGTGTGGTAATTGTTGAAGATAAAATATCTCAGCCTGGTTATCTTGATTGTAATGTTGGGTGTATATATACCCAGTAAAAACAACTTGGAATTAAACCATGAATTTTGCCAGGCGTCCGAAGCAGATAACAATCATCCTGAAAGCATGAATTATATTGACTGGCAGCTAGGTAAGTACCAACCCGATTGGTTAAACCACAGCCCGGAATCCAGGCAAATGATAGATAGTGCACTGCAACAGGGTCTAATTAGAGGTTATAAAAAGGGCGAACTGTTTTATTTGAACCTGAGCCGCAATATGAGCAGATTGGAAATGGCGGTCCTGTTAAGCCGGGTTTTGCTGCTTGATAAGAATAATGAAGATAATGCAGACAGCTCCTGGTACATACCTTACATTAAATCACTCCATAAAGCCGGAATTGCTCTGGAGACAATGAACTGGTCATCGTCAGACTGGAAAAGGCCAGTAAGCCGGGGAGAAGCAGCACGATGGGCCGGGCAGGCACTTATTCGGGCCGGTAAGTATATTTCTAATCCGGTAAATAAACAAAAAAGTGATAATGAAATAGATGGTGCTGTGGCCTGCGGTATTATTAACCCCAGTTCTGCAAAACAATATGCCTTCGATCGCCGGGCCGAGTTTGTCGAGGGAGTCTTGCTAGCCATGAGGCTGCAAAAAATCCTGCAACTTCCGCCTCGGCAACCTCAAAAACCAGATTGGAGCGGATATCTTCCCCAAAATACGGGAAGGGAAATTACCATAAGCGCGGTGGGTGATTGTACCATGGGTTATGATACCGTATTTCCTGCTGCGGGAAGCTTTGATGATGTGTTCCAAAAAAACGGAAACGATTACAGCTGTTTTTTTGCTGGGGTGCGTCAGATATTGGAAAATGATGATCTGAGTATTGCCAATATGGAAGGGACTCTAACTGATATAAATAATAGGGCCTATAAAGGTGAAAAAGGTCCATTTTACTATTTCAGAGGCCAGCCGGGATACAACAAGATTCTGCAGGAAGGCAGCATTGAAGCGGTCAATATGGCTAATAATCATACCTATGATTTTGGGGTGCAAGGATACAACGATACATTACGTAATTTGCAAAAAGTCGGCGTTACTTCATTTGGCAATGGAAAAGCCGGGTATATGCGTATAAAAGGAATTGATATCGGTCTGCTGGGCTACAATGTGATGAGTCTAATGGATGAAAAAACAGTATTGCCTGGATGAAAAAACAGGTCGGACAGGATATTAAAAATCTGAAAAACGAAGTTGATTTAGTGATTGTGAGTTTTCACTGGGGTATTGAAGGGGAGAACCAGCCCTGTTCCAAACAGGTCGAACTAGGCCATTATGCTGTTGATTCTGGTGCGGATTTGGTTTTGGGACACCACCCTCATGTTATTCAGAAGGTTGAAAAATATCAAAATAAATACATAGTATACAGCCTGGCAAATTTCTGCTTTGGAGGCAGTTCAAATCCTCGTGATAAAGACAGCTTCATCTTTCAGCAAAGCTTCATTTTTGATGAAAAGGACAGTCTGGTTGATTCTTCGCGTGTGCAGATAATTCCCTGTTCAATATCTTCAAGGCAGGATCGTAACGACTATCGTCCCACAGTTGTAACCGGCGAAAACGCCAGGCGAATAAATCTGCGGGTTGGTTTATAGACCCCTCATTTTCCATGAATAAGAGAGAACAGCTCAGCCCGGGTCTGACTTCTGGTTTCAAAAAGGCCTCGAACAGCCGAGGTTACTGTTAAGGATCCGGGTTTTCTTACTCCCCGCATAGTCATGCACATGTGTTCAGCTTCAATTACTACCGCCACACCGAAGGGATTAAGAGTATCGTTAATGCAATCCGCAATTTGTGAAGTAAGTCTCTCCTGCAGCTGCGGACGATGGGCATAGGCTTCCGTTACCCGGGCCAGTTTGCTGATACCGATAACCTTTCCTCCGCGGGGGATATAAGCTACATGAGCCTTCCCGTAAAACGGAAGCAAGTGATGTTCACACATTGAATACAGAGGAATATCCTTTACTAACACCAGTTCATCATGGTATTCAGTAAAAGAAACCTGCAGTAAATCACGGGGTTCTATATCCAAACCGGAAAAAACCTCTTCATACATATCGGCTACGCGGCGGGGGGTCTCAAGCAAACCCTCCCGTTCAGGATCTTCACCGATGGCTTCTAATATCATTTTTACAGCTGTTTGTACTTTTTCCCGGTCTATCGATTTCTTGTCCACCAGGATTCCTCCACTTACTATTAATATTATATAAAACAAGTTTGGCGGTTGAACGTGACCAACCGTTTGCTGCGTATAACCAGTCATGTGAAAGTTTAGTCATTTATATAATACCAGAAAAAAGCTGTACACTTGCAGGTTTAATTTTCTATAATCCGGTTAATGTATAGATTTAGTTCTTTCTCGGGGTGTGAAAATTTTAACTAAAAGGATTAAAGATTGAACATGTAGAAATATAGCCATAATAGAAAAATAGTACCTCTATTTTAAATGTCTTTTGAAGGAAATAAAGTGAGATTATCTAAGTATATAGCTGGAGCGGGAGTTGCTTCGCGCAGGCAAGCCGAGGAAATAATTGCCCAGGGCAGGGTAAAGGTTAACGGAGCGTTGATAATTGAACCTGCTTACCAAGTCCAGCCTGGAATTGATGAGGTTGAGTGCGATGAAACCAAATTGGTTTTTGAATCTCCCGTTTATTTATTGCTGTATAAACCAGTGGGCTATTTAAGCAGTGTGGGTGACGCCAGGGGAAGGCCTACGGTTATGGATTTGGTGGCAGACATTTCAGCCAGGGTATACCCGGTAGGCAGGTTGGATCTGGATACTGAGGGACTTCTGCTTATGAGCAATGACGGAGAATTCGCCAACCTGATGATGCATCCTCGCTACGAAATGAGTAAGCGATACGAGGCTTTGGTAAAAGGAAAAGTCAAAAAGCAGGCTTTATACAAGTTAGAAAGAGGTTTGGAGCTGGAAGACGGAATTACCGCTCCTGCCCGGGTCAGAATTCTGGCTGCTTCACAAGATAATACCTTGCTGGAACTGGAAATACATGAAGGACGTAAGCGACAGGTAAAAAGAATGTGTGCGGCCGTAGGGCATCCAGTGATTAAATTAAAACGCACCTCATTGGCTTTTTTAACCCTGGATGGAGTGGAATGTGGAAAATATCGCTTGCTAAATGGTGAGGAAGTTGAAAAATTAAAAGCCCTGGCACGCAGAAAGTCTGGTGAATCATTAAGATGAGTGCTAGCCAGGGGCTGGGACGTCTGCAGGATTTGCATCGTTTTTTACAGGAGCGAAATTGCGCAGCTCGCAACTACAGCCTGGTTTTATTTGCCGCTGATCATGGCGTGAGCAAAGAGAATACTAGTATCTATTATGCCATGCAGAGCCATGCTATAGTTGAAGAGCATTTGCGCGGTGAATCAGCGGTAACGCGTTTACTGCACAGGCTTAACAGCCGGGAATACATTATTAATATAGGTCTGGCACAGGAACCAGATTTTACAGGTTTGGCTGATTTTAAAAAAGAATGTGTCTATGGGACGGAAGTGAAAGCTCAAACCACCACCAGCTGCTATTTTTCTGTGCCTGTAAGTAAGGGCAGCAGGAATTTTTTATACGGGGATGCCCTCACCAAAGACGAAGTGAACCGAGCTGCAGATACAGGCAAACAGTTTTGTGATTGTCTTTGTCGAGGTGATGTTGATATTTTTGCCATTGGGGAAATCGGCATTGCCAACACATTGTGCGCAGCCGCTTTAGCTGCCGCTATAACTGGCTTAGATCCTTTATTACTCACCGGAAGGGGTTCAGCGGACAATCAAGTAATATCCCGAAAGCTCGATATAATTGGTAGAGCTATGGTACTGCGTAAACCATGCGCTGGTGACCCGGTTGATATATTGGCGCGATTTGGAGGACTGGAAATAGCCGCTCTAACAGGATTTATACTGCGTGCTGCAGAAATAGGTATACCTGTGATGCTGGATGGTTATGTTACAACCATAGCTGCGTTAACAGCCAGCCTGTATAAACCACAAATAATCGCAAATGTTTTTGCACCTAGTTTGTCAGATCAGACCGGGCATGAACTCATTCTTAATCAACTAGGACTGAAACCGCTTTTTGACCTGGATATAAACTATGGTGAGGGTTTAGCTGCGGTAATAGGCCTTTTTATGGCTGAAATAACCGAAATATTTTATAATTAATACATGTGAAAGCTGAAAGCAGCGTCTTGAAGGAGTGTAATCTTTGGCTAAATTGCGACTTAAAGTACGGTTTGATTATGTTGGCCGTGCTAAAAATGGGAAAATGCTGATTGGAGGCAAAAGCAGCGAACAGGTGGCCGAATCGCTCCGACAGCACAAAATAGCCATGATCAGGAATGTGCCCATTCAAGGAATTATCATTGAAGATATTGATATGAGTCAGGAAGTATATTCTGTTTATGATGAAATTAGCGGTAAAGAAATAGCGTATGCTCCAGTAGTGGTTTCATTTTCAGCAGATTCTTTGGAAGATGCGGTGCGTTTCAGCATGAAAGAGGAATTCAGGACTATACAGGTTATTGAACCGGAAGATATACAGCTTAACAAAATAGATATTGAACGATTGTTGATGCGTATAAGCAGCGAGTTGTTGGATTACAAACGTTATCTTGAGAGAAAAATAAATAACTGGAAATAAACGGGGGGCTTTCAGGTGGGTATACTCACTTTAGATTCAATAGTGGCAGCAGTAAATGATTTACCAGCTTTACCTGCGGTGGTGTCAAGGGTAATGCAGCTGACTGACGATCCGAATGCTACAGCCCAGGATGTAAGCAGTGTATTAAATCAGGATCAGGCTATAACAGCCCGTGTATTACGTTTGGCCAATTCAGCCTACTATGGTTATACCCGCAGAATTAATACCGTAGCTGACGCTATAATATTTCTCGGTTTTAAGACTATTCGCAGTATTGTTCTGGCAGCTTCGGTAAGTGATATACTGAATCAGGAGATTGAAGCTATGCTCTGGAATATGGAGAACTGTGGAGACATTCGCAAGCCTGTGCCATGGCCGCCCGCTTGATTGCGCGTAAAGTTCGTTTCAGCAATCTGGATGTGGCCTATACAGCCGGTCTGCTGCATGATATCGGCAAGGTAATACTGAACCGTTCTATGAAAGATACATATCATGAAGTTGTTGAAAGGGTCAGTGTTGGAGATATGCCTTTTAACCAGGTAGAACTGGAAATACTGGGCTTTGATCATGCAATTGTAGGTTCAAGAGTAGCCAGTAAGTGGCATCTTCCCGAACAACTGGTTGAAGCCATAGCCTGGCATCATGATCCGCGCCAGGCTCAAACCAACCCGCAGCTAACAGCCATAGTACATATAGCAGATGCTGTTTGTATGGCCATGGGGATTGGTATCGGCGTGGATGGCATGCTTTATGCTATTTCCGATGGGGCCATGGAATTGCTGGGATTGGATGAGATGGTCATTGAGAAAAGCATTTCCGAATTAACTGACGTTTTTTGTGATCAGCAGGTTTTTAATCTGGGATGATTCCTACATAGGGTGTTATATTAGAAATAATTGTAAAGCGGATTTTTATTGTAAAAATATGAACCGGTTGGATTGCTCTGTTATATCCTCTCAATCATTTCTTTACCGCGTCAAACCCGGCCAGATACAAAAACAAACCTATATTTTCACAATCCCCTTATTTTCGTGTAATAGTATAAATTAACAAACAAATAAGGTTAATATTTCGTGAAAAATGGTTGATTTTCGCGGCTTACTGGTATACTCTACTGATTAAGTAAAAATGCGAGGGGCAAAGTATTTGAGACATCTAGCGATCTTTTCAGGCGGATTTGGCAGTGGGAAGACGGAAATAGCTGTAAACTTTGCCTTGCAGGGCATGAAAAATAACGAATCACCCATATTAATCGACCTGGATTTTGTAAACCCATTTTTTGCATCCCGGGACGTTAAGGGCATGCTTGCAGAATCCGGGGTTAGATTGGTAGCGCCCAGCGGCGAGCTGGCTTTTGGGGATGTACCGCAAGTTCCTCCAGAAGTATTGGGCTTGCTGCAGCAGGATAATTCCATTTATCTTGATCTGGCCGGGGATGAGGTCGGAGCGACTGTTTTAGGTTATCTGAGCCGCTTCATTCAAGACAGACCTTGTGATTTTTATCTGGTTTTAAATCCTTACAGACCTTTTGCCGGAACCTCATCAGAGCTTCAGAACCTGCGAGAGCTTTTACAAAAAGCTGGCCGCAGGCGTTTTACTGCCATAATTAGCAATCCTAATTTGGTAGAAGATACGAATCTGGAGGTAATCATGGAAGGGCACCGCAGGGTGCTGGAACTGGCAGATGCATTACAACTGCCTGTCAGCTGCCTGACTGTTGAGGAGAGGTTTTATAATGAACTGCCACCGGAATATCAGAAGATCACCAGGACTATAAAATTATACCTGCGTCCGGAATGGTTACAGGAAAGTTGAGGAGGATTGTCATAAATGGCCAAAGGCAGGCTCGGTTTTTATCATGACCGCTGCAAGGCCTGTGGGCTTTGTATAGAATTTTGCCCGCGCGGCTTGCTGGGTTTTGATGTGGAAACTATAAATATTTTGGGGTATCACCCGGTTGTGCTCTTAGATAGCGAAGGATGTACGGGTTGTGGGATTTGTGCCTTAATGTGCCCTGACCTGGTAATTGAGGTGGAAAGGGAGTGAAGGCATGCGCGTTTTAATGAAAGGCAACGAAGCTCTGGCAGAAGGAGCCATTATAGCTGGATGTCGTGGTTATTTCGGTTATCCTATTACTCCTTCCAGCGAAATAGCCGAATATATGGCCAGAAAAATGCCACAGATAGGCGGAGTATTCGTACAGGCCGAGAGTGAGTTCGCGGCTATCAATATGGTTTATGGAGGATCGTCTACCGGAGCCCGGGTTATGACCGCATCATCAGGTCCGGGCTTGAGTTTGAAACAAGAAGGCATATCGTTCCTGGCGGAAGGAGAACTGCCAGCGCTCATAATAAATATTTCCCGCGGCGGTCCGGGTTTGGGAGGCATACAGCTTCCCAGGCCGATTATTACCAGGCCACCCGCGGGGGAGGCCACGGTGATTACCGGGTCATTGTCTTAGCCCCTTCCAGGGTTCAAGAGATGATGGATTTTGCTATTTTGGGTTTTGACCTGGCTGATAAATACCGTACCCCGGTTTTGATTCTGGGTGAAGGAACCTGGGCAATCTTATGGAGCCGATTACGCTGCGTGAGCCTGTCAACTATCAGCCGGATAAACCCTGGGCAACCACCGGGTGCAAAGGCCGAAAACCCAATATAGTTAATACATTGCATTTGGACAGCGATTTTCTGGAAACAAGAAACCGGCACCTGGATGCCAAGTATGAATTAATAAAAAAGAATGAACAACGCGCTGAAACCTTTATGACAGAAGATGCGGATATTATTTTGATGGCCTATGGGATAATGGCTCGCGTTTCAAAGAAATCGGTATTAGAGGCACGCAAGCAAGGGGTTAAGGCTGGCTTAATCAGGCCGATTACCCTTTGGCCATTTCCGGAAAATATCGTAAAAGAAGCCGCCCAGACCGCAAAACGTTTCCTGTCAATAGAAATCAGTATGGGGCAGATGATTGAAGATATTCGGTTAGTTGTAGCCGGACAGGTACCGGTAGATCTTTACGGCCGCATCGGAATTACTCCCAATCCTGAAGAGATTACCAAACAGATTATTGCCTTAGCGGATAGGGAGGGACTGAGATGAAAACGGTATTTAAAAAACCTGAGAGTTTAACCGGTGCTAAATATCATTATTGCCCGGGCTGTACACACGATCGTGCATCGTTTAATAGCCGAATGTATGGATGAAATGCAGATACGGGAAAAAACTATCGGAATTTGCCCCGTGGGCTGCTCTGTTCTGGCTTATGATTATTTTAACTGTGATATGCTGGAAGCCGCTCATGGCAGGGCGCCGGCTATAGGCACAGCTATCAAAAGGCTTTTGCCTGACCGCATGGTATTTACGTATCAAGGTGATGGTGACCTGGCTTCAATAGGTATGGGCGAGATCGTGCATGCCTCTCTGCGGGGAGAAAAAATTACTACTATTTTTATTAATAACGCTATATATGGTATGACCGGAGGCCAAATGGCGCCTACCACTCTGCTGGGTCAGGTTACTACCACATCTCCTTACGGCAGGAGCATTGAGGTAGAAGGGTATCCTGCGCGGATGGCGGAATTATTATCAGTAAACTATGGCTCAGCCTATATTTGTCGTACGGCTGTCAACAACCCTGCCAATGTTACTAAAACCAAAAAGGCTATTAAAAAAGCCTTTGAAATCCAGCAAAAAGGACTGGGCTTTACTATGGTGGAAGTCCTGTCAACATGCCCTACTAATTGGGGTCTGAGCCCGGTCGAAGCCATGAAATGGGTGGAAGAAAAAATGATTCCCTACTACCCGTTGGGCGAATTTAAGGTGCCCGAATAACCAGGAGGGGGATTTACTGTGCAAGAAGAAAAACAAATACTCTTTGCCGGATTTGGCGGTCAGGGAGTTTTGGCTATGGGACAATTTATAACCCACGCCGCCATGGGAATAGGAAAAGAAGTAACCTGGGTACCTTCGTACGGGGCTGAGATGCGAGGAGGAACAGCAAACTGCCTGGTTACTATTTCTGATGAGGAGATAAACTCACCCTTGACGGAGAACCCACATACAGCTATTATCATGAACCGGCCTTCGCTGGATAAGTTCGAACCGCGCGTTAAACCAAATGGCACTCTGGTAATAAATTCGTCACTGGTGGACAGAATGCCGCACCGTCAGGATTTAACGGTTTGGCAGGTGCCTGTTAACGCTATAGCTGATGAAATGGGGAATCCTAGAGGAGCTAATATGATAATGCTCGGCGCCTACTTGCAGGTCAGCAGAGTGGTGACAGTAGAACAAGCCTGGAACAGTTCGATTCCGTTTTCAAAGGTAAAAAACCCGCTGTAATCGAGAAAAATAAAGAGGCCTTTATTGTAGGAGTTGAATGGGCTAAAAAGAACCTGTAAGTCTACTCATGGATAATCTCTCCCCGGCAGGCATAAGATAGAAAAAATACCTGCCCGGGGAGGATAATAAGTGATAAGTCGCGTAGAAAAGTTTTTAATTAGATTTATTGTTACCGGTTTGGTTATGGTGGTTGTGGTCCAAGCCATTATGACCAAAGAGCCTTACCGGCTGTATTTAAGCTGGGGGGAACGCTTGGAGGGCCAAAACATATCTTATCCAGTAAATACGCCTGCAAACAGCCATTCCCAAGCACCCGCAACGAGCATTCGGTCTCCGGAGGCCTCATGACAATAAGCATTGACAAGTTTTCGTCTTTACCGCTGGCCAAGGTTCTGGTTAATGACAAAGAGGTAAAAACCTTTAAGCAAAAAGAGGTTCAGGTGAAACTTATGGCGGGAGATAAAATCGAAATTGATTCCAGCGCCTATAATTTCCCCATAGAGTATCGGATTAAAGATGTTTCTCCCAATTTGGCCTATCCCCAAAAAGACGCTTATTTTACAGTTGATCAGGGCATAGTAATGCTGGGCAAAGTTATAGTAAAATAGTAAAAGTAGACCAGCCACATATTTACTCAGATTTGCCAGAACGATTTTTATTAATTCCAAATAATTCAGAATGATCCTTTTGGGAGTTTAGTTGATGAATTAATATATGTTTACGAACAATAAGGTGGGATTAGAATGGTAGGCAGCAAGCTGGTGGCAACCGCAGCCATTAAAATAGCCCTGACTTCATCCCGTGAAGAGGAGAACCGCCTGAAACAGGAACTGTTTGAGCAATACGGCATTAAAGCGGTGGCGGTTGATTATGGGGGAGAATTCATCAGCTCGGTGGGCAAGATTGTAGAACGCGCGGTAGTTTCAGCCAAACGAGAAAAGGTTATAAAAGATACTCATGCTGATGAAGGAGCAGTCGCGGGAGCTGCCCGGGAAGCTATTGCCCAGATAATGCCCAAAGCTCTGGGGCTGAATGTAGGCGGGAAAATAGGAATTGCCCGTCACCAGGATCACGTTAGTGTAGCTATTTTTATGGGTATAGGTTTACTGCATTTGGATGAAGTCGCGATTGGCCTGGGCCACCGTGCAGTGGCTTAAGATTAAATGCGTAATATGGCAGGATGGTAGGTGCGAATATGTTGGTGAGAGGAATAAGAGGAGCAATTACGGTTAGTGATGACAATGTAGATGAAATACTAAACGCCACACGAGAACTGCTGCAGGTTATGCAAAATGAAAACGGGTTTTCCATTGATGATATTGCCAGTGCCTTGTTTACCCTTACTTCTGACCTTCGTTCAGTATTCCCGGCCGCAGCGGCCCGCTCCATAGGTTGGGACAAAGTTCCCTTGATGTGTTTTCAAGAGATAGAAGTGCCAGGTTCGCTCCCAAAGTGCATCAGGGTAATGCTGCATGTTAATACCGACAAAAGCCAAAATGAGATCAAGCACATATACTTAAAAGAAGCGCAAAGTCTGAGAACAGATTTGAACCGGTAAGGTTTTTATTGCACATCATCTGATTCACCGAGAAGATTCTCTTCATATTCCGATAGAAACCATTGGCTGGTTGCATCCGCGCCTATTGTGGAACGGACAATAAGCTCAATTTTACGGTCCATTTGCTGGTTGAGAGCGCGTTCAATTAGTTTGACTCTATCAGGACGTAGAGTATATGGTGTCCTTACTATGGCCAGTGCCTGAATGGTATCTCCGTTTTCCCGATAGCGATATTCCAGCAACTGACTGGCGGGCTCAACTTGCTTTAACGAGATTTTGATGGAACCTTCCAGTTTTTGATGAAAAGCTAATGCTTCCCCAGTCAAAGCTTCTGAAGCGGAAGGTTTGGCGAATAAATACCGTTGGGCATCGGCATCACGGGTTAATACCGAACGGATCGTTAAACGCAAACTTTGGTCCATTACCAGAGCCAGGTTATTTTCTATCCGGGCGACCTCTTCTGGTGTTATAACAGAAGGCGTACGTACAACCGCAATAATTTGTTCCTGTCCATTTTCAGTACTTTTCTGCAAATCGTCCAGAGTGGTTCCCGGAATAGCAGCAAGTTCCTGGTTGAGTAAACGTGAAACCTGACTGAGATAGGAATTCTCTTGTGATAGGCGAGCTTGGCGGAGTTTTTCATCTTCAGGAATAAAAACCTGGCCGCTGTTATCAGCATCACGGGATATCAGGGAGCGAATTATCAAATGGATATTCGGATTTATGGTTGCTTGCAGCTGTTTTTCGATCTTGGCTACCTGTGCTGCTTCTATTTCATGTGGAGTAAGGAATACTGCAATCACATCAATTGCAGTTGAATGCTTTTCATAGCGTAGTTCGGATAGACGAGCACCGCTGGTACCTGCTACTTGTTGAGATATGACGGTCCTAAGGTTATCAGCCAAAGCTTTTTCTGTTATGATGCCATAAAGGCTTTTAGTCATGATCACCGCCATTAAAATTATGATGGCCAGACTGAAACCGAAACGGCGTAATAGATAGGTTTTTGAAGGGGCGTCTTTTCGCTTCAGGTCAACCAGACCGGAGAGAACAAATACTAGAGCAGCCGCAAATTCTATAGCCAGCAGGTTAATGAGGAATAACATAAAAGCGCCACCTGCCAGATCCCAGTCAGCAATAGAGATACAGAGACCGCATGCAGATAAAGGAGGAACCAGAGCGGTAGCAATAGCTACCCCGGGTAGAGCTGCTCCGATTCTCTTGTCAACCATGCTGAAAGCTCCTGCCAGGCCTGAGACCAGCGCTATTATGACATCATATATTGTGGGCTGGGTACGGGATAAAATTTCACTTTCAAATCCGGGCCTCAAAGGGACAAGCCCGATGATTGTTGCCAGCAAAACTGCAATGAGGATACCTAGTAATTCTGAAACTAAAGAATAGCGCAATAGACGATTGTCGCCATTGGACAGACCAAGAGCTATACCAAATATCGGGCCCATCAATGGTGCGACCAGCATTGCGCCGATAACTACTGCGGTGCTGTTGGCCAATAAACCGTAGGTAGCAATGACAGTGGAAAGACATACCATAAGATAAAAAGATGGTGTGGGGCGAGAGAGGCTGCAAATATGACGATATATTTCAGATCGTTCCTCTGACGACATCTGTTTGTTGCGAAGTGAATGGGGTAAAAATAACATTGTTAGACTCCATATGTATTATAACTATTTTATAGATTATTAATTAAAGCGGCTTGGTATCAGGAGCAATTAAACCAGTCTGATGTTGATAGTAATACGATGAAACAAACTTATATTTAGCATTTATTGGGGAAAACCCTTTACAGATAATTAATACTATATTATACTATTATATAATAAAAGAATATAATGCTGAAACGGTCAAAATGAACCGGACGAAAGTCCGGGGAATAGGCAGAGTTTTTCTAAGTCACTGTGGTGATATGAAAAGTTTGTCATGAGAAATGGCTTTACTGGGGTGGGTAGCTATAAGTATAGTTGCCCGCCTTTTTTATTTAGCAAGGTAAAATATTTGCAAATTACCAGTATAGCTGATTAAAACCACATTAAACCATCTAAAACTGAATAACAAGGCAAACGCTGAATCGTTAAGAGCGGGAGACCCAAAATATGGGGTGAATCCAGGTGCTATTACCGGTAGGGTTATACTCTCTCAACCCGAACCCGTCAGCTAATCTCGTAAGCGTGGAGGAGAGGAGACAGACCATTGCGGTCTGTACTGTTGCTATGGCTTTAATGGCTGCAGAGTCTTCTCTGTGGCTATTTTTATTATCCAGGTAAAAATTAACATAATTACATATAAGGAGGGAGACTATGTCCGTACACTACAATAGTATTTCCGTGTGGAGAGGTGTTACTGAAGAAGAATGGAGTGATTGGAAGTGGCAGATAGCCAATCGTATTACTTCTGTTAACGATCTGGAACAGGTAGTTTCTTTGACGGAAAAAGAGAGGCAAGGGATAAACTGTGT
>NZ_BBCE01000017.1 GCF_001311885.1 Syntrophomonas palmitatica JCM 14374 | reverse complement strand
CCTGGAAAATTAATAAATCCATAACATTCTCTTAATAATTATTCTATTATCCCATCCTTCCTATGTTTATCAAAGTTAATTGAGACTGGTATTTGATAAATACATTAACATAGGTCTGCATTAATCTGTCTTATTCTGCGTAATCTATGTCAATTAATTTGATTAAAAGTCATGTATTTCTGCGCGAAAGCCTTTGCCGTAAACCTCTATGGCTTCGTTTACCGTCATAAAACCACTCGGATCTATAGAAAAAACTATTTCTTTCAATCTCGGCAATTCACTTTTGCCAACTATGGTCATAACCAGCTTCTTTTCTTTACCGGAATAAGCGCCATGACCATCTAGAAAAGTGCATCCCCGATGCAGGTTATGCATTATTGCCGCAGCAATATCATCTGCTTTTTCAGATATAATCATTGCGGTTCTCTTAACCTGCAGGCCTGACTGCACCATATCCACCACCTGGGCCGATACATATATAGAAATAGCTGAATATAACGCCAGCTGCAGATTGGTCACCAATATCGAAGCCGCCAATATAAAAAGGTTAATTAAGAAAAATGTCTGCCCTATACTATATCCACGGTATTTCCTGAAAATAATAGCAATGATATCCAGACCGCCGGATGAACCTTTGCTGCGAAATACGATTCCAGAACCCAGGCCGGCAATCAAACCTCCCAGGAGAGCATTCAAGAACAGGTCCTCTACGCCAAATTTAACTGGTTTTAATAAAGCCAGGAAAAATGACAGACCAGCGGTACCAATCAGGCTGTATAAAAAAAAAACGCCTGCTTACCAGTTTAAAACCTGCCAGAAATATAGGAATATTCAATACGACATACCAGAGCCAAACATCTATTTTGCTTAAGAAGTTTAATACTATGGCTATTCCTGTAATCCCGCCATGAAGTAATTTCACCGGTACTAACACCGACTGCACTCCAAATGCCAATATAAATGTTCCTATAATAATTCCTAATATATCTTGTAATGAAATATTTTCCTTAAAATCTAATAAACTGCCCCGCAATTGATCTGGAATCAACACTTCATTCACCTTCCTTGCATTGTTTTCATATTCTTCCCGGTTTGCATAAAAAACCTGCAGATAATAATGATAATAACCTAATCCGGTATCAATACTATATTAATTGGAAAAAATGAAGTGAAAGTCTGAATAAACATTTGTCTCCAATCATAAATTGTAAATAGTATTTTTGTTGATGGAGGAATACTTAATGATAGCTGTAGTCCTGGCCGGAGGCAGGGGTCTGCGCCTATGGCCGGAAAGCAGGCGCCAGCGCCCCAAGCAGTTATGTAAACTGGTGGGCAGCCGATCCATGCTTGATCATACCCTGGATCGGCTTATACAGGCTGGTTCCTCGCAAATAATTATCATTACCAGTGATGAACTGAACGCTGATATTGCTGATCTCATCAAGCAAAGGCCTGACGCAGATATTATTGAAATCTTAAGTGAGCCTGAAGGTAAAAATACCGCTCCGGCTGTGGGCCTGGTTTTAAGCAAATACATGCACACCATGCCGGATGAAGTCTTGGGCATATTTCCGGCTGATCATCATATATTGAACCCGGCAGTATTTGCTCAGAGTATCGAACGTGCCTGTCAAGCGGCTAAAGCAGACAATCTGGTAACTATAGGTATTACTCCGCAGCGGCCTGAAACGGGATTCGGTTACATAGAACGAAGCAAATGGGAAATAAGTACCCTGCCCGATGTCTTTCCTGTTGATTCTTTCCTTGAAAAACCGGATAGCGCCACCGCCGCAAAATATATGCAAAGCGGCCAGCACCTATGGAATGCGGGGATTTATATCGGCAAGCTGAGCCTTCTAGCCCAAGAATTTTCCACGCATCTCCCTGTGGTTTATGAAAAAATGCTGCAGGGTTTTGAACATTATCTTAGTTCATATGCTGAGCTACCTAATATCAGCCTCGATTATGCCATAGCTGAAAAATCAAATCATATGGCGGTAGTACCCGCTGAGTTTGGCTGGTCTGACCTGGGCAGTTGGAATGCCCTGGCGGAAATTACTCCGGCAGATGAATCAGGCAATATTTGTAACGGCCAAGACATTATCCTGCAGAACTGCAAAGACTGCCTGGTAAGACAACTGGAGAAAACTGTAGTTTTATTTGGCATGGAAAATCTGCTGGTAGTAGAAACCAGCGATCTTATTTTTATTGCCCCGCGAGATAAGGATCAGGAAATAAAACAAATAGTACAAAACCTGGAAATATTAGAACGTCATGATTTGTTATAGAAGTTTCTAAAGTTTTTTTACAAAAAGACTATATAAGTGTGGGGTAAGCCAAATCTCAAAATATAGATTTCCAGGTTTTTTGCAAGGAGGGTAATGTTTATGAAAATATTTTTCGCCAGTATGATATCCGAGGCATCGTGGGTGAGGAATTGAATGAACAAACCATGCATGATATTGCCAAAGCTTTTGCGACCATGGCTATTCGCGAGGGTCATATGAGCATCCTGATCGGCAGGGATAACAGAAAATCCAGTCCTCTTATGCGCGAAATCATGGTGGAAGCTATTCAAAACACAGGGTGTGATGTTATCGATCTGGGAATAGTTATATCACCGGTTTTTTATTTTGCTGCCCGTCATTTAAAAATCGACGCGGGGGTAATGATCACCGCCAGCCATAATCCCGGCGAATACAATGGCTGTAAATTGCTTTTAGGGGACTCCACTATCTACGGCGAGAAGATTCAAGATATAAGGCGTTTGGTTGAAAGGCAGGACTTTTTCAGCGGTCCCCGGGGCAGTATCAAATATGTTGATATTAATGACGCTTATGCCCAAATGATAAAAGAAAAGATAAAACTGGGTCCGAAAAAATTAAAGGTAGCCTTGGATTGCGGTAATGGAACAGCTTCATTTTTTGCGCCGCAAATTTTCCGCAGCCTGGGCTGTGAAGTCATAGAACTTTATTGTGATTCGAACCCTGATTTTCCGCATCATCATCCTGATCCTGTCGATCCCGAAAACATGCGGGACCTGGTGGAAATGGTAAAGAACAGCCATGCGGACCTTGGAATTGGCCTTGACGGCGATGGCGACCGTCTGGGAGTTGTCGATAATAAAGGCCGTCTCACCTGGGGAGATATGCTAATGATTTTATTCTGGCGGGATATACTGCCGCGCTGCCCGGGAACAAATTGCATAGTTGAGGTCAAATGTTCTCAGGCCCTTATTGATGAGATCGAAAGGTTAGGGGGTAATCCCCTTATTTACAAAACAGGACATTCTTTAATTAAGGCTAAAATGAAGGAAACGGGCGCTATATTTACCGGTGAAATGTCTG
The DNA here is from genome assembly GCF_001311885.1 of Syntrophomonas palmitatica JCM 14374. Classification (GTDB taxonomy): domain Bacteria; phylum Bacillota; class Syntrophomonadia; order Syntrophomonadales; family Syntrophomonadaceae; genus Syntrophomonas_A; species Syntrophomonas_A palmitatica. The sequence continues at coordinate 73,054 of NZ_BBCE01000017.1, read as the reverse complement.
GACATATGTTTTTTGCCGATGATTATTACGGATATGATGATGCCATATATGCAGCAGCGCGGCTGCTTTTGCTTCTATCTTACAGCGAATTGAGCCTTAGCGATATGCTGTCTGATGTGCCTCAATATTACTCCACGCCAGAAATTCGTCTTCCCAGCAGTGATGAGGAGAAATTTGCAGTAGTAGAAAAGGTAACCAATCATTTTAGAGAACAGTATAAAATTATTGACATAGATGGCGCCCGTATTCTATTTCCTGAAGGCTGGGGTCTTGTCCGGGCTTCAAATACCGGACCTGAACTCATTGTTCGCTGTGAAGCAAAGACCGCCTCATCCCTGGAGGCCATCAAAGAGGTACTCTTTGGCTACCTTCATGAAATTGGGGTGAAAAATACCGTTTAAAATAAAGAGAAATTGCCCATAAGTATAATTATATGATTTTGGGAGGAAGATATTAATTAAGAACTTAACTTTCAATCTTATTAAGGCAAACATAAGCGACCGGATGACGGCGGGATAATAATATGATTTCCTATAACATCAAACAGCATTTTGCCTTACATAAATTTCTCCCAGGTGCGAAAGTTAGGTTAAGAAAAACAATGGGCAAGTAAATCATTAAATCTAAAGGTGTTTTTGAAACGGTAATTCCGCAAAAGCGGGCGAATTTAAAGGAGTGAGAACATGACCATACTGAATCTGGGGACCTATCCTCCGAAGCAGTGCGGCATAGCTACGTTTTCTATGGATCTGCGCAATAGTCTGCTGCTCCATGGCAATGATATTAAAATCATGGCGGTTTCCGACAACAATTATGAATATCGTTATCCGCGCGAACTGGTATTTAATCTTAGGCAAAACCAGAAGGCAGATTACATCAAAGCGGCTAAATTCATCAATGCTTCCCATAATATTGAATTGCTCATAATCCAACATGAATATGGCATTTACGGAGGCCAGGACGGAGAATATATTCTGGAGCTGGCCAAACGGCTGCAGAAACCGTTTATACTGGTGACGCATACTGTATTACCCCACCCCATCAAGAACCAAAAAGATATATTATTCTCCTTATGTCAACGAGCCGCAGCCATAGTCTGTATGACCAGGGGCTCGGCTAAATTATTGGAGAATCTCTATGAAGCGCCGCCGGAACTCATTCATGTAATCGCACATGGGGTTCCGGAATTTGCTGTTAAAGCGCGTCAAGACTTGAAACGCAAATACCGCCTGGAAGGGCGGGAGATTATCAGCACTTTCGGGTTAATAGGACCAGGCAAGGGATTGGAATTGGGAATTGGCGCCCTGGCAACGATTGTTCCTGAGCATCCGGAGGTCACCTATTTAATTCTGGGACAAACTCACCCTATGCTGAAAAAGACCCAAGGAGAAAAATACCGTACTATGCTGGAAGAATTAGTATCTGATCTGAATCTAGATGATAATGTGAAGTTCATTAATAAATATTTAGATGACGAAGAACTGGGAGAATATCTTTATATGACTGATATTTACCTCAGTCCCTATCCCAATAAAGATCAGGCCGTGAGCGGGACAATGGCATTTGCGGTAGGCTGTGGCAGGGCTATTGTATCAACCTCTTATGCTTATGCCCAGGAAGTACTGGCCGGTAAAAGAGGCTTGCTCGCAGAACATGCCCGGCCTGAAGAGCTGGCTGATTTACTGATTATGATCTTGAATGATAAAAAATTGAAATCACAGCTTGAAAAAAAATCTTATGAACTGGGGAAGCAGTGGACATGGTCCGCAGTAGGGCAACAATATACCCGTTTATTTAAACAAATCCTAAATGACCAGTATATCCGGGAGGAAGAATTACTATCTTATGCACGATTATAGACACCTTTTAATGATGACCGATCAAAACGGTATACTGCAATTTTCACGTTTAAATAAGCCTGATCCCCTAAGCGGTTACACCCTTGACGATAATGCCCGGGCCTTGATAATTGCGCTTTCATTGGATGAAGGCTATGAACTGGCCTCTATTTATCTTTCCTATCTCAAACGCGCCCAGAATATTTATAACGGATGGTGCAATCTTATTTACCGTAATGGCAGTTATTCCTCCGCTTTTGATTCGGAAGATAGTGTAGGCCGTGCCATATTAGCGTGTTCTCTCGCTACCTGCAGTCCCTGGGAAGACCTGAGCCGGTCAGCGTTTAACCTGCTGGAAAACAATTTATTCAGGGTTCTAGAATTTTCCTCTCCCCGGGGTATGGCCTATGCTTTGATAGGACTGTGCAAATGTAATATTAACCACCGCCCGGCGAATTATTGGTTTTATATATCACATTTAAGCCAAAATCTGATATCGCTTTATCGATCTAAACACAGTCCGGAGTGGTTATGGTTTGAAGACAATATCACCTACTGCAACGGCATATTGCCACAGGCTATGTTTGCCGTTTATACGTTAAATGGTGATAAACGCGCTTTGAAAATCGGTCATGATTCCATAAATTTTTTGAGCAATATCCTTTTTCGCAAAGGTTATTTAAACATTGTAGGGAACCAGGGCTGGTATAAACGGGGGGGAACCATACCCGTTTACGACCAGCAGCCAGTTGACGCATCATCGATAATTTTCGCATTGGTGGAAGCCTATGAAAGTGTAGGGGTTTCCGAATACCTTGACCTGGCGGTTCTTGCCCACAGCTGGTATCGCGGCGTTAATATTCATGGGCTTTCATTATATGATGAAAAAAGCGGAGGATGTTATGATGGCCTGACGCAACAAGGTGTAAACCTGAATCAGGGAGCCGAAGCCGTAATATCCTTGTTGTTAAGTGATTTGTTGGTAGCCAATGCAGCTCAACAAAGACTCCTGTCAGACAATGTCCTCGAAAGCAGCCCGGTTGTATAGTATGAAAAATTAATTATATTTAAGCCCGTATCTATTTAGATACGGGCTTTATGTGTTTCCCGTTCTGATTCCTAAACGCTGCCGGAATTAAATCAGCCAGAGTAGCAATCGCTACCCCTATACTTGTGTCAGCCGCTCCATAGTACACCAGGATTTCATCTTCATCTTCCAGTACTTCTTTATCCGTACCGGCTACGGCCCCACAGGTAAAAACCACATTGGGAACCCAGGCCCCCGAAAGCCCGATTTCATACTCCTCCTCCGGCTCAAGTATGGGATTGGGAGAACGATATAGAACCTTCTGGGGATTATCCCGATCAACCAGTATTACCCCCAGGCGGTAAACATAATTATAATCAACTCCGTGATAAATCAGCAGCCATCCATATTTTGTCTTGAGGGGCTGGGCCCCCGCGCCTATTTTTAGCGAATCCCACATGCGACCCGGCCTGGGACCAATTATAATAGCATGTTTTTCCCGAATGGGGAATTTCAAATCTTTCATATAAGTAACCCATATACTGGGTTCTATGCGATGATATATTACATACTTCCCGTTAATCTTTTCCGGGAACAGGATAGCGTCTTTATCCCAAATATTCTTAAATGCTAAGCCCTCGCGATGCCAGTTGGTATAATTACCGGATTTGAAATCAGCAACTCCGATAGAAGCTGCGGCTATTTGCGCGATATTGCCATCATAGGCTGTGTATAACATAAATATTTTGTCATCCACAATAATCAGCCGCGGGTCTTCGCATCCCATTTTTTCCTCAGCACCCTCAGGAACAAAAATCGGATCAGGCAGCCTCTCAATCAAGCGGTAACCGTCGGTAATAGCCAGGCCGATGCGGGAAATATCATCAACTCCCACCGCCCGGTAGAAAAGATAGACCTTTTCTCCAATTCTCAGTGACCCGGGATTCAAAACATATTTTGATTCCCAGGCGCTGTTCTCCAATGGTTCCAAAATCGGATTGCCTTTATATCTTTGCAGGTGCCTGCTCGGTTCAGTGGTTATCTCCTGTACCACCACCGCTACATCACGGGGACGAGCCGGCAGTAAGGCATCAAGTAAATTACTGCTGCTTTTGCCGGACTGAATCAGATGAAAAACCAACTGTTCAACTTCCGCAGGTTCATAGCCAAACTCCATATAAAGTCTTTCCAGAAAGTCATGATTAAACCAGCGGCTTTCTACGCTGGTTGTAGCAGGACTGGGTATCTTCAGCCCGCCTTTAAAACTGTAGCTGGCCCAGCTCCAGGCCGTACAGGTAAGGAAGGTTTCGTTCTCCAACACCTGACTTAGACCATAACTCTGGGACATAAGACGAAAAAGCCTGGCAGCTTCGTGTTTACCGTCATTATCTAATAACTCCGCCATTTCCTGCAGTTTTACTACCATCCGCCGGTGATGAAGGTTTTCGAAAATATTGTGGGCCGAAAACTCATCGCCCTTTTGCAAGCCCAGGAGGGAATTTCTAATTTTAATGCCGATGTTCTTACGTTCTGATATGGTCAGGCTGAAAAGGCGCGAGTAATTCTCTACCATGGCCAGACGACGAATCAGGTTGGTAAAATAACGTATACGCGGGTATTTGCCCCCCCGGCCTTTTTCGAGAGTTTTGACTGCGATACGGGCTGTAATCCGGTTCAAATTACTTGTATTATTTTGATAAATAATCCCCATATTCAAATCGCCGCTGAGAATTATAGCCTTCAAATCCACCCATCCGAAACTTTCAGGTTTTATGTTATCAACCAGCCATAGAAGATCCCGATCGGTGTAAATCCAGCTCTCAACCAGATTGGCATAAGTTACTGCATCGCGCGGGTCCATACTGGCCACCAGATCTTCTACCCTATAGAATCCCAATGGAATCATTAAATTGATAGGAGGAAAACGCACCAGCATTTCTCGCAGTAAATCAGAGTGAATACTGAACATCTTCCCCGGTTTATATAATGAAAAGATTCCATCCACAAATTCCTGCATACCTTCCCGGGTGTGCAGATCACCAGGAAGCACCTGTTCCAGGACCGATTCCAGTTCACTTACATACTGCCTAACAGCCGCAACTGTATTATCGGGGCTGGCTGAAACCACAACCCCCAATCCCTCGTTGATAAAAGCATTAAATTTTTCCTCATAGCTTTTGCGCAACTGTTTGAAAATGTTATCTGTAGATACGATTTTCTGATCCGGGCCGGTTATTTGTTTAGGGACTACAACCGGCTTGCCGGGAACATATTCCATATATCCCAGAGGAACAAATGCCGGCTTCTGTTGTTCGCTTCTTTGCAGCCAGTGTTGGGTCATCTCGGATTTAAGCTGCCAGAATTGATTGGTCAGATTTTGACGCACCGATTCCATTTTATGCACCAGCATCTCTTCCTTATCTTCATCAGGCAGATCGGCAATTGTCCGGCTAAATGCGTGCATATCCAGGGTATAGCTGGCTACCCTGCCATTATACAAGGCTGTCAATGATGACAATATTTCAGCCGTACAGGAATTCTGGGATTCAAAACAGTACAGCAGGAATAACTGAAACAAGGCCCGAACCCATAATTCATCTGACAAGCGGAATCGATCCTCCGGCAGATTTACAATTGCGGCTATCATCTCCTGCGCGCTGCATTGTTCAATGATATTTGCATACTGGCTGCACCCTGTCTTGAAATTCTGCAGTAACTCGGGAATTGGATAAACAGTCAAATCAGCCTTTTTCACTTCTCTGCGCGCCAGTATATCTGTCACCTTAATGACCAGACGTTCCTGCAGCCAGATAGCGCTGTCTCTTTTCAAACATTCAAACAAGGCCAAAGATGTATCGTAAAAAATCCGGTTCCGAGAAGCCAGGGTGTGCGGGGTTACCGCTCCTCCCATATTTACTTCACAGATGCTCTTATCCCAACAGAGAGCGCGGGTTAAAAGCCAGAAGTCTATGCCGTAACCGCCGATGCATTGGCCCCAAAAGCGGGCCTCCCTGGCTAATTCCTCAACAAAATCGTGCGCCAGGGCATAGATTCCCCCCAAAGGGTCGCTGATACGGCATCCATAAAAAGATTCCAGAATGGGGGCAGCCAGCATATGCGCGATGCTGTCCATTCCCTGGAACCTGCGCAGACTTCCCAGCACCATGTCATAATGCCCTTGAATAGGGGTTAGCAGGTTTTCCAGCCAGGCATCTTCTATGCCTGGACCTTTATTGCCTGCCATATTGGCGTTAAATATCAAAAGATCCGCTTCGAGGCGTTTGCCGATTTCCAGCATAGCGCGTATGCTGTTACCCCGGCCGCTGATCTCGGCAGGTAGAACAAACGCTATTTGCGGGTGGGTAGCTTCAATTTGTTTATCATTTCGCAGTTTTCCGCTGCGGCAGAATCGCCAATACATATAATCAGCTGTCTTCTCCCTATCCAGGATTCCAATACCTTGTCCACTGAATAAAGCAAGGCCTGCAGTTGTTCGGGTTTTTCATGATAAAAAGGAATACCGACCACCAGATCATAATTGCTGAATTCAGCTATTTGGGAAAACAGATCATGCATCGCCTTATAAAAAAGCCCTTCTGAATAATCATCATTAATGGTCAATATAATATCCTCCTCATATACATGACTGATGCATTCTTACAATAATTATGCGCATTTGCTGGTTTTTATATTTGCTTAAAACCGGTTAATATTATTTTTACGCTTGATACTTGTTAAAAGTGAATTTATTTCCATTTAATCTTAACTAATGAGGCCCATCCACTTTGGGGATGGGCCTCAGTCTGTGAATTTACAGTCATTCGTTCTATCATTCTCTGCTGTTATACCAGGCTCTCAAGCTCAGTCAATAATTTACCGAAATAATCAAGGGCTGAAGCTACCGGTCCCGATGTGCTGAGATCGACCCCGGCTTGTTTTAAAAGTATCAAGGGATAATCAGAATTTCCGCTCTGCAGGAATTTAATATATCTTTTTACGGCCGGTTCACCCTCGTATAAAATCTGTTCCTTTAGTGCCGTAGCAGCCGCAAAACCAGTAGCATACTTATATACGTAAAAGGCTGAATAGAAATGAGGTATCCTGGCCCATTCCAATTCAATCTCCTGATCCAAGACTACCCCTGAGCCGTAGTAAAGTTCATTTAAGCCCCGGTAAATAGAACACAGGGAATCCGCAGTCAAAGCTTCTCCTGCTTCCACCTTCTCGTGAATGATTTTCTCAAATTCAGCAAACATAGTCTGCCGGTAAACAGTAGCCCGGAATTGCTCCAGGTAATGATTAAGCAGATATATTTTTTCTTCACGTTCCAGGTTTTGCTGGAGAAGATGATCAATAAGCAGGGATTCATTTACCGTGGAAGCAACCTCGGCCAGGAATATGGGATACTGGCTGTAGACATAGGGCTGTGCCTGGTGGGAATACAGGCTGTGCAAGGAATGACCCAGTTCATGAGCCAGCGTAAAAACATCGTCCAGTTTATTGTCATAGTTCAAAAGCACATAAGGATGGCTGTCATAAGTTCCCCAGGAATAGGCCCCGCTGGTTTTACCCTCGTTTTCATATATATCGATCCAACCCCCGTTAATACCTGAACGCAGCCGCTGCAGGTATTCTTCCCCCAGAATTTTTAACCCGTCAAAAACCATACTGCAAGCCTCTTCATAAGGGATTTCCTTCTGGTAGTCTTTAACCAGCGGCACATAAATATCATACATATGCAGTTCATCAACCTGCAGCATTTTTTGGCGCAGCTTCATATAACGGTACATATAATCCATTTTCTCATGTACGGTTTTAATAAGGCTGTCATAAACCTCCGGTGATATGTTATCCTGATCCAATGAAGCTATCAGTGCTGACGGGTATTTGCGCGCCCGGGCATAGAAAATATCCTTTTTAACGCTGGAGGACAGAGTCGCCGCCAGGGTGTTTTTTAGCTTGCCGTATGAAGAATATAATCCGCTAAACGCCTCCTGACGCACCCTGCGGTCCTGGCTCTCCATAAACCGTCCAAACCGGCCTTTGGTTAATTCAATTTCCTGGCCATTTTCATCCTTTATTACAGGAAACTTGATATCGGCATTATTCAGCATACCGAAAATATTACCGGAAGCTGAAGACAAGTCCTGGCTCATAGCCAGGAGACGTTCTTCTTCGGGAGATAATATGTGATCTTGCTGCCGCCATAATTGGGCAAAAAAGTGCTGGTATACTTTAAGATCCGCCTGGTTTTCCATGAAAGATTGGACTTTTTCCTTGGGAATCCCGGTCAGCTCCGGAGTAATAAAAGCTGTAGCACTGGCTACCTGTATACCCAGGGTTTCAATACGGTCAACCAGAGTCTGGTAATGTGTATCAGCATTATTCTCATCACGGCGCATACGCGCGTAGGCATACAGTTTTTCACTCAACCGTTCCGCTTCTTCTGATATCCTGAGTCCGGATAAAAGTTCCTGTGCAGATTGACCCAGGCGGCCTCGATATGTTTCAATCTGCCCGCTCAGGTCTTTTAATTTATTAAATTCCTCTTCCCATATCTCCTCCTGCGGGTACATATCCTCTAATTTCCACTTGTGTTCCTGGGCTATTTCTGTGCGTTTCTTTATCATTTCACTCATCTTGTTCCTCCTGAATATTGTTTATATAATTCACTTAGTGGTATCTTAAACCATATTAGTATAGAATAAGCTTCCTTGCTAGTATGCACCCGGTTAAAGGGTTTAAAACTCAACTTGAATTAATTGACTTGATACGGATTCATAGCTTTTGTTTAAAACTATTTATAATATAGCTGGTGCATATAAAATACTAATAAGGAGATAAGAGAATTGAAATTAGCGCATATAGGCCTGGCGGTTTTGGACCTGAAACGATCTCTCGATTTTTACAGCAGGGTATTTTCCTGTAAACCAGCCGGTACAACAGAAATGGAACACGTAAAGATATATTATTTGGAAGGCGAGAATTTCACCTTAGAATTGCTGCATTACCCTGATGAAAATACGCCAAGAAAAACCGGTCTGCATGACCATATCGCTTTACAGGTGGATGATATTGAGCAAGAGATTAACCGTTTAAAAGCATTGGGGGTTGAATTTCTATTTGATGAACCGCGTTCTATCCCCGGAGGCAGATTTATTATCTTCTGTCTGGGACCGGACGGGGAACGAATAGAACTGATACAGGGATAATTAATTGAAAAAAACCACAGATAAACACAGATTTGAACCTGATGTAACCAGTTAGTTATGGTACAAAATATTCGATTATGTTGAAAAGGAGTTGCTTTTAATGCTCGCTAATTTAAAATACCATGAAATGTCCAGGGAGATGCTGGAGCAACTGCCCCGGGGGGCGTTCCTGTCAGTTAAAGCAGGTGAACGTATAAACACCATGACCATAGGCTGGGGTGCAGTCGGTTATATGTGGCAGAAGCTGTAATGGTGGTAATGGTGCGTTATTCACGCTATACCCACGAATTAATCAGTGATGCTCAAGATTTCTCGGTAAGCGTTCCTTTGGAAAATGATTTTAAGAAAAGCCTGGCCATAGCGGGAAGTAAATCAGGAAGGGATATGGATAAATTCCGGGAGCTAAATTTGACCATCACTCCGGGCCAAAAAACAGAAGCTCCAGTTATCGCAAACTGCGGACTTATTTACGAATGCAGGATTATGTACCGGCAGCCCCTCGACCCAGAAGGACTGGATGAAACAATAAAAACCAGGTTCTATAGCGATGAAGACTATCATGTTCTCTACTTCGGTGAAATACTGGCCTGCTACAAGAATGATTAAAGGCAAAAGCATAACACTTCCGCCTCTGTTGTAGTTTAGTATCCGGCGCTGCCGGTTGCGGGATCTGAAGATCCCCCTTGAACTACGGGTGTATTGGGGGTTGGCGCCGTTGGGAAAACAGGGTTACCCGGTATTGGAGCAGGCTGCGGCGCTTGCGAACCATTACCCGTATAATTTTTATCCCTGCCCAAGTCCTTATCTTGATTATCTGTCGGAATCTTTTCTTTATCATTAATGTCGGCTCCGTCTTCAGCCGGTTCATTTTCGGCAGACGCTGGTTCAAGCTTATCGGTTGGCTGGTTTGCCTCATCATCATTTTTAGCATCTCCCTGGTTAATTACGGGTGAAACCGTATTCAACCTGGGAGGAGTTTGATTAACCGCAAAGGTCTGACCAGCAAACAGCCTATCGAGAATTCCGTCAGCTTTTTTGCTGTCGGCCATCCAGTAACTAGCCCCGCTGGCGGGATCGGTATACGAATAACCCGGCAAAGTCTGAGTTATAATCGTTTGATTTTCAAAATCACCAGCCACTTCCATCAGATACATCATATCGTTCATGGGGATGTTAGTATGAATGCTTTTTGCTATTTCGGGGAGTAAGCGCGGCAGCTTGGTAATTGTCCCCGCTCTGAACATTTCTGCCGCCAGGGCTTTGACAAATTTTTGCTGCTGCTGGGTTCGGCCTATATCAGCGGTAGGTGTTCCGCGATAACGCACATATCTTAAGGAATCGGCGCCATTGAGCCTCTGCTGGCCCTTTTTTAAGTGAATCGCCAGATAAGGGTCGGGATCCCAATGGTTCATATCCTGCTCAACATATATATTAACCCCGCCTAATATGTTAATTATTTTTTCAAATCCATAGAAATTGGTCACTACATAATAATCGACCCTGGTATCCAGCAGATCGCCTACAGTTTTACAGGCAGCCTCCGGTCCGTCTACGAAATTAACACTGTTGATCTTATTGTAATGATTCCTGGAGACTTGCACTCTGGTATCGCGGGGAATCCACACCATGGCTATTTTCTCATTTTGGCGGTCAATGCTGGCCAGAATCATAGTGTCACTGCGGGAGTTCTCCTTAAGACCCCGGGCATCAATACCCATGAAAAGAATGTTTACCGGTTTTCCGCGTTTAGATCTGTCTGCCAGTGATATGTGGCCAAAATCACCATCAAGAAATTTACCTATTAAAGCCCCGCCCGCGAAGGCCAGAATAAAAACCGAACATAGCAAAGCCACCAATTGTAATTTATCTTTTTCAAAACAAAACGCCTCTCTCAATACATTTCGGCAAGACTTACCAACTTAACCAATTTGCTGCTTGCGATAATAGTTATGAATATTTATAGATACCAGGATATCTGGTCATTTTGTCTTACTCCGCTGTTGTTAAATCTGTGTAATCTGTACTATTTTCTAACCAAATCCCCAACATACATCATATATTTTACATGTTTCTAGCGGTTTCAGCATTAAATTTAATTGTATACCTCGGAAATAAATACAGAAAAGTCAAATGGAAATATAACCATCATCGAGCCGACGTTGCACAATATTTAGCAAAGCGGGTATTCCTGAACCTTGCCGTGCCGAGATGTAGATGGCATTGCTGTCCGCAGGAGGCGTTGGCAGCTTATCTATTTTGTTGTATACCCGGATAATCTTATCCTCCGGCGCGCCCAAATCCCGCAGAACCTCCTCAACCACCAGCAGTTTTTCCAGATTTTGCGGATCTGAAATGTCTATGACATGCAGTAAAAGATCTGCCTGCGCCGCTTCCTCCAGTGTAGATTTAAACGCTGCGACCAGATGATGCGGCAGTTTTTGAATAAATCCCACTGTGTCACTTATTAAAATTTCGCAGCCTGGACCCAGTTCGATCTTTCTGGTAGTGGTGTCCAGGGTCTGAAATAAACGGTCATCAGCCTCAACCTGAGGTTTGCCGCTGGGATGAGCCTTCTGACACAATACATTAAATAATGATGATTTCCCGGCATTGGTATAGCCTACCATAGAAACGATTTTGATGCCTGACCGGCGTCTGCGTTTGCGGTTCAGGTCCCGGGTCTTTTCGGCAGTTTTAATCTCCTGTTTTAAATCCTGGATCTTACGCCTTATCCGGCGGCGGTCCAGTTCAAGCTTTTGTTCACCAGCCCCCCTGGCGCTATCCCCGCGCCTGTACGGCTCATACCAGCTCCCAAACCGGTTAACCGGGGCAGCATGTATTCCATTCGCGCCAGTTCTACCTGTAATATGCCTTCGCGTGACCGGGCACGCTGGGCAAATATCTTCAGTATTAACATTGTCCTGTCCACTATGGGCACTTCCAGAGCTGTTTCCAAATTTCGCACCTGTACAGGAGTCAATTCGTTGTCAAAAACCACTGCGGAAGGTTCCAGTTCTTCGACCAGGTTTTTAATCTCCTGCAGCTTACCTTTGCCCACATAAGTAGAACTTTGCACTCGTTCCCGGTTTTGTATAACTTGAACTACGGGCAGAAATCCGGCTGCTTCTGTCAAAGCTGTCAATTCATCTATCCAGGTCGAAAAATCTTCCTGAGCGGCGGTTTGCGATTTTATTGCTACCAGAATGGCTTTTTCGATGTTGTCAGGCAATTACCCGGCTCCCCCCAATAATGCAAGTATGACACCTATTATATCACCAGTATTTTTTTATGCCTAAATTCTAAAACAGCCATGCTTAAATCACCCGCATATTTCAAATAATAAGTTAAATGACCCAGCTTTGGGATATAACTCAATCTTACTCATATAGTTCACCCTGAGACCGGCTGACGGCGGGATAAAGCGTTATGATTGCCTTAAGTTCAAGCAGCATTTTGCCGTACATAATAATATATCAAGTGCGAAAGTTGATGCAAATAACATAAATGACATTTAGGCGGTGCGGTTTTGCAAGCATGGAATAATTTTAAAACTGGGCGTTGGATAGATGATATTGATGTGCGTGATTTTGTGCATAAAAACTATACGCCTTACGAAGGTGACGCCCGGTTTCTGTCCGCGGCAACCGATAGAACAAAAAAACTATGGTGTAAATGCCGTGAACTGCTGCGGCAGGAACACAACCATGGCGGAGTCTTAGACATTGATACCAGCCAGCCCATAAAGATCAACAGCCATGCCCCTGGCTATATTGATAAGGACCTCGAACTCATAACCGGGCTGCAAACCGACTACCCTTTAAAAAGAGCCATTAATATTTATGGAGGGCTGCGCACCACGCTTAATGCCTGCAGCGCTTATGGCTATAAAATTTCCCCTCAGCTGGCTGATTTTTTTGCCAAACACCGTCCGACCCATAATGACGGGGTTTTCAGCGTATATACCCCGGAAATGAAACTGGCCCGCAAGGTAGGAATAATCACGGGACTGCCTGATTCCTACGGCCGGGGAAGAATAATTGGTGACTACCGGCGGGTTCCTCTATATGGCATAGATTTCTTAATAGAACATAAGAAAAACGATCTGGCCAGAATGCCGGAAGAAATGAATGCTGATTCTATTCAACACCGCGAAGAAATATTTAAACAAATAGAAGCTTTGAAAGCTGCCCGTGATATGGCTTGGAGTTATGGCTGCGACATCTCCCAACCTGCGACAAACGCGCAGGAAGCGGTACAGTGGCTGTATTTTGCCTATTTGGCCGCAGTAAAAGAACAAAATGGCGCCGCATGAGTCTGGGAAGGGTTTCTGCCTTCCTCGATATTTACATTGAGAGAGATCTTCAGCAGGGTAGAATAAATGAAGAAAGGGCCCAGGAACTAATTGACCAGCTGGTTATCAAACTGCGCCTGGTAAGGCATCTGCGCACCCCTGAGTATAACGAGCTTTTTGCGGGCGATCCCAACTGGGTTACCGAATCTCTCGGCGGCATGGGAACTGACGGCCGCCCCCTGGTAACCAAAAGCAGTTTCAGGTTCCTTAATACCCTGCGTAACCTGGGCCCCTCCCCTGAACCAAACATGACCATCCTCTGGTCACAGCGGCTGCCCCGTCCCTTTCTGGAATTCTGCGCCGAGCTTTCCATCCAGACCTGTGCCCTGCAGTATGAAAATGATGATTTAATGCGGGATTATTATGGTGATGATTACGCCATAGCCTGCTGCGTGTCCGCCATGCGCCTGGGTAAAGAAACCCAGTTATTTGGCGCCCGCTGCAACCTGGCCAAACTACTGCTTTATGCCATAAACGGAGGTCGTGATGAAATTACCGGCGAACAGGTTGGGGTGGAAATGCCGGTTTATGAAGAAGAATACCTGGATTACCAGCAGGTGATGCACCGGCTGCAAGTTCAAATGGAATGGTTAACCCGTCTGTACGTGAACACCATGAACGTCATCCACTTTATGCATGACCGTTACGCTTATGAAAGCCTGCAGATGGCCTTGCATGACAGCAAACTTCACTATTATATGGCATTCGGCCTGGCCGGTTTATCCGTCACCGCCGACTCCCTCAGCGCTATACGCTATGGTCGGGTAAAGGTTATAAAAGATGAACGCGGTTTGGCGGCCGCTTTTCAATCTGAAGGTGATTTTCCCTGTTTCGGCAATGACGATGATCGTGTTGATTCTATTGCTGTTCAATTGATAAAAGATTTTAGCTGCAGCCTGCAAAAACACACTGCCTATCGGAACGCCCAGCATACCCTTTCCATCCTTACTATTACCTCCAATGTAATGTATGGCAAACATACCGGAGATACTCCAGATGGCCGCAAACGCGGCGAAGCCCTGGCCCCAGGAGCTAATCCAGTGCATGGCCGTGAAAAGATGGGGGCTTTGGCAGGGTTAAACTCACTGGCCAAACTACCCTATAGTTACGCTCGTGACGGTATTTCACTGACCTTCTCTATCGTTCCCGAATCCCTGGGTAAGAGCGAAATAGAGAAAATAAATAATCTTCTGGCCCTTTTGCAGGGCTATTTTTCGCAGGGCGCGCATCATATGAACGTAAATGTATTAGACCCTGAAACCTTGATAAAAGCCATGCAACATCCGGAAGAATATGCTGACCTGACGATACGCGTTTCCGGATACGCAGTGCATTTTACCAAACTTAGCCGCGAATTGCAGGAAGAAATAATCGCCCGCACCTTCTATCGAAAATTTTAAGATAGCCACAGATAACATTTTTTGTTTGCCTTAAGGCAAGCAACATCTTGCGCTCATAATTAACAACGTAAAAATAGGCTAATAAAACCCAATACCCTCTGTGAAAATCTGTAGCCAATTAGACTTGGGAGCAATTATATGATAGGCAGGATACATTCGATAGACACCTTTAGCACCGTAGATGGGCCTGGAATTCGTACAGTGGTATTCATGCAGGGCTGTAACCTGCGCTGCAAATACTGCCAAAATCCGGATACTTGGGCAGTAAATAGTCCAACTGTGCAAGAAATGACTGTACAAGAAGTCATATCCGTAATAAGTAGAGGGAAACCCTACTTTGAAGCATCGGGAGGGGGGGTGACTTTTTCCGGGGGAGAACCTCTGCTGCAGCATGGCTTCCTTGGCAAAGTCCTTAAAGCGTGCCAGGAAAATGACATTCATACAGCTGTAGATACCTCGCTCAATGTGGCTTCCTGCAAAGTGGAAGAAATAATTCCCTATACCAGGCTGGTCCTGGCCGACATAAAGTCTATTAACAGTAAAATTTGCCTGGCTTTAACCGGCATGGGCAATGAACAAAACATTTCCAACCTGAAGCTTTTAGACGATCGTTCCGTTCCCATATGGATTAGATATGTCGTGGTACCCGGGTGGACAGACAGCAGCAGCGATGTGAAAGAAATGGCGCTTATGCTGCAACGACTCGAACATATTCAAAAAATCGAACTCCTGCCCTATCACACCCTGGGTATCCACAAATGGAATTTACTAAAATTGGACTACAGCCTGCAGGATATATCCGTGCCTACTCTGGCCTCACTGCGTGATCTCGCAGACGCTTTATCCTCATTAAGCGGAAAGCCAGTATCTATCCCCGGCTAATGTATAGAGGTATATCTGATTTTACAGTTTTTCTATTTATAATAAGTTTTTCTATTTATAATAACCGAACCATTCTTTAAACAATGTCACTGCATGTTATCGCGGCAATAAAGAATAAATTTAATGATAAGCATAATCTGAATGACTTCATGCCTGACACCATAATTATAAAAAAAACAGAGGAGGGCTTCAAAGTTAGATAAATCCATTTAAGGCAACTATTTTTCCCGCGAACATGATTGTTGCTGCGCTCGCAATAACGTTTTAAACTGCAATTTGGTAACCAAAGTAACCGCCAATGAAAATGATATGCAAAAGATTGATGGCAAATGGCAATGCGACTGGATGGAGAGGTTTTGAAATTTGCTAACTGCAAAATGAAGGGTTTTTAAAATAATTATCGTAATAGTATATAAGCTTTGACGTTTCAATTGTTTATATAATGTCTATTTCTACAGGGAGGTTGAGTATGAAAAAAAATATCGCCATAGTTCTTATCATTATGCTGGGATTGATGTCTGCGGGACAGCCGTGTTTGGCCGCTGGTTCAAGTTTTCCCGATATCAGCAGCCACTGGGCCAGGGAATATATAACCAGCATGAGTAACTCAGGCAACATATCAGGTTATCCCGATGGCACATTTAAACCGGACAAAACAGTCAGCAAGGCCGAATTTATACGGGTTTTGTTATCTTGTTTAGGAATATCTCCCACAGAATATACAAAAAACAGTTTTTCGGACATTTCCAAACACTGGGCCAGGAACTACATAAATGAAGCCGTAACTCAAGGGTTATTGATTCCATCTGAATATCCCAGCGGGTTAAAACCCGATAACGCTCTCAAACGCAGCGAGGCTGCCGCTTTCCTGGTTCGTGCCATGGGCAAGCAGCCTGAAGATGGCGCTATGACTTTTACAGACCAGGCTAACTTGAACAAAAGCATGTACAAGGGATACATAAAAGTCGCCAGCGAACTTGGCCTGCTCAGCGGCTATCCTGATGGCAGTTTTCAGCCTTTTACCGAAGTCACCCGCGCGCAGATGTGCAAGTTAATGCTGAATTACCTAGAAAAGTCAGGGGCTGCAACGGCACCTGCGACAACAGCCTCACCAACAAACATTAACGGTAATTTCACATCCCTGGCCATTGGCGATGAAATCTATAACCTGGCGTCAACACCACTGGTTTTCAAAGCCTCTTTAGGCAGCAGCATTACGGTTTCGTCTCTGGCCGTAGTGAATGGCTACCTTTATGTGAATAACCAGTACCGTTATGCCCTGGATAGTTCTTTAAGCAACCTGGATATTATTGTTGGCAACTGCCGCTATGTGGTAAACCAGATAGGTGTCAACAACAACCGGCTGGTAGTTTTCCCTGGTGCGCGGAAAATGGGCAGCATCACAACGGACGGCAGAAAATATGATCCAGATTTTATTAAGGTCTATATAAACTCAGCCAATACAAATGCCTACCTGGGCGATTTGAAGGTTATTGACGGCAGCACAGTTGAACTAAACGGAACAAAATATTCCCTGCTCACAAACAAGATTACCATCGATCTTGGCGGCAACTATTACGATATAATTAAGCTTACTCTGTCTTCGACCGATACCATCCCGCAACTAAGTTCTACCAACCGGGTTATAGTGAATGGACTTAAATTCAGTGATATATCCACTATATTTGAAGGCACCAATATACTTAATCTGGCCGGAATCAGGAATATCGACTTTATTATTGACACCAAACTTTATCACCTGTCAGAAGTCAATATTGACGCCTCTGGCAAATTCACAATTAGCGATAAGACCTATCCGTCGAGTCAAGTAATCATGTTAATAGATGATATGCAATATAAAATCGATCACATCTCCATGCTGCAAAGCAAATTGGTTTTCTATCTGCTAAAAGGAACCGATGCCAATCTGGTAAAAATAAATGATACCTACCGGGATATGGCGAGCGTGAGAATATTAAAGGACAATGTAGTTTATGATTTAAACACCATAATGGTAGTAAGCCGCAACCTGCTGCGCCTTGGTGGTAAGCAGTATCCCCTGGACTCGACTTTTAAATGCAGTTACGATGGGAAAATATGTGCAATAGATGAAATAGACTTTGACAGCAAGCAGGGCTATACGATTATAAGGGTATCCGATAATACGGCCTCCAGTTCTTCGCAGCCCCTGCGGTATGTATTCTATAAAAACAGTCAAGTATATCAGGACGGCGCTAATAATGATGTAACCATTTATACCAATCGCAAGTGGATTACCTTTGATCAAATTGTGGTTACCGACCCCAACCGTTTCACTTATGACGGAAGCAGCCAAAACCTTATAGGATCTATTGTAAAAATCAAAAACGTTGATTTTGAAGTTACTGATACGGGCTGGCACAGCAAAGATCGGATAATGGATATATACCTGCGCCAGCTTTAAATTGTGAAATACCTTTAATATCCCTCATTATATGATATAATAGTTTTTGTTCTGGAGTGGGGGCGTGGCTCAGCTGGGAGAGCACCTCGTTCGCAACGAGGGGGTCGTGGGTTCGAATCCCATCGTCTCCACCAGATATTTGAAGCAATTGCTATACCAAAAAATACTGCAACCGGAAAATAAAATTTATCCAGGATGCAGCCCTGGATAAAAAGGAATATAGTTTTATTTCTCTGTTTTTATCCTTCTTTTGTAGAAGGATTTTTCTGTCTTTAATATTATCGTTTAGTTCATCTGTTGTTATCAGCATAAGTTCCCAAAGAACGTGCGCATAATCATCAGTAGTGGTACTAACTGACCTGCCCCACAAATTCTTGAATAATTTTTTGATTTACGTCCAATTCCAGTAGCCGCATAACAAAAGTGTGCCTCAAGCCATGTAAATTAAATTCTTTGATACCTGCCTTATCCTTAACCCGATAAAAAACTCGGTTAAAATTACGTGGCTCGTACAGCTAAGATGCAACTAATAAATCCCTATACCTAACCGGAGTCTGGTGGCAGATCAGTTATAAGTCAAACCCCTTTTTTGACACAATATGTTTGTTAGTATATAATTTGACATTGAGAGGGGTATTCTGTTGATGGGCGAATCGGTAAAAGCAATAAAATTAAAGATACTGGATATGTTTTTAGACCCCGAATGCACAAAGCAGGATGATAACTGGCGCAAAGATTTGTCTACTATGTCCAGATTCTGCGCTGAAGCGGGGAATATGTGTCTGCGCGACCTGTATAATTACTTTTCAATGCCCAAGGAAGACCGTATTTCCTCAAAAGACTTATATAACGCTATGTATCATAAAACTAAACTTCTCCATCCTGAATTACCAGGTAAGGTAGCGAACCAAATAGTAAACCACGCTAAAGATGTTTGGAAACGCAACGCTAAACTCATTTATCGGAACCAAATCTCAATGCCTACATATAAGATAACAACAGCACCAATCCGGCTGCAAAATAACATTTATAAATTAATAAAAAATAAGAACAAATACATAATAGACGTACAGTTATACTCCAAGGAATACTCCAAGGATAGTGGTAAAGGCACTCATAGGTATTTTCTGGTAGCAGTTAGAGACTCATCAACCCGTATGATATTCGACCGTATTATGAGTAAGGACCATATTGACAGTAGTAAATCATACACGCAAGGACAACTCCAAATCAAGAAAGACCACCAGGGGAAATGGTATTGCATCATACCCTATACATTCCCTACACATGAGACAGTCCTCGACCCTGATAAAGTCATGGGAGTAGACCTTGGCGTTGCAAAAGCTGTTTACTGGGCGTTTAATAGTTCTTATAAAAGAGGCTGTATCGACGGTGGGGAAATAGAACATTTCCGCAAAATGATACGAGCTCGCAGGGTGTCCATCCAAAATCAAATCAAACATTCAGGGGACGCCCGTAAAGGACATGGGCGCAAAAGGGCGTTAAAACCCATAGAAACATTGAGCGAGAAGGAAAAGAATTTTAGGGATACAATAAACCACCGCTATGCAAATCGAATTGTAGAAGCTGCTATTAAGCAAGGCTGTGGGACAATCCAAATCGAAAACCTTGAAGGTATAGCTGACACAACAGGCAGTAAATTTCTCAAGAACTGGCCTTATTACGACCTGCAGACAAAAATTGTTAATAAAGCCAAGGAACATGGCATTACCGTTGTTGCAATAAACCCCCAATATACATCCCAAAGGTGTTCGATGTGCGGGTATATTGAAAAAACCAACCGTTCATCACAGGCAGTATTTGAATGTAAACAATGCGGTTACGGCAGTAGGACTATATGTATTAACTGCAGGCACGTCCAAGTATCCGGGGATGTTTGTGAGGAATGTGGCGGCATAGTAAAAAAAGAAAACGTAAACGCAGACTACAATGCGGCAAAAAACATATCCACACCGTACATCGACCAGATAATAATGGAGAAGTGTTTAGAACTAGGTATTCCTTACCGCAGTATAACCTGTAAAGAATGTGGTCACATACAGGCTTCAGGAAATACCTGCGAGGTTTGCGGAAGTACTAATATTTTGAAACCAAAGAAAATTAGAAAAGCAAAATAATCGCGAACCCCAAGTTATAAAAAAGGTCTTTGACAACAAAACAAGTCATATCGCTTTAAAGCCTGACATAATTTACTCTGTTTCGCGCGCCAGGGCAGTTAGGTGCCCTAAAAGAGCGAAGTGGCCGAAAGGAAAGGCTAACGCTTCTCTAACGCTACGGCGACCTTGGCGAAATGCCATCAATACCACGCGGCCCGAAAGGGTTCGCGCGAAACTGAGTAATAAAACATTGCGGATGCGGCAATACAGAACCGCTGTCGCATCTTGCGTAAGCGCGTGGATTGAAACTGTAGTATTTGCGGGTTGAGATTGGCGGGAATTAGTCGCATCTTGCGTAAGCGCGTGGATTGAAACCGGTTCGCACAGGCAGTTTTAGCATTGGTGTGGTGTCGCATCTTGCGTAAGCGCGTGGATTGAAACAACAACCCGTTCCCACGGTGCACCACAATGAGGGTCGCATCTTGCGTAAGCGCGTGGATTGAAACTTAAATCTATGTCAACTGTTGCCAGTATTGTCACCGTCGCATCTTGCGTAAGCGCGTGGATTGAAACCAAACTGAAGATCGAATGTTGCATCAGCTCCAGCGTGTCGCATCTTGCGTAAGCGCGTGGATTGAAACACAAATTTCATTTACTTCCATCCCAATTTTTACAGTCGCATCTTGCGTAAGCGCGTGGATTGAAACTTTGTCGTTTTAACCTGTATGTCGTATGCATTTTGTCGCATCTTGCGTAAGCGCGTGGATTGAAACTAGTCTGTTTTCTAGGTCATTGATTTTGTCAAGCGTCGCATCTTGCGTAAGCGCGTGGATTGAAACCGAAGGAGGGTTAATCGTTTGATTCTTAAAGAACGTCGCATCTTGCGTAAGCGCGTGGATTGAAACATGTTTGAAGGTATTGTTCAACACCCTACACAAAAGTCGCATCTTGCGTAAGCGCGTGGATTGAAACTGTCCAGCAAGGCAAGTGCAGTAAAGACCGTTAGTCGCATCTTGCGTAAGCGCGTGGATTGAAACAAAACGATATTCAGACCCAACAGCAAACCCTAGCGTCGCATCTTGCGTAAGCGCGTGGATTGAAACTTGATCGGTAATTGCGCCATGCCTTATTTTATCGGTCGCATCTTGCGTAAGCGCGTGGATTGAAACCTCAAACTTAAAACCCCTACATGTCATATCTTTGTCGCATCTTGCGTAAGCGCGTGGATTGAAACAACAAAGTGGAAGGATTTCCCGGAGCAGATATTAGTCGCATCTTGCGTAAGCGCGTGGATTGAAACATGCTTGTTGAACGGTGCAAACACACCTTCAATGGTCGCATCTTGCGTAAGCGCGTGGATTGAAACCGCTTATTTGCTTGCTGATGAACAAGTTGCAGACGTCGCATCTTGCGTAAGCGCGTGGATTGAAACTTGACCACATCCAACAATGGTCATTGCATCAGGGTCGCATCTTGCGTAAGCGCGTGGATTGAAACATTTATGCCGGCAATTATGGAATTTATGATGTAGTCGCATCTTGCGTAAGCGCGTGGATTGAAACTGGTAGTTTATTGATGTCAAGTTCTGTCCATCTCGTCGCATCTTGCGTAAGCGCGTGGATTGAAACATACACCCTACCCTAAAAAACAACACACAATAAGCGTCGCATCTTGCGTAAGCGCGTGGATTGAAACTTCTCTGTCGAAATTTTTGTTTATTTACTGGTTTGTCGCATCTTGCGTAAGCGCGTGGATTGAAACATATTGCCTTGCTGACATATAAGCGTCATAAGCCGTCGCATCTTGCGTAAGCGCGTGGATTGAAACTGAAGCCTGGGGTTATGGGTTTTCGTCCGTCATGTCGCATCTTGCGTAAGCGCGTGGATTGAAACCAAGAGCAACCTCAACCAAACACCGCCGATATTTCGTCGCATCTTGCGTAAGCGCGTGGATTGAAACTTTTTTATTGCCCTTTTTAGGTTGGCATTGTCTACGTCGCATCTTGCGTAAGCGCGTGGATTGAAACATTTTAAATGGTTTACTTGTTAAGGCAATTCGTTGTCGCATCTTGCGTAAGCGCGTGGATTGAAACTGATGCCCCCAATCCATATTGGGGTGGAATATTCAGTCGCATCTTGCGTAAGCGCGTGGATTGAAACGGTTTGCAAGTATATGCCGTACTGTTGTTCTAATGTCGCATCTTGCGTAAGCGCGTGGATTGAAACTCAAAATTTGAAGCGTGGCTTGATTTACTTTTGCGTCGCATCTTGCGTAAGCGCGTGGATTGAAACTGTAATAATGGGAATAAAAAGCCGCCCACATTGTCGCATCTTGCGTAAGCGCGTGGATTGAAACAACCGGGCAGACGAAGAAATCACCGAAGAAGAAAGTCGCATCTTGCGTAAGCGCGTGGATTGAAACTTCCATCAGTCCATGACGAACGGCTAGGGAGCCTGTCGCATCTTGCGTAAGCGCGTGGATTGAAACATGGCATCGTTTTCGTTATCAACCAATATCTTCGTCGCATCTCGCGTAGGCGCGTGGATTGAAACTAATGATGTGCGATTGACGTATTGTCTGGCAACGTGTCGCATCTTGCGTAAGCGCGTGGATTGAAACCCATTTAACCTTATACAGAGCATTATTACACAAGTCGCATCTTGCGTAAGCGCGTGGATTGAAACAGTAATCGAAAAAGTGAGCTTTGAGTCGGATAACACATATTGGACCATATAGTCTCGAAGGATCTCATGAAATTAATAACGGCTTGTATGCAAGGAACAATAATAAAAAAACAATAAAACTTAGCACCGCCAGGATTTCGTTTTTAGCAATTTTAAATTTATAATGGTAATCGTTTTCGCTGGACACTTCGAGTCGCGTTTGTATTTCATCGGTATGCTGCAAAGAATTGGCGATAAATGCAGCCAGAATGTTGGACAATTCTTTTAGTTTGGATTTAAAACCAAGATCGTTATTCTTAAAAACCTGCCGTACCTGCTCCAAAATATCCTGTTTGAATTGACTTACAGACCGGGTCAATTCGTTCACTATAACCCTTGCCATATGCAAATGTTTTGCCACCGGAATACCCAGTGAATTTAAGGGAGAAAGGACCTTGCTCAGCATTTCTGTGATGGGCTGAATAGGAGTAGTGAAAAAATACAAGCTGCCGATATACCAGATGAAAAATATTTTTACCATTCGTATAAAGGTGGCCTCGTAGTTAAAAAAATAGGGTGGTCCGGGAAAAAGCTTTTGTATAAGAAATGAAAACAGCAATCCGCAGAGGTAAGGAAATACGATGAATATTCCATAAGCGGCCAGGTTTTTCAAAATAAAACGAAAATTACTTCCCAATAAAAACGTGACTAACAGCAGGTATAATGAGAAATACACCAGTTCCAGCCCGCTGGTGCATAAAGACGTAAGTAGGGCCAGCAATATGGCCAGGATAGTTTTTATCCCGGCGTCAATCTCAACATATCTATCTTCTAAAATGGCTGAATCTCCCGGCAAATAACTCACATCCCGGAATCACTGCAAAATATCCTTAAAAATACCCTTTTTCTCGATCTCGCCAACCGTCAACTCACTGATGCTTCCCGTGATCAAACCAGTTACAACCGCGGAGATAAGGAGTACGGGAATATAATAAAAAACAACCGTCTCTCCCAGTATTACAGAAGCCACCAGCAGTTGGGCGGTATTATGAACAATAGCCCCAACTACGCTGATGCCCTTGATACTAAACAACCGCCAGGCCTTTTTGTACAGCAGCCACATGGCTATGGCGCTTAGAAGTCCTCCGGTCAAGCTGAAGGGCAGCACAGTAATACCTTTGCTCAAAACCGCAACTACTACACATCTCAGAAATACAATCAGCAGAACATCCTTGAAATCTAAGAAGGCAATCGCTATTATGGTGATAATATTGGCTAATCCAAGCTTAACTCCGGGTATTGGAACCGGTATGGGGATGATCAATTCTAATAACGAAATTAGTATGGCATTACAAATTAGAATAATGATGATGGCATCTTTTTTTTTCTTATTCATAGGTTCATCCGATCAGTATGCTAAAGTGTCTACCTTTTTATTGTTTCCGGTAATGGTAATAACTACTCGGGAGGGAATACAAACCGCTCTGTCTCCCGGTTTGTTCAGCCAGCCGGTTTTTACGCAGAATTTATGCGGGCAGTTAGATTCTAAAAACCTTATTCTTCCTTTTTCGGCCTTGATAACCTGATGAATACCTTCTTCATCCACATTAATATATTCGGGCTGGTTCAGATTACTGAGATTGATTTTTTTAACCAGCTTGCTTTCATGGGTAATGACCGCAGTCAATTGCTGCTTGGAATCAACTTCAAAAGTATTCCAGGCCATATAGAGAACAGCTATTACTACCATACAGATAATTAATATCTTGTCACCTGATTTGAATACAGGTATATTCATTAGATACGTCCTCTAAGTGAAATTTCCCTTTTAATCCAGGTGTAACGTATATTTTTTTATCGTTGGTAATAAATATAGCTTCGGCCTTGCCATATCGCTTAACCAGGTCCAGTCCCTTTTGAAGGCCCAGTACATAAGCTTTGGATAATCCATCGGCATCGGTTGATGACGAGGCTATTATGGTCACGCTCATCAGGCCGCTGTCTGCGGGATAGCCGGTTTTAGGGTTGAAAATATGGCAATAGCGCTTGCCGTCCTTGACAAAATAGCGTTGATAGTCCCCGGACGTAACCACCGCTTTGTCAATAACATCAACCACACCAACTATATCGCCCGTCTGACTCCGGGGATTTTGGACGCCAACCTTCCACGGGGTTCCATCCGGTTTGCCGCCCAGTACAACCACATTGCCGCCCAAATTGGCGAAAGCTGAGGTGATCCCGTTTTTCTTATATATTTGTATAGCCAGATCGCCTAAATACCCCTTGGCGATGCCGCCCAGGTCGACCATCTGTCCCGTTTTAGCCAAACTGGCTGAACCGGTCGCTTCGTTAATCTGAACATCCCGGTAATTGACCAGGGTAAGAAGCCGGCTTACCTCTTCATCTGATATTACCCTGGGATGATCAGTACCAATCCCCCAGGCTTTTACCAGCGGGGCCACCGTAATATCGAAAGCGGCTCCGCCGCTTAAATCAGCAATCTGGCGGGCCTTCATCAATATATTAATGGTTTCTGGTTTCAATTTGACATACCCTTGACCCGCATGACGGTTGAGTTTATTGATATCTCCGCCGGGCTGATTGATAGTCCACAAGGCGTCAAATTCTTTTATCCGGGCCGATACTTCTTCGGCGGCCTTCTTTGCATTGGAACCATACACCTGTTGATTGATGATGGTTCCCAGCGCAAACTCCTCGGTTTGAACCGGTTTGGGCTGGCCAAAACCGCAGCCTGCCGCAGAAAAGACTAATATGCTCAAGATCAATAATGCGCATAAGCTTTTTTTCATATCCAGAACCCCGCACTTAATCTTCGTATCAGCCACTCCTCCCCGTAAAAACCCAATCCTAATCTGTGGCTATTTTCTTATTAGTCTCTGCTTATTATATCTGTTAAAATCAGACCGCCTGCGATATCTCCATTGGAGGAATTTTATAGGTCCTGATCGCGTTGGTCGGGCATTTATCCAGGCAGACGATTTCACTGCATTTTTCCAGGCAGATGCTTGAGTCGACCACAGCCAGGTTATTCACTATCTTGATGGCTCCGTAGGGACACTGTTTGCCGCACAAACCGCAGCCTATACAGGCAATTTTGCAGTTCTTGCGTACGCCAGCGCCTTTTTCATGCGAGTTGCAGTATACCGCTACCGGAGCGTCAGGAGAAATCATCTCGATGACGCCTTTCGGGCAGGCCTCCGCGCATTTTCCGCAGCCGGTGCACTTATCCTTATTGACCACCGGCAGTCCCTGATCATTCAAAGCAATGGCGTCAAACATACATGCCTGCACGCAGTTCCCCAGGCCAATACAGCCATCTTCACATACCTTGGGACCATTAAGCAGCAGGGAAGCCGCCAGACAGTCATTAACTCCAGAATAAATATATTTCTTATTAGCCGTGACAATCGGTTCCGCGCATTTAACAAAAGCAAACCGGGGCTCGATTTCCGCGGCTGCTTTTCCGGTTAGTTTGGCCACCTGATCAGCTATAGCCTTTTTTCCAGGTATACACAGGTTGGGGGCAACGTCCTTGTCCAGAACCACAGCCTCGGCGTAGGCGGCGCATCCCGCAAACCCGCAGGCCCCGCATTGACCCTTGGGCAGAATATCTTCGACCACATGAATCAAAGGATTCATTTCAACGGCAAATTTTTTATTGGCAAAAGCTAAAACCAGGCCGAAAAATATTCCTACACCGGCCATGACCGCAATAACCGTTAATATTACATTCATGCTATGTGCGCCCTCCTTTCTATTTGATCATTCCGGAAAAACCTAAAAACGACAAAGCCAGGCATCCGGCAATAATAAAAGCCACTCCCAATCCGTCCAGTGATTTCGGTACATCCGCCAGTCTCAATTTCTCGCGGCAGCTGGCCATCAAGACAATGGCCAGGGCAAAACCAACGCCGGAACCGAACGCATTGACTATACTTTTGGCCAGAGTAAAATCGGATTCAACATTGATCAGCGGCACACCCAGTACCACGCAGTTGGTAGCAATCAAGAGCAGGTAAATACCCCACATACGGTGCAGATTCGGGGTATACTTCTTCACCACCATTTCCAGCAGCTGTACAAAGCTGGCGATCAGGAGAACGAATACGATCGTTGTTAAGAAGGTAAAATTCAACGGCACCAGGATATAATGGTGAACCAGCCAGGCAAATATGGAACTGAGGGTTATAACCGCGGTTACCGCCATGCCCATTCCGGCCGAGGCATCAAAGTTTTTCGAAACGCCAAAGAAAATACATAAACCCAAGAACCGTGTCAAGACGAAGTTGTTAATTACAACTGCCCCCATAAAGAGTAGTAAATATTCACTCATATTGTCTCACCTCTTTCAGCTTTAGCCTTTTCAATGCGTTGACTCCAAATATTCCAGGCGCCTACCAGGTAGCCGATGAGGATGAAGCGCCCGGGGCCATAATGAAAATCAGGGCTGGCGGATACCAGCTTCCCAAGACAGTGTAGCCCAAGATGGTACCGTTCCCAAATAACTCGCGTATCACCCCGATAATAAGCATGGCAATCGTAAAACCGCAGCCCATGCCGAAACCATCAATAAATGAGGGCCAGGGGCCGTTTTTGGAAGCAAAAACCTCAGCTCTGGCCAGTATGATAGCAAATACCACCACCAGAGAAAGGTATATGCCCAACTCTTTATAAAGCAAGGGCGCAAAGGCCTTCAGTAATAATTCGGCCACTGTTACTATGGTCGCAATGGAAGTAATATAAATCGGCACCCGCACCTTGGGGTTAACCCAGTTGCGGAACAGTGATACCACTAGATTATTCATGGATATGACAAAAGTAACGGTAAGTCCCATGGTCAATGCATTAACCACGGAAGTGGTCACTGCCAAGGCGGGACAGAGACTTAATGCCAGTACGAAGATCGGATTCTCCAGGACCAGTCCTTTCGAAAAGATGTTCCAATATCCTTTCATCCTATTTTCCTCCCTTCGTTATACTCGCTGCTTCATCAACCGCGTTTTTTACCGCCCTGGTCACAGCCCTCGAGGTTATGGTCGCGCCGCTGATGGCCTGAATGGTTCCGCCGTCTTTATTAACCTTCAGTTCATCTGCTGTTTTCCCGGCGAATTGATCGGCAAACTCCGGCTTGGCCGCTTTATCGCCCAAACCGGGGGTTTCCTTAGATTCAATTATAGTGTACCTGATAACCTTGTTGTCTGGTCCTACCGCTACCAAGAGTTTAACCGGTCCGGCATAACCCTTGCTTTCCGCCGGAATTATATAGGCGATTACCTGGCCGCCCTTGGTGGCAGTATAACAGCCCGGCCTACCCTGGATGGGGGTATACTTATCAGCCTCCTGCACTATGCTTTGGAGAGCCAGGTTCTGCAGCTCGGCCTGTTTTTGTTTGGCGATATCAGCCGTGAAATAATAAACCAGGGCTATTATAACTCCGGAAATGATGCAGGCACAGGCCAGGTTCAAGGCAATTTTTAATATACTGTTATTTTTTTCGGTATGATCGGCTGTCATTACCTAACCTCCCCCCTTCCATACAGAGTGGGTTGAATATAACGGTCAATCAAAGGGGTTACACAGTTCATCAACAAAATCGAATAGCAAACGCCTTCAGGATACCCTCCGATAAGCCTGATTAAAACCGTGATGGCGCCGGCCCCGGCCGCAAAGATTAATTTGCCCTTTCTGGTAATAGGAGTAGTGACCATATCGGTAGCCATAAAGAAGGCGCCTATAATAAGCCCTCCTGCCATCATATGGAAAATAGGGTCGCCGGACATAAAACCATGAGCGCCGCCGAACATCCAGGTGAGGATGCCCACGGTTCCGATCATCGTTACCGGCACTACCCAGTCGATTATACGTTTATAGATAAGGACCAACCCGCCCAGTACCAGGAGTACCACGCAGGTCTCACCGATGCATCCGTTGCGCAGCCCTAAAAACAAGGCTTTGTATAATTCGGTTTGGCTGCCGAAGGTGTTTACCACCGCGTCATAGCCCTGCAGTTTCAGTATATTAAGAGGGGTGGCGCTGGTGGTGACATCTGCTCTGGTGGTAATTGAGGTCCAGGTTGTCATTACTACCGGCCAGGAAACCATCAAGGCCGCCCTGCCTATATGAGCGGGGTTAAAAATGTTAAAACCCAGGCCCCCCATAGAGTGTTTGGCTACCACGATGGCAATAAATGATCCCACGATCGGAACAAATAACGGGACCGCGGGAGGAAGACACATAGCCAGAAGCAGTCCGCACAAAAACGCGCTGCCGTCATCTATGGTAACCTTCTTTTTTAGTATCTTCTGGGTGAGGGCTTCAAAAACGACCGCCGACAAACTTCCCGCCAGGAGCGTTACTAAAGCCTGCATTCCGAAGTGATAAATGGAAAAGAGCACAGCCGGAAGCAGAGTCAGATTAACGGTCCACATTATCTTTTGAATCGAAGTATCCGCAAACATATGGGGCGATGACGAGACGATCATCTGGTTCACTCGATCATCCTGGATAACTTCTGTCTGAACAGGTTCTGTGCTCAATCTACTTACCTCCCTTTTGGGCTGCCTTTTTCTTGGCATACCTGATATAATGAATGATCTTACGTTTGGCTGGACACACAAAAGTGCAGCAGCCGCATTCCATGCAGTCCAACAAGTGGTATTCATTTAACGCTTCTTCTACAAATGACCTCTCACCGAGAATACTGAGCATACTCGGATTCAGCCCCATCGGACAAGCGTCAATACATGAACCGCACCGTATACAGGGAGATTCTGGTCCGTCATTAACCTCTTCCGGAGTAAACGCCAGTATGCCGCTGACCCCCTTAATTACCGGAACATCGGTCGTATACTGAGCCATTCCCATCAAAGGACCGCCCATAATGATCTTTTGGGGAGGAACCTTAAACCCTCCGCACTGTTCTATGGCATCGGCAAAGGTGGTTCCAATTCTCAGCTTCAGGTTCTTGGGTTCCTTAATAGCGCCGCCGCTGACGGTAACAATCCGCTCAATGAGAGGGACGCCGTTTCTTACCGCATCACATACCGCTGCCGCGGTGCCAACATTCTGCACCACCACGCCGATACTCATCGGAAGTTTCCCTGACGGGACTTCACGTTTAAGCAGGGTTTTGATCAATGTTTTTTCCGCGCCTTGCGGATATCTGGTAGGAACCGCGGCCACTTTAATCCCGGTTCCCGCCACCGCCTGGGTCATCGCTTTGACCGCATTCATTTTATTGTCTTCGATACCTACGATTACATTGTTTACACCGAGAATCTTTTTAATAATCAAGATACCGGTGACCACCCGTTCAGTATATTCAAGCATTATGCGGTGATCCGCTGTCAAATACGGTTCACATTCCGCCGCGTTGATGATCAGCGTGTCAACCGGATTATCCCTGGGAGGGGTCAGTTTAATATGGGTAGGAAAGGTCGCGCCTCCCAAACCAACAATACCGGCGTTTTTAATGATTTCCACGATTTCGGCCTGGTCAAGCTTCTGCCAGTCCCGTTCAGTCGGAATACCTTCTGCCCATTCATCCAACCCGTCACTTTCAATTGCAATGGCCAGGCACTTTCCCACAACGGATGAGGCTTTTCAGATACTTCGACAACCTTACCCGAAATAGTGGCATGAACATTACTTGATACCGGAGCACTGCCCTCAGCAATCAACTGCCCTTTCTTGACCAGGTCCCCCTTTTTTACAATCGGCACACAGCGCGCCAATATGCTGTTGGACTGGAATAATCACCTTGCCCGGCAGTTCATTGCTTTCGATGATTTTGCCTCAGTTGGTGATTTGTGGGTTTCGGGATGAATGCCCCACTTGATTTTACCAAGCATATCAACCTCTCCTCCGCAGCTATTTAATAGATCGAATAACTGGTTTGTCAGATTCTAACGATCTATCCATTACTTTAAGTACAATAATTGCCGTCACACCAAAAAGAAGTCCCCCCAGGGTCATTAGTAAAACAGGTGACATCACAAACCGGGGTGACAAGTAGTACCCCAGCCAAATGCCGCAGCCGACAGCCAGTAATGGAAATATGAATACCATAAAAGCAGTCAAGAGCATATGGGATTCCTTGCTTTCAACTACGACAAAGTCTCCCGGTTTAACCCCTTGGGTATCTATAGCTTCGATAACCATGGCGTTGGCCCCCGGACACATGCCGCAATTCTCGCAATCACTGTGTATACTGCACCTTACCTTGGCTGTTTCGCCATCTGTTTCAATAATGACCCCTTCGACTTGATTAGGCATGACACACCCCCCTTTTAACCGGAACAATCCATTGGGCGTCTGATTAAAGATAAATGTGTATAAATCGCGCCTGTTTAAAATGCTTCTAAAGATACCTTAACATAAACCGTCTCAATAACTGACGGTTAAAATATGTATACTTTTCCTGTCATAATCAAATTGTTAATAGGTTCGACAATATCTTTAATAAGGAATTTTAACACAAAAATGCATCATATTTATGTTAAAAGTATGTTAATGTTTGTTCTAATTCATAATTTGTTGTATTGCAAAAGGGCCAGCTGCCTTTATTAGCCAGCTGGCCCCCGCAATCCACATACCTAATTCTGCATCGAACTTAGCGCAAAAAAACCAGAAGTAAATTTCAGTCCACCGTTATGGGTTTTTTTATATCCACAAACCACGCCTGCTTTTGCGGCAGGCGTACTTTTTGCGTTCCTTTTTCTTATCTTTATGTTTTCCGGCGTGCTGATTTACGGCTACCGGGATTCTAATTCTAGGCTTCTTAACCATATTCATCCCTCGCTAAAATAACCTCAGGCAAATCCGCGCACATCTTGGGTTTAAATGATCACCTTTCGCGCAAAAGCTTGATTAAAGTCTCTTTTTGATTTAACGATGGGTTGGCTGCCACTATGTCTAGTAAATAATCGAGGGCTTCGCCTATATCCCGCCCCGGTGCGTAACCCAATCCCATCAGCTCATAACCATTTATATCCAGGTCATGGGTGCTCAAAGGTTCTCGCCTGGAAAGCACCTCAAAACATTTATTACGCACCGACCTGATCTGGGCAATGCTGCGGCCGGACAGTTCAGACCCTTTGATATCGGCGATCTGTAATGCGAACAGACTCCCTACATTATCAGGACCGACCCTGCGTATGAGCCGTTTTAAACCCAGTTCACTAATATTGTCGTAGTCGTTCATATGCTCTTTTACCAGAGCGCAAACCGTGTTGATGGTTTTATTATCAAAGTTCAAGCGGCCCAGTATCACGCTGGCCAGTTCACTGCCGATGCTGGCGTGACCATAACAATGCCCTTCCCCGTTTTCGTCAATAGTCAGACAGCTGGTCTTGCCTATATCATGCAGTAAAGCCGCCAGCCGCAGGCTGAGGTTGGCATGGGTATTGTCCATGACCATTAGACTGTGGGTAAAAACGTCCTTATCATGATAAGAACTATGCGTATCAAAGCCTACGGTCGGAATCAGCTCCGGTATGAGATATCCCAGCAAACCCAGTTCCAGTAATCTGTTGATAACAAAAGAAGGTTTATCTACCAATAATATTTGGGTAAATTCGTTGCATAGTTTTTCAGGATCAGCCGCAACAACGGTATGGCTTAATGAACGAATATCGTTCAGCAACGACTCACAAATGGTAAATCCTAATTCGGCTTCAAATCTTACCGCCCGTAAAATTCTAACCGGATCTTCCTGCAGGTTCGCAGATCCTTCGCCTACGCATTTGATGCATTTGGCCCTGAGGTCATCAATGCCGTTGTATGGGTCAATAAAACCCCGGGCTTCATTATAAGCGATAGAGTTCATAGTGAAATCATTATGTATCAGAGCGTCATCAATAATATCCGCAAATCTGTGTTCTTCCCCGCTGCGATAAGAACTGACCCTGTAGCTTTCGCCGCGGTATATCACATTAACACTGGTATAGTCACGCAAGGCTGGAATAGCTTTATATCCTTCCTTTTCATCGAATAGCGATACGATTTCCGGAGGCAGGGCGCTGGTTAAAATATCCCATGTTAAAACCGGGCGGCCCAGCAGGGTATCTCTGATGCAGGACCCGTAGACTGAAGCTTCAAACCCTTCATTAGTTAGTTTCTTAATTATCGCTTGCACATTACCTGGAATGTCTATTTTCATAACCCATCCCCCTATGCTTTCTTGATTGGGTAATTCGAGTTAAAATACATTATATCCTGCCGCAGGTTGGTATGTTTTCGACAATATTGTCAGCCAAAATATGTTAAGAAAATCACTACTTGATAATTAAAGTAACCTTCATAGCTACCTCTGCCCCATCTACATCCAGCTGCACCTGATCACCGGTTTTGATATCGGAAAATAGTATACTTACCGGATTTTCTTTATAAACCTGTTTATATACGCTGGCACTGGAATCGATACTGTAATATTTGTTTTTCACCAGGGTTATCTGGCGGCTGTCACCACTATTACCGGCAATACTTTGCACCTTGCCGGTTATTTTCTTTAAAGCGGGCCTGCTGGTAACAACTATCTCCAGGGGTATTTCTCCGATAACGCTATCCGGAGCAACCTCCAGATAGCTTATTTTTACTTTGTCTCCCCTCACTACTGTGGTGGTTTTACCATCTTTATCAACTGTCCGGCGCGGCTGTAATTCATGAAACTGTTGGGAACCTTACTTTTGCTGCTGC
Source organism: Syntrophomonas palmitatica JCM 14374 (assembly GCF_001311885.1). Lineage (GTDB taxonomy): Bacteria > Bacillota > Syntrophomonadia > Syntrophomonadales > Syntrophomonadaceae > Syntrophomonas_A > Syntrophomonas_A palmitatica. The sequence goes on along the minus strand of NZ_BBCE01000017.1, from coordinate 39,405 downwards.
CGCTGCCGGATGATTTTAAATAAAGATATAAACTATCGATTCTTTCGACCATTCCGCTGGTATTCTTCACATCCAGTACCACCAACCTGGTCGCCTTCTGATCGGTTAAATGCAATTCCACAAATGTACCGGCTTTTAAGTTTTTTAAACCTTTCTCACCGGTTTTAGATGAACTCTCAATTTCCATCCCCCAGTCCACCGGTATCTTCTGTTCATGAGCATCGAGATCGTTGATAATCACATAGCTATCTTCGCCTACGGCTATGGATTTAATCGTTCCCCGAATGGTTTGTTCATCGGTTTTAACAGTTTTTTTATCCAAAAGAACGATACAAGCGGCGGCTTTTTTGCTGTCAGTCAAAACCCGGGCTTTCCAGTATAATGCCTGCTCTACCGGGCATTCATTTCCATCTTTAAAGCACTTTAAATCCTGGGCCAGCTTTAATTTCTGCACTCCCTGGGCAGAAACCAGTTCAATCTCCGCCTTGTTCTTTATTTTAGTGTGCTTTCTTATCCATCCTTCCAGAACACGGTCTGATGCTGATTTTAGCCACTGTTTTTCAATCAGCTGAGCCAGGAGGGTCGCACCCTCACTCCTTTTCAAACTGTTACCCGGCCTGAAAGAACCGTCCCCATATCCTGACATAAGACCAGCCTGGGAAACGGCATATATGTAGGGCAGTATATCCGGCGATACCTGCCCTACATCCCTGAAAGATGTTTCCGAGCCTGTTTGGGCAACATCCGGCAGGCTTAACATGAACAATCTCCCGATTAATACGGCTATCTCAGCCCTGCTGGCCGGTGCGTTATATGAATACGTTGCCAGTTCATTTGGAGTTAAAATTTTATCTTCCAGAGCTCGTTCCAGGTAGGCCTTGCCCCAGGGTACATCGGGCATGACCGCATTGGCCGGAAGGCTGGTTTTTTTGTTTTTGGCATTATTTATCCCATCCAGATTATAGCCAGCCGCCCGCATAAATATCACCAGTGATTCCAGCTTTGTAATATACTGCTCAGGTTTAAAGGATCCATCCGGATAACCGCTGAGCAGATCAAGGGTTTTCGACTCATAAACATTACTGGCCGACCAGTGTCCTGTAAGGTCTGTAAACTGCGCGCCCTTTGCGGAAGAGGTTGATAACATAAGAAAAAATACTATCAGAACGCATATAAGCGGCTTGGCTTGATTTTTTAGGCCTGGTTCCATAGCGTTATTCTCCTTTAGCACTGTTATCGTAAACATCCTTAATTTTATACAGGCTGCCCTTTTGGGTACTTACATAGATGTAACCGTCCTTAATGCTGGGTTTCGCTTCTATGGCGCCCTCCAGTTTCCTTGACCATAACATACGACCTTGGCGGCTGATGGCCACTAATACTTCATCACTGGTTCCGGCGTAAATTCTGCCTTTCTTTTCATCTACACAAGGAGCAGACACCAGGTTTAACACGGGATCTTCCCAGGCATAAGCCCCACTGGCAGCATTTAGGGCGTACAGGCATTTACCGCCCGTACAATACAGCATCCCATCAGTTGTTAAAACCGGTTTGCTTAAAGTATCCTTTATTTTAACACTGGTTTGCCATAAAGGTCGTTTCCCATCCCGTTCAATACAATAAATGGTTGCGATGTTAAGTTTACTGTTTTTTTGTCCGCCTCCGCTTTGTTTGAGTGGTTTGGCGGTAGCGGTCATATAAATATTCCCTTTGCCATCCGGGCAGAGCCATGCTTCCAAAATATCGCCCAGCCAAAAGCTCCACAGGCTGACGCCCCTGTTGTCAATCGCTTTTAGTTTATATCCTCCTTTTTGGTCAGCCATAATTATGTAAAATGTATTGGAATCAGCGGTACAGGTTAAGAAGCTTCTATCCGCGGGGGAATTTAAAGTATAACGGTCAGCAGAATCCCAGGGAGACATTATCCAGGCAATGTGTCCGTTGGTATATAAAGCATATAAGCCTTCAGCAGCAGGTAAATAGATGAGGTTTTTATCCCCTGCCAGCAAGGGATTTTTTAAACCCTTGGCTGCTGGCACTACAGCGAGATTCCAGCCAGCCGCGCCGTTGAGTTTTATCTCCCTTACAGTACCTATCCCGGGAACAAATATGGAAGTTCCTCCAGGCCAAACAAGCTGACCAACCTTTCCCTGGCTGCCGTTTTTGCTCTCCCATTTGACTATACCCTGCTCATCAATGCAGAGTATTTTATCTGACAGGGATAACAAAATGGTATGGTTTCGTAAAAATGTAATATCCGCTGTCATTTTCCCCAATCCGGAGCGTTTCCAAATGATCTGCGCGTTTGGCTGGGCTTGTTCAGCCAGGCTGTTGAAATATTCTATTTTATCAGCGCCAAATAGTCGAATTGGCAAACATAACTCAAAAATAAACAAAAAATAACAATCAGAATCTTTCCATTTACTGATTGATATTTAAGCTCGCGCATCTTTATCCTCTCCACATAGAAACTCATATGTCTATTGTACCATTTTGCTAATAGCTGTGAAGAAAACGCGTGTATTCAATTAAACTGTAAGCTGGCGGTTATAATCTTTGCACCTGCCAAGCGAAAACCGGCCCCAAACGGTAACCACATTCTCCCAGGCAGCGGAAACGGCGGTTATGATAAGTAAAGTTTTCCGGGCGGCGGTTCTTCTCAGGGAATTCAACCCGGACGCCTCTTTTGCCCAAACGGCGCCATAACAAATCACAGCGGGCGCCCGCACAGGGACTGATTATAATCAGCCCCCCATCCGCCAGTTTATCTAGAAGCTTGGGGGCTACATCAGGGCCAAACCATATTCCCCGCTTCTCTTTATCGCCTATGGAATAACCGGGACTGTAAAAAACACTAATATTATTTATAGCATCGAGCGCGTCTAATTCATCCATACGATGACAGGATACATGAATCCGGCGCGGAGGCATTCCGGCAGCGGTCCAAATCTCCCGACTGCCGTCATATTGCAAAGCTGCATCGGCGGAAACTGCTGAGCGTTGTGCGCGGATTTCGAAAGGATTATATTTACAATATAAGGATCGTCCTGCACTTACTATATCGGAAGATATACTGCTTACAGGCAGATCTTCTTCCCTCCACCCACGCGATAGCCTATCCCGGCGGCAATTAAGAACCGGCAGCACAGGCAGCTGAACGCTGTCAACAAAATGGAATTCATCCACACTCTGCATAAACTGCAGCAAAGGTTCAGCAGTATCACAGCCACATTGGGGATAAAACAATGCTCCGGCAGGAATCTTTACTTTAAAACGGCGGGAAAAAGTAAGGGCATTTACTACCCGGGCAAGAGGCATGGTTGTTCCTTCATTCATCCCATAAGGTCATCCCCTTGGTTTGGTTTTCCTATATAATAAATTATCATAACTTGCGTTCATAGTCCATGTATTTATTATCTATGTTCGTAATATTTGTTTATAGTTGTTATTTCTCTCATAAACATTTTCTGGATCTGGTTCCAGCAGGTAACCGAAAATTTATATAGAATATATAAAATATATGGTGTATGTGATGCGTTTTTTAAGCGTACCACAGAGATAACAAAGTGTTGGCGCGCATATTCATTAATATAATATCTCAGCCCTGCCGTTTCCTTAATGACAAACACCATACGGTCAGAAATTGGAGGTCTGATATGGACAAGGATGAAAAGCTGCATACACAGATAAAAAATAATCTGCATAGTATTCGCAGACAGATAGCAGAACTTGAAAGCCTCGACCTGCGCAATCAACGTTCGCAGGAGTTGTTTTTGGCTCTGTTTATCAGTTCGCCTATCGGCATATTTATTGTACAAAATGGTAAGTTTATCGATGTTAATCCCCAGTTTGAAAACCTGATCGGCTACTCTAAAGCAGAATTGATGGGTATAAAATCTTTGGACCTGGTATTGCCTGAAGACCGGGAAAACGTAAAAAACAATGCTATTAAGATGCTAAAAGGAAAGCGTACTCAGCCCTATGAATACCGGGCCATGCAAAAAGACGGCAGCCTGCGGTGGATCATGGAAACAGTAACCTCCATCCAGTACCTTGGAAAATCCGCCACCCTGGGTAATTTTATGGATATCAACGAACGAAAACTCACTGAAGAAGCCTTGCTGGAAAGCCAGCAGCACTTCTGGGACCTGTTTGAAAATGCCAACGATCTCATTTACATACATGATTTAAAAGGCGATTTCGTTTCGGTAAATAAACGCGCTATAGAACTCACCGGCTACAGCCGGGAAGAAGCCCACCATCTGAACTTTACCCAACTGGTTGCAGAGGAATACATTGATTTAGCCAGCAAAACCATCGTCCGCGATATTTTTAAGGGACACAGCCTTTCATATGAACTGGACTTGATAACCAAGAACGGTCAGCGTGTACCTATGGAACTTCGTCCCCGCCTGTTATATAAGAACGGCAAACCTTATGGGGTACAGGGCATCGCCCGCGACATCACCGAACGCAGACAGATGGAGAACCAGCTCCGGGCTACCAATCAGCGCCTGCAGGACATTATTGAGTTTTTGCCTGATGCGACATTTGTTATAGATCAGGATCGCAAGGTTATCGCCTGGAACCGGGCCATAGAGGAAATGACCGGCGTTCATAAACAAGATATCATCGGGCAGGGTGACTATGCTTATTCAGTGCCTTTTTACGGGATTCGCCGGCCCATGTTGATAGACTTAATTAACAACCTGGAGGCTGAGCATGAACACTATAAGGAAATAAGAAGGGAAGGCGCAAGCCTCTATGCGGAAATGTTTACCCCCGCTGTTTACGGGGGGCGCGGCGCATACATATGGTCAAAGCCTCACCCCTTTTTGACGCTGATGGGAACATAGTCGGCGCCATTGAGTCGGTGCGTGATATCAGCGAACGCAAGCATTTCGAAGAACAACTGCGTTATTTGAGTCTGCATGACGCCCTCACCGGACTTTATAACCGCACCTATTTTGAAGAAGAAATTCGCCGCCTGGAATCGGGCCGGTTTGTCCCCAGCGGATTGATTATATGTGATGTTGATGGTTTAAAACTTGTTAATGATACACTGGGACATGATGCCGGAGACAACCTGTTAAGAGCTGTAGCCAGGGTTATTGAGTCCTGTTTTCGGGCCGATGATGTTGTGGCCCGGGTGGGCGGGGACGAATTCGCCATACTTATGACGCGCAGCGAAGAAAGGATAATAGAAAAAGCCGTATCCAGGATTCGCGAAGCGGTAGAATCCTACAATAGTAATAAGCCGGATATCCCCTTGAGCCTGTCTGCCGGTTTTGCCTTTCGCGGTGAATCTTCCACAACTATGAACGATGTTTACCAGGCAGCCGATAATAACATGTACAGAGAAAAACTGCACCGCCGCCAGAGCGTTAGAAGTGCCATCGTACAGACCTTGAAAAACGCCCTACACGCCCGTGATTTCATTACCGAAGGGCATGCTGACCGCATGCAGGATATGGTGGCTTCACTGGGTGCAGCTGTAGGAGTCCCTAATCATAAGATCAGTGACCTGCGTCTACTGGCCGAGTTTCACGATATCGGCAAAGTTGGCATACCTGACAGTATTCTGTTTAAAGCTGGACCTTTATCAGAAACAGAGCTTCGCGAAATGCAGCGTCATTCTGAAATCGGGCATCGCATCGCACTGTCCGCTCCTGATCTAGTACCTATCGCCGACTGGATTTTAAAACATCATGAATGGTGGGACGGCAACGGTTACCCTCTAGGCTTAAGAGAAAGAGACATCCCCCTGGAATGCCGGATTTTATCCATTGCTGATGCTTTTGACGCCATGACCAGCGACCGTCCTTATCGCAAAGCTCTTCCGCAGGAAAAAGCCCTGGAAGAATTAAGAAGATACGCGGGTGTTCAATTTGACCCTCTGCTGGTAAACGCCTTTATTGATATTGCCGGCAATAAAGGTTTTGGCAGTTTTTAATATGTTTTTTCCGTCAGGATATGTTTCTTTTGTTTTTATTATTGCAATATTATATATATTGTGCTAGACTTAACCAAATCCAATATTTACTCCGAGCCTTGGAATCTGTAGCGTAAGTATGATTCCCAGGCCTATGGGTTCAGGGGGAAACCCCGGAGCCTCCCCGTATTTTTGGAAAGGAGTAGGTACTGCTGTAAACCATTTTGGGACAGTTGGATTGTGCTTTTGTGCTGACAGCTGTCTTTTTTGGTATCAGCCTGAATTTAATAATGTCTCCAAGCTCTGTGACCTGTAGCGCAAGTATGGTTCCAGAGCCTGTGGGTTCAGGGGGAAACCCCGGGGCCTCCCCGTATTTTTGGAAAGGAGATCATATAGGACCTGTATTGTCAGGTTTATGTGGTCGTGCCTTTCTAGGTGCGACCTTTTTATATCACGGGTGAGGAGACGGCTGAACAGCAACCTTAACTGGAAGCGGCTACGGGAACTGGGGAGTATAAAACAGTTAAAAAGCTGCAAGGCTTTTTCATAACAATCCCAATCTTTTTCTTCCCGCTTGCCAGCGTAAGCGGGTTTTTTTTTAAAAACCAGCAGGCTGGCGGCATACAGCCAGGGCTTCCAAGAAGGGAACCGGCTGTTGGAATTTAAAGTCCCGCGCAACCTCCGCCCTTAATGGGCGGGAAAAATGGACTTTACCGGGAAGGATAGTAAGGGGTTTAACGCCCATACTGATTGGTTAGTTCATTTGACCGAAGGAGGTGAAGGGATTTTTCTTTTTTGGTGAAGCACTGCGTTCGCCATACGAATCATTCTCACAAAGGGAGGGGAAATTTTGAATACTATTTTAACTGATGGCGTTATTCACGTTACCGGCAAATGTAAAGCCTGCGACCACTGCACATCCATTTGCCCTACCGGTGCCATCAGCGGGCTGCTGGGAGAACAACACCATATTAATGCGGCTAAATGTCTTAACTGCGGACAATGCCTGGTTAACTGCCCCTTCGGGGTAATTGAAGAAATAAGTATGGTTAATGACATTAAAGCCGCGTTAAATGACCCCAACAAGTTTGTGGTGGTGCAAACCGCCCCCGCTGTCAGGGTGGCATTGGGAGAAGAATTCGGCAAAGAGCCCGGATACAATGCTAAAGGTAAAATGTTCGCAGCTCTGAGAAAGCTGGGTTTTGACAAGGTATATGACACCGAGTTTACAGCTGACTTAACCATATGTGAAGAAGGCACCGAGCTTATCCACCGAGTTTTCAAGGCCGTTGGGCAGGCCGGATTCGAAGAAAGCGGACCTCTGCCCCAGTTCACATCCTGCTGTCCGGCCTGGATCAAATACGCCGAGGATAACTACCCCAAAATACTTCCGCATCTTTCCTCGGCCAAGTCTCCGCAGCAGATGTTCGGAGCCATTGCCAAGACCTATGTGCCGGAAAAGTTAGGTATAGACCCGGCTAAAATCTATTCTGTATCGGTTATGCCCTGTACCGCTAAAAAATACGAAAGCCAGCGTCCCGAATTCGTGGCCAGCGGATACCAGGATGTCGATGCGGTTATAACAACCCGTGAACTGGCGCAGATGATAAAAGATGCTGGTATCAATTTCGATCAGCTTCCGGAAGAGAAAGCAGATGAATTTGTCGGAGCTTCCACCGGGGCTGCGACGATATTCGGAGTCACCGGCGGGGTTATGGAAGCTGCCCTGCGCACCGCCTACGAGGTTTTGAGCGGTCAGAGTCTGGGGAATGTTAACATTGAACCCGTAAGAGGACTCAAATCGGTACGTGACGCTACGATTGAAGTCCCCATTCAGGCCCTGGGCGGACAAAAACTGCCGGTTAAGGTTGCTATAGTGCATGGAACCAAGAATGCAGCCCCGCTGATTGAAGATGTCCTGGCCGGACGCAGCAAGTATCACTTCATCGAAGTGATGAACTGTCCCGGCGGCTGTATAAATGGCGGCGGTCAGCCCATTCGGCGCGACACCCATTAAAGGGAAGGGAGGATTCTTATGGCAATTTTTCTGGAAAAAGAAGGTATCACCCGGCGTCAGTTTTTTAAGGGTACCGGCATGTTAGCCGTGGCAACCATACTTACCGGGGTTTTCAGCAAAATCGGTTTTGATGTGGTAAATGCCAGTGATGATTATATAGCTAAGCGGGCCGCAGGTCTGTACAGCCTGGATGAAAGTATGGTACTGCGCAAATCCCATTTAAACCCGGAAATTACCCAGATTTATAAGGATTTCCTTTCCCCGGGTGAAGTAAAATATTTAAGTCCCAAAGCACATCATCTCTTGCATACCCGTTACGGAAAGGATATTCCGGGGTTCATCGAAGAACTAAAACACCCGCATAAGGAAACTGAAGGCGCTCCGGCCGCAGAGGCCGGTCATGAAGCGGCCTAGTCAGGAGGGGAAAATAAATGAGTTCGGAAACTGTCAACGGAAAAGTACTCAAACACGGCACCCAAACCCGCACCATGCACTGGATTCACCTGATCGCCTTTATTATCCTGGGTTTGACCGGCATAGGTTTCTACTGGCATATTGAAGGCATCAACAACCTCTTCGGCGGCGGCGCCTATGCTTCTCTGGTTCACCGCTGGACCGGCGTGGTATTCACAGCGGGCCCGCTTCTCTATATCCTGCTTAACTTTGATCGTTTTTCACGCTTTATTGATACCATATCCAGTTTTACGAAGGACGATTTTGCCTGGTTGAAAGTCATGGGAGGCTACCTGCCTTTAATAAAGGTTGAAAATGTGCCGCCCCAGGACAAATACAATGCCGGCCAGAAAATGCTGGGGTGGATGATTATTATCGGTTGCCTCTTGATCATTCTCACCGGCTTCCCCATGTGGCTGTGGCGCACAGTCTGCCTTCAGTCTTTCTGGGCTTGTGTTGGAATATTCACTTCTGGACTGCCATGATCATGATTCTCCTGGTAGCGGGGCATTTCTTCCTGGCGGCTATTCATCCCAAATCGAGAGTGGAATTTGCCTCCATGATGATCGATGGCTATATTGACGCAGAAATCAGTGCGCATCATAATGGCAAATGGTTTGCAGAACTGCAGAAAACCAAATAAGCAATATGCTTTAAAGACCGGCTTTAACGCCGGTCTTTTTATATTTGCTTGGGCCGTATTTATACTGTGGTCACATAAATCCGCGTCAATTTTCCTACCCAAAACCAAACTTTCCGCTGGTTAAAATGCTGGTACAGGCGGAAACCACATCATCATCATATAAGGTTCCTTTCCCCCGGTTTATCTCTTCCAGCGCCTTTTCGATTCCCAGGGCCGGACGATAGGGACGATGGGAAGCCATGGCCTCAACCACATCGGCTACGGCGACAATACGGGCTTCCAACAGAATCTTTGCTCCTGATAGACCGTCCGGATAACCGGAGCCATCCATGCGTTCATGATGCTGCAGCAGAATCTGTCCTATGGGTCCGTCAAAGGGTATGGTACTGACTATTTCGTAACCAGCGCGCGGGTGTAATCTAACCAGCAGCATTTCAATTTCATTAAGTAATCCGGGTTTGGTTAAAATATCACTGGGGATGTGGAATTTGCCGATATCGTGAAGAATTGAGGCTACCCTGATGTTTTCAATAATATTGTCCGGCATGTTCAGTTTTCTCGCTATGGCACAGGCCAGTTCAGCACCCTGCGCTGGTGGCCGGCGGTATAAGGATCCTTTTTCTCAGCCATGGCAGCCAGGGCATTAACGATGCCATTAAATACCCGGCGCATAGATTCAAGGTTTTGTTGCACCTTTTTTTGGGCTTTTATACGTTCAGTGATATCCTGCCCTTGCAGGATAGTTGCTACCGGAGTAATTCCGTCTTTGCCGAACAAGGTAGCCGAATTCCAGAGTACGGTCCTTAATTTGCCATCTGCTCTCTGAATAGGCAGTTCGACGCTTTCCCATTTATATCCATCTCCCAGGCGGCTGGCTTGTTTAACCCATTCATCTTTAACATTACGCGGCCATAGAATTTCCACCTGCTGCTTAATCAGGTATTCTGCATTGTAACCGACCAGGTTTTCCATGGCGCGGTTTACACGGCTGATATAGAAATGAGCATCCCAAACCAGTATAGGCATATTGGTGGAATTGATCAGGTTTTCCAGGTAGTCTCTCGCCTCCCGGAGATCTTCTTCCGCTTTCTTTTTGGCGGTAATATCCCGTATTGATTCTATAGCCCGATTTTTCTTCCCTGGGTATCGTACAGCAGGGTGGCTTTACCCCACAGTACTTTAGGAATGCCATGTACGCACGGCAGCGATGTCTCCGCCACCAGTGTATTGCCATCCCGGTGCACAATTGAATATGTTTTTTGAATTTCATCGTCACTTTCCAGCATAAGATCAGCCAGGATAGGTCTCTTTTCGCCATAAAAGGGGATAGCATATTCGTAATCCCCCTTTCCCAGCATATCGCTGGCCGGAACCCCGGTCATCTCTTCCATGGCTTTATTCCAGGAAATAACAACCCCTTCATCATTTATTACCAGCGTAGGGTCGGGCAAAAAGTTAATAATATCCGCCAGGTGGCGCTGTGAATGTCTGAGAGACTCCTCCGCTTTGCGGCGCTGAATCTCAACTGCTGCCAGGTTGGCTATCAGGATAAAGGTGTCTATTTCCTCGCGGTCAAAGGCCTTAACATAACGGTTGGCAACATAGAGGACCCCCAGTTCCTGGGAGTTAATGCTGATCGGCACAGCCATCATAGATACCAGTCCTTCTTTGGCAACCAGTTCTTTTATTTCCGGTTCTATGTCAGGGCAGGAAAAATAATTTTCCAGGGCTGCAACCTTCCCCGAAGCAATGCTTTCTCCTCCCAAACTTTTGTTATATGCAAAACGCATGTTGTTCATGCTGCCGGTTAAAACACCGCAAAAACTGTGCGCATATAATTCCTTGCGCTGATTGTCACACAGGAAAATAAAAGCTGTATCTGTCTGCAGGATTTCACGGGTTTTGTTCACAATTAGCTGGAGAGTCATATCAAGGGTTTGTCCGGCGGACATGGAAATAGCCATTTCGTACAGTATTTGAAATTTTCTGAGTTCCCAGCCCAGTTCTCTCTCTGATTCCATTGCCGGTTGCATCATTTCTTTAGCCATCCAGTTATTCCCCCGCTGGTTAAAGATAATTCTAGACTTTTTACTTATACAACCCATAATAAGCTGGATTATATTGAGGGCCAAGCAGATGTGTATATGCGCTTAATATTTTTTATTATTCGACAATTATTGCGCTTTTCCTTTTAAGTGGTTCATTTTTTTAATTGAAGAATAATATGCCACTATAGCCAGCAGGATCTTAATGTAGAATAGAGAATAGTGAAGCTATATCGCATTTTAAATAAAGAGGTGCTTTAATGACGAAGGATAAAAGCAATGAAAATTATCAGCCGTATGGTAGTCTGGATGTGGATTTAGGAACGCCTCCGCCATGCTACCTTTCCATGCAGGCCCGCTTGCTCGAGTACTCACCCGATAAGGGTTTGACTATTGCCATACCGGTTATGGAATCAGAGCTTAACCCCGCCGGGTCGATGCAGGGAGGATATATCGCCGCTGCCTTTGATAATGTCTTCGGGCCGTTGTGCCGCCTGGCTTCAGGAACTCCCCACACCGCCATGGTAGACATTTATACGGTTTTTCACCGGCCTGTGTTCGTTGGCGATGAACTGGTCATTAACGCCCGGGTGAAGACCATGGGCAGGAGAACTATTCACATGGAAGCCGAAGCCTACAACCGAGAAGAAAAACTGGTGGCATCCGCCAGCTGCAATTATATGAAACTAATGGAAATAGCCACAGATTAACACTGATTAAAATACTGAAGGGCTGCCAAGGCAGCCCTTCAGTATTATTGTTATGACTGGCACTATCCTTTAACTTCCGTAGTCCAGGCAAAACTATCCTTTAACTGACCGCTCTGTATACCGGTAATGGTATCGTAAATACGCTTTGACAGCTCACCGATCTGGCCCTGGTTGATTTCTATTATATTGCCGTTCCAATTCAGTTCACCTATGGGAGATATGACCGCTGCTGTTCCGGTTCCGAAAGCTTCGTCCAGTTTGCCGGCTTTGTGAGCATCGAACACCTCTTGAATAGAGAGTTTTCTCTCTTTGACAGGCAAGCCCCAGCTTTGCAGCAGTTTAATAGTCGAATCGCGGGTAATACCTCCCAGGATACTGCCTTCCAGGGCCGGGGTAATTACTTCCCCGTCTATCTTGAAGAACACATTCATCGTTCCTACTTCTTCGATGTATTTCTTTTCCACCCCATCCAGCCACAAAACCTGTGTATAACCGAGATGTTTGGCTTCTTCCTGAGCCTTCAGGCTGGCGGCGTAGTTGGCGGGGGTTTTGGTAAAGCCCAGACCGCCTCTGACAGCTCTTACATATTCATTTTCCACATAGATCTTAACCGGATTGATGCCTTCGGGATAATATGCCCCAACAGGCGACAGGATGATAATGAACTTGTAGGTATAGGCTGGTCTTACTCCCAGGTAGGGATCGGTGCATATGACAAACGGTCTGATGTATAGCGAGGTCCCTTCCGCCTCAGGTATCCATTCCCGGTCGATCCAAACCACTTCTTTGATAGCTTCTACCGCGAAATCAAGATCCAGGGCAGGAATACAAAGCCGTTCATTGGAGATATTCATTCTCTCCATATTGCATAAGGCCTGAAAAGCAGTATCCGGCCGTCTTGGGTCTTGTAAGCCTTTAAGCCTTCAAACGTAGCCTGTCCGTAGTGAAATACCATTACAGACGGGTCCAGCTCCAGAGGGCCGTAAGGTACTATCCTGGGGTCATGCCAGCCTCTGCCTTCGGTATAGTCCATTATAAACATATGGTCGGTAAATATCTGGCCAAATCCAAGCTTGGACTGGTCTGGTTTGGATTTAGGCTGGTCGGTTTTTTTGATCGTGATTGATGCAGTCATGGGGTCATCTCCTTTTAAAAACATTTTTCCGCATTCGAAAATACAATTTCGGCACTCACTTAATGAATATTAAACTACATTATATACCAATAAAAAAGACTGGTAAGCATAATATTTTGTATACATCCCTTAATATATTCTAATACATATTTCACAGTTGATATATGATGTGCAGCCAAGAACACAAACTTTCCGGTATTGTCATTGTTATGCAAACTATGTATTTGTCGTTGCGAGGAGCGCAGCGACGCGGCAATCTTTCCCATCCTAACGCTTTTCTTTTATCGTGGCGGGTTATATTCCTGTGAAGATTGACCGGCTGACGGCGGGATAAAGCGTTATGATTGCCTTAGCTCAAGCTGCTTTTACTGTACATAATTAGTCAACTTGCGAAAGTTGAGTTGTTAATTCATAATTCATAATTATCTTTAATAACCCTGCAAAACTGCCATAAGAGGCGCTAAATCCTGTTCGGTTACCCTTTTATCCTGCCGGTCATGTTTCCTATTTTCCATCCATTTTACGGCCGGCAGCCAGCGTTCGGCCACCTTAGCACAGGCAGGATCACTTTTACTGTTTTCCAGATACTTTTGCGCCGGTTCAAATTCACCCAGGAAAAGAGCCGACTGTCCCGCCGCCAGGTTCAGGCGGCTGACAGCACCTTCGACATTGGGGGGCATTTTGTTTCGGGTCTGCAGTACCAGTACGAAATACTGCCGGGCCCCATCCAGTTGCTTCTTATCCAGGCAAGCCCAGGCGATGTCCATAGAGATTTTCGCCAGGGTTTCATATGACTGGCCTATAAAGGGATTACCGTCTATTACTCTCTGGCATGCTTTAATTGAAGATCGGTGCGTTGCAATAATTTATAGGCTCTCAAAAGCATAGCGTTATTTTCCAGGTTATACGGGTCCAGGCTTTGAGCCAGTGCGGCATATGAAAGCGCCTCTGTGTAATAGGTTCTGTCCCCTTTTTCCCTGAAGTAAACAGAGTTAATTAATGCCAGGTTAAGCGGGTAGCGGGCTTCAGACCGGTCAAGCCGGGCCGCCCTGGCAAATAGCCTCTCAGCCTGATTAAGCTGTCCTTTTTTTAAAGCATCAGACCCTTTATCCCCAATTGTTTGCGCCGTGTAAAACAAAGCTGAGGTAATTGTCAACCCGGCGGCAAGTACCAATCCGAGGCTGATAATATGATACGGAATACGGGTCCGTTTCTGTCCGCACCCCCGTTTTTTACGGTTTTATTATTAACGGATTTTGCTCCGCTACGCCAGCCCAGGACGTGTCCTTGCAGCCCTCCAATAATCGCAAAAAACATAAATGCTACCGCCGGTATGGAAAGGTCGAAATCGAAAGCGCTGTGCAGTCCCGTCAGCATTACAATTATGGCTGCTGCGGCCAGCAAAGACCGATCTTCTCCAGCAGCCTCTCTCCATATTTTATATATGAGCCCTAAAAAGGCAAAACACATGGCCAATAAAGCCATTAGACCAGGTATTCCGGCCTCCAGCAGCGTCTTCAAATAGAAATTATGCATCTCGTTGCAGGTATAGAATTTTGTGGCATATTGATGGTAGAGTAAGCGCCAGGAACCGCCTCCCGCCCCGGTAAAGGGGTAATCCTTAATGATTTTCAGAGCGTCCTTATAGGTAGTGAGCCTTTCCTGTACACTGTGCTCGCCCACCGACAACCGTCCGAATTTATCGGCTACATTCTGGGGAGCGGTATTGGCCGCAGAACCGGTAACCTGATGGCTCATATATAAACTGCCGGCCATGATGAGCAATAAAGATATCAGCCCGGCCAGCAAGGCGCAAACCATTCTTGCCCCCGTACTGGCTTTTTCAAGTGAAGATGATAAACGTGAGGTGTAAAACCAGGCGGCCAGGGCCACTATTCCCAGGCCGCCTAAAAGTATGATAAATGACAGCTCCGGTTGGTTTGAATGCAGAGCACTGTAAACAAACGCGGCTGTGAACCAGGCCAGGGGCAGAGAAAGCACCAGGTGGCTGTAAGCCTTGCCGCGGTCATTAGCGGAGATAAGCAGGAAAAAAGCCGCTGCCGCAATAGGGTATAGTATTACGGTTCCCCGTGACATTGTACCTGCCAGGATTACCAGGAGAAAATAATTGCAGCAGATCGAGACTATAGACCTTATAGGATTAGCCTCCTGGATACCCAGAGCCCAGCCGATCAGCGCAGCGGATGCCAGATAAATGGCCAGGGCGTTGTGATATTGTAACGTAGAGCGAATATGGCCATCTTCATAGGCCCCGGGAAAACTTACCCAGCCCATAGCTGCTCCCCAACCAACCAGTGCCAGCACAATCGCCGCCAGATAAACCGCTGCCAGCAATCGCTTTAAGCTTTTACCATCCTGTGACAGGTTGCGGGCTATCCAATATACCATAAAGCCGGCGAATATTTTCATAATTTCGAGCAGGGCAGAGTGCAAACTGACCGCATTGGTTAGGGACAGAAGATATGCAAGGCCCAGGGCAAGAAAACAGATATCCAGGGCTTGTAATTCCATCGTTTTCCAGTATGGCCGCTGTTCAGCCAGAAATATAATAAAAATCAGTCCTACAAAAAACAAGACCGGTAAAAGCTGTTCAGGGAAAAAGGTTCCTCCCCTTAACAAGGGTGACAGTGTAAGCAGTAAAAATAAAGCCGCCAGGTAAGAACAGCGAATATACCTCCTGGCAGGATTAGCTGCCGGATCTATCTTAATAAGGTTTTTAGTTTGTGCCGGCAAACGTTCACCCCGCCAAATTATAATTCATTATCGCGTTCCTGATGGCTCCACCCGTATATTCTGCCCTTTAATGTCAGGAAATGCATATAAGCCCGCGGCTTTTTCCCCATCAGCAGCCAGAAGAAAGACGCCCCGGCTGGACGAAGGAATTGATATAAAATAAACCAGAGCGGATAGTTAAAATCGCGCACAACCTTGCCCAGGCCCGCGCCATAGCTGTAAGCCCGCCGCAGAGCCCGTTCGTCAACCTTTTTCACCGGTTGGGGATGTCCCACGATAATGGCGGGTTCATAATACAAGCAGAAACCCTTGCGCATAGCCCGCAAGGGATACTCCACATCCTCGGCCGCCCCCCAGGGAGTCCCTGAACCCACGCCCAGGCTCTCATTGAATAATCCGGTAGATTCAACCAAATGCCGTCTAAAAAACAGCACACTGGTGTTGCACATGGTCCAGACACTATATTTATCGGGCTTTCCCCGGCGCCGGCGCGGGAATTTCTTCATGCTGGGACGCCCAGCTTCATCCAGCGCCAGACCAATTATACCGTCAAATTCAGGATGGCGGTCAAATTCTTGTTCTACCCGCTGCAGCAACCCCGGGGGGTACCAGCAGTCATCATCAGGAAAAGTGATTATTTCGCCCTGAGCCTGTTGTATTCCCAGGTTGCGCGCTCTTGACACTCCCCGCTTTTCGGTACGAATATGCTTGATCTCAAATCTGTCGCTGAAAGAATTAAGCATAGGAATAAGTCTCTCATCCGGGTTCTGATCCACTACGATCAGTTCAAAATCCATATAATCCTGATATTCCAGCTTACTAAGAAACCTTTCCAGTTCGCTGGTCCTATCAACGGTTGCCGTTATCAGTGAAATCTTCGGCATACCACCTGTTACACCCCCGCGCTGAGATTAGCCAGGGCATTGTACCTGGTTTTAATATAAGCATCAATTTTCTCGGTAAAGATATTCTTATTAAAACGCAGCGTATTGTTGTGCAGGGCTTCCCGGCGGAACAACCCCTCCCAATCCAGGTACCGGCGAACCGCAGCCTCCAGCGCGGCTGCGCTTTGTTCCTGGTAAAAGACGCCGGTGGCCGTTTCCCAGTTATGACCGTCAGCCGGGATAACGGTTTCGGTTACCCCGCCTCGCCCATAAGCTATTACCGGAGTCCCGGCCGCCTGCGCTTCAACCGGTACGATGCCGAAATCCTCTTCAGCCGCAAATACAAGCGCCCGCGCGGAACCGAGCAGCGCAGCCAGTTCCCTGCCTTCCTTCCAGCCCAGCAATTCAATGTTTTTCCCCGCCAGACGGCGGCAGGTATTCATTTGCGGCCCGTCACCGACCACCTTCAAGGGCAGTCCCAGTTTTTTAAAGGCTTCAATAACCACAGGGGCTTTTTTGTAAGGGACCAGACGGGAAACAAATATAAAATATGATGACTTGCCTTTATTCCCGCCGAACATCTGCAAATCCACCGGGGGATAAACCACCTCGGCCTTGCGGCGGTAGGCGCGCCAGATGCGGCCGGCGGTATAATTGGAGTTGGCGATAAAATCGTCCACCCGGCTGGATGAATGCGCGTCCCACATTCGCAGGTAGTGTAAACCCAGGCGGGCCAGTTTGGCTTTGACCCCCTTTTCCAGATTATGATCGCGCAGGTATGAATGAGTCATATCCCAGGCGTAACGCGCCGGGCTGTGGCAGTAGCAGATATGTAATTGATCCGCCCTGGTCAACACCCCTTTGGCAGCACAAAAACTGCTGGACAGAATCAGATCATATTCGCAAAGGTCTAAACTTTCAACCGCCAGGGGATAAAGCGGCAGATAGCGGCGATAGTTTTCTTTAATCCCGCGTTTTCCCTGCAGGAATGAAGCCTGGACCTGCCCGGAAGCAAAGCCCATCTTTTCAACCAATTCAGGGTTATAGAACAGCGTATATAAGGGCGCCTGGGGAAAAAGCCGGTGCATGGCTTCCAGGCACTTTTCCGCCCCGCCCTCTGTTATGAGCCAATCATGAACCAAAGCCACCCGCATAATAACACCCGTTTCTTTAGAGTAATCAATTTCCCTTGTATCGCTATGATTAATAAGCTCCCCGACCGTAAATAATCGTCGGCAGGGTTTGCAGCATTATAAACAGGTCCAGACGTTGCGAGCGGTTTTTCGCATACCAGGCATCCATTTGCAGGCGACACGCAAAATCTATCTCATTGCGTCCCTTCACCTGCCAGAGTCCGCTTAAACCGGGCAGCACCGACAATATGGTTTCAGCATATTCACCCATGCGGTCCTTTTCAGTAACCAGGTAGGGACGCGGTCCGACCAGGCTCATGTCACCTTTTATGACGTTAATAAGCTGCGGGAGTTCGTCCAGGCTGAAACGGCGCAGCCAGCGGCCAAGTGGGGTTACGCGGGGATCATACTTCAGTTTGGCGTATTTATCCCATTTTTCTGTGGACCCAGGGTTATCCAGCAAGTATTGTTCCAGAATACCAGGCTGGTCCCAGTACATACTGCGAAATTTATAACAGACAAATACTTGTCCCTTATAGCCCAGACGATGCTGCGCAAAGATCGCCGGGCCAGGAGACCCCAGTTTGATCAGCAGTATGATAGCAAATATAAAAGGCAAGCCCAGCAACAACATAATACCGGCCAGGCTCCTATCCAAATAGCGCCAGCCAGGGCTGGCGCTATGGCAGTATATATTTCCGATTTAATATTTTGCCCATCATATAAGGAAGACTCATTCTGGCAATCCAGACCACCACAAACAAGACGGGGCATTTTAATTCATCCCCTATCAACCGCTCACCTACGGTGTGAGCATCTTAAACAGATGGGCTTTTGAATCCTGACCAATAAACGCTACATAGGGAACACCACCATCGACGTAAAACTGCAGTTCGCCCGCGGTTTGGGCAAAGGCCGGTTCTCCTACCGCTTCCCAGACTTGTTGAGCATTATTATAGTGAAGAACCGTAATCCAGTTTTGTGAGTCTGTAAAACATAGATAAGGGCTATCGTTATACATGAAAAGCCTTACTATACTGCTGCCGGTAAAATTGCCCGCCGCAGCCGGGGATAAATCGTTCCAGGCACCGTCTACATATTTTGCCACCCGCAGACCGCCGCTGTCGATAAAGGCGAGATAAGGAGTACCTGTGGAGTCGAGACGCAGTGAAAGCTTTGATGTTTTATCATTTATTGAATAGGTTCCATAAATACAATTTAGCTCTCCCCAGGCAACCATGTCTCCATACACGTCAGGCAGCGATTTTTTCACATGGACCTGCCCTGCGCTGTCAATATAGGCTATATACATAATACCATTTGAACAATTATAATCCATGGATAAACCCTGCAAAGCCTCGGTTCCCTCATAGAAGAACTGTTCAACATGGTACCCATTTCTTGCGAAAGGTTGCCAGCCATCTTTGCCATGTTTAACAGTTCCGTATACATACCCTCCGACCGTGTCCTCAAAGGCTGCCAGGGGATAACGGTTGTTATCCAGGCTGAATTGCAGGAACCGGGCGCTGGTGCCTGTATATCCCCCGTAAAATGATTCCCAGTGATCATAGTTGTAAGACATCAAGTTGACATGCTTATCGTTTGTTATAAAGGCACATTGCAAAATACCGTAACTGTCAAGGCCCAGACCGGTTTCACTGACCGCTAAACCGGTAAATCCAGGATTGCCCACGGCTGCCCAGGAACCTGAGTTGAAATCTTTCACTGTAGCCTTGCCGCCATATTCCCCTGAAAAATCGCCATAGGCCACAAACGGCTCTCCGGCGCATGCTGTCAGGGACAAAGCGCTGGCATTACCGTTAGACACTCCGTTTGCACCGCCTAATTCGATCCAGGGCCGGCAGCTGTCGATAATGATGTCACATACACCCTGGTTGCCGGCCCGGTCTACCACCAGGTAAGCGGGAATTACAAAGTCTTTATTTATCAAGGCAGAGCCTTCACTGGCGTTATACGCAAATGTCATACTGTTGCCGTCCAGGCTGATAGTTGGTGTCCCCAAAGACCCGGATAAAAATGTTATCCAGTTGTTGCCAGCGTTTGTATTGCTTTGTATTATGGTGAAAACATTATGCCAGCTCTGATCGGACAATGGCCCGCCGGATGCTGTCAGAACGCAAGGGGTGCTGCGTTCGATTTTGTTGGGGGCGTTAATGGTTATTCCTGTCGGCGATTCGTTGTCCAGAGTCATGGAAGCGTTAGCGGTTATGGTTTGGCCCGCAGCTGGCTTGGCAGTCTGGTTCGACGCGCTGTACCCCGGCAGGTTAAACCTGACCAGAAGAGCATCACTGCTGGTCTCTAAGATACTGGGTACGTTTATACAATAATAACCATTTGTATCGGTAATGCCCGCATTCACAACTTCCTGCGGCATGGAAGAAATCACTGCGCTTACGTGAACGCCGGCCAGGTTCTGACCGTTATTGTCTTGAACCGTCCCGGTCAAAACCGCGCCGCCGGTAATCGTCAATTCCAGTCTGTCCTCTATAAGGACCCCGCCGACCTTTATATCTGTTAGCGTACTGCTACTACCCGTAAAGGCTGTATAATATACGCCGCCCGAATATGCAGCAAAATACCAGAACGGGGCCTGTGCGAAACTGATTGGACCAACCCCGTTTACCACCGCGCTGAACTGGTCGGCATCCAGTCCGCCAACAGGAGATCCCTGGGTGTCCTTGACGGTAATCTCGATATACCCGGTCCCGTTTTCATTATCTCCCGAACCAGAGACACTGGATTTTGCTGGATCAACCGCACCGCTGGCTCCCACATGCACAGTGACTACATCCTGGTCATCGTATGGGGTACCATTAACACCTACCCTTAAGTAGACAGAATAGTCATAACCCACCGGCAGTTCGAGCGGAGTCAGGTCCAGGGTCCATTGACTATAGACCGCTCCTGTTACACTGTCATTACTAAAAGGCCCTATTATACAATTTTCGTTGCGCTGCAGGATGTAGGTCTTGCCGTGAATAGCGCCTGTAACCGGATTTCTCTTGGGCTTAACCCACCGGTTCAAGGTATCGTTGTGAATGAACACCCCGCCGCCGACTACGATGCCTCCTCTGCCATCGGTGGTTCCGCGTATTTCTGTCAACTGCGCCACCGAATCGCCTGGATATGTAATTTGACCATAAGTTACAGGTTCTTGCTGGCCACTGCTGCCGCTGACATTCTGCCCGCCGATATTGGAGGTTATCCCTTCCTTGACCGTCCAACTGGCCGGAGTCTGGGCAATTGTCACCCCGCTGGCATTAATGCTGGCACTGGTTATTTGCCCCGCACCGCCTACCTGTACATTGCTGGCGTTGACCTCCAGGCGCTTACGGTTACTCCGCTTGCCAAGTTAAGGCTCGTGCCGGTCGCGGTCTCAGCCAGTCTTATCTGGCCTATCGTACCGCTCTCTACCTCGATGATGAGGCCGGGAGACGCAATATTTATGCTGGCAAAATTGCCGCTTAATACTATCCTGGTCCCTTCCGGCAGGGACAGGCCGGTTAAGATATTAGAAAAGCCCGTACCGGTAAGGTTGCTTTCCTCTGCCAGGATCGCTCCTGAATTGAGGGTCAGGTTTCCGATCGCGGTGCTTCCGCTTACGACTATACGTACGCTGCTGCCGGTTTTTTGTACCAGAACGGTATTGATCTGGCTGTCTGCAATATTTACGCTGCTGCTTCCGCCGCCGTTTACCGTGGCTGCCCCCTGTACTTTTACATTGTTCAGGGTGACATCGCCTTCGCCTATACCGGCAGCCAGAACCAGGTTGCCGGTGATTATCAGGTTCTGCAGGGTAACCCCGGGCACATTGACAACCACCGTTCCGGTAATAGTCTGTACGGATGATGCGCTCTGTCCTCCGTAGGTTCCGGCAGTATTATAGGCAATATAGCTGCTGGAATTGCTGGAATCGCTGGAATTGCTTAAATTGCTTAAATTGCTTAAATTGCTGTTGGTGTTATTAGTGACGCCGGCTTTGTCTACCGCACTTATTAATGATTTGGCTGCTTCTTCATTCAGTTTGGACTGTATATCCTCTTTCAGTTTTTCAATTACTTCCGGTCTTAGTTGTATGCCGCTTGCTTTCAAGGCTTCGATTACGGTCTTAACCGTGGTTTCGGCCTGTTGTTCCACCGTCTGGCTGTCATCTGTTTTTACCAGGACTTCGGCGGCTTTGTTGGTATCTACCAGCAGTGCGGTATTGACTACCCATTCCTGCTCCCTGGCAAAGGCTGCTTTGTCGGCTTCGCTCATCGCGGCGGCTTGACTGGGCGCGCCTCCTTGACTGCCGATGCTGCTGCTCTGTCCTCCGCCTAATGATGTTAAGCCTCCGCTGCTGCCGCTTAGTTCAGCGCTGCCGGTAAGGCAGGATACGTCACAGGTTCCGTCAGGGTTTACGCTGACTTTTATGAAGGTTCCTCTTACCGCGGCTACGCCCCAGGGCATATCTACTTTTACTTTTACCTTTTTCTTTTCCGCGGTCTGGTACCAGGGCTGGGTGTTGTCTGCTGCAGCCAGTTGGGTTAATGCTTCCCGCGAGGCAAATATATGTGATATACCCGCTTGTTTCTTTTCTTTTTCATTTTCGGTCTTTGTAGACAGGGCTCCGAACAGGGTGCCTTTGTTTAAGTCAAGGTTTAAGAATTCTACGGCTGTTCCCGGGGTTCCGTCCTGCTTTATGTAGTTCTTGCCTTCGGCTTTTTTGATTGCTATTTCACTGTTTTCTTCTATCAGGGTTCCGCTGCCGTCGGGATATATTATCCTGGCTCTGCCGTCACTGCCGGTTTTGATTATGTCTGCTTCGCATATGGTGGTGTCATTTTTCAGGTTCTGGGTTTGATTGTTTCTGGTCAGGGTTACTTGCCCTTTTATCTCGGTCAATTTTCCGGTTAGTTTAACTTGATTCAGGCCGGGGTCTTTGGTTAAAAGTATGGCTAATGCCCGCGCCAGGCTGGCGCGGGTCATATCGGCTTCGGGATGGATCTGTTTTCCGTCTTTGGTGGTTTCTATCATCTTCAGAGCTATCGCGGTACCCATATCTTTGGCGGCCCAGTGCTGGTTGTTCATATCCTGAACAGATGGCAGCTCAGCTCTTTCTTTCTGGGTGCACAATCGCATGATGAGGCTGATGCCCTGGGCGCGGGTGAGCTTTTCTTCGGGTTTGTATGTGCCGTCGGGGAATCCTTTTATGTATCCGGCTTTAACCGCGGCGTCAACATAGGGAGCTGACCAGTGAGCCAGGGACACGTCTTTGAAGGTTTGGTTATTTGCGGCCGGGGTTTTCAGTGCGGCGGCTTTGCAAATGACTACCGCAGCCTGGGCGCGGGTGAGCCCTTCGGCGGGATGGTAGCTCCCATCGGGAAAGCCGCTTATAATGCCTTTTTGGGATATGTACTTTATGAAAACCGTATCGGGGTCGCCTGGTGCCACATCATTATACGGCGGCACCAATCCCGCGGCTTTGGAAGCAGGAGCGGGTTCGCCCGCGGCCATAGCTATTACCCCAATATTAAATATTATTAAGGCTATTAATATGGTTATAAAGGATATTTTTCTCGCTGTTTTGATAACAATCATCTCCCCCTGTTTAATGTCTTTTTTCGGGTGCTTAAAGTACCATCTTTATGCAATTAACCTGATAAATGGGATAATGTCTGCTTCCGGCAAGTCACAATATTACTTGACTACAATCCTTTTAAAGGCATTTACTGTATATGGTTTCTTATCCAAGCAAAATCAGGCATACCAATCCGCAGTTTATCTTTTCTATAAAAACTGCTTTAATTCCTGCTTCATAATATTTTTATTAATTACTCTCCGGTTTTTTTAGGTGGTAAATAGGAAGAATAAAGATAATCGCGCGAGGAGGCTTAATGAGAGATGTTTTTACCTCACAGAGTGGTATTTGAAGAGGCGGCCCTGGAATATCCGCTGGGACAACAAATATGGCAGCGTTTTAAATCAGATTCCAAGGCCAGGCTGGAAGTACTGCAAAAGAGACAAAGAATAACCGGGACGCGGGGAGCGTCACCTGCCGAAGCATATACAGAGGGAAAAAGAACCCTCATCATCGGAGTACGCAGGACACTGGATTTTCAAAGCTGCAGGCCATCGGCTCATTTTCAGCTTCCCCTGGTTTCGGGATGCATGGGCCAATGCGAATACTGCTATCTTAACACCCATTTCGGCAAAAACCCATATGTCAGGGTTTATGTGAACCTGGATGAAATATTGGCACAAACGAAACAATACATTGAACAAAGAAAGCCTGAAACAACCGTTTTTGAAGGCGCAGCCACTTCCGACCCTGTTCCGGTCGAACCTTATACCGGCGCCCTGGCTGAAACCATTGGATTTTTCGCCGGGCAGGACCACGGCAGTTTCAGGTTTGTCACAAAATATACTGATATAGAATCACTCCTTACCATCGAGCACCGGGGCAGAACTACGATTCGTTTCAGCATAAATTCAGACCATATTATTAAAAGTTATGAACACGCCGCCCCCTCTCTGGTTAAAAGGTTGGAAACAGCACAAAAAATCGCCCGGGCCGGCTACCCCATGGGCTTTATTATCGGTCCGGTAATCATTTACGATGGCTGGAAACAGGATTACCAGGAGATGTTTAATCTGCTGACCCAATATTTAAGTGCATCAGAACCCCAAAACCTGAGTTTTGAGATCATTTCCCACCGTTTTACCGCCAAAGCCAAAAAAATCATTGAAGCAGTATACCCGCATACCGATCTGCCATGGATGAAGAACAGCGCAGCTATAAATACGGTCAATTCGGTTATGGAAAATATATTTATCCCCCGAAGCATATGCAGGAAATCAAGGATTATTTTACTGATAGGGTGGTTACAGGGTTCCCCCGTGCAGACCTCAGCTATATTATTTAGGATGTTTATATATTATCCCTGGGCAGGTACCTTAAACCTGATAACCATTTCCGTTCCCCATGGACCTGAATATGGCCTGATACTTGCGTCATGACGGGCGACGATACTGTAACAGATAGCCAACCCCAGGCCTGTGCCTTTCTCCTTGGTGGTTATAAACGGGGTTCCTATTTTATCCAGCACCTCGCCGGCGATACCATGCCCTTCATCGCGTACCGACAAAACCACTTCCTCCCCCTCCAGGCAGGTGCTGATGTAAATAACACCGCCCTCATCCATCGCTTCCAGGCCATTTCTCACCAGGTTCACCAGTAATTGCCGTATTTCTTTTTCATCCAGCAGCAATTCGGGTATTTCTTTTAAATCCCGTTCTATGAACTTGTCGGCCAGTAAGGCGTCGGCTTGCAGGAGCGGATATAAAGCATCAATAATAGTATTCAGGTTGTGCAGGTGAAGGTCAACCAGCTTGTTCTTGGCCAGCGAAAGAAACTCGCTGATTATGGAATTAGCTCGCTCCAGTTCTTCAATCATAATATTGAAATAGGACCTGTACTCAGCAAAATCGTCATTCTGCCCCATAATCTGCAGAAAACCCTTAACCGTTGTCATGGGGTTTCTTATTTCATGCCCGATGCCCGCCGCCATCTCTCCGACTGTATTAAGCTGGTCCAGCCTGGCCATCTCTTTCTCCATTTTACGGTGTTCGGAAATATCTTCAGCCAGAAGCATAGCCCCATGAACCATACCATTATTGATTATGGGCGCGCTTTTGATTCTTACCAGCACTTCCTCACCATTCTTCCCGGTGATAGGTGTCTCAAATGTCCCTGACTCACCCTTTTCCAGCCGGCTTTTGACCTGCTGTTCAGCAATACCCCTGTGGGAATCGGGTATTAATTCGAGCACGTCTTTGCCCACTATTTCACCCAATATTTTAGAACCGTTGCTATTAACAAAAGTAATTATACGTTTGGCGTCATAGGTAATAAATATTTCATTCATGTTGTCTATCAAGTAGCTTACGTAATCAAGCTGTTGTTTAAGTTCCATCTCACTGCGCCGCAATCGCGCTTCGCTGGCAATTAATGCTTCAATAACCCTTTTCCTTTCGCTTATATCGCGGGTGGTAACCAGCAGTTCCTGTTTTAGATCGAGATCTTCAAACATTTTTCCGATCGATTCTGCCCAGATATAACTGCCATCTTTCTTCCTGAGCCGGTATTGAGCCTGTCCTGATCCTTTGGCAATAGCCTTTCTGGCAGCCTCCTGTACAAAACCACGGTCGTCAGGATGGACAAATTGCAATAAGGCCCGCCCGGTTAACTCTTCTTCTGAGAAACCTAAAATGGTCATATTGGCTGGGCTGAGATAAGTGCATCGAAAATTATGGATATCAATTGACATAATCATATCTTGAGCCGTATCAGCTATTAAGCGGTATTTTTCTTCTGACTTCTGCCGGGCCAGTTCAGACTGCATAAGTTCGGTTATATCCCGGGTTATTAATAATACATCGCCCTGGTAGTCTCCGTCATGTATAACCTTGCCTATGGCCTGCAGCCAGATATATCTTCCGTCTTTAGTGAGCGAACGATAGTTGGCAGTGCCGCTGCCTTTTTGGATTCCTGCTGTCAGTGTTTTCTCCACCATTGGTTTATCATCAGGATGTACATGCGCAAAACAATTTTGCCCGGTTAGTTCTTCAACCGTATAGCCTACTATTCTTTCATGTGATGGACTTACGTATTTATAGTTAAAGGTATGGCGATCCATAATTATGGTCAAATCATAAGCGTTTTCCGCTATCAGCCGGTATTGAGCCTCTGACTTTCTTAGTTCCTCTCTTTCATGATGTTCTCTTTTAATGATGCTCAGCCAGTGTTCAGCTTCCCACCTGTCATTGCTTGTTTCGATAAACTGTTCATCAATGATGCTGGATACGTTGTGATAAATGTTTCCGTCTATAATGATAACGGGATGGCTGATAATAGCATATTTCAACAACTGGGGTTCGGTTTTCCACCGGTCATACTGGCATAAGGCCATGCAGGGATAATGGGGAAACAGCTGGCTGTTCATGCGGGAATTTACCTCAACCAGGTTATTCCAGGGTTCACAGCCCAGTCGCGTATAGATTGATTCACCGGTAAACCTGACGGCTGGATAACCGTCCGCAACGGCTTTTTCGATAAAGCTTACATAGAAGGCAAAGACTTGATCCAACCTTTTGCTCTCGTTTTCGTGGGGCAGAAATCCTTTATGGGCAATTATTAATTGTCCTGATTCTTCAAAACTGTCGGCATCTATGCCATTGTCTTTTAGAGCGTCCAAGATCATCTGCCTGGTTCTATGATTAAGACCGTAAACACATCTTTCACCCCGTTTTAAACCCAGGGTAATATACGGTATAACTGTATTGCGCCATTCATCCTCACTTTCATATATTAAACATGCATGATCATGAATCCGCAGTCCGCCGACACCATTGCTATTGAATCCTAATAACACAACATTTCCCCCGCAGAATATTATTTTAGCGATCTTTTTTAATGCCATAATATATAAATATAGCTATAATTGTTATGATTGTGTTATTTTCGCCAATCTTTGTAATAAACCTCTTTTATCGTTAAAATAATAAAGACTTTGCTTATTCGATTAATGATCGACAGCAAAGTCTTTATCTTTATTTAATTATTCAACTTGCGCAGTTGATATATCATGTGCGGCCAAGAACACAAACTTTCCGGTATTTTCATTGTTACGCAAACTATGTATTTGTCGCTGCGAGGAGCGCAGAGACGCGGCAATCTTTCCCATCCCAATGCTTTTCTTTTATCCTGGCACAGGTTATATTCCTGTAAAAATTGTGAGTGCGGCAAAGCAATCCACCCCTTACCATAATATTTTAGATTGCTTCGCTGCGCTCGCAACGACAGGGCGATTCGTGAATCGCCCCTGCGCTAACTGCGGGATAAGACACAATAAAGTGTTTAACCACGGATAAACACAGATTAAACACTGATATACACAGATATTTTAACTCTTGACTTAAATGCCGGCTGACGGCGGGATAAAGCGTTATGATTGCCTTAACCAAAGCTGCTTTTACTGTACATAATTAATCACCGCAACGTTGGGTTAATAACTTATTATAGTCCTTTCTGCGGCAGGGTAAAATAAAAAGATGCCCCCTCTCCCGGTTTGCTTTCAACCCATATTCTCCCGCCGTGCGCTTCTATATAACTCCTGGCAATAGCCAGCCCCAACCCGGTTCCTCCGGCATCGCGGCTGCGATCCTCATCAACCCGGTAAAAGCGTTCAAAAATATGGGGAAGGTGTTCTGGACTAATGCCCGCGCCATTATCCTGAATCATAAAAACCACCGCGTCTGGCCTGACTGAAATGTTCAGTTTAATAACCGCTTCCCGAGGCGGGGTGTGCCGCATAGCATTGGTGAGAAGATTAATCAAAATCTGGGTAAGGCGCTGCCTGTCGGCTCTTATTACCTGAAAATTATTATCAACTTCAGTCGCAAAGCATATCCCTTTTTCTTCCATAACCAACCGCAGGGGCATAATGCTGTCTAATATCTCTTCCACCCGAATTAATTCCAGATTTATTTTTAGAGCGCCAACTTCGGCCAGACCGACCGTTTCCAGGTCTTTTACCAGTCTGGTCAGACGGATAATCTCATCCACCAAAGCGCTCTTCATTTCATCATTCAGAACAAGGCTGCCAGCCTGCAACCCCTCCAGGTTTCCTCGTATAATACTTAGCGGGGTCCGTAATTCATGAGCAATATTCACCATCAAGGCATTACGATTTTGTTCGTGTTCATTGAGCTGCATAACCATCTGGTTAAATTCTCCGGCCAGCTGGGTGAACTCCCGGTCACCATGGTATTCAACCCTTACTCCCAGGTTTCCCCTGGCAACCTCATGGATGGCTGATGACAGAGCATTAATCGGTTGGGTCATGCGCCGTGCCAGCAGCAGGCCAACCAGGAGGGCCAGGAGGGCGAACACCGCGATACTGTCCGCCATCTTGGCGCGAATATCCGCCAGGTAATTGTTTTCCAGGCTGCTGATACCGCCCTTCAAAGGACTAAAAACATAAATAATGGCAATGGTTCGCTTATCTTTATATACCACCGGATACTTTGTATAATCCTCTTTTGAAAAGCTGTTACTGGAACCTGAGCCATTCAATTCTGAATCCGCCAGAATCCTGCCGGTATTATCGGTTATTATTACCCGGCGCATGGTTGACAGCATCATGCCGGGGCCGGATCGGTTCATCCCCTGACCCATCCTGCCCTGCCCGTTCATAGGATGTCGTCCCGAGAATACTACGTTTTGTAAACCTTCCAGGGTCCCGTATTGATCATAGTAGTCCAGTACCAGACCGGCATAACGGCTGCCCATATTAAAACCGAAACGGTCCACATAGGCGGCAAACTGATTCTTGCTTATATAATACGCAATCAGGCCTGATGACCCGGCTGAAATTACCGCCACTAATATTATTACGATGGTTATGCGGCTGGTTATCCCGGTACGGTTAGTTTCCGTCTTTTTCTTCCACAAGCTTGTATCCCACCTTGTAGACAGTTTTAATACTCAGATTGATTTGCGGGAAGTTTTCCATCTTGCGCCGCAGGTTGTTAATATGCGTATCAATGGTGCGTTCATAGCCTTCATAAATATCGCCGTAAACCCGTTCCAATATCTGCAAACGGGTAAAAACCTGTCCCGGGCTTTCAACCAGCATAAGCAGTATCTTAAACTCGGTAGTGGTCAAAGGCATAATTTCGTCTTTTACACTGGCTTCAAAACGAAGTATATCAATGTTTAAATTGCCCAGATTAAGACCCGGTTTTTCAGCCAGGTTGGTTGTACGGCGCAAAACCGCTTTTATCCTGGCGCTTAGTTCCCGGGGAGAAAAAGGTTTGGTAATATAATCATCCGCTCCCATTTCCAGTCCCAGCAGCTTATCAATTTCTTCTACCCGCGCCGTAAGCATTATCACCGGGGTGGAGTCATGGCTGCGGATTTCTCTTAATACCTCAAAACCTGATTTTCCCGGCAGCATGATGTCGAGTATGACAAGATCCGGCCGCTTCTCTTTCCACAAAGCTACCGCTTCGCTGCCATCGCGGGCCTGGATGGTCTGAAAACCATCAGCATTCAGATGAGCTGTGAGCATTTTTCTTAAGGCCTCATCATCCTCAACTATTAACAGCAGATTACTCATTATCATTTCCTCCCGGAAAAACTTGCCTGATGTTAAAACAGTGCCAACGCGTCCATGATACCATTTTACCGTATTCGGCGGCTATTTTCACCCGCGCCCGCAGCCTGCGGCCATATTTGGTTATGCTAGACACCCGAAAATATATCCCCAAAATCTGATAGACCCGTGCAGAACACGAGCCTATCGCAAGAGTTTTTATACCATATTTTATTTAAGATTCGGACACACCCCGGAACAATTCATTTGGCCTTTGAAGCCGCCCATTCCTCGGCCTTTGCCGCCCATTTTTCCCTGCCCGTTTTTAGGGCCCTGGCTGGCTATCATTTTATCGTATTCGTCCTGGGTGATAGTGCCATTGTCGAGCAATTCCTGCAGAGCTGCTTTTCTGAGTTCCTGCATTTTGCTGGCGCGTTCTTCTTGGCTTAGTGAAGAAATATCATTTTGAACAGCCTGTATTTTGGCCCTGATCGCTTCTTGTACGGTTTCTCTTTTCTTCATTTGGACGAACTGTTCCTGAGTAATCTTGCCGCTGTCCAGCATTTCCTGCAAACGGGCCGCTCTAGCTTCCTGCATTTTGGCCTGTAAAGCGGTTTTGTCCACCCCGGCTGCTGCAAGTATGTCACATAGTCTGGTACCGGCCTGAAGCGAAGCCTTTAACTCCTCTACGGTCTTGCCGGTCAACTCCGCGGCTGCGTCCAGATTAGGTCCGCCAAAACCCCTCATGCCTCCTCCGGGACCTCGCATCTGATACCCAGTTCCAGCATTAGCTGGCTGGCTGCTGTTACCCGCAGTCGCCATAGCCGGAATAGCATAGAACGCCGCCCCTGCCGCCAGGAATCCCAGCAGCAATAACGCTATCAGTTTATGGTTCCGCATCTTTGTCAATGAAATCGCCTCCTTGTTTTTTGCTTCATTGGCAGTTTAACAACAATATTTCAATTTGGTTTCAAGAAATTATCAAGATTTCTGGTTAATAGGCATGGAGACTGCCGCAAACGGAAAAAGGCGGGGAAATAAATCCACGGTTCAATAGGGAAACTTATTGAACCATACCCCAAACCAATACGGAAGGTAAACAAACGAGGCGCTTCATGCGAAGCGCCTCATTTGCATCCCGCTATATTTGCTTAATATTTAACTCTGTTTTCCCAAGCAGGTTATGCAGCGCCTCAAGGAGAGTGTATCTGAACATTTGCCGCCGGAATCCAGACGCCTTCTGTTTCAATGGCAAAGGTATAATAGTCGCCTGTTGAGCTGTCTGTCAAAAGTCGGATTGACGCGCCGCCCAAATCGTAGTCATCCGGCACGGTTATACCGCTTACGGCGCTTATGGCCGCGCCCCCGTCTGCCGTCAGCTTGATTTGCGAAGCTCCGGAGAATGCGGCGTCTCCGTCAATCCAAAGACCTTGCCCGGCTGCAATGGTCACATTGGAAGCATCGACCGCAAATCCGCCAAGAATTCCTGCCGAGCCGTCACAATTCATGCCCAAAACGCTGTTTTGAATTTCTAGGCCAATCGGCCCCAACATGAATCCGCCACCGTCTGAGGCAATGGCAACATCGGAATACACGAAGCGGCACACGGACTGCTTCCCTTCGCCCACATCTGCGCTCAGCGCGTATATTGAGCCCATATCGATGTCTTCGCCTCCTGCCGCGTCTATTGCCAAATCCAGGGTATCAAATGTCAGGCTGTTCGAGGCGTAAATCGCCTTACCCCCTGAAGTGACGATACGCAGCGAGTCTTCGGTTTTTTCCGTACCGGCAAATCGGGTGGGACGCTCAATGCGCATGACATGCTGAGCTTCATCTGACGACAATGTAATCTCGAAAGCGCAATTCCCCCTAATGTTGACGGTCAACGGGCTGCTGCTTTCCCCAACATTTATGCTGTCAAAATACTCTTTGCTGACCGAGATGTTCAGATTATCGAAGGTAACGGAGTTTGTCGCGCCGTCAATGTTCACGTATACGTCGCTGCCTGTTCCGCTGAAGGTCAGCCCGTCTCCCGTAATCGTAAGGACGGGAACAGTAGTTCCGTCAAACGTTTCGACCATTTCGTAGGTGTAGCCGGAGATGCTGCCCACACTGATATCCTCGGTCACTTCGCCGTTTGTTACTGTGATCCCGGCCTCCGGCAGCGTCGAGCCTTTCGGAACTGAACGGTAGTTTGCCGTATATGTGCGGTTGCCGGTAACAGCGTCTCCCGCATTCAGCGGTGGAGACCAGCCTGTAAACTCATACCGGAAATATTCGTTCTCCGCTTTGGTCGGATCATCGGGAGGAATGATTACAGCGCCGTAATGATAGGTCTGTGTTATGACAGCCGAACCGCCCTCAAAGCAGCCGCTGCCAGCGTCAAAGGTGACAGTGTACTCGTTTTCGACCTGTCTGTACTTCGCGGTAATGGTCATGTCCTGTGTGAATATCTCCGGGAGAGCTTCCGACCAGCCGTCGAACTCATAATGGTAATCGGAATTGCCCCCGGGAGGCGTGGGGTCGCTTATGCTGCCCGAAATATTCGTATCCTCTCCATATTTGCCGGTAAAGGTTTTTGTATCCGTGCCGTCGGGGAATTTACCATTTCCGGCGCTTACCGTTACGGTATACATCCTCTCGGCTGGCGTGTAGACCGCAGTATAGGTCATATGCTTTTGGATGACGACAGTATCGGTCGGGCCGTAGGTTTTTCCGTCCTGATCCTTCCAGCCTGCCAGCGTATAGGTGTACTGGTTATCTGCGGCCTTAACAGGGGTGAACGAGGCCAAATCCAGGCGCGTACCGTAAGTGACCCCGAGGGAAACGCTTGTGCTTCCGTCGGAAAACGCGGCTCCCTCTCCGGCGTTGAAGGCGGCGGTGAACTCCTGGCCTGGAGCGACGACCCAAACTGCGTTCCAGGTCTGGATGCCCTGCTCGTCTTGAGAGTAGTCCACGTCCCACCGATGGAATTTGTAGAGCGCGCCGTCCTTTTGCACCGGTTGGATCGTGAGGGCGTTATTGGCGTTCTGGAAGTCCTCCACATACTTCAGATAATCCGAATAGGGAATCATACCGGAGTCGGCTTCAGTACTGCCATCGGCAAAGGCTCCCATATCCGTTTTGAATATGATCCGGCGCTGTTTGAATTCGACAATAAGGTTGTAATAGGTATCCTGTGTGGCCAGGGGCAGCCTGTCATAAGCGTAATCCGCCGCGTTAACGTATCTGTGGCTCCATCCTAAAATCGTACACCCGGGATAGCTCTTTTGGCGCGGGGGCAATGGTGTAGTGCCGTAATTAAACAAGTATCCTTCACTGAGATACATTATGTTGAATTTCTGCCCATAAGCTGTGTATTGCATTCTTGGATAATAGAACGTGATGTTTACCCGGGCAGTGTCATACTCCGCCATATTGTGGAACATGACGGGCATTGTTTTCTGGTTTTCGTTAAACTTCTCATTACATTCCTCCAGCGTGCCGGTAAAGGTATAGACAGGCTGCGTTTTGTCGTAGCCTGTAACAGTCAGGTTGCATGCCCACGCACTATAGATTTTTAAGTTTGTCAGCGGCTCGCTGCTCGTTGCCGGGTAGCTGTAATTAATGTACGTGTAATCCTTTCTCATCCAATCCTTAAAAGTGCGTCCCGGGCCCGGCGACTGATAACCTGATGGAACAGGCGGCGTATCGCCGTTTTCGGCGGCATATACCTCATAGTGCCATTGCCCGTTATGGAGGTATATATAGGATATCAGCACCTGCTTCTTCGTCATATTCACCACATAGGTAGCATCCTTCCAGATGGCTTCATTCCAGTCGCCTGTATAACCGGTTACTTCAGCTTCCTGATATCTGAGCAGACCTTCTATGGGGTTGGTCCAGGCAGACAGGTCGATGCCGCCCGGGACAGTACCCGCAAGCACGAGCTTTTTCGTCTCCCCAACCTTCTCCCCGTCCATATTGACCACATAGGTTGCCGTAACGGGGCTCAGGTTGACAGTTTTGGGGTCAATAGAGGGATCGATCCATATGAGCTTGATCTCATTATAGGTGTAGCCCTTTTCCCGGCTGCTGAAGCAGAGGTTGTCTCCGCCGTAATAAACCTGCACCGTGGCGTCCAGCCGCTTGGTGCCTGCCGCAACATAGACGTTGTAATATGTTTTCCCAAAATATTGCGGCCGGACCTGAATATGATTCTCATCAAGCCAATCGATCATCCACGGGTTGGATATTTTGAAATAAAATTTACTGAGCTTGGAATAGTCGCCCTTGACCACTTGACCGGTGGTGAGGTCGAGCATTTCGCAGTCCAGCAGGCCGCTGTTGCTGATATAGCAGTCGTTCTGGTTGATGATCACGGACTTGCCGGCGTTCTTGAACCTGTACAGCACATACCGGTTGCCCAGGGTATAGAAAGGTAATTTCTTATCCAGTACGGAAAGTTCCGCCTTTACATTGAAATACTTCGACTCGGCGAAGATTTTCAGTTCAAAATAGATGCCTACTTCCATGTAGACGCCGCCGTTCATGTTGATGTCAGGATTGCCTCCGGCTTTGACTAGATGAAGCTGCAAAAAGCCGTACAGGTCCATATAAGCGCCCGCTTCTCCGGTAAAGCCCACTCTGCCGAGGGATTCAAGGCCATAGAAATTGACGCTTACGGTAAGCCTTACGCCGGCCTTGACTCCCAGATAGCCCGCGCAGTACAGGTCTAGGCTTTGCCTGCCGTCGCCTTCAAGCCCGTACCTGTACGTTTCCAGGTCCTGGCTCGTGCCGCCCCTGATGCCTATGCGGCTGGCGGACATGATGGTGCTTTGTGCCGACAGCCCCACCGCAAGGTTCAGCCTGACGACAAAGTCGCCCTTCTCTTTAAACTGCAAAACGGGCGTCGGCATCTTGACATCCTGCGACTCCTCGAAAATATTGACCTCCACCAGGTCTATGTAGTCGCCCTTCGAGCCCAAAACCTCCCTGATGATTTCGGGGACGTCGGAATTGTCCTTCGTAAAGCCGTCGATAAGCTTCTGGATCTCAGCGGTGATATCCAGGTACTCTTCGTCTACGTCGACTGTCTTGACAAGGACGTTGAATTCCACATCCGTCTGCGAGTAAGCGTCGATCCAGGCGTCAAAATAGATCCCCTGTTCGAGATTCAGGCCGGCCTTCGTTCCCTCCGAAAGGGTAATGAACTCCTTGAAGGTAAAGTCGGCCTTCACCTGGACTTTCTTGATTGTCGCATTGTAGTTGAATTTTATTGTCAGCACGACCCAATTGTTGTCGACCGCGCCGGGGAAATTGGTATTTCTAGCCGTGCCGACTGACGCGGTGACGGTTAATCCGGAAACCAGAGCATTGGCGGTAATGGAAAGCTTATCATTGTTTTCTGTGGGCTTGGCAAATGGCGAGGAGTAACCGGACAAGAGTGTCTCTGCCGACCCGGCCGCGTCTTTCGATGAGAACAGAGCCGCCACCGTCTGGCTTTCGTTGAGCGCCACCGCCAGGAGCCTGGTAAATTTCATCGTGCCCTCGCTGTTTTTCACGTCCCGCTCAAGCTTCTTTAAATCAATGGATCTGGCTATTTTCTCCGGATCTACGCTTTGCTGCACATAAACGTCAAGCTGCTTATAAACGTCCTCCACACTGCTGGCTTCGGTAAACAGCATGACTCTCTGCGGGTCTGTTGAATCCGTGTTTACAATGCTCAGTATATTGCGAATTTTGGAATTTTCGTTTAGAACTCCCTGCCCGTTTGCATCAAGCTCGTCAGTTAAGCATATAGTTGTTCCAACCGCGATCCCTTTGTCGTCGGCCAAAGCCTTCGGGAGACTATACACACCGCTGCCGATCACATTTACCTGACTCCAGAGAAGATATACGATGCCATCCTTGAATTTAACGTCATAGGTTTCGGGCTTTTTAATGCTGAAGGCTATGGTGCGGACTTCCTGTTTTTCATTGTAGAAGCTTAAGTTTGTGTCTATTAGGGAAAGCTCGTAGGTGTCGCCGGGAGTGTAAGTGTAGGGCGCCCTGGGCGAAACGGCATAAACGTTTCCACCCCGGCTTGTTACGGTAACGTCAGGGATTTCATCTCCGTTAACCTTATCCTTAATTGTTATGTACTTATCCAGATTGCCGTCGTCGATGGGTTCCGGAGACAAAATCTCGAATGTTATATCATCTTCGCAGTCCGGCAGAAATTTGACCGAATCGACGTATTCCTTATAGTTGTAGTCCCTGTCGGCATAAGACGCGTAAAGGGTCATGTTCTCGGTGATGGGGGTGTCGGAAAAGAAGGCTTGGGTCAGACTGCTGTCGGTATACCAGCCCGTAAAAGTGCAGTCGTCCTTGAGGGGGATCGGCACATCCGGAGCTTGCCTCCCCGGGGCACAGAAACCGTAGCCATTGCGGTGCCGCCATTGGTTTTAAAGGAAACTGTCAGGAAATCACCCGAGCTTGAGCCGGAAGCGGAGGAGGAAGCGGAGGAGGAACCGGTGACAGACGTGACAGGTTGTTCATCGGCAGGTTTGTTGACCACATTATCCGCAAACC
Organism: Syntrophomonas palmitatica JCM 14374; assembly: GCF_001311885.1. Lineage (GTDB taxonomy): Bacteria > Bacillota > Syntrophomonadia > Syntrophomonadales > Syntrophomonadaceae > Syntrophomonas_A > Syntrophomonas_A palmitatica. The sequence goes on along the minus strand of NZ_BBCE01000017.1, from coordinate 2,989 downwards.
TATGCAGCATCGCCGCAAGCTCTGCGCGTGTGGCGTTTCCCTGCGGGTCAAACAGCATGCCGTTATCCCCAGGCTTGCCCGTGATGACGCCGATCATGCTACACCACACGGCGCCTTCCAAAGCCCAATCCGAGATTTTGTCCCTGTCGGCAAAGCGGGGGCCGCCTGCTGCTTCGTCGGCGGGGCCCTTTCCGATCAGCCTCGCATATCTAAGAAGAATCGCCGCCGCCTGTTCGCGCGTGACGTTATCGTGCGGAGCGAAACGGTTGCCGCCCACGCCTCTGATTATACCGTTTGCCGCCGCCCACGCCACCGCGCTGCCGTACCACGAGCCTTCAGGCACATCGGTAAAAGCGTTGGGCAGGCCGGAGACATCCGGGCTGCCGGCAAGACGGTACAGAACCGTGACCAGCATAGCCCGGGACATTGGCATATCGGGACTAAACTGCGGCGATTCCGCGCCGGTGCCTGTCATCAGGCCGCTGGTGTAAACAAAGCCTACATCATCAAAAAACCAGTCGCCGGGCTTCACGTCCCCAAACGGGTTATCAAACCTAATTGTGCCGCCGTTTGTATTGGTGGAAGACTGCCGGCCGGATTGCCGGAAGTACCGCCTGCAGTCGCAGCGGAAAGCTGTGCGGGTGCGGCTGAACCGCTGTGGGCCAACATATTCACCGGCAGCATGGTGATTGCAAGCATAACGCACAGCAACAGGCTAAAGACTCGTTTTTGCGCCGTCTTCATATTCTCATGACCACCTTGTATTGGACTATGATAAAACAATCATCCTTTGTTTCCATATCATTCTCTTTGCTCCTCACCTGATTTAGGTTTGCGCCGCAGCGCCTCGCACATGCAGACGCCGATGGGGTCGCAGGGCGTCTGCTCCCGGTAAAACCAGCCGCAGCCGCCGCAGTCGCTGGGGGGCGGCTCCCCTGGAACGCCGGGCTTGCAATGGGGGCAGCTCTCCTGCTCCGCCGTAGCAAAGGGACGGCCCTCGCCGGTATACTCCGGGCGTTCCTCAAAGTCGGGGTAGGCCGGGTAGCTCTCCTGAAGCTGCTCGTCGTACTCAAGGTAAACGGGAAACTCCCGGCCTCCCGCCCGGTACACCTTATATGGTTCCTTTTCCGGGCGCATCCGTTCACGCTCCTTCGCAACAGGGATATAAAAAACCCCTATGATAGCTTTTCATTGCTATCATAGGGGAACCTTCATTTTATAGGGAGTGACTTTTCACCCTCAAAAAGTCACGTTTTTTACTTATATAATGTATTTTGCAAGCTCCTCCCGGCCGGATATATACAGCTTTTCGTAAATCTCCAGCATGATGTTTTTGAGCCTGCCCACGGAAATGCAGTGCTGCCTGGCAATTTCGGCGTAAGGGACGCGTTGCGCCACAAGCCGGGCGAGGTGATATTCCCGCAGGGTCAGCATCAGTGTGATGTTATCCTGCGTGAATTGGTTGTGAAAAGCGATCCAGTTTTTCCATGTGCGCTCCCATTGCCCGAGAATCGCGTCACGGCAGGAGGGAAACTCCCGTTCCAGACACTGCTCAATCAGACCTCCCAGCGCGGTAACGAGCTCCGCAAAGGGAGTGATAAAGCCGTGGGGCAGGGCGAGGCGCATGGCTTCCAGCAGCCAGCGCCGGGCCTCGTCGTCGCGTCCAAGACAATGGCAGGCGACGGCGCAGGACACCCGCAGATAAATATCGGTTGTCGTGAATCCCTGCGGCTGTGCGGATAGGGTCAGAGCGGTCTGCGCCACGGCCAGCATGGCGTCATACTTATTTAAACAGTGAAAATACTTCGCGCGCAAATAGAGGGCATTCGGCTTCGCCTGTGGAGCGAGGGGGCTGAAATCCCCTTCCTTCAGCCAGTCCGGGACCATGTTCGGTGCAATGATGCTCACGGCGGCGGTGGCCAGGGCATGCTCCGCGATAGCCGCTGTGATGCTGCCTTTGTGGACTTCCACGCATTTTTTAAGATAAGCCTCAATCTCGGTGTAGGCGGTGTAATCCCCCAGGCTAATGGCCGCCGCAATCGTTACCGGACTGGCACGAAGCCGCGCCGCGTCGTCCCCCCGGGTTCTCTGAAAGCAGGCCATTGTCGCTTGAAAATCTCCCCGCAGGTAGGCGATTTCACCCTCGTATTGGAGCCGCATCCTTTCTTCGTTCACGGTGTCCAGGACCGCGTCCGGATTGTCGTGGGGCATGGCGCCGGCGGTAGCCGCCAGGAGATGGGCAAGGTCGTCCGAAAGCGAGGTCTGGGGAGCCGGCTGCTCACGGCGCCGTTTATCGGCAGGCCGCTCGGCATGCTCCGGTATCAGCCACAGATTGCCCCTTTTGACAGCGCCCTCGATTCTGTTTTCCGCACAGTATAAGGTAACAATCCGGGTGCCCAGCCCCCATTTCTCCGCGGCCTCCTTCACGGTCAGATAAAGCATACCGTCCACCTCCTTCATCCTGTAATGATACAATCTATATACTACTTTTTATTTGTATATTGCAAATAAAAGAAATATACAAGAGTCATTTGAAAATAACCTGTTATTCACTACCGTGATATCGGCATCGTCTGCGCATTTGCCGAAGAAGCCGAGAAGATAGCCGGGCAACGGCAAAGGCAGACAGCCTAATTTGCTGTCTGCCTCACCTAAACCCACGGTTCATAAAATGTCCCTATGGACATACGCTTAAAGCTTCCCCGCCTTTTAGAATCCTGCTCAATCAATTGGCATCCTGTTTTTGCCCATAGGTCTCCTGGTACCATATGGCATGGTGGTGCTTAGCCCAGTCTTCTCTGACGGTGCCTTTCCACATTCCCCAGAAGGATTCGCCTGAACCGGGGTGGAAGGAACCCAGGTAGCCGTGCATACATACCATGCAGGTGGCAAAGATCATAGCCAGGTCGTGAATAGGATAGGCTGCCCGTACCAGTCCCGCCGAGAAAAAGGACGGGAACCACATGATATAGCCGGAGATTACCAGCAA
>NZ_BBCE01000016.1 GCF_001311885.1 Syntrophomonas palmitatica JCM 14374 | reverse complement strand
GGATTACTGCTGCGATTGTAGCAGGTGTAACTATAGTAAGCGTATGGGAAGGTTTATATTTACCGTTGTTATTTTGGGCTACGCATACCACTATCCTTGATTTTCCAATTAAACCTTGGTTGTATTTATTTTACTCTATCCCTGAGTTGGTGCTGATGGTAAGTTTATATATCTTGGTTAAAAAATATAGGTTGCTTTTTATAAGGGAAAATATAGGGAGTTTTTAATATGAGTAAAGCTAATCCCTGGTTTACAATCTTAACATTGTTCCTGCAAACACTATATCTTGGTATCGTAAACACTTATCTTTATACCAATCATAACGTTAACCAGTTCAAAACCTTTCTTATTTGCAGCAATTTTATCATCTGCGGGTTAAGCTTAATGGTTATCATATCTATTAAACAAGTTTTTAAAAATTACCGTACTCAGATGGAAGTTGATTTGCTTAAAGGACACGTAAGTGAGATTAATAACCTGGTTTCGGTGCTTAATAAGGAAAGATTTGAATATACCCAATCAATCAAAATTATCCATACCTTGCTATATTTAAACAATCCAGACAAGGCCCGCACTTATGCAGACAGAATAGTAGACCGCTTTTCTCACGTGCAAGATACCGCTGTCGTTCACGGCCTGGCTCTGGAATCTTTATTAACCAGCCGTAAAAAGTTAGCTGAATCGCGGGAAATAGACTTTCAATTTAATATTGCTTGTAATTTAAATTACACAAGATTTAGAACGGGAGATATCTGCAGTATTATTAGCAACCTTTTGGATAATGCCCTTGAATCGGCACTAATTGGATCCCATCCCCGAAAGGTTAGCCTGGAAATAAAAATTGAAGCTGGTTGGCTTTTGATATACGTGCAAAATTCCGGCGATATTATTAAAGCAAAATACAAGGCTTGCCTGTTTGAACCTGGTTTCACTACCAAACGTTCACCTGGTCGCGGTTATGGTCTCTACGCCGTTCGTCAGATAGTTGATAGTTATGGGGGCGCTATAGATGTGAAGAGTGACAAGATAACCACATTCATAATCTACCTGCCAGTTGAGGAGGTAATTAAACATGGTAAAAGCTCTATCGGTTAGGCTGGGGCATAAACTTGGCCAAAGCCTGCAGGCCAACAATGACGAAATCGAAGTTTACAGCTATGCCTTTGAACTCCTGCTTTGTGGACTGATTGAAATACTGTTCCTTTTTTTCTTTGCTTTACTCTTCGGTATTTTTACTAATACCTTGTTGGTTTTTCTAGCCTTTGCAGGTTTTCGTATTCCTGGTGGAGGAGCTCATATGCAAACATATATGCACTGCGTGATTAAGGGTTTGGTGCTTCAATTGACCTTTGCCTACCTATCTACGTTTTATATGCCTATTGAGGTTATAATCGCGCTCTTCGGTCTGATGATACTCCTTGCCCTAACCACTATTATCTTCTGGGTTCCGGCGGGAACGGAAAAAAACCTATTGATAAACCCGCTGATCGCCGTAAACAAAAAATGGAGACCTTTATATTTCTATCAATCTGGTTGACCGTTACAGTCTTCTTGTTATTTTGGGGATACCACCAATATGCCCTTGCTTTCATCTTTGGCGCTTTTATAGCCTTGTTCAATATTACTCCCGCTGGCTACTTGGCTGCAGCCAGGTTGGATAAAATATTATATATCCTGGAAGGGAGGTGAAGCTAATGTTAAACAAGTTGCGTCTATTATGCCTGTCTAATCTTGCTTTAATCTTAATCTCTGCTGCTCATTTCGGAATAGGAACAAGATGTGTAGTATTTTTATACGAACCCGATATCCCCGCAAGTTTAAGAAGCTAAGGATTGATAATTAAATGATTTTGTCAGAGTTCCTCAACACTATTTATTCTTTCTCGTTAGACCTGGTTCGGATACGGATAGATTTCACCCCAATCCTTCCATAAAAGTTCCGGACCTGGTCATATTTTTGTAATGCTATTTAGTTATCCCGAAAAAAAATTTAGACCTGCGATAATAATGAATGGGAAGCAAAACTAGGTGGTTAACCGCTTGATTGCCTTTATATTTGCTTCAGCCGCCTGGCGGCCCAGTTCTATTATTTCTTTCGTTTTGGCAAAATCCCTGGGGGCGTAACGGCTTACATCCGGTTGTATTAAAATATCGCCCTTATCGTTGGTCAGGTCGAACTGCTGTTTTATCATGATATCAAGAGCCGCCATGATTACATCCATGGTGTTATTAATTGATACAGTCTTTCCTTCTCCGCAGCTTACATCTACCGCAATTACCACATCAGCCCCCATGGCCCGCGCGGTCTGAACCGGCAAACGTTCTGTCACCGCTCCGTCCACCAGCACCATCTCCCCCTGACGAACCGGACGAAATACCCCGGGTACAGAAATACTGGCCCGGATCGCTTCGGCTATAGAACCTTCTTTAAGTGTCACCCGCTGTCCGCTCATCAGATCAGAAGCTACAATCGCCAGGGAAGGATCGGCTTCTGAGAAGGTTTTCTTCTTGGTAAGCAGTTCCAACAGGCCTTTAATCCTTTTGCCCGCTACAAATCCAAACCTAGGCACCTGAATATCCATAAAGACACGGCTGTCCAAGGCAGCCGCCATTTTTCCCAGCATATATATGTCACTGCCGCAGGCGTAAATGCCTCCTACCATAGCGCCCATGCTGCTGCCGGCTATATAATCTATGGGAATATCATTTTCAATTAGTACCTGGATAACGCCTATATGAGCCAAACCGCGCGCACTGCCGGCCCCCAGCGCCAGTCCCACTTTATTCCTGTCACCCGGCATCTTAAGCGGCCTCCCTTCAGGGGTTAGATTCCTGCCGTCTATTTTTCTCCCTGTTTATCATATATATGATTTGAAACCTAACGGTTTAGCACTTAAATAACTTTATGAGGTTAGTTGGCAATGTATAAATACTCAAATAGCTTCTTTATAGTAATTATAATAATTCTAGCCGTATTTTTGGTAATAAATCCCCAGGCCAGTCTGGAAGCCGCCCGGATGGAATCTCACTCTGGTATACGGTATTGCTTCCATCTCTCCTGCCATTTTTTATTGTGGCCGAGCTTCTGGTTGCTTCTGGATTGGTTAAATTCATGGGGGCAGTACTGGAACCGGTGATGAGGCCTATTTTCAGACTGCCGGGCTGCAGCTCCCTGGTAATAGTAATGGGCTTCACTTCAGGTTTCCCGGTAGGGGCCATATTAAGCAGAAGGCTTTACGAAGATGGTCTGCTGACTGGAGAAGAAGCTGAGCGTCTGGTTTCTTTTACCAACAACTCCAGTCCCCTCTTTATTATCGGAGCCGTTGGGGCGGGTCTTTTCGGTTCTCCTTTATTGGGGTACATTCTGGCTGTGGCCCATTACCTTTCCAATTTGATAATTGGAATCTGCCTGCGCTTTCGCAGCCAGGAAAAAACCAAATCGGATTATAATAATATTTTGCTCCGGCAGGCCTGGCGTGAAATGCAAAATGCATCCGCAAACGCCGGTCCAGGGAAACTGCTGTCCGAAGCCATAAAAAACAGCCTGAATAACATTATAGCTATCGCAGGCTTTGTTATTATTTTTTCTGTTTTAACCCGGATGCTTTTATGGTGGGGAATTATGGACTGGATTGCAAGGGGTTTCATGTGCTTAATGCATATGGTTCATCTTCCTTATTCCCTTGCTATGGGTCTGGGCTTTGGCTGCTTTGAAATAAGCCTGGGAACCAGGGCGGTTTCCTGGCGCCGCAGGGAGATTTATTGTATAAAATGGCTGCTGCCAGTTCGGTACTGGCTTTCAGCGGATTGTCTATTATAGCGCAAATTACCGGAGTAATGGCAGGAACGCCTTTTCGCGCCCCATTTTATTTGTTAACACGTCTTTGGCAAATCCTATTATCCATATGTATAACCGTTATAACTTTTAAAATCCTCGCGGGGAAAGAAGCCTTCGCGGTGAGTGCATTGTCGATGCACCAGATACTCTATTCCTTTGATGCCTGGAGCATATCCCTGTCATGCCTGGCAACAGGAACTATATGCCTGGTTCTTCTAATGATATATAGCTGGCTGCGCTCAAGTACTTAATCCAACCAACGCATTTGATCAATAGGGTGTAACAACTGAATTGTCATTGCGACCGTTTACTTCTTATCATTATGAACGCAGCGAAGCAGCAAATCCTGCAGATTGCTTCGCTGCACTCAATAGAAAACGTGAGGATTTAATAATCCCCCTTATCCAAGGACTGGCGAATATCATCCTTTCCTTGGCTTATAGCCTCCAAACCCTTTTTCAATACAATTTCCATATGGGTGAGGATTCCATCGGCATATTCATTGGCGTCCCGCCTGATTTCCCTGGCTATTTCCTCGGCACGGGCCACGATCTCTTCTCCAACCTGCATGGCGTTCTTAGTAATTTCGTTGTCATCTACCAGGCGGGCGGCATGATCCCGAGAACGCTCCACAAAAGTCTCTGCTTCAGCGCAGGCCTCATTTACAATTTTATCCCGCTCCGCGATAATCAAGCGAGCGGTTTCCATTTCACCCGGCAGACGGGCCCTAAGCCGGTCAATCTCTTCCAGGAAACGATGACTGTCTATCATTACTTTGCCATTGGATAATGGAACCCTTTTGCTCTCCTTAACCATGTATTCGATTTCATCCAATATCCTGAAAACCTCCATCATATCGAACGAACCTCCTCGTTATAACCGTAATAATACAAGGTTGACTCTCCATAGCGGCTGGTTCGCATTAACTCCGCTCTTTGCAGTTTGGCAGGCAAGGCATAATTCTTCGGAGTTCTAATAATAAGCCTTCCATTTATATTTAATAGCTGTGTATTATCAACAGCCTCCAATACCGGTAAAATAATCTTGTCATTGGTAAAGGGCGGATCAATAAAAATAATATTAAAAACCGCCTGGTTTTTGTTTATAAATTCTATGGCACGAAACACATCATTGCGGTATATTTCATATTTGCCTAAAAAACCGCAGCTATTCAGGTTTTCCTTTATAACCTGGATGGCCTCTTTGCTGCTATCTACAAAAACAGCCTTTTGAGCTCCCCGGCTCAAGGCTTCAATACCCACACTCCCGCTGCCGGCAAAAAGGTCAAGTACGTGCGCTCCTCTGATGTGGTCTCCTATAACATTAAAGAGGGCTTCTTTAATCATATCGGTAATGGGCCTGGTGCTCATCCCCCGAGGCGCTTTTAATCGCTTTCCCCGCGCTGATCCAGAAATTACACGCACTGGTTTTTCTCCTTTTATAATTCGCCAGAAAATTCTACTGTACCTTTTTTTCGGCTAATTAATTTTATCACAAAAATTTTTTCATTATTTGTGTATATTATCCGCTTGTGGGGGAAAAGATATAAGTGCCAGAGAAAAATCTGGTAACAAACCCTCCCCAACAACTTTACAAAATTCTCCTCTCCCCAAAATGGCGACTTTAAAGAGTCGCCATTTTATTTTATCTTCCGGCATAATTCAAAGCCAGAATACGGATAATAAACTAAAAGGAGGTTATGGTTTGGAAGAGATAATTAAGGCATTTAGTGTCAATGTGGATATGGCCATCGAAGCCCGCGATCTGGTACGGGGCGCTGCGAATCAAGAAATACCCGGAGTCGAAGAACAGGTGGAAAAAATGGAACAGGTTAAAATAACCACTATCACCATTAAAGACGAAAGCGGCGCACAGAAGATGGGAAGGCCAATCGGTACTTATGTTACTATCGAGTCACCGCCTTTAAAAATCAATGATCCTTACGTTAAAGATGAAATCATTCAAGCCATGGAAAAAACCATGCCGCTCTTAATCGGCACTACTTTAGCTCCTGATGCTACCGTTCTATTGGTAGGATTGGGCAACTGGCGCGCCACCCCTGACGCTCTAGGGCCGAAGTTTATCGAATATAGTCCAATCACCCGTCATTATCACCATTATGCTCCTGAGGCCCTGGTAGAAGGGATGCGTCCTTGCTGCGGAATAGCTCCCGGTGTTCTGGGGATAACCGGCCTGGAAACATTTGAGGTTATAAAGGGAATAGTGGAAAAAGTTCAGCCCGCCCTGCTAATAGTCGTAGATTCCCTGGCTGCACAGAATGTAGAAAGAATAGGCACCAGCATTCAGATGTGCAATACCGGCATTCAACCCGGCGCAGGCATCGGCAACGAAAGGCAAACCCTTAATCAAGAAGGTCTGGGAATACCGGTTATCGCCATTGGCTGCCCCACTATCGTAAATGCTTCGGTTATAGCCGGGCAAGCTATCAAAAAATTCTGTGAAGATTCCGGAGCAATTTATAATGAGGTTACTTCTGTAAGCTCAATTAAGGATGTATTGTCCTTTTTTGGCGGCAGTCTGGCGGTTACGCCCAAAGAAGTAGATGATATAATTGAAAACACTTCCCGCATTATTGCCATGGGCGTAGCCAAATCGATTTTCCCCGGTATCGAACGGGAACAACTGGAACTATACGCTACCTAATTGTGATAATTTATAACATTTGAGATAATATTTATTAGTCCTTGGTTAGACAAAATTGCCAAGGACTTGATTTATCAAAATTAATTTTCTTTTAAAATAAGCATTAATTGATGCTAATAAGATATCTGTGTTAAATCGTTTCCCCAATATGAAAACAAGCGGATGAAAATATCCGCTTGTTCGTTAGTATAATTATTTCGATGGGGTTAATTATTTAACCTGTCCAGACTGATAGGCGCTGATCATTTTCTTAACCATTTGTCCACCGATGCTGCCAGCTTGCTGGGCGGTCAGGTCACCATTGTAACCCTGTTTCAGCATAACGCCTACTTCCTTGGCTGACTCCATCTTAAACTGGTCCATAGCAGCTTTGGCCTGAGGAACCAACAGTTTGTTTCTTGCCATTTTAAAATTCACCTCCTTTATTAAGGTAATCTTATTTTTTCCCCCGGCCAAACATCTATGCTAGAAGTATTTTCATTACTTTTTATTATTTTTCTCATTTGCTTCTTCATTGTTATTTGGCAATATAATTCCCATTTCCTGGGATATTTCAAATTTAAGGCGTTCGTTTTTTTCATGTCGATTAGTTTCATTATTCATAGTTGATACCTCCTTAAAAAACTTAAATACTGCCCGTCTTTACGAACAGTATTTAAAAATATTTTTTGCATATTCAGTTTTTTTACTCGATTATTTATTATCAAATTTTCAATTTTGCACTATGTGAGAACTCTTTTTGAATTTATATTCCGCATAAGATTGCCAGCGAAGAAGTTGTTCCGGCTCCATCATGTTTTCCACCAGGTCGCGGCTGCTCTCTACAATTTTTTGATCTTTTATAAGATCTGCCACTTTAAGTTGATGCAAACCATGCTGCTTTACTCCCCAGAAATCGCCGGGGCCTCTGATGCGCAGATCCTCCTGGGCCAGTTTAAAACCATCGCTTAACTTCTGCATGGCTTGCAGCCGGGCGGCTGCTTCTTCAGTACGCGGATCGCCTATCATTAAGCAGTACGACTGCTTATGACCTCTGCCCACACGTCCCCTTAACTGATGGAGCTGAGATAATCCAAAGCGCTCCGCATGTTCTATTATCATTATCGAAGCATTAGGCACATCCACCCCTACTTCAATAACCGTTGTTGTAACCAGCACCTGGATGGAGCCCTTTTTAAAACTACTAATCACCTGATCTTTCTCACTGCTTTTCATGCGGCCATGCAAAAGCCCCAGATTAATACCAGGCAGTATTTCATGTTTTAATTCATCGTAAAGGCTGACAGCGGCTTGCAGGTCCTGTTTCTCAGATTCTTCCACCAGGGGACATACTATATAGGCTTGAATGTTTTTAGCCGTTTCCTGGCGAACAAAGCGGTACGCTCTCATTCTGTCCGCGGCGGAAATATGCACCGTCTTAACCGGCCGCCTTCCGGGGGGAAGTTCGTCAATGATTGACAGACTAAGTTCCCCGTGAACGGTCAAGGCCAGGGTGCGTGGTATGGGTGTTGCGCTCATAACCAGCATGTCAGGTGAAAGACCTTTACTGTTAAACAAGGCTCTTTGTTTCACCCCGAAACGATGCTGCTCATCTATGACCGCCAGACCCAATCTTTCAAAAACAACCTGCTCTTGAATCAAGGCATGGGTCCCCACCAAGATATCAATATTACCAAGCCCCGCAGCTTCAACAATCATCTGTTTTTCACGAGTTGGAGTACCTCCGGTCAGGCTGGCAATTACCACATCCGTCCCTGCAAAAATCTGCTGCAGGCTGTTATAATGCTGTTCCGCCAAAATTTCCGTAGGCGCCATAATGGCAGATTGATATCCGCTGGCTGCGGCTTTGGCCATAGCTAAAGCTGCCACCACGGTTTTGCCCGAACCCACATCACCCTGCAACAGGCGGTTCATGGGCAGTGGTTTTTCCATATCCGCAAATATTTCCGTCACTGCTCGCTGTTGGGCCGGTGTTAATTTAAACGGCAGTTTGTTTCTAATATTTTCCACAAGTTGGTTCTTTTCTAAATGGGAAATGTATTGCCCGGCAGATAAATTCAAGGTTTTGTTTACATGCAAACCTATTTGAAAAACAGTTAGTTCCTCAAAAGCCAGCCTTTTGCGGGCTGCCAGATAGGAAGGCCCATCCTCCGGGAAGTGAATATTTCGTATAGCGTAATCAATATTGCAAAGTCCATACTTTTCCTTTGCCTGAGGTTCCATTATTTCAGGATAATAAGGCAGGTATTCATCCAAAACGTAATGCAGCAAGCGGCGCATGGTTTTCTGATTTAAGCCTTCGGTGAGACCGTATATCGGGAGTACGGTAAATTCCATATCCTCATGGTCCAAAATTTCAAATTCGCTGACATGAACTTCAAAAGCCCCCGGGCAACCCTTTGCCTTGCCGCTGATAAATATCTCCTGGTCATTTTTGATAAGCCCGGAAATATAAGGCTGGTTAAACCATACGGCGGTAATAAAACCGGAATCGTCTTCTATAACCGCTTTGAAGATAGCCATACCCCGGCGTGCCCGCCAGCTGTGTGTGGCTCTGACCATTCCGCGCAGATTAACATTATCTCCATCTTTTAAATTGGCTATTTGCTGAGATTTTCCCCGGTTAAAATATGCGCGCGGCACATACCATAATAGGTCCAGAATGTTTTCAATCCCCAGACGGCGCAAGAGAATATTTCGCTTGGGGCCGACCCCTTTTACATATTGAATGTCCGCAAATAACCTGTCCATATTTGCTCCCTGACCAATATCCATTTGGGGCATTTCAGTCACCCAAATGTCCAAAAATATTCAAGTAAGAAACGAATACTCAGCACAACAAAGCAGCACGGCAGTTTATAATCGCCGCTGCGGGCAAATATGGCCCTGCCTGTTCAAAAGTCTTTATAAAGCACACTTTCGTATAAAAAATAAAAAACGGCCCTGCGATTATGGTTAAAAACGCAGGACCATATACAGCATTTATTCAACTGACAGAAGATAGCTGTAATGAGGCTGACCCCCCTGGTGAATTTCGACTTCACAATCGGGATAAGCGGCGGATATTGCATCCTGCAGCTGTTTTGCTTCCTGTTCACTAATGTTATTGCCATAAAAATAGGTAATAAGCTGTGAGTCTTCATTAACCATCTTCTGCAATAATTTCTCCACCGCCTGACCAGGATTATCAGCTGTAAGCTCTATTTTATCTTCCAGAATACCGATAGTATCCCCTTCTTTTATAGTTAAACCATTGACCTGTGAATCGCGTACCGCATGGGTAACTTCCGCATACACAACATTCTTCAGGGCTGCGGTCATATCTTCTACCACGGAATCTATTTCTTCATCAGCATTATAGTCAATAAGTGCGCTGATAGTCTGCATAACTGATCGCGTAGGTATAACTCTAACTTTTTTATCACAGAGCTCAACCACCTGCTGAGCGGTCATAATTACATTACTGTTATTGGGAAGAATGATTACAGCCTCACCATTTACCCTCTGGCAGGCATTAAGCAGTTCTTCCGTGCTGGGATTCATACTCTGCCCGCCTTCAACCACCTCGTCCACACCCAGGCTCTTAAGAATCTCTCTGATTCCGTCACCGGCAGACACGGCTACAATACCCGTTTTCTTAGCAGGCTGTCGGCTGGTTTGTTCCTGTTCTTCCCAGTTATTGATGTGCTCATGCACCTCTTCCAACATGTTGTTAATCTTAATATCACTTAACTGGCCAAACTGCAGACACGTTTCCAACACCTTGCCAGGGTGGTTCGAATGGATATGAACCTTTATCAAATCGTCACCGCCTACCACCAACATGGAATCACCCAGAGGGCGCAGGTGATCTTTAACATCTTCTGCTTCCAATTCCTGACCTTTGATTAAGGTCTCGGTGCAATATTGGTAATCCAGTTTTACTTCTCGGGATTCAACCTGTTCAAACTGAGAGGGGGTAAGTTTTTCCCGGTATGTATCAAGTTGAATATCCTTTTCCTGTACCAGTCCTTCCAGAAAACCCTCCAGAAAATAAAGAAAACCCTGTCCGCCCGCATCTACTACCCCGGCTTCTTTCAAAATAGGCAGCATACTTGGCGTTTTGGCCAGAGTAGCCTGCCCGGTTTGCAGCCCTACCAGAAGCGTACTAATAATATCGCTGCCGTTTTTGGCCTCGGTTTCCAGACTGCGTGATGTTTCACGTACTACAGTGAGAATAGTGCCTTCTACCGGTTTCATAACCGCTTCATAGGCTGTATTGGCGCCGGCTTTGAATGCCAGGGCCAGATCTAAAGCGTCAGCCTGTTCCTTACCTTCGAGAACCCGCGCCATCCCCCGGAAAATTTGCGACAAAATAACCCCGGAGTTGCCCCGAGCGCCCATAAGCGAACCGCGCGACACAGAGCGGGCTACTTTGCCAATGGTCTGTTCTCGGTTCTTTTCGCCTTCTTTTACGGCTGACAATAAAGTTAAATACATGTTAGTTCCGGTATCCCCATCAGGCACCGGAAAAACATTTAACAGGTCTACAGAATCGCGGTTATGCTCCAGTTTAATACAACCCGCTTTCAGGCTGCGGACCAGATCATTACCGTCTATTGTAAACAAAGCCAAAATATATCCTCCTCTATTTATCTCTAAGTACCCTAACTCCTTTTACATTCACATTCACTTGTGTGACATCCAAACCGGCGCTGTTTTTCAAAACATAAACTACCTTTTGCATTACATTGAAGGCCACTTCCTTGATTTTCAGGCCGTAACCCACAATTATATGCACATCGACTATTAAACCTTTATCGGAGCTGCTTACTGAGACACCTTTACGAATCGATTCTATGCCCAATATACTGGATAGACCCGAAGTAATATCCTGTGCAACCATCCCCACCAGTCCATAACAGTCGATTGCGGCCAGACCGGCAATAGTTTCCACCACTTCTTTTTCTACTGTAATATCCCCCAGTTCTGTGGTCATAATGGTGTACATATCATTACCTCCCATCTTAAATAATCATAATTCTACAAGCTGGTTTTTATTCCTTCTTCTTGCCCTTTACCTTTCCTTTGGGTATAATGGTTAGGTGTATTGAACAGGAAGGGGGCAGAATCGTGGCCAAGTGTGAAGTTTGCGGCAAAGGTGTCAGCTTTGGCAAAAAATACAGTCACTCCCATATCAGAACCAACCGCCAGTGGAAAGCCAATGTGCAGCAGGTTAAGGCGATTGTGGAAGGTACGCCAAAGAAAATAAATGTATGCACCCGTTGCCTCAGATCAGGCAAAGTTCAAAGAGCTATTTAAGTACTTGAGCCTTAGACAAGTTCTAAGGCTTTTTACTTTTTCATAATCTTAATGTCATCCGGTGTATACTCGTAGAATTCATTGCAAAAATTACAGCATACCTCCAGTTTTCCCTCGGCGGCATAAATCTCATCTAATTCCTCATCGCTTAACTGGGCCAAAATAGCAGCCAATCTTTCCCGGCTGCAGTTGCATTTGAATTGCAGGTTCTGTTCACCCGTAATATAGTATTCCACACCCTTCATAACCTGAGGCGCAATATCTTCAATTCTTTTATGATTCTTTATAACTTCGCTTATAGCACCCATGTTCAGTACATTATTCTCCAATTTAGCCAACAAATCTTCCCTGGCCCCAGGCATAGCCTGAATGAGCAACCCCCCGGCAGCAAGAATCGTTAGATCAGTATCAACCAGCACCCCCAAAGAAACCAAGGACAAAACCTGTTCCGACATATAAAAATATTGACTTAAATCTTCAGCGATTTCGCCGCTTACCAGGGGAACCCGGCCTATAAAAGGCTGCTTCATGCCCATGTCTCTGATGACTTCTAAATAACCTTCTTTGCCGACCAGCTCACCTACGCAAGTTTGCCTGGATAACGGGAAGGCAAGTCTGCCTGGGGATTAGAAACTAAGCCGCGTACCTGACCATTTCCATTGGCAGTAGCGATTATAGGACCAGCCATCCCGTCTCCCACTATTCTTATGGTTACCAGTTCCTGATCCTCCTTGAGTTCACTGCCCAGAAATAGTGCTGCGGTAATAACCCTGCCCAGAGCGGCCGAAGCAGTTGCCGAGGTTTGATGGCGCCGACGCGCTTCCTCAACTACCTGTGTAGTGTCAGCTATTATTACTTTTACCTGTTTATCCAGGTCCATTAACCTGATCAACGAACTATTCTTTTGCATTTATCTATCCTCTGACCCTAACTGTCTTGTGCTGCCGGGGTACCTCATCAATAGCCCTGCAAGCCTATTTTAATGATTAATTATATGTAATTATACCCGAAAGCTTTAAATACCAAAATTATTGTTTTAAAATTTAAAAATATATTAGAAAACAAGCATCATTTATGGGGGGAGTAAAATACATGGCATTATACGAATTCGAATCTAAAAAGCTCGTATCGGCAAATCCTGTTTTGTTCACCCGCAAGCCGCTGTCATAGGAGATGTGGAACTGGGTGATAATTGTTATGTGGGAGCCGGGGCGATATTAAGAGGCGATTACGGCAAAATCGTTGTTGGTCCCGGTTCAAACATTCAGGAAAACGCTGTTATACATACAGAACCTGATACTATTGCCCTCCTGGAAGAAAACGTATTGATAGGCCACGCTGCCATAGTCCACGGGCCTTGTCTCATCCAGCATAATGTAACCGTAGGTATGGGTTCTATTATCTCTACAGGTTGCGAACTGGCCAGCGAATCATTGCTGGCTTCGGGAAGCGTTTTGCCCCCCAATAAATGTGTCCCTTCACGCAAGCTGGCCATGGGTAATCCCGCTGTGGTGGTGCGTGACCTGGATGACAACCATATCGCATATAACCAAATAGGGGTAAAGCTTTATCAAGATCTGGCCGTACGCTGCACCAAAGGATTGAAACTAATAACTGAATAAATAAACGATTCAACACAGTTTCACACAGATTTTGATAGTAACACAGAGAATTTTATCATGTGTAATAAACTACTTTACACCTAATTTACTATGTCTAAGTTTATCCCCCCTCCCCCCTGCTCCTTTCTCACCCTACATCCCACATCTGCTCAGGCCGCCGCCAAAACCGTCCTTATCTGCCTGTTAATGGTTTCAGGCCGTATCTTGTCCTATCTCTATGGAATCGATACCATCCGGGAAGACAGTATCTTAGAACCTGACTTGTCCCGCTTATAACGCTCTCATACGGTTTGAGCCCGAACGGTAATTCAGGCTATTATCAGAGTAAGTTGGGCGGACAACCCGATAAAAGTGCGAATTTAGTTATTGTGATTCAGAGAAAGGAGAACGAGAGCAGAACAGAAAGGCGGTCATATTTTGCGTAGAGGATTTGTAGTAATATTTTGTGCTCTTTTATTGTTTGCCGGATTGTCTGTTATAGACACCGAACCAGCCAATGCTGCCGAATCCAGTTTATATTGGGGTTCGCGGGGCGAAGCGGTTGTTCAGGTGCAGCAAGCCCTGAACGCGAGAGGATACTGGTGTGGCAATGCTGATGGAATATTCGGTGCCAAAACATATGCGGCCGTGATTAAATTTCAACGGGACGCTGGTATCAAAACCACTGGTACAGTGGGGCCATTAACCAGGCAGGCTTTAAATCTGTCAAATATGGTTAATAAAACCCCTTCGCGCGGAGGAAATACGTTAACCATGGTGGCTACTGGTTATTGCTCCTGTGCCAAATGTAATTATCCCTACGGAGGACATCCTTCCTACCTGGGATATCCATTGGAAAGAGGAATTATAGCCGTTGATCCAAAGGTCATCCCCATGGGAACAAAACTGTGGGTGGAAGGTTACGGTGAAGGAATTGCAGCCGACCAGGGTAACGCCATCAAGGGCAACCGGCTTGACCTTTGTTTTAGCAGCCATCAAGAGGCTCTGGATTGGGGAATTCGCACTGTACAGGTAACCATACTTTAAAATATAATAGGGGCTGCCTGCAGCCCCTATTAACTCTATTTATTGAAAAACTCCTGTCGTTTCTTTTGCAGACCTTGCAAGACTGCTGGCGGCGCAAGCCCGCTCACATCTCCGCCCAAAATGGCCGCTTCTTTAATAATGCTGGAACTAACAAAAGTATATTTGCTGTCTGACATTATAAAAATGGTATCTACCTCAGGAAGCATCTTTTTGTTTATCATAGCCACCTGCATTTCATATTCAAAATCACCTACGGTTCTGAGCCCGCGAATTATTGCACAGGCCTTTTTCTCCCTTATATAATCTACCAGTAAGCCGGTGAAGGATTCGATTTCGATATTATTGAGGTGCCGGGTGCTTTCACGTATAAATTCTTCCCTTTCCTCCAGAGTGAAAAGCGCATTTTTACTTACGTTGTGCACTACAGCCACAATAATCTTATCAAACATTTTACTAACCTTTTCTAATATATCAATATGCCCGTTGGTAACCGGATCAAAACTCCCGGCATAAACTGCCAAGCTCATTTGCAGCTCTCCTTTTGTAAACGCAACAATAATTTTGTGTTATTTCTACTTTCATTTTAGGTTTCCCTGCCTCTGCTCCTAAATTACATAAAAAAAGGAAGTATGCGTAAACACACTTCCTTAAAACGTTGATATTATATATTCTGTTGAGACGCAACCGCCTGTGTCCTAATTGCAATTACATTTCCACAATCAAAGCAGTGCCCATACCGCCGCCGATGCACAGGGTAGCCAGGCCGTATTTGGAACCTCTTCTCTTCATTTCATAAAGCAGCGTGCAGAGTATTCTTCCGCCGGAAGCTCCGATAGGATGCCCAATGGCAATGGCGCCCCCATTTACGTTAACCTTATCCATCTTATCTGCCCAACCCATATCGCGGGCAACAGCAATGGACTGAGCCGCAAAGGCTTCATTGGCTTCAATGAGATCCAGGTCGTCCACGGTTAAACCAGCTTTCTCCAAGGCCTTTTTGCTGGCGGGTACGGGACCAATACCCATGATCTTCGGGTCTACTCCTCCCGATGCGTAGCTGACTATTTTAGCCAGGGGTTTGATACCCAGTTCGTCAGCTTTTTCCTTTGACATTACCACAAAAGCAGCGGCGCCGTCATTAATACCAGAAGCATTGCCCGCGGTTACACTGCCATCTTTCTTGAATGCAGGCTTTAAAGCAGCCAGTTTTTCGGCAGTGGTGGCTTTCGGGAATTCATCGGTATCAAATACTATATCACCCTTCTTACTGGGAATAACCACCGGAACAATTTCTTCTTTAAATTTTCCTTCAGCTATAGCGGCCAGGGCTCTTTCCTGACTTCTCAGGCCAAAGGCATCCTGTTCTTCTCTGGTAATCCCCCATTGTTCATTGATATTTTCCGCGGTAATACCCATATGATAGTTATTAAAAGCTTCCCAGAGTCCATCTTTAATCATAACATCGATTAAAGTGCCGGGGCCCATGCGGTAACCATAACGGGCTTTATCCAGCGCATACGGAGCCATGCTCATGCTTTCCATACCACCAGCCAGCATGATATCGGCATCTCCAGCTTTAATGACCTGAGCAGCCAGGCTGACTGCTTTTAAACCTGAACCACAAACCTTGTTAATAGTAAAGGCGGTTACTTCCTGAGGAATGCCAGCTTTAATCATAGCCTGTCGAGCACGTTCTGGCCTTGAGCCGCCTGAAGAACACACCCAAAAATAACTTCATCTAACTGGTCAGCATTGATTCCCGCCCGTTTTACGGCTTCGGCCATTACAATACTGCCGAGCTGAACTACCGGAGTATCCTTTAGAGTACCGCCAAAGCTCCCTACCGGGGTACGGCATGCGGATACGATAACAACTTCTCTCGACATTTGTCTATTACCCCCCTAAATATTATCTTAATTTATTGAATGGATTAACCTATCTTCAATATGCACCTCCTTAAGGTTAATTATGATGCTTATCCATTTTATGGTTTCATGTCTTTATTTTCTTTTTATTCGCTATTTGCTGGTTTTTCCTGCCTGCAAACGTTTTATAGACCGGAAAAAACCAGCAAGAACAAATCTGCTCGACGGGTGACAGCGTTATCGTATTAAAAATAAAAGCAGGGGATTAGCTGCTGCGCAGTTAATCCCCTGCTTAATAAAGTTCTAAATCACTATTCCATGGCTTTCCAGAGTACCTCAGCCACGTCAAATACTTTGGTCTGTTCTTCCGCTTCCGCGCCTTTGACGCCATCAGATATCATGGTCAGGCAGAAGGGGCAGTTGGTTACGATCATTTCAGGATTGGGTACCAGCAATTGATCGGTACGGGTATCATTGATACGTTTGTAACCTTCAACCGCATGTTCTTCCAACCACATACGACCGCCGCCGGCACCGCAGCAGAAGCCAAAGTTTTTGGATTTCTCGATTTCTATCACGTTGCATCCGGCCGTCTTTAAAACCGCTCTGGGTTCTTCATAAACATTATTATGACGTCCCAGGAAGCAGGAATCATGATAAGTGACCTTGGCATTCAAGGGTTTGGCCCCCTTCAGTTTGCCTTCAGCCACCAGTTTGGCCAGGATTTCAGTGTAGTGATAGACTTCATACTTACCGCCCATTTGCGGGTATTCATTCTTCAGAGCAGTATAACCATGCGGGCAAACTACGATGATTTTCTTTACTCCGTAGTTGTTAAAGGATTCCAGGTTCTGGTTCACCAGAGTCTGATAGAGGTATTCATTGCCCAATCTGCGGGCAGAGTCACCGCAGCAGAACTCTTCTGTTCCCAGATAACCGAAGCTTACTCCCGCTTTGTTGAGCAGTCTTACCAGGGCTTCGCCGACCTTCTTATACCTGTCATCGAAGGAAACCGCACAGCCTGCATAGAGCAGGTATTCAAACGGTTTGCCATCTTCAGGCAGCAGGTTGACCAGATCGCGTACGCCTCTTTCTTCCAGCCACCCGGCGCGGTTGGCCCAGCCAACACCCCACGGGTTGTAGTTGCGCTCCATGTTGGTGAAAGCCATCTGAGCTTCACCAGGCATGTCACCCTGCCACATAACCAGGTTGCGGCGCATTTCAACGATCTTCGGAATATGCTCGATGAACATCGGGCAGTGTTCCATACAGGCGCGGCAGTTGGTGCAATCCCAGATAACATCGGTTGTCACCACGTCATAAAGCAGACTCTGCTCCATAGGATTAACATCAGCGGCTGCTTCTTCGGTCATAGCTACTTCAGCAGCTTCATCAGCCGCTCCGCTGGCCTTGGCTTCAATCAGGTAAGGAGCTTTGGCGTCCAGGTGCTTTTTCATAGCCTGGATAAGGGTTAATTTTGGATTCAAGTGCTTGCCGGTGTTGTAAGCCGGGCACTGTTCCTGACAGCGTCCGCAGCGGATACAAGCATCGAGATCCATTAAATCCTTCCAGCCAAAGTCTTCGATGTTCTCTACGCCAAAAGTGGTAGCTTCCTCAATATTCTCTACCATGCGGCATGCGGAAGGTTCCAGATCACGGAAAGCATAGTTCAGCATGCTGGCAAATATATGCCACAGCTTGGTAAAGGGAACCAAAGCGATGAAGAGGAACGCTATCGCCATGTGGAACCACCACAGAATGCGGTGCCACATAAGGGCTGATTCCAGACTTATACCCCCAAACATAGCCGCGAAAAGCCAGCCGAAGGGTGAAGCAGTCTGTTCATAAGCAATCTGGGAAAGGGTAGTGGAAAGTTTGATTTGAGCCGCAATTCTCAGACCTTCAATGAAGAAACCAGTCAGCAGGATAGCGAAAATAAGAAGTATCATCCAACCATCGGCGCTATTGGTGTCATTCAGGCGTTCAGGCTTCTGGACGTATCTGATGAAAGCCAGAACAACGATGCCTATCATAGCGAGGAAACCAAAAACGTCTACTATCCAGGACATTCCGATATACATTCCGCCTGCCAGATGAGGCCATCCGATCATATTATGCATGGCATCGATTCCAGCGGCCATAAAGAGAAGCAAGAAGCCCCAGAACAGGAAGAAATGCATCCATCCTGCCAGAGGTTTTCTGATTACCCGAGCTTGAGCAAAGGAAAAAACAAACCATGACCAAATACGAGCGCCCACTTTGTCATTGCGGTGCAGCTCGCCTTTGGCTAACAACCATACCTGAACCCGTTTAAAGAAACCATACAGGAATACGCATACGGGAATCAACATGATTACATAAATAAGCCATTCAAAGGGAACATTGGCTCCAACTACGCGCATTGGAACCTCATAACCGCCTTCTAGTGGTTCAAATCCAAACATCATTTACAAAATTCCCTCCTTATACAAACGACGAGGTGTATTACTGGATATACCTGACGTATATCCAGCAAACACCAGCCTCTCCGAGAGAAAACTATTTCTTCAGTTCACCGCAAAGAACCGGGATTACTTTAAAGAGATCGGCAACTACGCCAAAATCAGATACGTTGAATATGGGAGCTTCAGGGTCGGTATTAATCGCTGCGATGAATTTGGAGGAGGACATGCCAGCCAGATGCTGGATGGCTCCAGATATTCCGCAAGCAACATAAAGATTCGGGTTAACAACTTTACCGGTCTGGCCTACCTGCAGTTCATGGCCCAGCCAGCCAGAGTCGATAGCGGCACGGGAACCGCCAACACCTGCACCCAGCATGTCAGCCAGCTGCTCAACCAGTTTGATGCCTTCGGGGCCTTTGCAGCCGCGGCCGCCGGAAACAACTACAGCAGCTTCTGTCAGTTCGGGACGAGCAGATATAGTGGGTTTGAATTCCTTAACAGTCTGGTATACATCACCTGCACCAGCGGCAACAGCTGCGTCAACAACTGCGCCAGCGCCGCCAGCTTCAGCAACTTCGAATACACCAGGACGAATAGTAGCCAGAATCGGGCTGGTGGTGATTTCCACCTTGGCCAGGGCTTTACCGGCATAGATAGCTCTGGTGAATACGCCTTTGCCAGCGCTGATTTCAGCACCGATAGCATCAGTTGCCAGACCGGCTTCCAGTTTCTGAGCCAGGCGGGATGCAAAGTCACGGCCGTTAAAGCTGTGAGCAAACAGTATCGCATTGGGTTTCATTTCGTTGATCATAGCCACCATCTGTGCTACATAAGCACCGGTGTTGTAATCAGCAAAAACGTCTGCTTCTGCTACCAGGACCTTGTCAGCACCGTATTTGCCAAATTCGCCGGCGATGCCTTTTACACCTTTGCCAAACAGAACAGCAACTACTTCATCCCCGAATTTCTTGGCCTGGGAAAGCATTTCAAAAGTAACTTTACGGATATTACCGTCTCTTTGTTCTACAAATACCCATGTTCCTGCCATCAATTACCCTCCTTTATTTCAGCAAATCAAATTTGCAATTATTTCACGTCTACCTTAACGGTATTCTTCATCCAGTCAGCCAGTTTAGCTGCTGCTACATCGGGCTCGTCTTCAATCTTAACACCGGCCTGTTTGGCAGCGGGCAGAGAGAATTCGACAATCTTGGTCTTGTTGTCAGCAGCTTTGCCAGCTACAGTGGCAACCGGTTTCTTTTTAGCTGCCATGATACCCTTCATGGAAGGATACCGGGGTTCATTCCAGCTAACCTGACTGGAAATAACCGCAGGAATGGCAACCTCAGTAACCTGAGTTCCGCCATCAGCTTCGCTGCTGGCTACAGCCTTGCCGCCAGCAATCTCCAGGCTGGTAATAACATTGATATGTGGTAAGCCGAGTATTTCAGCTATACGGGTCGGAACCTGTGAAGAACCGTCATCGGCAGCAACATGGCCAGCCAGGACAATGTCCGGGTTCTCAGCTTTGATAGCTTCGGCGAGGGCAACTGCTCTGGCATATTCATCAGCAGCAGCATCGATAGTAACAAGTATGCCCCGGTCTGCGCCCATGGCCAGAGCGGTACGGATAGCATCCATAGCTTTGTCGGAGCCGGCGGAAACAACCACGATTTCTGTGGCTACTCCCTTTTCCTTCAGCTGAATAGCACCTTCTACTGCTACCTCGTCATAGGGATTAATGATCAGATTGATACCCGCATCTGCGATTTTGCCATCCTTTATTTCGATCTTGGCCTCTGTGTCAAATGTCTGCTTAACACATACTACAACCTTCAAGGTCATTCCTCCTTTTCATCTGATAATTGGTTTTTAGGGTTATTTTTCCTTATATGATCCTAATAACTCGACCGATCACCTCCAAAAGAATTTCTTGTATATCTTTGCCTTCGGCAATTTTACCGGCAAAAGTATTTGAACCTTCCCCCCTTTTTCACGATAAGAAAATACCACCATAATCATTTCGATACATATCTTATTTTTCCTGCTTTTTTCAAATTTATTGCTGACAAAGTTTTTGCCTGGCGACAATCCCTGACTTTATATTTTCTTGTAAAAGAACGTGGCGATGGACTGCAATCCCATATCCCTCGCCTGAAATATTTGTTCGGTGCTGCCTATAAAAAGCACTCCTTGAGGTCTTAAGGCTTCGGAAAATTTATGATATAGCTTTTGCTTGGTTTCCTCAGTAAAATAAATAACTACATTTCGACATAAAATTAAATCAAATCCCCGGCCAAACTGATCCTTTAATAAATCCTGCCGTTCAAATTTGATCATTTTTTTAATGTCATCATTAACCCGGAAGAAATCCCCTTCACGGGTAAAATACCTATTTCGGTATGTATCAGGTGCGGTTTGGGCGGCCTTATCAGAATAAATTCCCATACTCGCCTTTTCAAGTACATCCATATCTATATCTGTAGCTAAAATTTTCTCACTGATGTTAATATTTTTTCCCTTAAACATCATAGCCAGCGAATAGGGTTCTTCACCCGTCGAACAACCGGCACTCCAGACCTTCAACGAATTCTTGTCTTTTAATAATACGGGAACGATTTCCTTCTCCAGCACCTCCCAGTGGTTGGGGTTGCGGAAAAATTCGGATACATTAATGGTAATATGATCTAAAAATCTGCGATAGACAACCTTATCATTTAAAAGCAGATCAACAAAACTTTTGTAGTCCGGTACACCGACAGTACGCATGAAACTATTAATTCGCCGCTCCATCTGCGGTCTTTTATAGGCGGTTAAATCTATGCGGCTCATGCCTTCAAACCTTTTTACAAACCAATCCCAGTCAGCAGTGTACTCCACAGGCTTCCCCTCCTTTATAATATCCTGTCCAGCACCCTGCTTACTGCTTCTACTGTTTTATCTAAATCTTCCAGCTCGTGTGCGCAAGATACAAAAGACACCTCAAACTGGGCCGGAGGCAAATAAACCCCCTCTTTAAGGATTTCGCGGTAAAAACGCGCATATTCCCTGGTATTACAGCTCATAACCGCATCATAATCATTTACCTCTCTATCAGTAAAGAAAAGGCAGAACATAGAAGCAAAGCGGTTAATATTCACATTGTAATCATGGTCCTCAAAAACAGCCTTGAGACGATTGCACAATAAATAGCTCATAACTTCAAGGCGGTCATACCAATCATGGTCGCGAAGCTGCTTTAATGCAGCCACTCCTGCAGCCATGGCCAAAGGATTGCCGGATAAAGTTCCGGCCTGGTAAACATCACCTTCGGGAGCTATCCTGGTCATTATTTCTTTTTTGCCGCCATAGGCGCCGACCGGTAACCCTCCGCCGATTATTTTACCCAATGTGGTCAGGTCAGGTTTAACGTTGATAATATTCTGAAAACCGCCATACCCTACGCGGAACCCGCTGATTACTTCATCAAAGATAAGCAAACTGCCATAAAGCTCGGTTAATTTCCTCAGTGCCGGCAAGAAATCAGGGTCAGGAAGTACCAAGCCCATATTGCCAGCAACAGGTTCAACAATAACTGCGGCAATATCATGCCCATATTTTTTAAAAATATCTTCGACTGATTGCATATCGTTGTAACGAGCAATCAGGGTATTCTCAGCCAGTCCGGAGGGTATCCCGGGGCTGCTTGGCACTCCAGCCGTTAAAAGACCTGAGCCGGCTTTAATTAAAAAACTATCGGCATGGCCATGATAACAACCTTCAAATTTCACCACCTTGTCCCGACCGGTCACAGCCCGCGCCAACCTCAGCGCGCTCATGGCAGCTTCCGTGCCGGAATTGACCATGCGCACCATTTCCACTGAAGGAATAGCTTCACAGATCATCTGCGCCAGTTCAATTTCGGCTGCACAGGGCGCTCCATAACTGGTACCCCTCTCGGCAGCAGAGCAGACAGCTTCAACCACTGCAGGATGGCTGTGTCCAAGTATCAACGGACCCCAGGAAGCTACATAATCAATATATTCGTTGCCATCAACATCATATAACCTGGCGCCGCTGGCCCTATCAATAAAAATAGGGCTTGATTCCACAGATTTAAAGGCTCGTACCGGGCTGTTGACTCCCCCTGGTATTATCTGCTGAGCAATGCCGAATAATTCTTCTGATTTATTTGTATTCTTCATTATGAACCCCCGTTGATTATGCAATAGCTCTGAATAATTAACAATAATCAATTATTCCCTGTTTAACGATAGTATTCCATACTAACCTTTTTCATTTCTTTTATACTGCGTATAACCAGATAATCGTCCAAGCCTGTACGCAAGGATATCTCTGCCACAAGATGTTTTAGTTCTTCCTCACTGCGGGCGTGGATCATGGAAAACAAATTATATGCAAAATCAGGTGGTACCTCCCGCAAATAACAATGACTCACCTGTGGAAATTCAGCCATAATCTGCCCGGAACGATCCTGATTACTAACATCTGTTTTCCAGGCCACCATGGCATTTACTCGGTAACCCGCCCGCTGGTGGCGCAGTACAGCCCCCAGCCTCCTTATTATGCCGCGGTCAGCCAGACTGCCGATGCGGGCAACAATCTCCTCTTCGCTAACCTGCAAATGCTCGGCCAGTTCAGCATAGGGACGAGATTCTAACGGCAAGCTGCCTTGTAAGAATTTAATTATTTCCCTGTCTAATTTATCATATAGCATTATTTTCACCCATGTCCAGAGCTACTCTAATCTTATAAACCCTTGCCGCGGGCATAGAGGCTATTTCATATCCTATTGCTTGTTCCAGATCCTTGATGGTTTTCTGCAGGGTTTCCTCATTTTCGCAGGTTAAAGTAAACCACAGGTTATAGTCATGATCACGCTGGTAGTTATGGGTTACTCCTGGTACAGCGTTGATAATGGCGGCTGCATTTTCTATATCCTGCTCTGCAACCCGACAAGCACATAAGGTAGATGAAAATCCCAGTTTTTTCGAGTCCATAACCGCACCAACCTGCGAATAATACCGGCTTTTTTCATAATAGCTATCCGTTCCAGTAATTCTGTTTCGGTTATATCCAGTTGTTTGGCCAGCCAGGCATAGGGTTGAGAGCTGATCGGAAATGATTGCTGCAGGAGATTCAATATCTTGCGATCAATTGCGGTTAAATTAATATTCATGATATTTGCCCCTGAGGCTTATATAAACACCAGCTGTCTTCCGCCATATAATCGCCTCCGCTGTAATAATAAGCCCTGGCTCTGCAGCCGCCGCAGCGCTGGCGGTAATCACAGATTCCGCATTTGCCTTTGTATTCCTCACTGCGCAAAGCCTTGAACATATCATTATCCCGCCATATTTCATCAAATGGTTGTTCTTTTACATTACCCAACGGGATATTAAGGTAGGCACAGGGTTGAACATCACCGCGGGGACTGATTATACAATAGCTGATTCCCGCCAGGCATCCCCGGCTGAAACGCAGGTTTATACCCTTCTTATCAGCTATGCGCATAAATTGCGGAGCACAGGTCGGTTTCAGTTCAATATCCACAGTTTTCTGCCTTTCCATGATATGAGCCAGGGTTTTTTCATATTTCGCCACTCGCAAGGCTTCTTCTTCGATATTAATTGCCCTTCCGGTAGGAACAAGGAACAGGAGATGATGCCCCATCGCCTTTTTAGCTGCGGCAAAATCTATAATGGCGTCTATTTCTTCCAGGTTCCATTCCATCACCGTAGTATTTATTTGCACGGCTATACCAGCTGCTTTCAGGTTCTCAATACCCTGCAAGGCTAATTCCAACGCGCCTTCAAAACGCCGGAACCTGTCATTCTTTTCTTTGTCCAGACTGTCAATACTGACAGCCGCGGCCATGAAACCTGCGTCTTTCAGTTTACGAGCTGCTTCGGGGGTTATTAAAGTGCCATTGGTGCCGAGAACCGGTCTTAAGCCTATTTCGGCCGCGTAAGCCCCTAATTCATAAATATCCGGACGCAGCATGGCCTCGCCTCCGCTGAATATCATGATGCGGAATCCGGCTCTTTTGATTTCCCGCAAGAGCTTTTTAGCTTCATCTGTACTAAGTTCTTCTTCCAATCTGGCTCCGGCTTCGCGATAACAGTGGTCGCAGAACATATTGCACTGGTTGGTAGAATTCCAGGAAACAAGCATCGAATACACCTCCAAATTAACCACAGATGAACACAGATGGTCCACAGATATACACAGATAAATTTATAGTTATTTATATTTAGATTATAGTTACAAAAAGGAAGCTTCTTTGTTAGTTACGTTAGGTTATTGTATCTGTGTTAATCAGCGCAAAATCTGTATAAATATGTGTTGATTTGTTCTCTTTTACCGGTGTTCATTTAGATATTTGGCGGCGTCTTTGGCGAAGTAGGTGATGATCATATCAGCGCCGGCGCGTTTTATGGAGGTTAAGGTCTCCATCATAGCCCGCTGTTCATCCAGCCAGCCCTGTGCGGCCGCAGCTTTAATCATCGAGTATTCTCCGCTTACGTTATAAGCCGCCAGGGGGTAGGCATACTTATCTTTTACGGCCTTAATGACGTCCAGATAAGCCATGGCCGGTTTGACCATAACTATATCTGCGCCCTCTTCGATGTCAAGAGCGACTTCTCTTAATGCTTCCCGCAGGTTAGCCGGATCCATCTGGTAAGTCCGGCGGTCGCCAAACTGGGGCGCTGAACCGGCCGCATCCCTAAAAGGTCCATAAAAACAAGAACAATATTTGGCGGCATAAGACATAATCGCGGTGTTTTCAAAACCGTTGTTGTCAAGAGTTTTTCGTATAAAACCAATCCTGCCGTCCATCATATCAGAAGGGGCTACTATGTCGCAGCCCGCCCGGGCATGTGACAACGCCTCACGCGCCAGGAGTTCCAGAGTGGAGTCATTGTCTATGGTCCCATCGCTGTCTACCAGGCCGCAGTGTCCGTGATCCGTATATTCACACATACAGACATCAGTTATAACCAGAGCTTCGGGATAGGTTTCTTTGAGCAAACGAACTGCTTGCTGGACTACCCCGTTTTCCTGCCAGGCTGAACTGCTTCTGCATCTTTGTGTTCGGGAATGCCAAAAAGCAGGAATGCAGAAATCCCAAGTTCCCTGGCCTCATTTATTTCTTCAGGCAAACGGTCCAAAGACCACTGGTATATTCCAGGCATCGATTCTATAGCTGTTTTTTTATCTCTCCCATAAATAATAAAGAGCGGGTAAATGAGGTCATTTACATTTAGTTCAGTTTCACGCACCAGCCTGCGCATTCCTTCACTGACCCGCAGCCTGCGCATCCGTTTCACCGGAAAACCCATTAATACACCCCCAGAATAAAGAGAACGATGATTCAACACAAATTCTTCACAGATATTATTTAAAACTCATCTGTGAACATCTGTGTTTAATCTGTGTTAATTACCCTTTTTCAGCTCACTCTCGTTAAGATAGCACGCGGGGTCTTCGGCCCAGATGTCGCCGTAGACCGCCCGGGCTCTTATGCGGCAGCCTGCGCACAGGGTTTTAAAATCGCATTGCCCGCATTTGCCTTTCAGATATTTATCCTTTTCTCTAAGCTTTACCATTAATTCATCGTCACCCAGCCACAACTGGCTGAAGGGTTTTTCTCTAACATTGCCCACGGTATAGTCCTGCCAGAACTGGCAGGGATGCACATTGCCGCGCGGATCCACATTGGCGAATTTCGTGCCGGCCGAACATCCGCCGTGCATATCCAGCAGCTGCACAATCTCTCCCGCTCTTTCCGGCTGGTGCTGTTGGATATAATTTCTGAGGAATACCCCGTCAGCGTGGTTATCGGTTGTAAGTATTTCTGTTTCTACCCCTTTTTGGTTAAGTTCAATGGTCTTGCGGCAAATATATTCCAGGATCTCACGTTTGTCGGAAATGGCGGTATCCATCCCTGCCATCTCCTGACCCCGTCCGGCATAAACCAGGTGATACATACAGAAACGCGGAATACGCTCCCGCTCAATTATTTCAAATATCTCAGGAAGATCATTCTGGTTATATTTGTTCACGGTAAATCTTATTCCGGTTTTAACCCCATTTTCTAAGCAGGCCCGAATACCACGCAAGGCATCTTCAAAAGCTCCGCTCTTGTTGCGGAAATCATCATGGGTGGCAGGCGCGCCATCTATGCTTATGCCTACATATTGAAAACCGGTTTCTTTAATCTTTTTGGCAATTTCATCGTCTATCAGGGTCCCGTTGCTTGATATAACCGGTCTTAACCCCAGATCTACCGCCATGCGTCCCAGTTCAAAAATGTCTTTTCTGATCAGGGGTTCTCCGCCCGAAAACAATAATACCGGCACTTTCATTTCACCCAGGTCAGTTATGAATGTGCGCGCTTCTTCGGTGCTAAGTTCACCGGCATAACTGCGATCTTCAGCATCAATATAACAATGTTTGCAGCGCAGGTTGCAGCGGTTGGTCATATTCCATACCACCAGAGGGCGGTTTTGGGCTGAAAACTGCAGCAACTGCGGAGGTATTTCGCGATCACTGCCCCGGTATTTAATAGCCTCAGAGACGGTTGCGGTTCCACAAAGCAATTTGGTACATCCAATCATCTATTAACCCTCCCAATTTTGAAAACGCACAAACGCGGACTTCTTATGAATAACGCTGAATTTTGAAAGATAAATTATGTATTAAAACTCAGCTTTTATATGGTTTGCACATGGGCTGCAAAAGTGTCATTGCGAACTTGGCGCGGCAATATGCGGTTATAATAAACACCTTGGGCAGCATTAACCGGCAACTATTGAGTTTATTTGCACATTCACTTTATACTTCAGCGTCTTCTACCAGAGCATTTAACAAACCTTCTATAGTGTATTCATTAGCCATAATATGAACATCAAAACCTAACTCTCGGGCAGTGTCAGCGGTTATAGGCCCAATGCAGGCCACTTTAATTTGCTGATTGAGTTTTTTAACATTTTCCTGCCCTACAATTTTAACAAAATTGCTCACGGTTGATGAACTGGTAAAAGTTAAGTAGTCTATCCTGCCGGTCATAATTTCCGTCATCTGTTCCCGGCTGATATTAGAGGCCGTAATAGCTTCATATAAAAATACCTCGTTTACATGCGCCCCCAGACCTCTTAAAGCATCGGGCAGAACCGGCCGGGCTCCCCGCGCCCGGGGAAGAAGAACCCATTCGCCCCTTTTCACCCGAACCTGCATTTCTTTAATAATACCCTCAGCCCTGTATTCGTCTGGAATTACATCTACCTGCAAACCGCGTTTTTCCAGGCTTTCCCGAGTGGCCGGACCTATGGCGCATATTTTAATGCCCTTTAACTCGCGAACATCCTTCTGCTGCTTTATTAACTCGGAGAAAAATATCTCCACTCCGTTAACACTGGTAAATATTATCCAATCATAACGGGACAAAGACTGAAAAGCCCGATGCAATGTATGCAGGTCCTCTTCCGGTTTAATTATTATAGAAGGAAACTCTACAGCCTGACCGCCCAAAGCCTTCACGCCATCAGCCAGGAGACTGGCCTGAGCTCGTGCCCTGGTGATAACTACCTTTTTACCCCATAAGGGTTTATATTCCAGCCATTTTAAATCATCGCGAAGATTTACTACTTCACCGACAACTATGACCGCCGGGGGTTTAAAGGCAGCTTCCTCAACCTTCTTTACAATATTTTCCAGTGTTCCGGTTAAAACCTCCTGTTCGGCCAGAGTCCCCCAGCGAACCAGCGCTACGGGTGTATCCTTGTCCCGGCCATTTGCCATAAGTTTTTCGCATATAAATCCCAGGTTTTCAACACCCATTAAGAAAACCAGCGTGCCTATGCCTGTAGCTATTTCTTTCCATTTTATAGAGCTTTCTTGTTTATCAGGTTTTTCGTGACCGGTAATAACCGCAAAACTGGAGGTGGCGTCACGATGAGTCACCGGAATCCCCGCGTACGCAGGTACGGCAATGGCAGAAGTAATACCCGGCACGACTTCAAAATCAAACCCATTTTGCCGAACGTACAAGGCTTCTTCCCCGCCCCGTCCAAACATGAAAGGATCTCCGCCTTTCAGCCTGGCGACTTTTTTGCCTTCACGGGCTTTTTCCACCAGCAGAGCATTTATTTCTTCTTGAGAAAGCGCATGGCGTCCCGATTCCTTGCCTACATAAATCTTTTCGGCATCATCTCTGGCCATAGCCAGTATTTCATGGCTGACCAGGCGATCATAGACCACCGCATCGGCTTGCTGTAACAGTTTTTGCCCTTTAAGAGTAAACAGTCCCGGATCTCCCGGACCTGCCCCAATCAAATATACTATTCCTTTTCCCTTCATATAACCCCGCTCCATTAATCACATATTCGGGATCTGTCTTAACATGCTATGGTATGCAATGTTTTTTTCGTTGGCCCGCAATCTGGCATCTTTTTTAACCAACATCAAGACTATTATGTTTTGTGTTTATCATCGTTTAATTTAAGCCCTTATATCCTGTAAAATTGTGTCCGCACCCCGCACTAACAGCTGACGGCCCAAGTCCCTTCCCGCTTTTTCAGGTTCATCCAGGCTGGCTGAAATACTCCCTCTGATTATTTTCTCCCCTGCGAGTGAAGCTACCAATCCCTGCATTTCAATCCGCTCAGAATTTACTTCAGCCAGGCAGGCAATGGGTACCTGACATCCGCCCTCAAGCACTTTCAGAAAGGCTCGTTCAGCCAATACAGCCCTTTGGCTCTGGGAATGATTAATTATATTCACAATATCCAGGATTTTATGGTCATCGCTTCTGGTTTCTATAGCCACACATCCCTGGCCTGCCGCCGGAAGAACCAGTTCATACGGTAATATTTCGCTTATTGAAGACTCGAATCCTAATCTCTTTACTCCCGCATAAGCCAGAATAATACCATCAAGGCCTTCTTCGTGAAGTTTTCTGATCCGGGTTTCAACATTTCCGCGTATATCTATAATTTTCAGATCAGGACGCCGGGATTTCAATTGAGCTATACGGCGCAGGCTCGAAGTTCCAATAACCGCATTCAAAGGCAGTTCATCAAAACCGTTTCCGTTGCGAGAAATTAAAACATCATGTGGATCCTCCCGCAGCATTACTGCGCCGATGCTAAGCCCGGGAGCTATATCCGATGGCAGATCCTTCATACTGTGTACGGCTATATCAATATTACCCTGCAGTAATTCGTTTTCTATTTCCTTAGTAAAAAGCCCCTTATCTCCTATACGGGAAAGGGCCACATCCAAAATCTTATCACCGGTGGTTTTAATTGTTTTAATCTCGACCGTAATTTCAGGCAGCAGTTTTTCCAGTTCACCGGCAGCCCAGTGAGCCTGCCAGAGAGCCAGTTTGCTACCCCGGTTCCTAATTTCAAGACATTTTTCATCCGCATGTTCCCCCGTATCTACCTGTAAAGCAAACAGCTTTTTAACTACCTCTGCATACAGATGCCCCTGATTGCTTACCGCCATTTCCTTTAGATTTACAATGGGATAATGCATTAATTGGTTAACCAGGGAGGTAGCCAGAGAACCAATAATCTTTTCCTCCCGCTCGGTCACTTTTCCCAGGCGGTTATAAGCCCGATTCAATTCCTGTTTCTTTATCTCTTCGGCCCAGGATTTTAATGCGGTTATTACCGGCACTACATATAACGATCCCAGCCATTCGTTAAACTTTGTGATTTCTGCGGTAATTATATTCTCAGCATCAGCAATAGCCTTCTGCCGTTTGGCATTATCCAAACTCACTACGTCCTGAAGCTTATCAATATCGTAAACAAATACATTATCGTATTCAGCCAGAGCAGGATCTATATCCCGGGGCACCGCAATATCTATTAAAATAATATCCTTGCCCTGCCGCGATTTTAGGGCCGCGCCGCAATTGTCATCTCTAATTACATAATGATTGGCGGCTGTGCAGCTGATTACTATATCAGCAGAGGTCAACTCTTGCGGTAAATCATCAAACTTTACCGCCCGGCCGTTAAAAGTATCAGCCATGGCCACGGCGCGGTCATAGGAACGGTTAGACACAATAACCGATTCAACCCCGTTCATCATCAAGTGTCTGGTGGTGAGTTCACTCATTTCACCAGCACCTACCACCAGAACGCTTTTGCCCTGCAGGCTGCCCAACCGGTGGCGGGCTAATTCGACTGCCGCGTAACTGATAGAAAGGGGATGTTTTTCAATAGAGGTCTCAGTGCGTACCAGTTTTCCGACAAAGATGGCTTTATGAAAGAGGGTGTTCAAGACTCCGTCTGTTGCTCCGGCTTCAACCGCGGCCTGATAGGCGTCTTTAACCTGTCCGATTATCTGGCACTCACCGATGATCATGGAATCAAGCCCGGAAGCTACCCGGAAAAGGTGATAAATGGCATCATAGCAATTGGGCTGGTATAAATACTGTTCCAGGTTCTGCAAATCCATTTTGGCATAATCAGCCATAAACTGTTTCAGAACCTGAGCCCCGGGTTCAATTTCCCGAGCGGTAGCATATACCTCGGTACGGTTGCAGGTAGCCAGTATAACCACACCCTCAAGTTCGGGGCATGTTTTGAGATAATTATAAGCCTCCTCCAGATTGGATCCGGAGATGGCAAACTTTTCACGAATATCTACCGGAGCAGTCCGGTGATTTAATCCTGCCAGGAGGATATACATTCTTGCACCCGCTCCCTGACTTTTACTCGCTCTCCTCTGCGCAGCAAATCAAGAATATCTGAATTTACCAAAGCTTCGAATATTCTTTTCCTGACATTTATATCGCTGACGGTCTCTTTAATCAGTTCCCGCTGTTCCCCCAATAAATCAACATACTCCCCATGTTCGGGAGTAATAATGCTTTCCAGTTCTTTACGCAATTTACGCGCGTAAAGAGGGCTTTTCCCTTCAGTTGAAACGGCTAATACCAGCGAGTTCCTTCTCAATACTGATGGCACGTAAAAATCACAATTAGGAGGATCATCAACGGCATTAACCAGAATATTACGCTCTCGGCACCAATCCACAGCCTGTTGATTGGCTTCCGGGCTGCTGGTAGCTACAAAGACCATAAAGATACCCTGCAGATCATTGACTTCCAGTTCTCTGGGCAGCCACTTTACTAAACCCTGCTCTGAATATTGTTTTATATCATCTACAGCCTCGGGACTAATTACTATGACAACAGCGCCGCAATCAAGCAGGTTTTGCACCTTTCGGGCCGCAACCTGCCCACCGCCCAGCACCAGGCAGGGCTTGTCCGTTAAGTTTATAAAAACCGGGAATAATTGTGTCATTGCAAGTTCCAAATAA
Organism: Syntrophomonas palmitatica JCM 14374; assembly: GCF_001311885.1. GTDB lineage: Bacteria > Bacillota > Syntrophomonadia > Syntrophomonadales > Syntrophomonadaceae > Syntrophomonas_A > Syntrophomonas_A palmitatica. Next base: position 45,027 of record NZ_BBCE01000016.1, on the reverse strand, counting down.
AAGTCTGTAATTAGACTCTATTTTTCTTTTTTCTCTTCCAGTTCGTCAAACTCTTCTTGTTTGGCCTTGCGGAAGTTCTGCAGAGCCTTACCCATGGATTCCCCTACTGCGGGCAGTTTTCCGGGTCCTACGATAATAAGAAGAATCACTACTATCAAAATTAGTTCCCAGGGGCCGAAATTGCCAATCAAACCAAACACCTGATTAAACCTCCTTAAAACTATCCTCTAACGTCGACTTTTTCTCCTTTACGCTATCGCTATTATGACAAAAAGCAAATGCTTTGTAAAGCAAGCACTGGTCATTAGCATACTATTCCAAGCCTGGATTTAATCGCTTTTCCTGCTTTCTCGGGTTATTTGTCATTATTGTTGTCAGCCCATCTGTCCCGTGTCGGTTTGGCCTTTTTAGCTACCCAGATGCTTATCTCGTAAAGCAGATAAACAGGTCCTGCCATCATCATTTGCGAAAAGGGATCAGGGCCAGGAGTTAAGGCAGCAGCCAGAATAACAATTACTAACAAGGCGTATTTACGGTTGCGAGCCATCGCTTCATATTTTATAAAACCAAGTTTGGCCAGGAAAAAAACTACTACCGGCATTTCAAAGACTAAACCGAAAGGCAATGTAAAAGCCGTAACAAATGATACATATTGGTCTACTTTGAACATAGTATCCAGGTTTTCACCGGCAATATAAATGAAAAAATTTAAAACCAAACGCAAAATGCCAAAATATGAAAATAATACCCCAGCGCTAAAAAGCAAAACTGACAAGGGTACAAAAATATATACATATTTCCTTTCATGAGGATAGAGGGCCGGTTTGATAAAACGCCACAAAGCCCAAATAATAACAGGAAAGGCCAGAACAAAACCAGCGTAAAAAGACAATTTCAGCTTCACAAAGAAAGCCTCGGTGACACCGGTTACCACCAGGTTTTCATTGAGGGATCTTAAAGGTTGTGTTATTACGGCTAAAATCTGTTCGCTGTAATAAAAACAAACAAAAGCTGCAATTATTAAAGCTACGAAGCTGACAATTACTGAAAAACGCAATGCTTCCAGATGTTCCAATATTGTTTGTTTGTCCTCCGGAGACATATCGGACAGTCCCATTTCTACCCTCCTCTAAAAATCCCGGTCCATAACAAAATCAGTCATTTCGAATAACTTCTGTTTTACCGGTGAATCCGGGATTAATTCTAACTGTTTGCGAGCTTTATAGCAAAATGCCTGCTTACAAAATAAGAGTAATCAATACCATCTGAATTGGTAATTATTTCTATTATTCTGTCTGCTTTGGCTTCGCAAGCTTCTGGAGATGAAAGCAGAACAGCCAGCTCATCGCGATGAATGTCGTGTTTTAAAGCATATAAGGCAGGCAGGGTTATTACCCCCTGACGAATATCACTGCCGGTAGGCTTGCCAAGTATTTTTTCATCAGCAATAAAATCCAGGATATCATCAGTTACCTGAAAGGCCATCCCTAAATAATACCCGTATTTGCTTAACGCTTCTATCTGACCGGGCAGGGCATTGGCTAACATCGCACCCATGGCACAGCTTACGGAAATAAGCAAAGCTGTTTTGCGTTCAATACGGCGCAGATAATTCTTTAAACCAAGTTTAACATTATAACAGCTTAACATTTGAATTATTTCGCCTTCACATATCTTCATACTGGCATCAGCCAGAAGCGCCACAATATCACTGCGCTTATATCCTGCAACCAGTCCTAAAGCCCGGGCGAATATAAAGTTTCCGGCATAAATTGACACCCGGTTGCCCCAGGCCTTTTTTACCGTTTCCGTTCCCCGTCTTTTATCGGAGTTATCAATAACATCATCATGAACCAGGGTGGCCAGGTGAATCAGTTCAAGAGCTACCGCAGCCGGAATGATCGGTTCTAATTCTTCCTGAAAAATACTGGCCGCCATCAAGGTAAATGCCGGACGCATACGTTTCCCGCCAGCTTCTATTAAATGTACCGAAGCCTGGTTGAGCAGCCCTACCGAACTGTCTACATTGGATGCCAGGTTGACTTCGACCAGCTCCAGTTCCTTTTCCACCGAATCAAAAAAATTAAAGTCAGGCATAGTTTCCCCTCAAAATGCAATTCCATTTCATTATAAAGATTAAAAACAAAAAAACAACTAACACCCGCATTATTTCTTTTAATATTATTGTACCGTTGTTCAAGCTTTTTATTTTTTAATTGTTTCCCTGATAACGTGCAAACAACTGGTGGGCTACTCCCAGGTTGTCAAGAATTTTACCCACCAGGAACACAACCAAATCTTCAATAGTTAAAGGGTTGTGATAAAAAGCCGGCATGGCCGGAATTATTTGCGCTCCAGCTTCAGCTGCCCTCAGCATATTATGCAGATGAATTGAATTAAGAGGTGTTTCTCGGGGAACCAGAATTAATGGTTTTTTCTCTTTTAAAGCCACATCGGCAGCCCGTTCGATTAAATTATTGGAACTGCCCTGGCTACAGCCGACAGTGTACCCATGGTACAGGGAACCACTACCATCCCCTCATGCAGAAACGATCCACTGGCTATTTGGGCAGCCAGGTTTTTGTTCTCATAGAAGAACAAGTTGCCCGGCGGTAATTGGGAACGCAACACTTTCTCATGTCCTAGAGTAAAATCCCAGCCCATTTCTTGTTCCAGCACGAGATAAGCAGCCTCACTGATAATGAGGTGTACCTCCATTCCCGCTGTCAAAAGGTATTCCAAGAGACGAATGCCGTACACTACCCCACTGGCCCCGGTTAGAGCTACAATGAAACGCCGCAAATCAAAACCCCCAAAGATCCGAATTGCCACAGATACACACAGATGTCTTACAATGTTTAATCTGTATCCAGCTGTGGTTTGTTAATTTATACAAATAAGTCAATAGTAGTGGCAATAAAAATTAACAGCCCCACATAACGATTGATCTTGAATGAAGCGAAATTAACCCGGCTGAGATCGCCGGGTTTAACCAGAATATGTTCGTAAATCAATATAACCGCAGCCAGGGCTATACCGCTGTAATAGAAAAAGCCCAGTTCTAAAACAAAGCCGGCCAGCGTTAAAAATATTATGGTGAAGCCATGAAAAACCGCTGAAAAAATTAAGGCTCCCTTTTCTCCAAAGCGGGCCGGTATGGAATGCAGGCCTTGACGGCGGTCAAATTCAATATCCTGACAGGCATACATGGTATCAAAACCGGCAATCCAGCATGCCACCCCCAGGCCCAATAATAGCGGCTGCCAGTCAAAGACGCCGCTGATAGCTATCCAGGCGCCGATTGGGCCGATCCCAATCGCTAAACCCAGAATAAAATGGCACCACCAGGTAAACCGTTTGGTATATGAATATAACCATAATATCAGCACAGCCAACGGGGCCAGTTTAAAACATAATAAATTCAAATTCCAGGCAGATAAAAATAATACCCCAAAACAAACGAAAACCATTAACCATACTTTGGAAGAAGAAAGTTTCCCTGCCGGCATAACCCAGCCAGCCGTACGGGGATTAGATGCATCGATTTGCAAATCGATTAAACGGTTTAAACAAAGAGCCGCAGTTCGAGCGCCTATCATGGCCAGCGTAATCCAGACAAACTGAGCCAGAGTTGGCAGTCCTTGTGCCGCTAAAAAAGCACCGAGATAAGCAAAGGGCAGCCCAAAAAGGGTATGTTGAAAATCTACCATATTTAAAAAATCAGTTATTTTCCCCAAGAACCTGACAACCTCCAACCATTTAAAACAAGATTGCTTCTCTGCCCTCGCAATGGCACTATAGATCGCCCCGCAGACGGCCCCGAGGCTCTTATCCGCGGCCTTTTGTAAATCATTGCTTTTCTATATCCATACATATTAAAAAAGGAAAACATAAGTTTTCCTTTCAGACTAGTCAGACCAGCGACAAACCCGCCTTCATCTTCAAAGCTTTGTCTTACCCCACAGTCATAACCAAGGCGAAACCGCCATATAAGCAAACACACCAAAAACCTGAAAAGCTGTTGGTCGTTTTTTAATTGATCTTTTATATAACCGCAGCCTTTTCCGCACAGTAAAAATGTTGGTGTAATTCGTGTACAGCCGTTTCCAGCAAACTACCCACTTTATTATGCCGGTTAATTTCATGAAATAAGCTTTCTGACTTAACAATATAGTTCTGAGCTTCGACAACCATCATTTCTTCCTGTAAAAGCTCCAGGGCCATACCCAGGTTAAAACCCAGTTCTTGAAACACCTTCCGGTCATATTCGTTATGGCCTGCCAATTTCGCCGCCATCACAAAAGCGGTGGAATATAATGGGCCGCGTGTTTTAACTAGAGATTGCAGATCATCAGCATTGAATTTATGTTTTAAAACCAGTCCTTCGTTGATCTCGGCTATCATTACAGAAAGTAAATCCAGCAAATCAGCATTCCCGCAGTCCACCAGTTGTTTTAAAACGTGTCCAAATAAAAAATCAGCGATCAGGATATTAAACTGCAGCTCCTGGTTTTGAACCTGCCCCTGTTCTTCATCAACCACCAGTCCATGAATATAATTAGCTAGATAAACCGTTTTAAAAATGCTGGCCATACTAACACTCATTTGCCGATTCAAACCATTATATTTATAAGCAGATAAAATCAAGGCAGGCATAAAATTCCAGGTGTTGTCACCCTGCAAAGCATTTAAATACGGGTATAAGTCATCCCACCATTCTGATAAGCCTTGTTTAAAGAAGGCCTCCAGTTCTTTTATCTCAATATCCAATTCCCGGCCAAACAGCAGCTGCATTTAAGGCTTGTCCTCCTCTGTTTTGCATGGCTTTAATCTATAATTAGAATCATTATCATTGAATTATTAATCAACTAACCCCTAGATCTAATTTTTTCCCGTTGATTAGACTTTACTTAAAAACATCTTATCTATTATAACATAATACCAGGCTATCTTAGTTTTTGGTTAATTAAAAGATATAAATTCGGGCAAAAATTTAGCCCTACTTGTTGATTTTAGCAAGTAAGGCTATTTAAGCACTATAAAATTTAATTTCAAACCGTCTTCGGTCTACTAAAATAGTATCCCTCCTAATAATTAACCACCAGGCGTTGGTCCTCCAGCGCAATAATCCCGCGCTTAACCTCTGATGCCTTCATCTGATTGGCTCCGAACATACTTTCAAGATACTTGCAGGCATCCCAGGGATCTACCTTTTCGCCGCACGTAAACACGTCAACTGCCGCATAACCCAGTTCAGGCCAGGTATGGATCGCCAGGTGTGATTCGGAAATAACAACTACTCCGCTAACCCCTTGTGGGCTGAATTTGTGAAAGACAAACTCTCTTATTTCAGCTCCAGCCTCTAAAGCTGCGTTGACCATGATATCTTCCACTCGGTTGATATCATTCAACACCTCAAATTTACAGCCGTACAATTCGGCCAAAACATGGCGCCCCAAAGACTGCAATCATGTCGCCTCCCTTCATTTTTTTAGACTCCCAAACCTCCTTTTGTGAAAAGTCCATGTAGAATTTTAGCATATTTCTGTCGCATGTCAATGATTATGCCCAATAAAATATTGAGCGAAACCCAAACTTTATAAGTAAATTATTCCATACTTTTAATAGTATATGCCCATTGGGCAAAATTGATATAACCCTTTTAAAAAAATGATACCAATTCCTTAAATATTGCCTTTTCAACCTGTCCAGGTTATTATTGGGATTGGGTTAAAGATGCAAACAGTTGGGAGGATTTTACCCTGATGAAAAAACTTTTTCCAGGTCTTCTGTTAATATTTACTCTAATCCTGGTTATGGTAATTAATGACTCCGCCTGGGCAGCTTCCGGCAGCAAAAAAAGGTTTTAATCATCGTAAACGATTATATCGGCAGCGGTGATATCATCGCTGCGCGAACTCCCAATCTTGATACCCTGATTAAAAAAAGCGCCACAGGTTTGATGAATAACCGCGGGAAGAATAAACTGCCTGTCAGCACTTATATGTCCCTCGCGGTCGGAACCCGCGTTGCAGCAGCGAGCGGAGCTGAACTCTCCTATAATAGTGGTGAAACAAACATCAGCCTTATGGGAATAGTTCCGATTAACTATTCCGGTATAAAAGCAGGTGAATTATACCAGAATTTTACCGGACACAGAGCACCCGCTCAGGGAGTGGTTAATTTATTTATTGAACCCGGTAAGCTTTATGCTGAAACTCGTAATCCAGTATATCAGCCTGGCCAATTAGGTTTACTGGCCCGACAGAATCATCTTCGCACGGGAGTGCTGGGCAATGCTGATACTGTAAACACATTTGACCGCAGTGCAGCCCTTCTGACCATGGATGAAAACGGTGTGACACCTCTGGGCAATGTCAGCCGGGATTTAATGGAGAAATCGCCCTTAAGTCCGGGCGGTTTACGTTGCGACCATCAAAAGATAATTAACAACCTTGATAAACTATTAAAAAGTTGCGATATCGTGGTCCTGGATACTGGAGATACCTCCCGGGTGGAATCAAGCCGCGCAAATTGTTCTCCTGATGTATTGCTAAAACAGAGACAAAATGCCATCGCTTCAAACGACCGGTTATTGGGAAAGATAATTCAGATGCTGGATCTGACAAATACAATGATTGTTTTAGTTACTCCCAACCCTAACGCGGATATGGTTCTGGACAACAATTTATCCTTGACCCCGGTTGTAATACATAAACCCGGCGCTACTGCGGGTCTGTTAACCTCCCCGACTACACGCCGTTGCGGTCTGGTAAGCAATGCGGATTTGCTGCCTACCATAATAAACTATTTTAACCATAATGCTATGCCAGGCGGAATAAGTATTGTAAAAGCTGGCAATAACAGCTTCGAATTCCTGGACCGGCAGCTTAATTTCTACATAAACCTGCGCAGCAGCCGCAATCCGCTCCATTATACATTTATGGCCCTGGCGGTTTTGATGATGATTGTCGGACTTTTATACTACCGCCAAACGAAACCCCATCAAAAATCATGGCTGGATTTTATTATCTTGAGTACTCAGTATGCCTTTGGTATTTCTTTTCCTGGGTTTTACGTCTTACCGTTCACTGCCTTTGACCATTCTGATTTCACTTCTGGCATCATTTGTTATCGCATATTTATTAAAACAGCTGCCTCAGACTGACAAACGTCTTTTGCTCTTAACCGCGGTTACAGCTATCCTTATAATTTTTGACTGCTTTCACGGCTCGGTTTGGATGCTTGCCTCCCCGCTGGGATCCGACACTATTGCCGGGGGACGGTTTTATGGTTTAGGGAATGATTATATGGGAGTTTTACTGGCCGCAACTGTAATTGCTACGGTTTTTTTTATTGAGAAACTTAAAATCAAACCTTTATGGAAAGGGCTGCTGGGTTTATTCCCCCTGGGATTAATGACTATAGCAATTGGTCATCCTAGTTTTGGAGCAGATGTAGGTGGTTTGATTACCTCACTGGTAACCATGGGTCTATATTTCATCACTATAAGCGGCACCCGTTTTACCTGGAAAAGATTCATACTTATCGGTTTTGCAGCCGTGATTGGCGTGCTGGCAGTAGCTGAACTGGACGCCCTTTTCAGCGCCGCTCCCTCCCACGCCGGGAAGACCATTAACAGCTTACTGACCGGCGGCAGTACAGTATTCTTTTCTATTGTCGTCACCAAACTCGGCATTCTGGGCAGCACTATTATCCATTCCAGCTGGAGTATAATACTTTTAATAGCATTGCTGTTCATTTTGGCTGCCAGGTTAAAGAACCCCCAATTATTTGAAATCATATCCCAGGAAAATCCGGTCGTTTATAAAACCCTCAGAATACTCAGTATATCTACCCTTATCATGTTTTTGGTAAATGATACCGGGGTTATTGCGACTGCCATCATTCTTCTCTATATATTGGCTTTATTCGGTTTGATTCCTGCGCAAAAAATATGCGCAGATAAGGACGGTAAAGATATTGCTTAAACGACTTATATTAATACTGTTAGCAATGGGTTTGATTATCACCGGGATGTGTCCGTACAGGGCCCTGGCAGTTCAACAACCGCCGCAGAGACAAGTGGTTATTTTTGCGGTAGAAGGATTGGATCCGGGAGATATAGATCCTGCACTCACCCCTTGTATGTGGAAAATGACGCAGGCCGGCGCCATAGGCCTCTTAAATACGCCCAGCGCCGGTTTGAGGAATACGGTCAATACCTATTGCACAATTTCTGCGGGCAAGCCTGCCTTGGCAGCCAACGATGCCCGCTTGAATTTTGCAGCCCGCGAATCGTATAACTGCGAACTGGCTGGTGATATTTTTACAAGAAATACCGGCGCAGCACCTGATTCAAATAACATTATAATCAGCAGTATAGCGGCTATAACCAGGAATAACCAGGAACGCAACCTGGCCCAACCAGGCCGTTTAGGCGATCAAATTCACAGCCTGGGTTGCAGAACCGCGTTTATAGGCAATTCCGATTTACCCGGGTACTATTCCCGGGCAGGGGCTCTATTGCTTATGGATTCACGCGGTATCGTGGATGCGGGTGCAATAGATGACAACTTGAGCCAAACCTCCTCTGTAATGGGCCTGGCCACAAACTACCAAAAACTTGTCCGGGAAGCTGTAAAACATAAGCACGAGGTTCTGCTGGTTGAATTCGGCGATCTCTACCGCCTGGATAATGCCGGAACATTATTTTCTAAACCCGTTATGAGCAGGGAAAGAAAACACATCCTTAAGTCAATTGATAAAGCCATGGCTCAAATCGTACAAAATAAAGGTCTGAATAGAACCTGCTGGTATATTATCAGTCCGTCAACGTCTAACGCTGCCGAAGAGCGCGGGGAGCTGCTGACCCCTTTGATTATTGTGAAGCCAGGTTTTCATGGCATTCTCTCCGGCATTTCCACGCGCCGGGCAGGAATCGTGGCCAGCCTGGTCGTCAGTGATTCGATTTTAAACTGTCTTGATAATAATCTGCCGGAGAGCATTGCTGCGAATAATAATCCTGATCAATTAAGCTATATTAAAAGCCTTAACCAAAGGCTGGTTTTTGATTACGTAAATCAGGCCTGGTTTATGACTGTAGTAAGCGCGTTAATAGTATTGATGCTGTTCCTGATTTTTTACTTTACGTTTAAACAAAAATACAGGACATTGAGTAAATTCCTCATGGGTTTTGTTGCGGCCGTTCCCTTGAGCCTTCTGCTCATCAGTTTTAACATTGTCAATAAAGTATCACTGGCAGCCGCATTTTTAATCTGCACTGCATTAATCAGCCTTCTGAGCATGTATTTTGCCAAGCGGTTTAAATCAAACCTGCTTTTGCCTATTTTTCTGGCAACCGCTATTTGTATTGCCCTGGATCTGATTTTAGGTTTGGGCATGCTGGAGAGATCAATGATGAGCTACCGGATAATGAGGGGATCTCGTTACTATGGACTCGGCAACGAGTATATGGGGGTTTTTATCAGTGCCGCACTGGGCTTTTCCGCGATATTTCTCAACAATGCTTACAGTGCCTGGAGACGTTTTGGGGTCATTGTTTTTTTGTAATTACTATTTTTGTTATAGCCTACCCCCTGTTTGGAATTGATGTCGGCGGAGCTATTACCGCCGCTATAGCGCTTGGTTACACCTATATGCAGTATGTAAACCAACGGATTAATCTGCGGAAAGCAATAGTGTTGGTGATAGGCACCATACTTCTGCTGGCAATTGTGGCCATGATTGACTTGCATCAGCCCGCTGAATTGCAGTCTCACCTGGGCAAGAATTTAAACCTGATTATAAACGGAAACTATAGAGAAATGTTCTATATAATAACCAGGAAACTGCAAATGCAGTCCCGGGTAATAAATTATACTATTTTCGGATGGGTCCTGCTGGGAGCGTTGCTGGCCTCCCTTTATGTGATCTTTCGCCCCGGTAAGGTTCTCAGCGGAATTAGGAATACCTTTCCCTATATTTATAAAGGTTTAAAAGGATTAATAATAGCGGCTGTAGTCGCTATCATTTTTAACGATTCCGGACTAACAGCCGCTGCATCCCTGTTCATTTATTCAATGCTGATTATCGGTTACTATCATGGAGAACGCAGGTTTATTCCAACCCGTTAATAATATTCTTAATGCCGTGGATAAACTCTTTCTGGTTTCCTTCTCCCAGCAGGTCATAGAGCATGGCATTCAATTCGAGGCCCTGTTGAGTGATGTCAAGCGCTATCTTCTTACCGCTTGGAGTCATAAAAACGCGAATAGCTCTGCGGTCCTGAGAATCAAGATGTCTCTCCACCAGCTGATCCTTTTCGAGTTTATCTACAAGTACAGTCATAGAAGAACTGTCAATAAGGGTTCGGTTGCCAATTTCTTTTAAAGTAAGTCCGTCTTCCGCTTCCAGGCATGCTAATATAAAGGATTGCGGGATGCTTATGCCATAGGGTTCAAGCTTTGCGGAGAGGTGTTTATCTATCTTTTTCATCGCCGCGCGCATACCAAAACAGATAAAACTATTTAGATCGGTCATTTCATTTCTCCTTTGATTCGAGATAGCTTGTAAATAGAATACCTCGATTTTTATTTTATTTAATTATAGTATTATATAGTACAAGCAGTTGTAAACAATTCAAAATTAAAATAGCTGAGGATGGAGGATAAAAAACCAATGGTCAATAGTAAAAAAAGGATTCTAACCGGGGATCGTCCCACCGGCGCCCTGCATTTAGGACATTATGTAGGCAGCCTGGCCAACCGGGTAAAGCTGCAGAATGATTATGAAAGCTATATAATTATTGCTGACGTGCAGGCCCTGACTACCCATTGGGATAAGGACGACCACCTGCGCAACGATATTATGCAAATTACTGAAGACTACCTGGCAGCCGGCTTAAATCCGGAATTATCAACCATTTTCATTCAAAGTATGATCCCGGAGATTCATGAATTGACCATGTATTATGCCATGTTTACCATGGTCAATGTTTTGCGGCACAATCCCACGGTTAAAACCGAAGCTGCCCAACATGGTTTTAAGGAAATGAGCTACGGATTCCTGGGATACCCGTTAAGCCAGGTGGCGGATATCAGTATTTTTAAAGCCAATCTTGTGCCTGTAGGCGAAGATCAGCTGCCGCATATAGAACTGGCCCGCCGGGTGATACGTCGTTTTAATGAGCTTTATAAACCGGTGCTTATCGAACCCGAGGCCCTGGTTGGAGAAGTACCGCGCCTGGTCGGTCTGGACGGCAAGAGCAAAATGAGCAAGAGCCTGGGCAATGCCATCTATCTGTGCGATGATGCCAGGACCGTTCAGGATAAAGTGAAAAATGCCGTTACCGACCCGGCTCGTATTCATAAAAATGACCCCGGACATCCCGAAGTATGTACAGTTTATGAATACCATTCCGTTTTTAACCGTCCTGAATTGGAAGAGATCGAGTCCAACTGCCGTCAGGGTAAGATCGGATGTGTGGAGTGCAAGAAAAACCTGGCCGTAAAGCTGAATAACCTGCTCGAACCTATGCGAGAAAGGCGCCAGCAGTACAACCAGGCTGCCATAAAAGATATCTTAATGGAAGGCACCCGCAAGGCACATGCTGCCGCTTTAGATACCATGGCGGAAGTCAGAGAGGCTATGGCCATCAATTATTTTGACCGGTAAAACTTTTGGCAGGGGCAGTTTATAAAATTGCCCCTACCACTTTACCCCCGTAAGCCACCTGACAACTTTGCCGCCTATCCCTGCAATATCAAATGACATAGCCAGCATAATCAACAGAGCCAGAATTCCAAGCAGGTTTAGCTTTAATCTGAGTTGTTCCCGTCTTTTATCTTCCCGTTCGCTCTCTTCAAAATTCAGCCGTCTGTCACGCTGATAACGCCTGCTCATATGAACACTCCGTTTTTGCCAAGATAGAATATCTCATGGTTTATATGATAACACAGCGTCTTAAATAATAATTGATCAACTTTGATTTACAGTAAAATGCAGGATTCAGGCAATCATAACACTTTATCCCGCCGTCACCGGTCGCATGTTAACCAACGGAACGATAATGGTGCGCAATTCATAAATCTGGTTGAGAAAACCATAATAAAAAGGTAAAATCAAATACTACAAGGCTTAAGGAGTGAAATAAATGCAAGAACTACCCGGATTTGAACTAAAATTTATCCAAATTGAAGAACACCTGCTCTTGCCAAATGTTACATCTATCAAGGTAGTCCAGCATCTTTATGATGTTTTATTCCAATACGCCATCACTGAAGAATACGAACAAAAGCTCAAGGTTTTTATCTCCAGGCTAGAAGAACACATTAAGCAAAAGCTGCAAATCCCCTTTTCCATGCCATTATCTGACCTGCAGTTTTTAGATGAGGGCCTGGAAGAATTAAGGCTCCTGAACTGGATGCAGCAGCCCCTGGCCCGTTTTGAGATTATATTTACCGACAAAATTGAAAATGAAGACGAAGCCTTGGAAACAGTACTTGATCAACTGCAAAATTACCTGAACTTTAAGCGGGTCGCAAACAGCAAAGAATTGCTGGTATTTCCACTCGGTATTACCCTGTATTAAACACCAGCGGTGTTTAAAATATTTTAAGGGAGGCACAATTATGGATTTAAAAGGATCTAAAACCGAGCAGAACTTGATGGCCGCTTTTGCCGGAGAGTCAATGGCCCGCAACAAGTACAGCTATTTTGCCAGCCAGGCCGATAAGGAAGGGTTCAAGCAGATTGCCGCCATATTCCAGGAAACCGCTGATAATGAGAAAGAACATGCTAAACTTTGGTATAAACTTCTTAACGGCGGTTCTGTATCCAGCACTGAGGAGAATCTCCTGGCTGCCGCCGAAGGTGAAAATGAAGAACATACCAAGATGTATCCCGAGTTTGAAAAAATCGCCCGTGAAGAAGGTTTCAACGAGATAGCGGATTTATTTAAAGAAGTCGCCGAAGTGGAGGAAGCGCACGAAAAGCGTTACCGCAAACTTCTGGCCAATGTAACCAATAAAACAGTATTTAAAAAGGCCCAGCCCGTAAAGTGGAAATGCCGCAACTGCGGATACATCCATGAAGGTACTGAACCCCCTGAAAAGTGCCCGGCCTGCGCCCACCCTAAAGACTACTACGAAGTACTGGCGGAAAACTATTAAAGCCAAAGGCGGCATTTATGCCGCCTTTAATTTTAAATAGCCCCAGCTTATAAGCTGCGAGTAAATTAAGCTAGTGGAAATCTGTGACTGATTTAAATCCTAAAACGCCAAAAGTGCTTCGCGCATTATCTTGGCGCCCAGGATAGAGGTATTGTCCCCTTTTTCATAAGGAGGCGAAATCTCTACCATATCAAACCCTGCAATATTTAAAGTCTTTAGTTCATGAAAAGCCTTAAACAAGTCACGGGAAGATATGCCGCCTGCTTCCGGGGTGCCGGTGCCGGGCGCAAAAGCGGGATCCAGGACATCTATATCCAGGGTGAGATAAACGGGTCTCTCACCGATTTTGACTTTTACTTCTTCCAGCACTTCCAGGAAGCTATCCAGATAGAGATTGCTCTTTTCCCTCGCGTACATCATTTCCTCTCTGGTTCCGGAGCGGATGCCCAGCTGAAAGAGCCTTCGCTCTCCCAGTTCCTCCAGCACATGCCTCATTACCGTAGCATGCGAAAGAGGTTCTCCCAGGTAGTCACTGCGCAGATCAGCGTGCGCGTCCATCTGTATTACTACCAGTTCAGGATAATGACGATGATAAGCCTTTATTATAGGTAAGGAGACCAGGTGTTCTCCGCCAATGCAATACAGCTTTTTCCCTTGCCCTAAAAAGCAGTCCGCTGCCTGTTCCATGCGCTGCAGGCTTTCCACGACATTACCATAGGGAATACATACATCTCCGGCATCATAGAAATTAATCTCTGCCAAAGAACGGTCCTGGTATACGCTATATTCCTCCACCGCATCCGATACCTCCCTGACCCTATAAGGAGCCAAGCGGGTTCCGGGGCGGTAACTGGTGGTAGAATCCATAGGCAAACCCATAATTACTTTGTTACATTTGTCAATATCCCTGGAACTGGCCATAAAAACAGCCCTTTGTTCCAAATGATTCAACGGACTGGATACCATTCTATTCACCCGCTTCAATTATTTGCCTGACAAAGGCCGGAAGTTTAAATGCTGCCCGGTGGACTTCACTGGTATAATACCTGGCGTTTCCTTCATCCTCACAGCTCAAGGTTTCAGGATCATACTTTTTGGAACCGATAGTAAAGCTCCACAAACCGCTGGGGTAGGTAGGAACATTGGCCAGGTACAGTTTGGTAATAGGAAAATGTTGTTTTATGCCCCCATAGGCCATCTTTATTACATCCGCATTAAAAAACGGGGATTCACTCTGCACCACCAGAATGCCGTCATTTTTCAAAGCCTGAAAACAATTCTGGTAAAAAGCGGCTGAGAACAGCTCCACCGCAGGCCCCACCGGTTCAGTAGAATCTACGATAATAACATCGAAGCTGTCCTTATGATCTTTTATATATTGAATACCATCTGCAATCAGCACCCTGGCTTTAGGTTCATCAAAGGAACAAGAAAGGTCGGGGAAAAAGTCACGGGCTGCCTGGACCACCCGGTCATCAATCTCCACCAGAACACCTTCTTCTACCTGGGGATGACGTACTACTTCACGCAGTGTCCCCCCGTCGCCTCCCCCGATTATGAGTACTCTTCGCGGAGCAGGATGGGTATTCAAAGCCACGCGGGTAATCATTTCATGGTAAACAAATTCGTCCTTTTCGGTAGTTTGCACCATACCATCCAGCAAGAGCATACGGCCAAACTGCTCGGTAACCACTACTGACAGGTGTTGAAAATCCGTTTGTTCAGTTCTAAGGGTCTCACTTATCTTACAGCTATAACCCAAAGCCGGGGTCTGGTATTCGGTCACCCAAAGTTCCAATCTAAATCCTCCTAATTCTTACTAATACCATAACGGTACGGCGGCAAAGGCGCAGCCAATATTTTGCACCACGTGTTCGGCCGCCGCCACTTTAATTTCGTCCAATTCGAGATTGCGAATACGAAAGGCTTCTTTCACCATCTCGATAACCTTTTGTTCCGCTTCTGCCTGGGAACAAGCCCCTTCAAATTCCATAATAACACCGAAGCTATCCTTTTTTATTCCTACCCCCACAGCAGCGGCAATTTTTTCTCCAGGAACTGAACTGATGATATAGCCATAGGCGATGGGCAGCAACGATCCCGGGGGTATTACCAGGTCCGGTTCATATTCACAGCCTGGAGGCAGAATACTGCTTACCCTGATAAGGTTAGTATTGCCCACCCGAGCTTTTAAAAGTGCGCCGTCAAACGCGGTTAGTTGACTCTCCCCTTCAGACGCAGCAGCGGTGAGAAAATATTTTTTTGGTAATGGCAACAATAATATACACCTCCAGATATTTATGTGGACAACAGGTATATTATATACAAAGCATTCGCAAAATTAAATTAAAAATCACTTCTTTTACCGTAAATTTAACGTAATACTTCGCAAACACCCAAACAGCCCGAAAACCTGGTTAAATTATGTTTGCCAAATTGCATACAGCATTCATGATTGTATTCCGTATTATGAAATGTTAATCCATTGACATGTATTTTGGGCCTCCCTTATAATCATAAGCGTAGTTATGCGGAATTATTTTTCATATCGCGGAATGTATGACTACCTAAATAAATCCTAATGAAGGGATGGTAAAGGTCATGTCTTATGTACAGGATGTTATCAACAAAGTAAAAGAACGAAATCCTCATGAACCAGAATTTATTCAGGCTGTAACCGAGGTATTGGAATCACTGGAACCAGCTCTGGAAAGACACCCCGAATATGAACAGGCTGGAATACTGGAACGCATTGTCGAACCCGAAAGGCAGATCTTGTTCCGGGTTCCCTGGATGGATGATAATGGCAAGGTGCAGGTAAACCGCGGTATGCGTATCCAGTTTAACAGCGCTATCGGTCCTTATAAAGGCGGGCTGAGACTTCATCCTACGGTTTATCCTGGCATTATAAAATTCCTGGGGTTTGAGCAGATTTTTAAAAACTCTCTAACTGGTTTGCCCATTGGCGGCGGTAAAGGCGGCAGCGATTTTGACCCCAAAGGCAAATCAGACCTCGAAATTATGCGTTTTTGCCAGAGCTTTATGACTGAACTTTACAGACACGTTTCCGCCGATATAGATGTTCCCGCTGGAGACATCGGTGTGGGCGGCCGGGAAATCGGCTACCTTTTTGGACAATATAAACGTATAACCGGTTTGAATGAAGGCGTATTAACCGGCAAAGGCCTCAGTTATGGCGGCAGTTTGGCCAGAACCGAAGCTACCGGTTACGGTCTGGTATATTTTGTGGATGAAATGATTCAGGATAAAAACAAAAGCCTTAACGGAGCGCGGGTAATCATATCCGGCAGCGGAAATGTCGCTATCTATGCTTTGCAGAAGATTAATCAGCTGGGTGGAAAAGTCATCGCTATGAGCGATAGCACAGGACATATCCACGATGAAAATGGCATAGATTTCGCAACTATGCAGAAAATTAAAGAAGTCGAAAGAAAACGCATTTCGGAATACCTTAAATACTTCCCGCAGGCAGAATATGTCGAAGGTGAAAGTATTTGGCGTTATCCCTGTGATATTGCCCTTCCTTGTGCCACACAGAATGAATTAAAACAAGCTGATGCTGAAATGCTGATAGCCCATGGTTGTTACGCTGTAGGCGAAGGTGCCAATATGCCTTGCACACCCGAGGCTGTTAAACTATTCCAAGAAAACAAAGTGATGTTTGCTCCGGGAAAAGCCGCTAATGCAGGCGGGGTAGCCACATCAGCCCTGGAAATGTCTCAGAACAGCATGCGCTACTCCTGGACTTTTGAAGAAGTAGATGCGAAACTTAAGAACATTATGGTTTCAATATATCGCAATGCCAGTCAAACCGCTAAGGAATACGGCCATGAAGATAATCTGGTGGTAGGCGCAAATATCGCCGGATTCCTTAAAGTAGCCAATGCTATGGTTTCTCAAGGCCTGGTATAATAATAAGTCGATTGCCTTTCTGCCTTCTTAGCCAAATATGCCAGCAGGCCGCAAACACGTGTAAAAACAGTCAGGGGCGAGGGGTTAGGAATAAGATGTTACGGGTGAAGGGAAGTCGTATTATCCTACAGTTGAAAAGCCAGTGAGTTTGGCCCTACAATTTAAGGATATAGATTGCTTCGCTGCGCTCGAATGACATCGCAGCCCCTCACCCTTCGCTTTTGAACGGTGCTGCGGGGTTCATTTCCCTTTTGTAACCCGTATTTGACAAGCCATTTAATCCTTGGGTAGAATGAATTGAACCTGCCTTATGGCCAGATATATTTTTGCGCGGAAGAAGGAAGCCCAAATGCCCAGACGTAACTGTGAAGACGATTACCATCTGGAAGCCAATGCTGATGATAACAAATCAGTCCAGTCAGTAGACCGGGCTCTTTCTATATTGGAAGCTCTCTCTCAAGCAGGTCAGCCGCTGCAGCTGGGAGAACTGGCGCAAAAGGTCAGGCTTAAACCCAGTACCGTACACCGCCTGCTGAGCACTTTAATGAAACATGATTTTGTGGAACAGGATGCTCACAGCCGCTATCGCCTGACTATGAAGCTATACTATATCGGTAATTCTGCCACTTATGCCGCAAATATAAAAGAACTGGCCTATCCGGTAATGCAGGAATTATTGGAACGATATAACGAAACCGTTAATTTGGCTATACTGGACAGGGGCGAAGTCGTTTATATAGACCAGTTGGAATCAAATCATATCGTTATTGTCAGAATGTTTGCCCGGGTTGGCAACCGGGGACCAGCATATTGCACCGGTTCGGGCAAAGTGCTTCTGGCTGGTCTTGGCAAAGACGAATTGCAGCGTTACTTTAAAAACGTGGCTTTGCGCGGCTTTACTACTGATACTATCACCGATCCCATCACACTGGCCCGGGAACTGGATAAAGTAAGACAGGACGGTTACGCCCTGGATCTGGGGGAACGTGATGAGGGAGTACGGTGTGTAGCGGCGCCGATCAAGAATCAGGAAGGCAGCGTAATTGCCGCCCTAAGCGTATCCGGACCCAGCATGCGCATGACCGCCTCATTCCTGACCAATGAACTCGTACCTGTGGTCAAGGAGCTGGCGGCCAAAATATCCAATAAACTGGGATACCCGCAAACCGCGGATGTTAAACGTTAGTATTTTAGGAACATAAATATCCGCGGACTGTGTGATCCTGTAGAGCGGCCTCCACGAAAACTTTTTCCGGCCTCTTTTCCAGTACCCATACTTTAATTACATCTTCCAGAGTCTTATATTCAGGAAAAATAGCCGCAAATCTATTCGGGACCCCCGCCAGCAGCTCAGGTTTAAACACACACCCTTCCTGCCCTTCAATTAAAGCGATATAAAAAATCTGTGTTTCTACCAGGTCCTGGAAAAAATGTGTCCCAAAAGAGAGTTCGGGCATCAAACCCTCCTTTTGTTCAGCTACTTCCACCAGCATAGAAGCATTACAAATCTCTGCAAATGAAACCGGTACTCCCAGGGACGGCGTAGTAGTACCCCACCTTCCAGGTCCGATCAACATAAAGGGCATTACATTCTGCTCTTTGGCCTGGCGATTCAGCTTGCCGACTAAACGAGCTACCTGGTATTTGTCGGCCTGATTCAACTTATGATAATCCGAACTAATATAAACAATGGCCTGCATCTCTTCCCAAACATTGCTGCCCATGAAACTGTGGCTCTGCAAAAACACCTTACTCTCGCCATTAAATGCAGGTTTTTCTGTATCAATCAAAACCCGTTTAATGGTTTGCAAAGGACGGCACTGCAAAAGGTTAATCTGCATTTGACCCTCTGCAGAAAAGTTTACGGTAAACTCAGTATCCACCGGGTAATCGTAGGCGGTTTCTAATTGACGCAGGAGTTTCTGCATCAAATCGGTAAAGGGCGTGGAAGTCAGCAGTTTATCAAATGTCAAAACCCAGCTCTCCGGATGGGGACGTCCCAATTCCCTTAACCTTTTAGTCCTTTCATAATCATATGATGCTGTCAGTTCCCAGCCGGGATGGCGCTCATGACCGACAGCCAGTTCATTAAGTTTAACCGTATCCCAATCATTTAAGACCGTATCGAGAAGGTCCACATTATGCTGGGAAAAACGCATAATATCTTCACGGCTGGAATCAGGCCGCAAAAGCGGTTTATCTAAAGCTATAACCCGGGGGTAATCGCTGCCTACCCTATCAACCGCCCGAGTACCCAGACCGAAAACCAGTCTTACCATACCGGCCCGGGGGTCCATATCGCTGCGCCAAACATAAGGATTGTGCGACATAGCGACACCTGCCAGGTCAGGAAAGAAATAGCGCCGGTGATGGCTTCCCGATACCCTCTGCACCAGCAAAGCCATCTGTTCATCACTCTGGTCCAGACCTCGCTGCAAACGATAAGCCAGAGCATCATCATTCAAAGTACTGGCGTAAATATTCTTAACCGCTTCCTCAAACATATGGTAGCGTTCTTGCGGTGTCCCCTGGTTGACACAAAATATACTTTCGTATTTGCCCGCGAAAGCATTTCCGAAACCATCCTCCAATAGGCTGCTTGAACGTACGATTATAGGAGACTGGCCGAAATAATCCAGCATCTGGTAAAACTGTTCCTGTATTCCCCGCGGCAGATATCCGTTCATAATATGATTTTTTAATTCCTGGGCAACCGAAAAATAGTACTCAGGCTGTTTTTGCTGCAGCCTCAACTTCCAGCACCCGTTTTCAACCAAATAGGTGTAATAAACATCAGAGCCTATATAAAAAGAATCATGAGGTTCCAGCCACTCTGCCCAGTCAACTTCCGTTTGGGCTTTGAGGATACTGCGAGCCAGCAGCATACCCACACTTTTGCCGCCAATAAAGCCTGACCCTATGAGCCGGTCGCGGATATGCAGGAGATCTTCTAAAGTGAGGTAACGGCGCGCCAAAGACAGAATACGTTCATCACGCCCAATGAGCATTTGGCAAATCCTCTCGCGCATTTCCTCTTCCTCAGCCAATGATTCAGGGTCTCCGGCAGCCACCTTTTCCAGCAAATCACCAGCCCGCAGGAAAATGCGGTCCCAGTAATCCAGCTGGCGTTCCGCCGCCCCCGGCCCCCTGAGTTCAAACAGCGAAAAAAGTGGGCCGCCTGAACACTGCTGGTCATAGGGACAAAATCATTGTTAATCTCTACATGCGGTAAAAACATGGTAGGAGAATACCGACCCAGAACCTTTATGGGGTGGACATAATAGGTTCCCTCATGCTGGTATACATCAATCAGCAGCTGAGTCGTTTCCCTGATGCGGGCGATGGTTTCATAGGAATGGGAATTGCGCAAAACCGTAAAATATCCGATTGCATTCAGTTCGTATAAGTAGGGGCAAACCACGCGAAAGAAGTTGCCGATCATTAAATCGGTCGCCCAGGCCGGAAGCAGATCAGACAAACAGTCAAAAATATAATATACCCCCATGCCTTCTTCACTGGCAATATTGTATATACGGCTGGAAAAGGCCTCGAAACCCAGAGTTGGGTCAAGATAATAGGTTTTGACCTGCGGATTATCTTCTATTAGGGGCGGGTGCTGGCCAAAACGCAGGTATATAACCTTTCCATGGTTTTCGATGCTTTTGACCAAAATAGGCCGCACAAAATGCTGGTAGTCCTCAATTTGATCAACCTGCCACACAATATTGTCCCCCAGGCGGAGACCATCCAGGATTTTGTCCAGTCCATTCAAACCTGTGGACAAACGAGGAAAAGTGTTCATATGAGTGTCCTCCCAATGTGAATACAAGAAGGAGCCGCCAGGGCTCCTTCTTAGTATTGCAGTTATTATCGCTTCTTATTAAGGCGGAATTATACTACACCTTGAGCCATCATAGCGTCAGCTACCTTTATAAAACCAGCAATATTGGCTCCAGCAACCAGGTTTTCACCTAAACCATATTCTTTGGCTGCTTCACTGGATTTGCGGTAGATGTCCTTCATAATGCCTTTCAAGCGCTCATCCACTTCAGCAAAAGTCCAGGCAAAACGCATGCTGTTCTGAGACATTTCCAGCCCTGACACCGCAACGCCGCCAGCGTTTACTGCCTTGGCCGGGCCAAATAGGACCGACTTCTCCAGGAAATAATTTACAGCATCTGCTGTACAAGGCATGTTAGCTCCTTCAGCTACACAAATACATCCGTTGCTTACCAACCGCTGGGCGTCAGCCAGAGACAATTCATTCTGGGTGGCAGTCGGTACAGCTATATCGCAGGGAACTTCCCAGGGTGAACGTCCTTCTACCCATTGCAGCCCAAATTCACGAGCATAGTCCTGTGCGGGCCTGCGATAAACTGTCCAGAGATCCATCAGGAAGTTCAGTTTCTCATCTTTGATGCCATCGGGATCATAAACATAACCATATTCATCAGCAATAGTTACTACTTTACCGCCCAGCTGGTTAACCTTTTCAATCAGATATGTTCCCACATTGCCATAACCGGAAATGGTAACGGTTTTTCCCTCGAAGCTTTCGCCGCGGGATGCCAGCATCTCTTCGGCAAAGTAAGCTGTACCATAACCGGTAGCTTCCGGCCGTGCCAGGCTGCCGCCCCAGGAAATACCTTTGCCGGTAAGAACACCTTCAAATGCATTGACAATTCGTTTATACTGGCCAAACAAATAACCGATTTCCCGGCCGCCCACGCCGATGTCGCCTGCCGGAACGTCAGTATCAGGTCCAATATGGCGATAAAGCTCAGTCATAAAACTCTGGCAAAAACGCATAATTTCACCCTCGGATTTTCCGCGCGGGTCAAAATCACTGCCGCCTTTGCCGCCACCCATGGGAAGACCGGTTAGGGAATTTTTAAAAATCTGTTCAAAGCCCAGGAATTTTATAATTCCCAGATATACCGAGGGATGGAACCGCAAACCGCCTTTATATGGGCCAATAGCACTGTTAAACTGCACCCTGAAACCGCGATTGACTACCATTTCGCCAGCGTCATTCACCCAGGGAACACGGAAAATAACCTGCCGTTCGGGCTCGACTATTCTCTCCAGGACTCCGCTGGTTACATATTCAGGATGTTTTGCGATAACCGGACGCAGAGATTCTAAAACCTCATGCACCGCCTGGTGAAATTCAGGTTCCCCTGGATTCCTTTTTACAACTCTCTCCATTAATTCCGTTACATATGCCACTGCATCTTTTCCTCCTTTGGAATTATTGCAGGCTTGCCTGTTTGCTAATCCAAATTATAGTTTTAGATAAGAGAAGATGTAAATAGATTTATGCGGGTATATTGTATTCAAAATCAGGCAGAAGCAAAAAATGGCAAAAACAACATTAATGATACCCTCCAGGAAATTTGGAATAATTCCTGAAGGGTATCATTATGTCTAATCATCATCCAATATAGCTAATCTATCTCTTTAATAAATTCCAAAAAGTGCTGTACTGACTTGCGGCGGTGTTTTTGACGGGGATAGATCACATAGAAATGTCTTTTTATGGCAGCATCAGCGATACGACTACTCTTAATCTTACGATGGGGATCTATTCTTTCTGCCGCCCACTTGGAAACTATAGAGATACCCATGCCTGCTTCAACCAGTGCCAGAACTGCTTCAGTGCTCCCGGCTTCCATATAAATATTAATATCCTCTTTTTTAATGCCATGGGCCAGCAGCAGTTCTTCCGAGACCCTGCGCGTGCCGGAGCCTTTTTCCCTGAATATATACTTTTCCTGGGCCAGATCATGAAGGTTGACTTCGGTTGATCCGGCAAATCTGTGTTCAGCCGGGAAAACCACCAGGAGTTCATCTTCCAGCCACTGAAAACCATCTACCTTGCGGTTGTTTATCCAGCCTCCCACGATTCCCAGGTCGATTTCCCTTTCGGCCACCTGGCTGAATACTTTTTCCGTATCAGCCACGGCCATACTGATATTGATGTACGGATATTTATCTTTAAAGGCCTTAATCAGGTTAGGCAGAATGTATTCACCGGGAATGTTGCTGCCAGCAATAAATAGGTTTCCTTTGCGCGACTCAGAAAACTCTTCCATTATTTGCTCGGTTTTATCCATTACCTTCAATATATCGCGGGCGCACTGGTAAAGGGTTTCCCCCGCTTCCGTAGTTTTAAGCTTACGGCCTGACCGTTCCAACAGCAGAACCCCATACAGGTCTTCCAATGCCTGTATTTGTTTGGTTATGGCCGGCTGTGACAGTCCGAACTCCTCGGCTGTTTTGGAAAGATTCTGGGTTTCCACGACTTTAACATAGGTTCTGTAAAGATTAAGATTCATGAGCAAACCACCTTATATTTAACTACTTAAGGAATCCTTCGAGTATCGTATCTACGGCTTCCTGTTCCGTTAATCCCAATGACATTAGCTTGACCAACTGTTCCCCGGCAATTTTGCCGATAGCCGCCTCATGGGTTAATATCGCTTCCGCATCCTCAGCGGCTAATTGGGGTATGGATTGTATGCGGGCCTGGTCCATTATTATAGCGTCACATTCTACATGTCCCATACTTTCCTCGCGCCCCACCAGATTGGCTTTAAATAACTGAAACGAACTGTCCCGGGCTACCGAGCGGGATAAAACCTGAGCATTGCTTCCCTTCCCGTCAAGAAATACTTCTATTTGGGAACTGGCCCTTTGAACATCATGGGTCATAAGTCTCTCAATGATTTTCAGGTTTCCGCCCTGCCCAATGTGGGCCACGGTTTCTCGAATGGTGTCATCAACTCCCTTGATTTGCACCATTTCCATTTCCGCGCTGGCGCCGTCTTCAATCGTTATATCGGTAGTAGGATTCAATATACGCTTACCAAGGCCCGTACCCTCTCCATAATGCTTTTCAACATATTTCATGTGAGCGCCCTTTTTGACAATAATGGTATGAATTCCGTCATGGCCAGAATCGGCATGACTGTCATTATGAATCCCGCAACCGGCTATTATGGTTATATCAGCATCTTCACCCACAATAAAGGTATTATAAACTTTATCTTTAAAACCCGCCTGTGTAACGATAACCGGAACATGCACCGTTTCATTTTTGGTTCCCGGATCTATTTCTACCTTTAAACCGTTTCCGTCATCATTGGGTCCCACATGAATATGAGGAGACGAGCTGCGAATTACCGCCTTGCCATCTATGCGAATGTTCAAAGCTCCAGACGGAATCTCTTTTAAATCAGTAATGGTGCTGATCAGCTGCATATCTTCGCTTTTAATTAGCATATCCTATTTCACCTCTGCACTGGTCTTTAATCTTGCATTCTATATCACCTTTTATCATAGGCCAGATTTGATTCGAAGTCCCCTGCATAGCCACCTGGCCATCTTCGACTACAATTATCTCATCACATATCGGCAGTACGTTTTCATTATGAGTAATTATTATAGCGGTTGATTGAGGGTTCTCCTGGTATTTTCTTATAATTAACCCCAAGAGCCTTTGTATAGTCCACAGGTCCACTCCAGCCTCCGGTTCGTCAAAAATGCTTACCAGGGCATCACGCGCCAGAACCTGAGCGATTTCTATCCGTTTCATCTCGCCTCCGCTGAGTCCCGGACCCACATCACGTTCTATATAATCCTCAGGGCACAAACCCACATCACGCAGGCTTTTGCGCAGCCCCATGGTGTCAACCTGCGGATAAGCGATTTTTATTAACTCGGAAACAGTTATACCCTTGAAACGGGGAGGCTGCTGAAATGCGTAGGCAATTCCCATCCTGGCCCGTTCTGTAACCCCATACTGGCTGATATCTTCATTATTGAGGATAATCCGCCCGCTGTTATGTTGGTAAATTCCCATTATGACTTTGGCAATGGTGGTTTTGCCGCCCCCATTGGGACCGGTTATAGCATAAAGCTTGCCCGGTTTAAAATCCAGATTTATACCGCGAATAATTTCCCTGCTTTCACCTGCGCCGCCGTTCACGGCCATAGTTACGTTTTCCAGCTGTAACATAAAATCTATCCCCCATTTAAATTCCAGGTGGCCGACCATGATAATGTTAAAGTATATTTTAACATAACTCATGGTTATAAATCCAATAGTCACAATATAAGCGTAAAGGGGACGGCTGAACCGTCCCCTTTTTACAAACTTTTTTACTATTCCTCTACTTTGAGACAATTAGGACAGTAAGCATATAGCTTAAGCTCATGATCAACGATTTTAAAGCCCTGTTCCTCCAGGTGTTGTTCCAAACTGTGCAGGAGGTCTTCCTGCACCTCAAATATAGCCCCGCAGTCCAAACAGATGATGTGGTGATGATGATGGCTGTTCTCATCACACAATTCATAACGATACTTGCCCTGGTCAAATACGGTTTTATGCAAGACATCCATGGCGGCCATTTTTTCCAGGGTTCGATATACTGTGGCTATGCCGATATTCGGCATCTCTTTTTTAGCAATAAAAAATACCTCGTCAGCGCTAAGATGCTGTCCGCGGTTAGCTGACATAACATCCAGCACTACTGCCCGCTGGCTGGTCAGTTTATAATTGTTTGCCTCTAATTTTTCGCGAACTGATTTACCATACACAGGCACTCAACTCCGCAATTGATTTATTCAAACCCAATAAAACCTCATTATTTGCCTGAACTGTCAGCCTTTTTTCCGGTGTTTTTTGCCGCGGACTCGTTATAATTCTTTATTTGAGCCTTCTTTTTCAACTGGCTTAAATAGTCTTGGAAAACCTGGTTTTGTTTAAGCTTCTGCTGTTTAATAATAATTTCATTACGAGCCTGTTCATAGGTGCGTACCTGGGAAGCCTGACGCTGACCGGCTTTAATAATATGATACCCGAACTGGGTTTTCACCGGGGCTTTGGTCATTTCGCCCGGCTTTAGCTGCAAAGCCGCGTCTTTAAATTCCTTCACAAAGTCAGTTTCTTCATTCACAATTCCCAGATCCCCGCCCTTATCCTTGCTGGGGCAGGTTGAATACTTCTTCGCCATAGCTGCGAAATCCGCTCCGTTATTTAATTGTGCCAGTATGTCCCGGGCTTCCTTTTCGGTCTTCACCAGGATATGCGATATCTGTGTTCCTCCGCCGGTCGTGAAATCACTAAGGTGATCCTGATAATACTTCTTCAGATCAGCTTCAGTGGGTTCGATTCCTCTCGTAACCTTTTGATAAAGCGCGGTTTGAATCATCTGACTCTTAAGTTCATTTCTGTACAGGCCGGTATCCATTTTATTTTCTTTTAATGATTGCTGGTATTTATTTAACTCTGCATCCAGGTCCTTATCACTGATTTCAATATCTTCTTTTTTTCCTTGCTGCAAGAGCAGTTTTTGCATAACCATGGCCTCAAAAGCTTGTTTTTTTAACTCATCGATAATCTGTTTATCTTTAACCGGATCTAAAGAACCCTCCTCCTTTTGGGGCTGGCCGTTAGCGTCAAGTTTATACATATAATTTTGCTCATACGTCATTTTCAGCAGCTTGTATTCCTGATCCAATTCCGCCTGGGTAATTTTATCCCCATTAACTTCACCGACTACCACATCTGATTTAGTCGATTTGCAGCCTGCCAGCAAAACCGCAAATACCATAATTACTATACCGATCCGTCTTAAACTCATCATCTTTCCTCCCCATTCTGGTTCACTGCTCATTATTATACCATAGTAGATTTTCTTACTGTCAGGTTTGCAGAAAATAGAAACGGCTCGGGTTGATTACCTGAGCCGTTAATTCTAATATTTTTATTAAACATTAATTAGAAATCCCTCTTTAGAAGAACAGGGTCAGCTAATAAGAAATTATTAATATCGATGTAAGAATGTCTCCCTGTATAACGTACAATTGGATATTAAAGCAGATATATGGAAAAGGAGAGGAAAATATATGCAAAGGGTAAAATATTTATTATTGATTTTAACCTGCTTTTTACTGGCAGGATGCTTCGATGACAGTTCAGTTTCAAAACCGAATATTACGCAAAATCAAAAAACCCACCGAGAGGCCAGGCTATTTGATGCCGTACTTAAAGACAAGTTTGTTACCCTTCCCGCTTCCGTACATCATGGTCCTGACCATCTGGTAGTGGCTGTTTCGCCTGATCACAAAAAGTTCTTTATCATGAAGCCTTCAATAGTTAAGGCTAAGAAAAACGCGGACCGTATTATTAAGGGAGAAGCCCCTGCCCGCATGGGCCTTTATCTCCTGGACAGCACCTTGCAGAAAACAGAGCTGCTTCTGCCTGATGTTCCGCTTATGACCCGGGCAGGATGGAACAACAACGGCACGGTATTAGCTTTATCAGGAGGAAACCGCCTGTTAATCTATGATATGAAACAAAAACGTTTTCTAATGGAAGACGAGTTAAAAAATGAACAGGTTACTGCTTTTGCCTGGTCCCCGGATGGCAAGATCATTTATACCGAACACCCCAACCTGCCCAATGGCAGTATCATAGACCCCGGAGAAGGTAAAATAGTCCATAAATATGAGAACCAGGCGGAATTATATTATAAAGGGAAGATTAATGATAAGTACTTTTACGCTACCTATATCAAAAACCCCAGTGAAACAGAACTTAAAAAACATGGTATGCCATCTCCCCAGACCGTCATTACCGACACCCAGGGCAAAATAATCAAAACCGTTTATGAGGGGCGTTTTCGCGATGCTTATGGGCGTTCGGTCCTGAATGTAGGTGAGAACCGTTTCGGCCTGTATTATATCCCGGACAATATGAGGCCTCAAACCATTAAACTCAGTGATGAATACATCTATGATGCCCGTTTCATATATGATGGCAGTATCGCCTATATCATCAAAGGGGAAGACCCTGAAGCAAACGACTTCTATTTGTACCTGACCAATAAAAAAGGCCAAACCACCAGGAAGATGCTGGTAACCGGCACAGCCCTGGCCCTGTCTCCGGACGGCACATCCCTGGCAACGATGGGTGGGGACAACGAAGAAATAAATCTGGTTGATAAAACTATGAAGAAACCTGTTTTATCCGGCAAAGAGGAACACGAAGATATTATAGCTTTTTTGCGGGGAGCAGTGGACTGCTGCTGTAAATTCGAAATGACCGGACAAGGGGATTATAAATTACTGGAAAAATACTTTATTAACACCCATAATCCTGAACAGAGCGCCCTTTTTGACATGCAGACCCGGTTTAAAGAGCGGGATTATAAACCTTTTGCCCGCAGCTACGCGGTCAATATTCAACTGCATGAACTAAAAGTTTACGGCGACCGGGCCAGCGCCAACCTGGGCTTCTCCAGTTTAAACTCCCAGGGCAGCGGCGGCGGAGACGGATGGGCGGCTGAACTGGTTAAGAAGAATGACAAATGGTTTATAACCGGGTTGAGTACCTTTCCTGGTTCAACTCAGGCCCAGGATACCCGGACCTTTATTGAAAAACTGCTCCGGCAAGCGATATCAGCCAACATCCCCGGACTGGAATCTCTATACGGACAACAAGCCAGTGTGGGACAGGTTCAATTCTGGGCCTTAAGCGAACCCCACCCGGCATACACAATTAATTCGGCCAATTACTGCAAAGCATATATAAAGGTAAAAAGCAACGGACAGGAGAAATTATTCAAGCTGGTGCTTAAAAAAAGCAACAACAGCTGGCAGGTTGAGAGTCTCCGCAGTGATAGATTGGGATCTTTATACTAAATAAATTCAGTCAATCAGCCGTCGTTTTATTCCCCTTACGGCCAGCCAACCGGTAATCAGGGTAAAGATTACACTGTAGAGCAGATCAAACCACAGGTATGACCCCAATTGCCCTGGAACACAGAAAGCCCGCGCCATGCGCACCACATGAGTAAGGGGAATAACTTCGGCAGCCATTTGCCAAATTTCGGGCAGGTTTTTTAACGGGAAGACCGCCCCGGAAAAAAAGAACATGGGGGATAAGATACCGGTAAAGAAGAAATTGAAGTGATTGATATTTTTTACGAAAGAAGTAATCCACATAGATACCGTGCCAAACATTATCCCGCATAAAAATCCTACCAGTACGGCCACAATGCTTAATGGATAGGTAATTATCCCGAACAGCCAGGTTATTATCAAGACCGCCAGGGCAAAAAACCCTCCCTTGGTACCGGCAAAAAGGATTTCCCCGGCAATCAGGTCATGGGGTGATAGAGGCGCTCCCAGCATGCCGTCATAAACATGGTCAAATTCAAGGCGGATAAAAGTTCCATAGGTGCATTCAAAGGCGGCCGTATACATGGAACTGGTTACAATAATACCACTGGCTAAGAACAGGATGTAGTTCATATTTCCCATGGTTTTTATATACGGCGCAAAACCAATGCCCAAACCGGCCAGAAGGATCAAGGGCTCCAAAAAAGGCGGGAATGCATTGCTTAGAAAATCCGAGTTATAAACACGTTCATGACGGCGCCAAACGCTTATAATTCTATTAATCATTGCAGGTACATTATGTTCGTTATTGCAGTTCATTTAAGCTCCTCCCGGTTGCTTTCAGGAACAGGTCTTCCAGATTGGCCTGCCGAATATGATAATCACTGATAGATGACGTTTGGGCAAATTTTTTCAGCCTGTCTGGTTCGTTGCTGTAAACAAACAGGGTATCCTGGTAAATCTCATATCGGATTCCGGTTTGGACATCATGCGTGAATCGGTTTATGTCCTGTCCCAGGCCATATATTTCCATAACATAAGACTCCAGACCCTCTTGCAGCAGTTTACGGGGATTACCTTCCATAACTTTGCAGCCTTTATCCATAATAATAATGCGGTCACAGATTTGAAAAGCTTCCTCCATGTAGTGGGTAGTTAACAGCACTGTAACCCCCATTTCCTTTAACTCGCGAATCTTATTCCATATGAGGTGTCTCACCTGGGGATCAAGGCCGGTGGTGGGTTCATCTAAAATCAACAGCCTGGGATTGTTCAACAAAGCCCGGGCTATAGTCAAACGCCTCTGCATGCCCCCCGACAACTCGTGAATTTTTACCCGGGCTTTATCTCGCAGTTCCATAAATTCAAGCAATTCGGTTATTCTAACCCGGGCTTGCTTTACCCCCAGGCCGTAAAAACGAGCATATATTAAAAGGTTGTCACTCACGTTCAATTGCGTGTCCAGGTTGTCCTGCTGGGGGACAACTCCCGAAAAGGCTTTAATCGTCAGATCATCACGACCTGGACGATACCCAAAAACATTAATAATGGTTTTTTGTCATCATCAGCAGCGGCTTTTCCATAAATGATTTTCATAGTAGTAGTTTTACCGGCTCCGTTAGGGCCCAGAAGTCCGAAGCATTCGCCTGACTCCACCTGAAAATCCAGGTTGTTCACTGCTTTGATGTTTCCATATGACTTGTTAAGGTTTCTAATAATGATTGCTGGTTCACTCATCTTTTTCCTCCGCTGATACCCGGTTTATTGATTTTACACCATTTACAGAGCCTTCTCAGAAAAGTCTTATTTTTTTCTCAGCCTATTCTCAGCATTAAAAGATATATTAAGTATACATCTTTATATAAATCTTTGAGTCAGGCAGTTTTACTGCCGGGCCTTTAGGGCAGCGACATGGACGTGGGACTTCGCAAGAAGTCCCTTTTTTTAATGAAAACTAACGTTATTTGTCCATACTAAATAGGGAGGTTTCAAACATGAAATATCTAGTAAATAAAATAGCCCCTGATGAAAAAAGTAAAATAGCTTTACTGTCTATAGTGTCTAATACGACTCTGGTGGCCTTAAAACTGGCGGCTGGGATAGTAACCGGTTCAGTCAGTATTGTATCGGAAGCTATTCACTCCGGACTTGATCTCCTGGCAGCCATAATAGCCTTTGTTTCAGTCAGGGTTTCAGGACGACCTCCCGACCAAAAACACCAGTATGGACATGGCAAGTTTGAAAACCTTTCCGGTACCATAGAAGCCATTCTAATATTTATAGCTGCGGTCTGGATTATTATAGAAGCTTATGACAAGCTTATTAATAAAGCCAAAGTGGAAACACTGGCCTTGGGTATTATTGTTATGGGTGTTTCGGCCCTGGTTAATACAATAATTTCAGCTATATTAATGAAAACCGCCAAAAAGACCCGATCTGTGGCCCTGGAGGCTGACGCTATGCACCTGCGTACAGATGTATATACTTCTGTGGGTGTTTTAGCAGGGTTAGCCGCAATCCAGTTAACCGGCATACAGATATTAGACCCGATAATCGCTATCGGGGTGGCCGTACTAATTATCAAAGCAGCTTATGACCTGACTGCCAAAGCATTTCGCCCGTTGTTGGACATTGCCGTCGGAAAGGATGAAGCAGGCATAATAAACGAAGTACTGCAGAGTATGGTCGAAACTAATCTTCTGGGTTACCATAAGTTAAGAACCAGACAATCGGGACCCGAACGTCACCTGGATATGCATCTTGTAGTCCCGCGTGATATGACTGTAAAAGAAGCGCATGATTTGGCTCACCGGGTAGAAGATCAATTAAAAACACGGCTCCCGCATAGTATTATCCTGATTCATACTGAACCTTGCGTTGACAGTGACTGTTCAGTCTGCAGAGGTTGCGAAAAAAAACAATTCTCAAATCAGGACGACAATTGAGGTGATTTGCCTTTGTCTATGGTCAAAAAAGTATTGCTGGTGGATGATGATCCATCTATCTTGGATTTTATTTCCCTCGGGCTGCGTTACGAAGGTTTTGAGGTTTTAATAGCTAAAAACGGTTCGGAAGCCCTCGAATTAAGTTGCCAGAACAAGCCGGATCTGGCGGTGCTTGATTGGATGCTGCCTGATTTGCCAGGAACAGAGGTATGCAGGCAGCTTCGCGCCGACAGCGATATTTATATTATCATGTTGACCGCCAAGGATGATATTCCTGACAGGGTAGAGGGTTTAAAGGCAGGCGCAGATGACTACCTGGTTAAACCTTTTCACCTTGATGAACTGCTGGCCCGTATCGAGGCCGGGTTAAGAAGACAAAACAAACAAAACGTCAGCAATCTGGTCAGTTTTTTATCCCTCACCATCAACCGGGATACCTATGAGGTAAGCCGTGGCCATAAACGTATTGTTCTTACACCTACGGAATTCAAGTTGTTATTGTTATTTGCTGAACACCCGCGCCAGGTTTTCTCCAAAGATATCATTCTGGATAAGGTGTGGGGATACGATTATACCGGTGATACCAACATTGTTGAAGTTTACATTGGTTATCTGCGTAAAAAACTTGGCAAGCCTCCACTTATCTATACAGTCAGAGGTATAGGCTATGTTCTCGATTCACCAGCCAGGCGGTATTAAAATTAACTTCTGCTCCAGTCTGCAAGGCAAATTATGCCTGGCTATTACCAGCGCAGTGGCTATTTTGATAATAGGCTATGCTTTGCTCGCGTACAACGAACTAAAAAGCGATCTTTTCAATACCGCGCAAGAAACCCTGGAAGCCCAGGTCCTGCCGCCGGTTCATCACTCAAAAATAGAACAGGCCGCAAACAAACAAGAATTACAACAGCGAGCCTTTTTGTTAACCTCTACTCTCTCCCTGCATGGGGTAAATTGCGTTGTGTACGACAGCCAGGGCAGATTGTTGTCAACGTTCAGCGACAATAAACCCGCTTGGAAACCACAATACAGGGTTCAACAAAATTCCTTTCAAATTGAAAATGGCCAAATAAATCAGCCTTTGCAACTGGTCTATATTATTCCCTTAAAAAACCCCGAAGATTATAACTCAGGTTATATTGTAGCCTGGAGTTCTCTGGGGCATGTAATAAAATCCCTGCAAACTGAAGGTATATTTCTGTTGGCAGGGGGTTTGCTGGTGCTTTTCCTCACATTTTTCCTGATATATATTCTCACCGCAGTAATACTTAATCCTTTGAATAATCTGGTTAATACCTCCCGCGCTGTGGCCGCCAATGATCTCACCGCCCGCGCTCCGGTTACAAATACTCATGATGAACTTGCGTATCTTACCGCAGTTTTCAACCAGATGCTCGAAGGCCTGCAGGATTCATTTGATGCGCGAGAACAAGCCTTGAATCTGGTCAGAAAAAATGTTGCTGACATATCTCATGAACTGCGTTCACCCCTTACGTCCATCAACGGTTATATAGATGTATTACGCCGCGGCGCCGTAACAGAACCCATAGAACAAGAACGGGTTTATTCTTCGATTAAGCGTGAAATCTCTCGTCTCAGCCGCCTGCTTGACAACCTGTTGACCTTGGCGCGCCTCGATTCAAGACTCTCATGCGAAAAATATCCAGTTGATATAGCCGACCTGATCAAAGAATCCGCCCGGCGTGCAGAACTGTTAGATCCGGAACGAAAGATTAAAGTTGAAATCGAAAAGGATTGCATAATTCAGGGTGAAGGTGAACGGCTGCAGCAGATGATGAATAACCTGGTGGATAACGCTCTATATCATAGCGGCAGAGAAGCTGCCATTACTCTGGGATGTAAACGGGATGGAAACCAAATAAGGATATGGGTCAAAGACAATGGCAAAGGTATAAACGAGCAGGAACTGCCATTCGTTTTCGAGCGCTTCTGGCGCTCTCCCTCCAGCAGTTCCACCCGGGGCAGCGGCCTGGGACTCTCTATTGTTAAGGCTGTAGTGGAAAACCATGGAGGACAGATAGAGGTTCAAAGCACATTGAACAAGGGAACCAATTTCATAATTACCATTCCCGCACACAATTATAATTTTTAAAGAGTGTTTTAGTTAAATGACAATAATAACTCAGCTTACGCCTGATCAGACAAAGAACTCCCCTGTTCAAGAGGAGTTCTCGTTATATTTATAGTTTTTAAACAGGTTACATGTTGCTGATAAGCGCATCAGCAAAAGCGGAACACTTTACTTCCGTCGCGCCTTCCATCAGGCGGGCAAAGTCATATGTGACCACTTTGCCGGCGATAGTCTTTTCCATAGCCGCTATTATTAAATCAGCCGCTTCGTTCCAGTTAAGATGCCTGAGCATCATTTCTCCAGACAGGATTACCGAAGAAGGATTTACCTTATCCAGCCCGGCGTATTTGGGAGCGGTGCCATGAGTGGCTTCGAAAACCGCGTGTCCGGTAACATAGTTTATATTTGCTCCGGGAGCGATACCGATTCCGCCTACCTGAGCCGCCAGGGCGTCGGAGGCATAGTCCCCGTTCAGATTTAAAGTGGCCACTACGTCAAATTCATCCGGACGGGTCAATATCTGCTGCAGGAAGATGTCGGCGATCGCATCCTTAATCAGGATTTTGCCGGAATCCAGTGCCGCTTTCTGGGCCTCATCTGCGGCTTTACTGCCCTTTTCATCTTTTATGCGGTCATACTGGTCCCAGGTAAATACCTTATCTGCATATTCAGTTTCCGCCAGTTCATAACCCCAGTTGCGGAAAGCCCCTTCCGTATACTTCATGATATTGCCTTTATGGACAATGGTTACACTTTTACGGCCATACTTGATAGCATAATCTAACGCAGCTCTTACCAACGCTTTGTGCCCTCACTGGAAACAGGTTTGATGCCGATTCCCGAAGTCTGAGGAAAGCGGATTTTTTTCACTCCCATTTCTTCTTGCAGGAACTTAATCAGTTTCTCAGCTTCGGGCGTTTGGCTCTCGTATTCTATACCCGCGTATATATCCTCGGTATTTTCGCGAAAAATGACCATATCCACCAGTTCCGGACGTTTCACCGGCGAAGGTACCCCGGGAAAATACCTGACCGGTCTCAAGCAGGTATAGAGGTCTAATCCCTGCCTTAAGGCCACATTTAGAGAGCGTATACCCCCGCCTATAGGAGTAGTTAAAGGTCCCTTGATGGCTATTATATATTCGCGGATAATATCCAAAGTCTCCTGCGGAAGCCATTCACCGGTTTTTTTAAATGCCTTCTCCCCGGCCAGGACTTCCTTCCACACGATAGACCTTTTACCGTTATAGGCTTTTTCAACGGCGGCCTCCAGAACCCGTGATGCCGCCCTCCAGATATCAGGGCCGGTGCCATCCCCTTCAATAAAAGGTATGACCGGATGGTCAGGAACCTGCAAAACTCCATTTGTTACGGTGATCTTTTCTCCCTGTGCCAAAATTATTTCTCCTCCTTCATAAAGTTTAAGGTTAAAGGCAAAATCATCCTGTACAATTATACAAGTGATATTTTTCACTATAACAATAACGCATAACTGAAGCAAGCAATTTGCTAAAACCGCGTTTCCGAGAACAGATTCGCCCTCCGCACGATCAGCGTTAGGGGTACTTTTATCTTAATTCCTCTTACTTAATCGTTTACGCCGCACCGGAACATCCGAGCGGCATAATCCGGTTCTTTCCAGGTTAAGAAGATCCGGTTTTCGCCAGTTAACTCCAGGCGGGCTTTGCCATCTGCAAACGCAAACCCGTTCTGGTACAGAACCGGTTCAGGCCTGTTGGGAAGCCAGGATGTCTCACTCAATTGCCCGCCGGCCGCCTGGGTAAGCATTTTTATTATACTGCGGTTATCAGGGACACTGGCAGGCTTAACCTGCTTAAATTCATTTAACTCGCCCCCGGCGCGATATAGTGTCCGGATAATTCGAGCGGAATCCGAGTGGGAATAACTATATCGGACAAACGGGCCGTATCATGCATATAGGCGGTTAAAACCACTTTCGTTTTCACCCTGGAAAATATATCTGGAGTTATTATTCCGGCACCCACAGGATCTTCGTCAGCTATTACCAGAATATTGATACGTCCCTCTTCCATAGCTGTTAAAATATCGCGGCGGCGGCTGTCAAAACCAGCCATGACAGTTCCTGCGGCATTGCCGCCTGCGGTTACCACAATAATACCCTGGTGCAAAGCCGCGATATGTCCGCAGATTACAGCTGTCATTGTCATAATCTGCACTGCGGTAGCGCTGGTCTCGTATCCGTCAATGACTATCATAGCTTTTTGCGCCTGGCTGTAAGCCTGGGCTATCATGCGGGCGTCCTCTCCGTAAGCCAATGCAGCAAGCTGTGATTTGACAGCCTCAAAACCATTGGTTTTGTTATTTATAAAGTCACTATTATACCAGCCCTGGTCAACTATAGCCGCCAAGATTTGCAGCAACCAATTGGTGCTGTTTGTATTCGGAATAGCTTTTATTGCGGCCAGGTCATCCATCAAGGTTTTAC
Source organism: Syntrophomonas palmitatica JCM 14374 (assembly GCF_001311885.1). Lineage (GTDB taxonomy): Bacteria > Bacillota > Syntrophomonadia > Syntrophomonadales > Syntrophomonadaceae > Syntrophomonas_A > Syntrophomonas_A palmitatica. The sequence goes on along the minus strand of NZ_BBCE01000016.1, from coordinate 8,731 downwards.
CCGGACTGATGACCACCAGCCGGGCTCCCTTGTTTGCGGCCTGGCGCAGCTTCATGGCCGCCACCTGACTGTGGCGGAAAGAACCTAGGACAATAACAAGGTCGCTGGACTCTAACTGGTCAAGGCGGTTGGTAGACAGGCTTTGGCCCAGAACATGAGCTATTCCCGCAGCCGCGTTATAACTGAAACTGCTTAATTTGTCAGCCTGCAAAACATGGTGTGACCAATCGGCCAGAGCTGCGGCATCTTCCAGAGTCCAGGAAGGACTTACCAAAACCGCTGTTTGCGCTCCGGTATCAATACTAGCCTGCTGTGACCGGACAAATTGCTCTACGGCTTCTTTAAGGCTTACCATCTCTAATGTTCCATTTTTACGCAGCATAGCTTGCAGAACCCTATCCTTTTCAGGTCCCTTCCAGCCAAAACGCCCCCGCGCACATAAGAACCCATCTGCTTCTGGAACTGCGCGCACCAGCATATCTCCATAATTCTCAATTATTTGTCCGCAGTTCATAGCGCATTGCGAACATAAAGCAGCCTGTTTATTAAAAACCAGAGGCACCTGCTTTTCTATCGGGCTGCGTTCTGCCAGGGCGCCGGTTGGACAGTTCGCCACGCATTGCCCGCAGGAAATACAAGCGGTTTGCTGCAGGGGCAGGCCAAATTCAGGCTGAACCATAGTCTCAAATCCCCGCCGCACCAATCCTAAAGCGCCCGCACCCACCACCTCGTCACAGGTGCGTATGCACAGACTGCAGAATATGCATTTGCCAGGTTCATTCATAATAAAGGCATGGCCTTTGAAAGCAGCGTCAGGATGTTTGGCGCCCTCCCAGCGTTCAGGCTGCACCTCATATTCCCGCGCATAATGAATAAGTTTGCACTCATAATAATCCAAACAGCCGCATTCCAAACAACGGGAGGCTTCACGCAACGCCTTTGCCTGGTCAAAAACCTGACTTACCGGATAAAAATTACGTCTTCTCACCTGCGGGTCAGCATGGTGTAATTGCTCCCGCGGCTGTCTCTCATAATCCGCAAAATGTTTTGCCTCTAATTTTCTCTGTACCAGGAAAGGTTTATGATGGGAAAGCTCGGCGCCATTCAGGTAAGCATTCATAGCCCGGGCCGCCTGTTGGCCTTGAGCTACAGCCTCAATAGCTATGCCTGGTCCGCTGACGCCATCCCCGCCGGCAAAGACACCCGGCAGGCTGGTCTGATAATTCTTCTCGTCAGCCTCCAGCGTACCCCAGCGGCTTAACTTCAAGTTTTCAAAACCATCGGTATTAACCGTCTGGCCGATAGCGGCAATAATTGTATCTACGGCAAAAAGCTCCTCTTCGCCGGTAGGTTCGGGGCGCCGCCTTCCTGATTTATCCGGTTCACCCAGCCGCATTTTCTGCATGCGTATCCCGGCTGCGCGGCCGTTTTCCGCTATTATTTCCGCGGGCGCCACCAGGAAGTGAAATATTACCCCTTCTTCCATGGCCTCTTCGATTTCCACATCTTCAGCCGGCATCTCCGCGCGGGTACGCCGGTAAAGGACCATTACCTCATCGGCCCCCAGGCGGACAGCTGTACGGGCCGCGTCCATAGCGGTATTTCCTCCGCCGATTACCGCTACCCGCCTGCCTAAGTCAACCGGATGGTTCATAGCCACTTCCCTTAGAAAATCAATGCCCCCGATTACCCCCGGCAAATCCTCTCCGGGACAATCTATTTTCGAAGATATCCAGGCCCCGATGCCCAGAAATATCGCATCATATTGCTGACGCAGTTCATCCAGGCTAATATCCCGGTTTATTCTGGTATTGGTGACGAATTCAACCCCTATTTCCTTTATCATATTTATTTCCCGGTCCAGCAGTTTTTTGGGGAGGCGGTACTCGGGAATCCCATAACGAAGCATTCCGCCCAGTTCTGGCATCGCTTCATACACGGTGACCATATGTCCTTGTCGCGCCAGGAAAAAAGCAGCGGTCAAACCTGCCGGTCCTGAGCCCACCACAGCAGCCTTCTTGCCGGTAAGAGCTTTTACTTCAGGTTTATAGGGGTGTTCGTTATACATATCCTCCAGAGCCGCAAAGGCCTTGAGGTTAGCAATCGCAACAGGTTCTTCCACCAGTCGGCGGCGGCAGGCATCCTCGCAAGGATGAGGACAAACCATGCCGATACTCAAAGGTATGGGATAGCTCTCTTTCAGCAAGGCCACCGCTTCCTTATATTGTCCATTGGCAATAAGGCCTACATACCCCTGACAATCAGTTTCCGCCGGACAGGCCTGTGAACAGGGGGGACGGCAGTCGCCGCTGTGATCTGATAATAATAATTCCAGGGTCATTTTTCTCGACTTTCTTATACGCGCATTATCAGTAACCACAGTCATTCCATCCTGGGCCTCGGTTGCGCAGGCACGTATCAGATTGGGGCTGCCCTGCAGCTGCACCACACAGATGCCGCAGGCCCCGTATGGCTTGAGCCGTTCATTATGACAGAGAGTAGGGATTTTTATGCCATTAGCCTCGGCTATTTGCAATATGGTTTGGCCTTGATGTCCTTTTACTTCTTTTCCGTCTATATTCAGGCAAATCATTATTTCACCCACCTCTCCCTCTATTCCACACTGACCGCGGCAAATTTAACCGGACAGACTTCCAGACAGGTCCCGCATTTAATGCACTTTTCCTGATCGATCACATAGGGTTTTTTCTTTTCCCCGCTGATGCAGTCCACCGGGCACTTCTTGGCGCAAATGCCGCAGGATTTACATTTCACAGCATCTATCTGGTATTTAATCAGGTGTTTGCATTGTTTGGCCGGACAGCGTTTTTCTTCAATATGCGCCCGGTATTCATCCCGGAAATATTGGATAGTCGTCAAAACCGGATTGGGCGCCCCCTGCCCCAGGCCGCATAATGATCCGTCTCTGATTTCGCCGGCCAGTTCTTCCAGCAGCTCCAGGTCGCCTTCCCGACCCTCTCCCGCACAGATGCGTTCCAAAAGCTCCAGCATGCGTTTGGTGCCTATGCGGCATTGCACGCATTTGCCGCAGGATTCTTTCTGCGTAAAATCTAAAAAGTAACGGGCCATATTCACCATGCAGGTAGTCTCATCCACAACGATCATGCCCCCGGAACCCATAATAGCTCCGGTAGCTTTAATAGAGCGGTAGTCGACCGGCGTATCCAGAAGGCTTGCCGGGATGCATCCGCCTGAAGGCCCCCCCAATTGTACAGCTTTGAATTGTCTATCCTCTTTAATACCGCCGCCAATTTTGAAAATAACATCACGCAGAGTTATTCCCATCGGCACCTCGACAAGTCCTCCCCGCTTTATCTTTCCGGCCAGAGCAAAGACCTTGGTACCTTTGCTGTCCTCGGTTCCAATAGCCGCGAAAGCAGCACCGCCCCGATCAATTATCCAGGGAACATTAGCGAAGGTTTCCACATTATTAATGTTAGTGGGACGATCCCAATAACCCTTCTGTGAAGGATACGGCGGTTTCAGGCGCGGCATGCCTCTTTCCCCTTCCAGTGAAGCAATCAATGCGGTTTCCTCACCGCAGACAAAAGCTCCCGCGCCCTGTTTGATTTTGATATCAAAACTAAAAGTGCTGTCTAAAATATGGCTGCCCAGAAATCCTTTTTCCCTGGCCTGGCTAATGGCTATCTGCAATCGTTTTATAGCCAGCGGGTATTCCGCCCGGCAGTAGATTACCCCGGTATCCGCCCCTATCACATATGCAGCGATAGCCATGCCCTCCAGCAGAGAATGGGGGTCGCTCTCCAGGAGACTGCGGTCCATAAACGCCCCGGGATCGCCCTCGTCAGCATTGCAGACCAGGTATTTATGAGTCCCTTTTTCCTGGCGGGTAGAGTTCCATTTGAACCAGGTAGGAAAGCCCGCTCCACCTCGGCCTCGTAATCCTGAGATTTTTATTTCATCGATTACTTCTTCTGGTGACATCAACTTAATCGCTTTTTCCAGCGCTTTATAACCGCCCCGGGCAATATAGTCGTCTATAGCTTCCGGGTTAATTATTCCGCAGTTGCGCAGAGCTACCCTTAGCTGGGCGGTCAAAAAATCATGGGCCGTCTCGCTGCTGGCTGCCAGGTATTTAACAAGCGGGCCGCGTCCTTGCAGGTGGCTGGCCATTATTTCCTGCGCTTTTTCCGCATTAACATTACCATAGGTATAACTTCTGCCGTCATCCTCAACCACATCCATCAACGGTTCCTGGTGGCACATGCCCACGCACCCGGTAGGAACAGTTTCAAATGAAATATCCCATTTCCCTATTTCGTTCTGAACCGCATCCCAAACCGGCAATGCCCCGGCGGCTATACCGCAGCTGCCCATTCCTACAACAATCCTCATGAGGCTTCACCTTCCTTTGCGGCCTGCCTCTCGCGGGCATTGATATCACGCACTATCTTGCGAGCACTATCAGGCGTTAGGGTCCGTAGGCCTGTCCATTAATCATCATCACCGGCGCCAGGCTGCAGCAGCCTAAACAAGCCGCAGTCTCCAGTGTGAAAATACCATCGGGAGTGGTTTCCCCCTTGTGGATTTTGAGTTCCTCAACCAGAGCCGTTTCGATTCTTTCTGCTCCATTCACATGACAGGCGGTACCTTCACAAAGCAGGATGAGATGCTTACCTACCGGAGTCAAACGAAACTGGGTGTAAAACGTAGCCGCTCCATAAACCCTGGCCGGTTGAATTTTTAATTCCCCGGCAATATAGTCCAGCGCAGCCAGGGGCAAATATCCATAAACACCCTGAGTTTCCTGTAAAATTGTTATCAAGCTGCCTTTTTCATTCCGGTAGCGTTCAATTATCCCTTCTATTAACTGCAGGTTAACCTCCCCGGCAGGGAAACGTTCCTTTACACAGTTTTGCTCCTGGCAGCAGCAGTTCACATAAATCACGTCCTTTCCTGGTTGGCGGCAGATTATATCATCAAACAGCCCTAAAAATTCTGATTTAGCCAACATCAAACTCAGTTTCTATATTAACTGAAACCAGGTTGTAATCAAACCTTTATGGGTAAATAATATTGTATGCACGTTATAATATCCGGTAATAAGAACCAGGGGTAAACTGCCCCTGGTTCTTATACATGTTGTTTCCTTTTTTTCAGGGTTTTATTTGCAATCAAAACTGCAATCCAGACATTTCTTAATACAGTCATCGGGTAAGGGGAAAGCAATACCGGCAGGGTCGAGTTTAATGGCCCATTTGAGCTGTTCCATCTCTGTTTCGCCAAGATGCAGAGTGAATTTGGGCGCTACTCCGCAAGCCTTTTGTAAACTCTTTATATCATTTATGGTTTCTTGTAAGATTTCTTCATTATTTTTTCCTGCGGTAGAAAGGCCAAACGCATGAGCCATATCATGAATTTTAGGCAGGTAATATTGGGGCAGGTTTTCCATCAATACCGGCACCAGTACCGCATTGGCATTGCCGTGCGAGATACGGAACTGCCCCCCGACGGCATGGGCGACATTGTGGATCGGATAGATAAACCCGCTCATAGCAAAGGACATGATAGATATATTACTGGCTATAAGCATATTGGTGCGGGCCTCCAAGTCTTTGCCGTTCTCCACTGCCCGGGGCAAATAGCGTTTAATAAGGCGCATCGCCTGCAAAGCCAGGGCGTCGATCATAGGATTGGCTCCTGGAGAGGTATATCCTTCAATAGCATGGGAAAGAGCGTCAAAACCTGTATCAGCAGTAATAGATGCGGGAAGCCCCACAGTCAAATCCGGATCTAATAGAGCATAATCAGGTACAATATAGGGATGCAGCATATCCCCTTTTACCTTTTGTTCTTCGTTATAAATAACTGCGATAGGCGATACTTCCGAACCGGTTCCAGCCGTAGTTGGTATAGAAATATGGGGGATGCCCAGCGGTTTACCCAGAGGTCTTAAATAAGGGCCGATATTTCCCGGCATAATTTCGCGGATATCAGTTACCCCCATTCCCAGCATGGCCTTAACACCTTTAGCCGCATCCATTACACTGCCACCGCCGACGGTAAGCATTCCGTCAATAGCCTTCTCCCGACACCAGGCAGCACAGTGATTAATATTGCCCATGGCCGCATCGGGTTGTATTTCATCATAGATTCCAACCAGGCGGGTGCCGCCCTGAACATCAAATATCCCTTTAACAAGTTCTACTATACCCGCTTCAACCAGGCCTTTGTCAGTGATCATACCCACACGTTTACAGCCCATTTCCATAAAGCGCTGGGCCACAAAAGTCCGGCAGCCCGAACCGCATTCTACCAGGGTGTGAAAATCCCACATAAAGTATTTTGGCGTCATAATCAAAAACCTCCCCTTCTATGCATTGTTTAACCCAATAAGCAGGTTGACCAGTTTATCATCCGCGTCCGGAGTCAAGTCCTGGCAGATATGTTTAACTTCGCTATAAGCCATCAAAGCGTGATAACAATTTTCCCGGCCGTAGCCGCTCTCCTTGTAACCGCCAAAAGGCACATCCGGTCGCAGAATATGATAGGTATTGATCCAAACCGTACCGGTACGCATCCTGGCCGCCACTTTTTGCGCACGGGTGGTATTGGTGCTGCAGACTCCTCCGCCCAGGCCGTAGCTGCTATCGTTGGCAATGGCTATAGCTTCCTCTTCATCTCCGTCATAAGGAATTACGCAGAGCACAGGACCGAAAATTTCTTCCCTCGCCTGCTTCATCTGATTATTACAATTTGTAAAAATGGTAGGTTCGAAGAAGAATCCTTTTGCACAGTCGCCGCTCTCATAACGCTTTCCGCCGCAAGCCAGCGTAGCTCCTTCTTTAAGACCTATATCCACATATTCCATAATGGTTTTTAACTGATCCATACTGGCAATAGGGCCGATATCCGTAGTCATATCCATCTGATCGCCTATCTTCATCTTCTTTATCTTTTTAATCATCCGCGCCACCAGATCATCCTGCATGGCCCGCGGCACTATCAAACGGGTGCCGGATTCACACACCTGTCCGGAGTGCATAAGAAAAGCGAACAAACCCATATTAGCCGCCACATCCAGATCAGCATCATCCAATACTATTACCGCGGATTTGCCGCCCAGTTCAAGGGTTACGCGCTTAATTCCGTCTGCGGCCACTCGCGCCACGCCCCGGCCAACCTCGGTTGAACCCGTAAAAGCTATTTTATCAACCTCGGGATGAGCGGCCAGGTAACTGCCCATTGATGAACCGGGGCCGGTAATAACATTAAATACTCCCGCGGGCAGACCGGCATCGTATAATATTCTGGCCAGTTCCAGGGTAGTAATCGGAGTAATACTGGCTGGTTTTATGACGATACTGTTGCCCATGGCCAGGGCCGGGGCAAATTTATATGCGGCCAAAATCATGGGGAAGTTCCAGGGGGTAATACCCGCGCAGACCCCAATTGGTTCACGTTTAAAATAGGAATGCATGGGGGCAATTACCGGGGGGCAAATAGCATGCTCTACTTCCGGCATCTCGCGCAGAATAGCTGCCGACATTATAAGAGAACCCGCTACTGAAGCTATATCAACCGTACTGCTGCGTTTGATGGTTGCGCCTGAAGTCAATGATTCCAGATAGGCCAGGCGATCCTTCTGGGCCAGAATCATAATTGCGGCAGTGGTTAAAACCTGGGCTCTCTCCTCAATCGATTTGCTGCGCCAAATTCCCGAATTAAAGCTGCTCCGCGCAGATTGCAGAGCCCGGTCAACATCTGCGGCATTGCCTCTGGGGACTGTGGCAACCACTTCCCCGTTGCCGGGATTGATTACCTCCATTCTCTCTCCCGAAGTTCCGGGAATCCACTGGCCGTCAATAAACATCTGGTATTCCATTATTTCTGCCATTCATGATTCCTCCTATTTTATAAAATATTAGTCAGCCGGTTGACCGCCTGACATTGAGCAAAAAGTTTTTCCGTTTTAGCGAGCCAGGAACCGAATAATATCATCCAACGGTATCTCCTCCCCCCCACTATTCGCTGGATAATCAAACCGTCAATAATAGCTACCACTAAAAATGACAAGGCCCTGGCCTGATCCTGATTAATATCCATGGAGCCTGCCAAATTATATAATTCGTTATAAACCAGGGTTCTCCATTCCTGATAGGTTTCCTGAAAACGTGAGCGCAGGTGTTCATTGTTTAATACTGCTTCCTGCAGGAGATAGAGATGAAGTTTGGTACGGGTTTCAGCCTGGAGCATAGCCCCCACCACAGCTTTGAGAATGTCGCTGAAACTGCTGATGCCTTTGGTTTTTTCCACCCAGTTAATGAGATTATCAGTAATAGCCGCGAAATGCTGTTGGGTGACGTCATAGATCAGATCATTTTTGGAGGAATAATAATAATAAAGGGTTCCTTTGCTGATTCCGGCCTCGCGGGCAATGTCTGCCAGGCTGGTTTCATTAATCCCCTTTTCCATCATTAAACGGTTAGCCGTTTGTAAAATATGCTGGCGGGAATCAAAATCAGGATTTTCCTGCTTTTGTGTCTTCATAGCAATCTCCTTTTCAGTCAGCCATCCGGCTGACTGAAATCATAGTATCACCATACTCTAATATAGTCAAGGCGTGCCGAGGAACAATCCCCATGACACGCCTGATGGTAATTTCAACAGCATTACTATTCAGGTCGGAGGTTCGCTTTCCTGAGAATTTGCCGATGAATTGCACCTGGGTTGTTTGCATATTCATCAC